>CAYTOK010000039.1:0-1538 GCA_964439595.1 uncultured bacterium | reverse complement strand
CCGAAACGGCGGATAATAGAAGAGGCAAAAAGAAAGAAAAAAATTGAGACTGCCGCACTCGCCATGTAAATGAATCCAACCGTTTGTTCGTCGGCAAAGAGTGAAAGGAAGCTGGAGTTCGAGTACATCGGCAATACCAGGTGCAGGGTATAGATGAAACCGATGACGGCAATCGTGTAGATGGTGTGTGAACGAGGAACGCTGTTCATGTCGGCGTTATTATAGCATGGGTCGGTCTCGCTTGCGCTCATGTCTCGAACGTGTTACATTATCACCCATGAAAAAAGACATTCATCCAGCCAACTATCGCCCTGTTATTTTCGCCGACAACTCAAGCGGTGCGAAGTTTTTAATTGCTTCAACTATTGCTACCAAGGAGACGGCAAAGTGGACTGACGGCAAGGAATACCCAATTCACCATGTCGAAATCTCAAGCGCTTCTCATCCTTTTTATACCAATCAGGAAAAGACCATCGACACTGCAGGCCGCGTCGAAAAGTTCAAGAACCGTCAGGCGAAAGCTACAAAAAATAGAGATTAGAGATTAGTAATTAGAGATTAGAATAGCCGCACCCAAGGCTGTTCCTTTTGTGTTATTCTTAATTCACAATTCCAATTCCTTTTATTCATTTCTATGAATCTCGATACCTACAAATCAAATCCCAAGACCGCATTCATGGCTGGATTGTACGAAAAGCTCATGAAAGATGAGGCAGAGGTCCGTGGCATGATCGAGGCTGACCCTTCCATGAAAGACATGGCCGAGCATGAACTTGCGTCTATTGTGGAACAAAAAAAGTCGCTGGAAACAGAGATGGCGGCGATTATTGCTGCAGATGTTGTCGAAGATGAGAAACCAAAGGAAATGATTTTGGAGATACGTGCAGGAGCTGGTGGTGATGAGGCTGCGCTCTTTGCCGCCGAGCTCATGGACATGTACAAACGCTATGGCGAGAGCAAGGGTTGGACGATGAAGATTATCGATGAATCAAAAAATGACTTGGGTGGATATAAAGAAGTATCGCTTGAATTCAAAGGAAAAGATGCTTTTGAAACTCTCCGCTGGGAGACTGGCGTTCATCGTGTTCAGCGTGTACCAGAGACCGAAAAGATGGGGCGTGTTCACACATCGACCGTGACCGTAGCCATCATGCCGATCAGAAAAAAGTCAAAATACGTTATCAATCCCGCTGATCTTGAGATGGAGTTTTCGCGCGCTGGCGGCAAGGGGGGTCAAAACGTCAATAAAGTTGAATCTGCGGTTCGTCTCATTCATAAGCCGACCGGTATCGATGTGCGTTCGACTGCTGAACGATCTCAGGGTGCGAACAAGGAGCTCGCGTTACAAATTCTCACCGCAAAGCTCGAGGCTCTCGAAGAAGAAAAAGCTGCGCAAAAATTTGCTGCAGATCGCAAAGGTCAGATTGGTACGGGGAGTCGTTCAGAAAAGATTCGTACCTACAATTTCCCTCAAGATCGTGTGACGGATCATCGTATCAAAGAGTCATGGCACAATCTGCCAGCTATTCTCGCGGGAA
>CAYTOK010000038.1:0-1594 GCA_964439595.1 uncultured bacterium | reverse complement strand
GAACGCTGGCTCGCCGCGGGCGACGAGTCGCGCTCTACGCCACGCAACCCCGGCATGATCCCGCAGGACCAGACGCC
This sequence comes from uncultured bacterium, assembly GCA_964439595.1. Lineage (GTDB taxonomy): Bacteria > Chlamydiota > Chlamydiia > Chlamydiales > Rhabdochlamydiaceae > CAIJXB01. The sequence continues at coordinate 1,517 of CAYTOK010000038.1, read as the reverse complement.
CATCGCGTACCCCGAGACTGCGCCACGGCAGGCGCAGCCGCAGAACCGGATGCAGCAGACGAGCGGCGCACCGTCGCAGGCACCGCAGCAGCCCGGCGGAATGGGCGGCCTCATCACGCCGCGAAACATGCCGCTCGCGCAGATGATCTTCCAGCAGCGACAGAAGGACGCTTCCTCGGAAGCGCGCCTTCAGGGCATCGAGCGGCAACTGGCTGTGCGACAGGCGGTCGAGGGCATGAAGGAAGAAGGGCGAAACTCTCGCGCCGTGTTCAATGCGGGAGCGCGTGCTGCGTTGAAGGAAGCGGACCTCGACGCAGCGATTCAGACGGCGCAGCTGCGGAACGACACGCAGGTTCTAGCGATTCTGTCCGGCCTGAAGGCGGCCATGGCGCGCGTCGGAGAGTCGGCAGCCGATCGTACGCAGCGCGGCGAGCAGTTCGACGACCGCATGGAGAAGGACGATCAGGTCCTGAAGGTGCTCACGCAGACGCTCGGCAACGGTCTGGACTCGTACAGCCGTTTGCCGGATGATGTCGCGAAGGAGCAACTCGGACAGGCGTCGGCGGCCTACATCGAGTACATGAAGACCAAGGGCGTCAGCATCACGCCCAGCTCGAAGAAGACGGAGCAGGTCCCCGGCCAGTTCTTCGGCACGAACGAGAAGACGACGAAGACGCCTCCGGCCGCGGCGGTCAAGCCCCCAACGGGGCCGAAGCCTGAGAAGGTCGTCAAGCGTACTGGCATCAACCAGAAGACCGGCAAGCGCATCACCGAGTACACCGACGGCACGCGTAAGGAGGAGTGATGGCTGACCCCGACTCGGACATCGTGTGGGACGAGGACGTCGTGTGGGACGAGCCGACGCCCGTCTCGGTCGACTACTCGCAGTACACTCAGCCGGGGCAGTTGCCGCACAAGCAGCCCGGCGCGTGGGAGCAGTACGCCAGCGCAAACCAGCCGCAGGCTCCCAACCAGTCCGTGTCGCAGTCCGGCCTCGAAGGCGCATCGCTCGCCGAGGAAATCAACGCGAACCTCGGAGCCGTACCGGACGACTTCAACCCCGTCAACGCCTTCAAGGCGGCGTACGGAATCGCACAGCCGCTCCTGCGCGAGGGCATCAAGGAGCCGCTGACTCCACTCGTCACGCAGGCGCAGACGGCGATCCGAGAGTCTGGGTTCGCGAAGCCAGTGACGGACCCGGCGCTGCTGCTCGGCGGCCGTCCGGCAGAGACGCTCGCGCAGAACGCGATGAGTCTGTTCGTCGGCTCGCCGAACCAGTATCAGACGACGGCGGAGATGGAGCAGCGGGCAACAGAAGTTGCCGACTCGCCGCTCGCCGCCGGACTCGGCAAGACTGCGATGGCGGTCGGCGGGGGCGTGCCCGTAGCGCTGGCGGCGCCGTTTGTCGACGACATGACGGCGGCCGGGCTGGCGTACGAGGGCACGAAGGAAGCCGCGTACCTGCCGCTGTACCTCATCGACGCGCGCAGTGGCGCCGGAGCGATGGAGCGTGCGGC
>CAYTOK010000037.1:0-1648 GCA_964439595.1 uncultured bacterium | reverse complement strand
ACTTGCAAACATTTATACATAGTATATACTGAATTTATAGAAGAGATAACCACCTTCTACATATCTATATGTCAGATTATATTATTGACCAGCAAGACAAGTTCGATGACTCAGACTTTCTATATGAAGAGTATTTAAAAACTCAAGGAGGATTAGGTTTATGTAAAGAATGTAATTACAATAAAAAAGACGAAGGTCATGACGATTGTAAATTCTGTGCAAGAAAGAAAATGAAAAGTGGTCGAGTTATGAATATATCAAAGCCAATACACAGAAGCCTAGATTTAATGGAACAACGAGATTTACAATATGACGTATAAAGATACTGAAACAATAATCGAAAATAACTTGGAACTATTACAAGATATTCACGCAAAAAACTACAATGGCACAAATGACGACATGCTAGATAACTTTGAAAAATGGGTATCAGGTTTTAGTTACGACGAGTTAGAATTACTGGTATCAAAAATACCAAACTGGTTAGAGGATAGTATCCTTGACACACTAGACGAAATACAACAATATGGAAAATAACACTACAACAGAAATAAAGATATTCCATAATTTTGTGGAACGGTTGATCCGATTTGATGACTGGGCAAGACAAAACAAGATTAAGTTCCTTAAAAAGAACAACCCGAAATTACTAGAACAATTAATTAAAGATAACCAAATATGAAAAACATAACAAATGCAATTCTTGAAGTAATGAAAGAAGTTACAAATATTGAAAAAAGTATGAACGTAGGAACTGGAACTTCAAGCTATAAAGCTATTTCAGATTCAATGGTTCGTTCACAGATTAAAGACTCAATGATTAAAAATGGATTAGTTATTCTTCCAACATCTGTTGTATCAACTACAAAAGTAGACCGCTGGGAAGAAGATGACCAATATTCAAAACTAGTACCAAAACCAAAAAAGAGTAAGCAATCAATTTTAACAGATGCACACACAACATATTTACTAATTCATGAAAGTGGTGAAAGTGTTGCATTAGCAGGATATGGTCAAGGTGTAGATAGTCAAGATAAAGGTGCAGGAAAAGCAACAACATATGCTCTTAAAAATGCACTACTTGATACATTCCTAGTAATCAAAGGAGAAGATATGGAAACTGATAAAACACACTCAAATGATTTACCTGTACCACCGAGAACAGTAGCTGGTCGTTCAGATGATGACATAGAAGACGCATTTACTAATACTAACCAAATTCCAGATTAATATGATTAAAATTTACACACGATTATCAAGTTTCAAAAACAAAAACGGACAATCAAAAGAACCAAATTTATTACAACCAACACACTATGTTGAAGTTGCAACACCAGAAGATTACAACGATAAAGTTGTAGCAGGTGACCTATGGACAAAGAAAACAGAAACAGGAGCATTTACATCAGGTCAATTAAAAAATGGACGTGAGTATATAGACAAAGAAGGTAATAAGGTGAAAGAAGGTGAGTTTGTTATTTTAAACGTAGGAGTAGAAAAAGCAAAAAAGATTTTACAAGTATACGAAGATTATTTAATTCAGCAACGTAATCCTGGATACCCAACTCCAACACTTGTTGGGAAAGATATAAATGAAATGGAACGAATATTCAAAGGAGAGTCACAGCCAGTAGAGAAACCTCACGGA
>CAYTOK010000036.1:1046-1805 GCA_964439595.1 uncultured bacterium | reverse complement strand
ACGAGGAAGTTATTATGATTTCAAGTTTATTTAGGAGTATATAATGGCAGATCCAGTGAGAGTTGTCTCAAATGGATTCAATTGGGTCGGAATACGAAACAAGTAAATAGGAGATAGGAATGAGCGGAAGTCTTCCAAATGAATTGCTGACGAAATACAAATCAAATAATCAGGTGTTTTTTGAAACCGGAACTAGCTATGGAGATACAGTTCAAACGGCTCTTGATTGTGGTTTTCAAACAATCTACTCAGTTGAACTGAATCAAGATGTTTTCAATTCTTCTAAGAATAGATTCAAAGACAGCTCAAATGTATTTCTTTACAATACTAGATCAGATGACGCATTGAGAAATGTTCTACCGTATATTGAAGAACCGGTATTATTCTGGTTGGATGCTCACAAAGATTGCAATATAGAATGCACTCCTTTGATGAGCGAACTTGAAGCGATTAAAGGATTCAAATATCCTGTTACCATTTTGATCGATGATATGAGACTTATCGGAATCTATGAATGGAACAAGATATCTTTGAAAATGTTAATTGATAAGATAAAGGAAATAGATCCTAATTTGGATATTATTTTTGAGGATAATTCTCATGCTTCAGGAGACATTCTGGTTGCGTATGATCCGAGGAGAGAATGATTCCGAATCCATACGTATCTATAGTTACTGGAACATACAATAGATTTTCTTATCTGAAGAAATTCATAGATAGCGTAAGAAAATCTGTTGGATTAGGAATTCCGTACGAAAT
>CAYTOK010000036.1:0-1036 GCA_964439595.1 uncultured bacterium | reverse complement strand
GATGAAACTCTGAAGTTTCTAAAGAATCAAGATGATGTTGTATTGATCGAGCATGGAGAATTGTTGGGAGCAGTAAAAGCATTCAATGATGGAGCAACGAAAGCTAAGGGAAAATATGTAATTCTTGCAAATGATGACATAGAATTCAGATATGAATCTATTCAGAATTCCGTAGCTTTTATGGATGACCATCTTGATGTAGGAATCGGATGCTTTCCTCAAAATAGAACTACGAAAGATTATACAGTCTCCAAAATGCCAGCCGTCAGATACGGTAAAAGAGACTGGTGTTATTATGGACAGGTTTGCATCGTTCCTAAATGGCTCGGAGACAAGGTGGGGTGGTGGGGAGATTATTTAAGAACTTATGGTGGAGATAATGAGCTGTCTTGTAACGTCATAGAAGCAGGATACAAAATAGAAGCAATGGAGTCATGCTGTATTGACGATTTGATTGCTGACGACGAGCTCAGAAAGATTAACAATCCAGTTGATCACTTTACCGGAGGACATCCCGATTCTAATAAGTGGGTGAAAAAATGGACTAGAAATGGATTATTAGGACCGAATCTGGAATCTCCTCAGATTTATCAAAATCCTTTGAAGAGAACTCCTAGACTGGTTTACGCACCTCTATACGAGAATAATGCTTATCCGCATCAGCTGAGAACCAAATTTGGATTGAGAAAGTCATTATCCAAATATTTTTTAACGTCTGAAGTAAATTATAGAGCTAATCCTGACGAGCTTTATTATACGATATCCATGTTTTTACCGGATGTTATTCTTATTCAATGTCAGGACTCTAGAATAATAAATTACGACTTTATGATGAAGATAAAAGACGAATTTCCAAAATCAATTTTAGTCTCCTGGAATGGAGATTATAATGACGGAAATTTGTCTGCTAATTCGTATATTCAAATCATGAAATTATTTGACATCGCTTCTTTTGTTACGATGAATTATTACAAAGATTATACACGAATGGGAGTGAATTATAAATACTGGCAAGTTTCTTTTGAGGAATATGATG
>CAYTOK010000035.1:0-1883 GCA_964439595.1 uncultured bacterium | reverse complement strand
TCATGAAGTCAATCACATCCATAATCCGCGCCTCGCTTCTTTCCCCCAGTAGCGACACAGGGCGAGCGGGGATTGTTACTTGGCGCGCCCCGCCGACATGCATCATGCCGTTTTTGCGTGACTGCTGCATGGCAGGGATGTCTATAACCGCGCCAAGTTCATGGATAACGGGAATCTCGCCCTCTGCCCCTTCCTCGAAGATGGTCATCCCAGCAGACTGGCGCACATTACTTACATGCCCCTGTCCACCGGCATTTACCCACGTATCACGAAGGACGCCACGGCGCACCAGGATCGGCCCGGTTGCCCCCCAACCCAGCTTTCTGCGTGACGCGACAGTACGCTGCGCCAGCGGTTGCCAGCGCTCACCGCTGGCCGCGCCCTGCGTGGTAAAATTGTCCTGAAACCCCTGCCGAATCGCCCCGGATACACTGCGCTTTTGGGCGTTGCCAGGGTTGGCGATTCGTTCCACAAGGAGAGTTAGATCCTCGCCGATGGTGTTGCGCTGTAGGCTGAGCGTGAACATGCTTACCCTTTCCACACTGGCGGCTTTACCTTCGCCTTGTCCGTCTTCCGCTTTTTCTTCGCTGTGTCGCGTTCGTCGCCGATGATTGAATAGATGTACACGATGTCTTTGCGGAGCCATGCCGGAATGCTGTACAGGTCGGTCAGGCTTGGCGGCGATTGTGATCCGCCCATGCTGTACCATGCAATGAAGATGTCTAAGCTCTCAGGATTGCACAGCCCGTCAGCTTCCTCGCGCTCTGCCTTCTCTTTGGCCCGCTGGCGCAACTGTTCGGCTGTCAGCCATTCCGCCGTGCCCTTGTCGCCGTCTTTGCGCGCTTCCTCTTCCGCCTCGACAATGATCCTGGCTAACTCGCGGACGGCCTCACGGTCAGCCGCAGCGCTTTTTTTTCGGCATCGCTCGCGGGGAGGAAGCTGAACAGCCGGTAAGGATTCCCGGCTGCAATCACGGCGTCAAACAGTAGATTCAGCACACTGGCAGGCGCGTGGTATGGGAATTCCTTGGCGTTGTACCAAGCGTCAGGTAAACGCGCTTCTGTCCAGTCCCCAGGTTCTACCGGCGCATCGTCCTCTGTTGGCTGTGGCACAGAGCGCACTTCGACCTTAGCCAAGGCTGCCATGATTGCGGCGTGCTTGATCAGCACGTCAAACATGGCCCAAGCGTCTTCGTTCTGTTCGTCTGTGCGCTCTTTGGCAGGTCCGAATAGTTCTTCAAGGATCGCGCCGGCCTTATTCCGGTTGCGCGAAAATCTGGCCTCCTCGAAGGCTGACATGGTTTTGAAGGTGAGCCGGTATTCATGCTCCCTCTCGCCATCGGATGCGAAGATACTCACCGGCTCATTGTGTTGCCACTGTTCCAGCATGTTCATTAGTATGCGCTCACATCGTTAATCACGGTCACGGTAATGGGCGTCGCCACATCGTCGATCATGTATGCCGTCAGGCCCAGCGTAATGAGATCGTCGCCACTCGCTTCCGGCTCGCCGTCCATCGTGTAACCCAAGCTTGGGATAGCGATCTGCATGGAATAGGGCACAGCCGCGCCAGAGATATTGCTTTCCGATGTGAACTTGATGTCAAGCGCACCGCTGACACCATTCAGCACCACCGACGTACCGTTCGATGCGCCGTAGTGGAACGTCTTGAACAGCGCTTCGCTGATGTTGATCTCACCAAGGGCAATGCTGATGTCGATGTTTTGCTGTGGTAGCGCAGTACGCACCGACTCGCCAACCGCTCGGTCGTCTTCGCGCAGGGTGTTCGTGATCGCCAGTTCCATTGACCGAATGCGCTCCGTGATGTTGGTGGCGTTCATGGTCATGGTGGTACGCGTCATCAGCCACGGTACGATCTCGGCT
>CAYTOK010000034.1:0-2584 GCA_964439595.1 uncultured bacterium | reverse complement strand
CTCTTGGCGCTCACGGTACATGCGCTGATTGGGCAGGGTGATTGTGACCAGTTCGTTACGGTCAGACATACTCACCTCCCCGATTACGGAGCAAGCTCGGTCGTGGCGACCACGATCTTGTCATTCGCCAATATGATGGGCAAAGAGTTCTCAACAGCTTCGCCAACCAACTGCATGGGGTATCCTTCTGGGACGTACATTCGGCCCCATCTACCCGGCGCTCCACCACCTTCGACGGTTGGGCAGATGGCGTGCCAACCAAGCTCAAGATCATTACGCGGGTTATCGGTCGAACCTTGCCCGACGCGGTATCCGTTATAAGTATTCTGGCCGATATAGAGCACCTTCCCGTCTGGCATGAATTTTACCGTTTGCGTTTTCCCCAACATGCCAGCGGTAGTGTCGAGGACTTCCATTTCCTCGTCGTAGACCGTGAACATCATGCTGTAGCGAGCGTCGGACTCAGGTACAACAATGCCGCCCACCGTGCGATATTTACGCACCTGGAACATCTGATTTGTTTGCGAAACAATCTCCAGGTTGTTGGCGGGATTGCCGATGATCTTGTCCATTGTAGCGCTGTTCATGATGGCTGCACGCACGTTGTAACGTAGCAAGCGACGCGCCTCTAGGACATCGGTCCAGAATGCGCTTGCACTGTCGCTGTAGCTGTCGTTATTGGCGTTCGTGCGAGCGGTCAGGAAGTTAGCAGCAGGAATCCCGTAGTTGACACTGAGAGTCTTTTTGTTGTAGGTCCATGAAATGGCGCCGTAAACAAGTGCCTGCGCACGTAACCACTCATCGGTGTCCAATAGCGCCTGCAAAACGACTTTCTGATAGAAGTTGAGTGCTTCGTTCACAAGAAAATCGTTGCCCAGCGTCCCAGCGAGCTGCATCTCACGCATCAAGCCTTGCAACTGGCGCAATGCACCCTCAGTAAGCCGGTTGGTGATAGCGTGCTTGGCGGACTGCTCTAGGAACGTACTAATCTCAACAGTACCCCCAGGCGGGTAAGGTGAGTCCATGCCAACCAAGCCACTGGCGGTTGTACGGACCACCATGTTTGCAGCCTCAACGTGGTAGTCGCTTTGGGTCCGCTCTGGCAGGAATGTGTTGAACAGATAGTTGGCCGGTGGCCGTGCAGCATTCGCCACCCGAACCGCGGCGTTTTGGCCCATCGTCGCCAGGGCTTCAGCGAAATTGAAAATCATGATTAGACCTCCCGACTATCTGAGTAAGTCTGCCACGCCCAACTGGTGCCGTTCGTTTCCAACTCAGTCTTGTAGCTGGTGATGGTTTCGGGTAGCAGGGTTTCGTAAATCACGCCGCCCACGATGATCCCGTAACCGCTCAGCGCTGCGCTGTTCTCGTTCTGTGTGGCGGTAGACCACAGCAAACCGATGGCCTCTTCGCTACCAGGGCGTGCGGCACGCGGCACGACATAGCCGGTGCTCAGTTCACACATGACGGTACCAGCGGGGATCACCTTGTCGTTGCTCTCGCTGATCAGGTAAGTTGCCGTGTCGCCACTTTCGATCTGCGCATCAAGCGCTTCGACAGTAAGCGAAGTTGCACCCGCGGCGGCGGCGGCGGTGAGAATGGCAAACTCACCAGCGCCGCTAAAGTCCAACACGGTGCCAACTGGCAAGGCGACGGGCAAAGCCGTCACGCTGATGCTGGTCGCAGCGGCGTTGGCCTGTGCGCTGGTCGTGATGGTGTAGCGCGTCCCGGCCTTGTAGGATTCGGGGACTTTGGCCCAGTCGATCTGGCGACCCGTGTTGCGGTCGATTGACTCAGGATCAGCCACGAATCCCGGCATACTGCCGTAGACGGTTGTCTTCCAACCCATGTTATTGCTCCTTCAGCAGCGGGTTCTTGACCGCTGCCCGATTGGTATTCTGACGCTCAAGGAATGCGCCAACCGGATCGTCTACCTTCGTCGTGTTGCTGCCCGCATGTTGCGCCGGGTAGCGGGTGCCTTGCTGTTGCGCGCCTTGCGCGCTCAATGCCGGAAGGAAGTCCGCCCAGTTGCTTTGCGCGTAATCGGTGATCGGCGTCTCTTTGTCCCCGTCCTTGACGTAGGCCACTTTGACCGCTTTCCCGTCGCGCTGTTCGTCGCGCACGCTGAAAGCGAGTTCCTTGCCCTCTGCTTTCGCCATGCGGTCAAGGTTTCTCAGTACAGCGGGTTTATAGCCCACTGCCTCCGCAACCACGCGAAGCGTTTCCGCTCGCTGTGCGCCGCTCAGTTGACCCTGCAACTGCGTGCGCTCATCAAGCCCTTGCTTGATGTCGTCCGGCTTGCCCAGCGCTTTGTATGCGTCCCACGCGGCCACATCTGCGCCGGTGAGCACTACCGCGCCGTCAGCCGGCAACTTGCCCTCGATCTGGCGAACCTTGTCACGCAGCTCTTTGTTCTCGGTAAACAGCAGTTGCGCCACCGTGGTCGCACTGTTGCCGTGGCGCTCCAAAAGCCGCTCAAACGACTTGAGCACATCGGCAGGCAGATCCCCGCTACCAGTACCCTTGTCAGCTTCATTCAGTTCGGCCCAGACGCGGCGGCCATTCAGACGGATAAACATGTGTT
>CAYTOK010000033.1:0-2729 GCA_964439595.1 uncultured bacterium | reverse complement strand
TACGGAACGTAGCGGACAACAAAACAAGCTTGAAGTTTTGCCGCACATCCGACCACAGTTCACCCCGCGTGTATTGGCCGGGGTATTGTTGCCCGGCAAAGTGGATCGTGGCGGTCGGTTTAGGTGCGACGGTTGGGGCTGTCGTTAGTGATTGTTTCACCTGTTCCCATCCCTTATTTTCCATTTCTTTTTTGTTTGCCCACTCTTCCACTTCGTCTTTTGTTTCTTGTGGTACTTTTGCGGCTGCGTCCCGTATTGGCGTTTTTGGCAACTGTCCGGTTTTTTCGGTTGGTTGCGGATCGCTTTTTTTTTGCAAAGATTTAAGTTGTTGCTTTGCTGTTTCCAAATCGGTTTCAAGTCTTTTTTTGACTTTTGGCATGTCGTTAATGGAAGGCATTGAAAGCGCTGTTTCCATTTCTTGAATATCCTTTTTGATTTTTTCGACTTGCGTCATTGTGCGTATGATTTTGAGGCTTCTAAGCCCTTAATGATGATTTTGGTTTCTTCAATTTCGGTTTCGTTCTGGTATGACATTGAGGCGTAAAGCCCTTCGATTATTGCTTGTATTTCAAGCTCATCAAGTAGTTCGTCTTCTTTGTCAATTTCAGGGGTAACGGGTTGAACCTCCACCGCTACCCCGCCAGAAAACCCCCAGCGGCGGCGCTGGTAACATCCCTGTAATCTACTTTGCCGTCCTTATTGGCATCTACTGGATTGCCCAGAAACAGCACCACCAGCATCACACGAATAAGCCCAGCAATACATTTAGCAAAGAATCCTAGCCAAATAAACATTGTCGAAGTGCCTGTTACTAGATCGTTGTTTCTGCTTTCAATCGCGGCATTTGTGGCGAAAACCGTACTATCCGACTTGGTGATGACAGCGGATTTATAAGCTAGGTCACGGGCTTGTTGCTCACGTAGTTCTTTTTTTAATCCTTCCTGCTCTGCTAATCTTTGTTGAAGCGGTGCCGCTGCTTTTGCTTGCGCTGCTTTGATTTGGGATTTTGCCCAGCCATTCCCGCTATCTGCGAGGCGTTTCATTTTCTGGTTGCTATTGGCCGCCCGTACCTTTTCGGCTTCGATTTGGCGACGGGTTGCGTTGATGTCTGCCTGTACGCCATTGATTGCGATATTTACAGCCCCTACCCTTGCATCTTCCCGATCTGCTGTGATTTGTCGGATGCTGTCTTGGTTGAGCTTGCTTTCTTTTTTCACCATGTTTGCCACTGGATTGCGCACAGCATCCACTGAATAGTAATCAAAAAGAAACATGCCAGCGATCAGGGCGCACATACACACCCAGGCAACCAACTGCATTGCCCGAACAAATGCGGATTGCTTTAGCCCTTTTACCCACTCAAACTTAAAGAAAACGAAAAAATCAAACGCACCCTTTTGGATGAAGTACTTTACGCCTACGTCCGTGATCGCTGTTGCTAGGACAAAAAGTAGTGCAGCGGTTGCCCATCGTACAATCTCCCATTCAGTGTAACCAGATGCAAGCAGGTAGCCATAAGCGGCCACAGCAACGCCAGATACGACCGCCACGACAATAATCGAAGCCCGTTCACAGGCAAGCAGGATTTTAAAGATTAGCTTTTCGTCTTGCACGGGGTTAACTTCCCCAAGGGAGAAAAGGTTTTTAAATGTTTGTTTCAAGTTGCCCATTTCATTGTAATTATTGTAGTTGTTGTTTATTAGATTTTCGGGAAACATTCGATATATCAAACGTTTTCCGAACGTTTTCCAAAGATTCTGCACAATATTGTTAAAATTTAAACAAACTTACAAGAAATTAATCAAAAATATTTTCCACAAATAAAAAAGCCCCACGGTTTCCCGCGAGGCTGTGCAAAAATAATCCCATTAACGAAACTAAAAACTCAGTTACTACTTACCCCTCAACTGGTGGCTCAGGGGTAGGCTCTGGGGTAACGGCTGCCACCTCTTCCAGCTTTTCGGCTGCCAGTTTCAGGGCTGCGCTGATTTCCAATTCATCCTTTTCAGACAACCCGCCAGCGGCTACCTGATCCGCTAAACGCTTAATGTCGGCAGCAATGTTGGTCGTTGCCGCTTCAAGGCGCAACAACAGGTCTTTAAACATTTCCAATTGTGTCATAATAGTTTGGATTTTTACGGCCTGGATTTGCAGCAATTCAACCACGCGCGAGTTATCGCAATGGTAGTGAATGTGCTTTTCAAATAGTGCCATTGGTTTGGAATTTAAACGGTTTCAATTTTTTTGATGGTCACTTCGTAGCCGTTAATCACAAAGGTCTTGGTTCCATCAACGGCGGACGCAGAAACGGCGCGTAATGCTTCGCCATCACTTGGATTAACGAACGACCGCCAAAGTGACTTTAAAGCTCCTAGGATAAACAAAGATAGGGTAGGGTCTGCTTTTACGGCATTCAGGTTGCCACCGATAAATTTATCAATAACCAACGCCTCAAGTTCTGGTTTTGCCTGCTCACCCTTTACGAATTCGCTGATTTGCTCCCCATCCGGTTTAATTTCATCGGTAAGCAGCAACCCGATTTTCTCAGTACTACCTGCCAAATACTGCACCATTTCCCGATTGTATGCTTGGTTGATCCGGTCAATCACGGGACGGAACAAGCGGAACAAAAACGGGATCATGAACAATTGCAGGTAGCGCAACCAAATGCCGGGAATTTGCTGCTTGTTTGGGATGTTGTCACCCATCGCGTCAATGGTTTCGATAAA
>CAYTOK010000032.1:1143-3262 GCA_964439595.1 uncultured bacterium | reverse complement strand
CCGACTTAGTGAAGAGACGAAATTTCAAGCGCTGTTTTTTATAAGTGAAGATACTTAAAGATTTTTTCTTGGTGGCAATGGAGAGGGGGTCATACCTGAACCCATCCCGAACTCAGAAGTCAAGCCCCTCATCGCCGATGGTACTGTACACAAGAGTATGGAAGAGTAGGTCGCTGCCAAGGTTTTTTACTCACCCTCTAGGTCGAATAGATCTAGAGGGTTTTTTTTTATTCAGAAGTTTTTAAAAATAAGCACTTATTCCATCTGTTTGCAGCTGATTGTGAAAATTAATTTTACTATAGAGGTTATTTCTTTGTGGTTAAGATCTAAGCTTGTTAGGTCAAATAAGGCCTGCGATACATTATGATGAATTTTAAGATAGGTTGCGTCTAGATCAAGTAGCAAATTTCTCCTATAGATCGATTTCTAAAAGCATTAAGTTGCTCATCGAGCTCGTGGATAACTCCAGAAACCTGCGCAGAATTTATTTCATCATCTTTTCGAAGGAATGGCTTGTTTCTTATATATTACGAAATATATGTAATAGGGTTGTTGCAAAAAAAAACACATAATCTCAAGGAGATTTATGTGTTTTTTATAAACAATTACGTATTTTTAAGCGGAGTTAGAGTTTAAGCTACCATTTACGGTGTCTTAAGGCGTTTTTCATTTATGGCGCGCCTAACCTCTTTACAGGTGTCTCTAAACACTTTACAGGCACCCGCGCAGCAGCTTGAGATACATTTATGGCTCTTACATCCTGTTCGCGCTCTAGTTGATAAGGAACTATTGCTCCTGTCGCTACCAATTTTTGTCTTTCATATGTTTTATCCTCACAAACACCGTAGCACAAGCCTTCCCACTTTCCGTCAGAGCGCCCAGTGCGATCTGCTATTCCCCCACCCACACCGCGGTGAATATAAAACAATGAGCCAGAAGAAAGCATTACAGAAAATGTACAATAATGAAAACGTTCTTGGATCGGTAGAGGAACACCTTCTGCAAAAATGTTTTGCATAGCTTTTGCGATCACTAGAAGAGGTCTGTGTTGCGGTGTATTTAAACTGTATTCAAGCGACTCCATTCCTGATGCATCCATGAGCGGGTGGCGAGTTACTACAGTTTCCTCAGAAGCACGTGATACCTCTTCACCCGCTATTAAAGCTGAGCTTTTATCGGTCGAGGCATGATCGCTAAGCGTAGAGAGACTTTCCAGTGGTGTTTCAAGAGTTCGATAACGCCCACTTTCATACGAGGCAATTGTTGCAGTTATCTTTAGCCCTCGTCCTGTTACATTTTCCAATAGAGCCGTGGCTGCGTGATGAACTCTTGTTCCAGGAGAGGTGCTTTCATTTGTGCTAATATAAAACTGAACGATAACGCCTGTGCCTTGAGGTAGCTGCTGGTATATTTCACGAAGTTGGCCTCTTGTAGAAGCTCCAGTAATATCTTGATGTATAGCTGCAGCAGCAAGTGTTGTATTGGTATAGCGTGTTAATGACGACATATGGGTAGCTCCTTTTTATTTTTTTAGTTGTTAATCAAAATCAACGGTACTCTCTACAGAACTAGCTTTAGGTCCTTCAATGAGAGTTACACCTGTCTTTTTTAAATGCTCTTCAAGAGAGGCTATATCAAGTGGAGCTAGAGTAGAACTTAGGGTTCTCGATAGGAGGGGGTCTTGGACCAAAGAAGCTTGACCTATCGGTGGAATTTTTGCTGGGCTAAAAGTATGGGGAGTATTTGAAGGGACATCGGCTCTAGCTTTTGAAAGAAGACAAGAGGAGACTACCACCTCAATTACAGCAACCAAAAAGCCAAGGATAGGAAAGGCTTCCAAGAACCCTATTAGTCTGTGCTCCCAGACGTTTGTTTTTGTTTCGTTAGCAGCTTTAAAATGCCTCATCGCATAAGGCATACCAGATAGACCGGTGCAAGCTGAAAGAGTGAAATCTGCACAATTAATTTTAAAAGAAATCATTTGTTTTCCAATTGTTGTGATTTATTAAAAGCTATTATAGCATGATTGTGCATATTATTTTACATAAATTTCTTTAGTTTTTAAAATGATATTGAAATATCAGGTGATGTGAGATCTTCCGGTGAAAATTCTTTACTC
>CAYTOK010000032.1:0-1133 GCA_964439595.1 uncultured bacterium | reverse complement strand
ATATCAGGTTTTGGCAACTCAAAACCAATGCAATCCAGCAGCACAGGAATAGGCGCAATACTTTTATTTTAAGGTGGTTGCTTTTAATTTCCCATCTTTTTGTTTTTGCAAAAATATTATCTCTATACATTTGATGATTGAATTAAAATATGTTGTTTTTTTTTGTTTTTTATTTTAATTGTTTTTTGATTTGTTTTTCTGTTACAATTTCGCTTTTAACTAGAAATTGTGAGGTTTTATGTTTAGATCGATAGACGGGTTATCAACTTGTCAGGATTGTCAATTTTCTAAATATGACGCTGTGCCCTCCCCTAGTTGTATAGCAGGGACTAGGTTCACTCCGGATTTTGGCAAGGCAGACTACCTGCAAGGATTCAAAGCGTCAAGTCCTTTACCTGGCAGAGTTTCTTTGACTCCTTCAATAATGCATACTCCTAGTGATGCTATTTTAGATATAAAAGAGGGCTCTGTGGCAATAGAGTCTCTGCACGTTGAGCAAAGAGTGTTAAGGTCTGGTGGAAATGTTGATTTATTAGAAGTGGATGCAGAAGAAGAACTGGATAGCTCTTTTTTTATGAGCCTTTCTTTAGAGAGTTCTCGTACCGACGACTTAGGTAGGCCTCCAGCTCCTAATTTAGGCACTCTTTTCGAAGACTCTAGTGAGGAAGCTTCTGATTCGGATAGTGATGTGGGGATGGCTGTAGAAGGCCCTATAGTGACAGGAAAAAGAAAGGCAGAAGAACCTTTAGTAGGTTTTTCTCCTAAAAGGCGATATAATTCCAGTGAAAGAGTTTCTGAAGGGTTCCGACTTTTCGAAAACTCTAGTGAGGAAGCTTCTGATTCGGATAGCGATGTGGGGATGGCTGTAGAAGACCCTATAGTGACAGGAAAAAGAAAGGCAGAAGAACCTTTAGTAGTTTTTTTCCAAAAAAGGCGATATAATTCCAGTGAAAGGTTTTCTTAAAGCCTTTTTGTAGGGAATTCGAAAGTGACCTTGTTTATCCTAACCTAAAGCTCCTAGGAATTTCGGTCTCCAAGAGTTTTCCATGCCTTATTTAAATAAATAGGATATTTGAGAGGAGCTGCTTCTAGTACGAGAGGACCGAAGTGGACGAACCAATGGTGTTCCGGTT
>CAYTOK010000031.1:0-7082 GCA_964439595.1 uncultured bacterium | reverse complement strand
CAAAATGGACACTTCCATTTTTTCGAAACTGCAGCGGTTTTTCTAGGGGTTTCTTTGTAGCTTTCTTTGCTTTGTAAGCCTTGCACACAGAAAAAATGGCGTTGCAAACCATTTGAGAGCCTAAAGAAGAATTTTCTCTTGTATGGGAGTAGACTTTATTATGCAGAGCGACCCTGTTCCAGCAAAGATGTTCATAAGCGGATAAGGAAATTTCATTACAAGCTTTAGTATAGGCCTCTGTCAACTTCTCTAAAGCAGCTTTTGCAAAATCCGAAGCTTTTATTTTTAAAGCAATTGTTCTCTGCATTAGGATCACCCCTCAAAAGAAGAGTTTAGCATGCGTTAACAAAAGAATTTATCACAAGAAAAAAAGAAGCAGCGCTTCCTCCATGCCCTTCAGGGCAAGGTTTCCGCGCTGTCAAGAGGATGAATATCTTTCCTCTATACTTTTATCTCTGACATCTTTCATGCATTTTCATGGATTAAAAATTAAAATGACTAATTTATGTAAAAATAAATTCACTATTGTCGTTATTGTTAAAGTTTGGTAAAATCTTTCTATAAATATACCTAATTTAGGTGGATTATGTTAAATATCGGTGCAAGCTCAACAATGTGCGTAAAGTTAAACATTTACGCAGATTACATCCCTGTCGTTAGCTCCATAACTAATCTGGTAGATTTATTTTAAAATACGCCTTTCGTCCATGCATAGGAGAAGCTCAGCTTCAAAATAACCATTATTTTGCCTATCTTGATACCAAAACATGGCCACGCTCTGTAACTTTGCTAGTTCCCGTAATAGGAAATATATTGATTGCCATTATAGATATTTATAGCGCCATAAAGGCAGAAGAATTTGAAGGACTTGCCGCATATCTTAACAGAGATTCTGAAGCTAGCAGTGCCATACCGCTTTATAATGAGGCTTCTTTCTATGGTTCTGTAGAAGCCAAGTATCAACTTGGGCGTCGCCTTTTATCTGGCGAGGGACTAAGAAGAACCGATACAGTAATGGCTAAGGGATTTTTGCGGGAAGCGGCAGCATTAGGCCATACAAGGGCTCAGGAAGCCTTGGGCTTGATGTAACCCACCGTCCCTATTTTGGAGAAAAACATGAGAAGCGCTGTCGAAAACCTTCTAAAAGCACAACAGTTTGCTATGAGTACTCGCTCGAAAACAGGGGGCTTCCCTTTACTTGCAGAAACGTTAAGGAAAGCTGGAGTCACTCGGAATATTTGGCATCTTCCGTCATGCCAGAGCATTTACCTTACTCATCAAGGTCCTGTTGTAAGTCAAGGCGTACCTCTTATAAATACAACTGTTGATATCCCTCCCTTTGATCAAGAAGCTCTTATAAGAGCTTTAAGAATAGACCAATCAGGACAAAGCTCTTTTCAGGAATTCCTAAAAGCTGCTTGGGAAGCAGGTGTGATAAGTTATACGGTTGACTTTGAAACGCGAATCGTAATCTACTCCGGCATTTTCGGAGAAACCTACTCTGAAAATTACCCAACCGTTGAGTGAATTAGCTAACTTTTAGCTAAACACTGTAAGAACCTCCTTTCTTTGGGTAAGGAGCAATATTAAGCAGCTTGGATTAGCTATAGCCCAAGCTTCCCTATCTTCACGCAATAAACACTCTAGAAATGACCAAGAGTAGTCCCAGGAAAGAACTGACTAACCTATTACTCCCTACAAAAAAAACAAAAAACTCAATCTTTTAAAGTCTTATCTATGTATTATATTGAATAGGGAGCAGCGCTTCCTACTTCCTTTAAAGGAAGAGGTCCTTACGCTGTCAAGAGAATGAAAGGAAATGGCCGTTACTTAGCAGTAGTTTTAGCATTTTGTATTTTTGGTTTTATGCCTATTTATTGGTCAGTACTTTCCCACGTCGATAGTACAGTCATTTTGTTTCACCGCTCTTTGTGGATCTTTTTCACCCTTCTCCCCTATTTTCTTTGGAAATCACGACTCAAAAAAGCGTATTTTATAGAAATAGGAACTCTTATTAAAAAAAATTGGGGATCCCTTCTTTTTTCATCAGGAGCAATTTCCATGAATTGGCTGGGATATATTTACGCCATTAATCATGGATACGTAATAGAAGCTAGCCTCGCTTACTATATATCTCCTATTTTAACAATCGTCTTAAGTCTTATCTTCTTAAAAGAATCTATGAGCATTCGGCAGTGGATCTCTGTTGCCTTTGTATTTTTAGCTATAATCTATCTTTTGGTGGCAAAAGGTGTTTTTCCCAAGTTTGCTCTTCTTATTGGAATTTCCTTCGCTATTTATGGAATCCTTAGCCGACTTATGAGCTTCCCGGCTCTAGAAAAATTAGCTATAGAAACCTTTATTATCGTCCTTTTTCTAAGTTTTTTCGCCGTAAAACCCACTGTAGTTTATCTGGATTTTATAAATGCCTCCCTCTCCACAAAATATCTACTTTTTTTTACGGGGACCGTTACCATGATTCCCATGCTTCTTTATATCCAAGCAACAAAGCTTCTAAAATTCACAACTATTGGCATTTTAGGTTTTATACTACCAACTTTAATTCTCCTCTTAGGATTTTTCTACTTTAAAACCCCCTGGGAATTAGAAAATATAATATGCATGGCATTTATATGGCCAAGTATTGGTCTTTATATTTTTGATCTTTTTAAAGAAAAACAAACAAACAGTCCTGTTTCAGGAAGGATTTAATAATAATGTTAGATTCAGGCTGTATTTAAGCAATAAACCTAGATGGTGATGGCTCATCCAATATGATAATAGGTGACGAAGTTATTAACGACCCTTGTGTAAACTTAAAGAAAAATACGTTGAAGAAGTTTCAGACGCAATCCTTGTTTTCTAATCAATGTCACAAAAAACAACGACTAAATCTTCTCCCAATTTAGCTGGACTCCCGCATTTTCAAGTCTTTCACAATAGATTTCCTGAAATGCTTTTTTAAAAAGGCGAGCCATAGTACCTTCTTCATTCAAAACGGGGTATACAACAAAACGACCTTCATATTCCTTTCGTTTATCCGGAGGGATTTTAATACCACAAAGGGCAAGTTGTACCGAAAAAGCCTTATCTGTAAAGCTAGCAATATCTTTTTCATCAAACCGAGCTAGAACTTCCCTTGTTTGCACATTTACTACCTGCATATATTCTTCTCCTAAAAAATAAACCATTTTGGTTCACAGCTAAAAAATTTCGCAAAAAAACCATTTTAAAGCAAATTAATTGTAAAAAAATCAAACATTAAATCTCGTTTTTAGTGCAACCACTCGATCTTGTAATATTTGCATAAATAATTCCTCAAATGGCATATCTCTATCTAGTCTCTCTTCTTTTGTAGAACTAACTTTGATAATTTCGTCTAAAGATTCTAGCATTACACACATTAAAGGGATTTTATAACCATATGCTCCTTCATTCTGCATAACAAGAAAAGAAGCATTATCCGGATCTGTTATAAAAGAAGCGCAGGGAACCAAATATTTTCTAATCACTAGTTGAATATTTTTCGAAAACTCCCCAGGTAAAGCCTTAGCTTCCTCGTAACAGTGTCTTACAAAGACCGTATCGATATCTTTAATTTTACAAAATAAAATCGCCATTTGATAGGGATTTAAGCCTAGTTCCACACTAATTTTTAAAAACTCTAAGGTTGTATTTAATGTATTTAAAGTTTCACTATCAATACCAGGCATGGCCACAAGGACCTCATCTCGAATAACCTCCCATTTTAAATGGCTAATTACAGCAATTTCTTCAGGAAGAAAAGGTGTATTACAACCATCCAATCCAATCCAAAAAAAATCAGGTAAAGCTTGAAATCCTCTTGAAAGAATTAATCCATGATCAATTGGCACTAAATCACCAGACTCTGTACTTAAAATAGCATTGTACTTCCCTCTATCTGCATTATAAATCAAGATATCCAATACAGCAAATGCTCTAAGCTTTTTCGGGTCCATATCAGAAACAGTCTCGTTAGGACACAAAGCTAAATTAGTAGATGGTATAAACTGCTGAACGGAACAAACAAGCATATCTTCCGGCAGTAAAGCATCCACAAACCTTCCAACAAAAAATTTAGCGGGTATTTGTATTAATTGCGTCTCAGGGATGCTTACACTCATTTCACCCCAAATCTTACCGAGCAAATTAGAAATAACAAAAGCAAGTCTCTCTCTACCTACCATATCAGAATACTGAATTCCCTCTCTATGAGGATGTAACTTATGCCAATCACTACTTAACCCATAACGAAAAACGCCTAAAGCAGGCTTAATCACGGCTAGATTTCCTGCACTACTTCTTGCAATAAACGTATTGGTTACCCCTTGTCGAATACCTTCTCCTGCTAATTCACCGGATCTAATTGGAATAAGAACCGGTCGGCTTTCTTCTTTCACTGGGGTGATATCTCGAGCAATTGAGTCAGGGTCTGGCACTAAATTAGAAAGCTTTTCTAAGTCAGCCTCGTTTTGTAACCCTATTAACTCAACGGTAAACTCACCAGAAACACTACCAGAAATCTTAAGCTCAGCAGGTTCCTCGGGCAAACCATGAGAAGCTGGTAGGTCAGTAAAATCTTCTTTACTAAGTTGTCCAGATGCACTACAGCCTTCCCTGGGTTCTGGCAATTCACAGAAAAACCGGCAAATATTTAAAAACCAAGGTGATGCACCTTTTGGAGGCGATCGTGGATTCATAAATACACCCCCTACCCCTAAACCACCTTGGACATCTTTTTCAAAAGCCAGGCTTTGCTCGCGATTCTTGGATACAAAAGGCTTTTCAGCAATTTCTATTTTCGCTAAACATATTCGCTTCCCCCCCACCACTAAACGATTCCTTTCTGCTAAAAGAGCGCTTGTTGACATCTCCTCATGGGGGGGGCTATTCCTTTTAAGTGCTCCTTGAAAAACTTCAGAAGTTTTTCCTTCCTGAACCTCTTTTGAAGATTCAGGTGAGGGAACTCCTGAAGGAATTAAGCCGTCATTTTTCCCGGGGGGGGGTGGACCCATCGCGCTCATTATAAACCTCTAAATAGTTTTACCTTATAAAGTGAAACTATCATCTAATAAATAACTATGCAATAAATTAATTTTAACTAAAACTAAAACAATATAAAAATCAAACACATACGAATAGCAATAAACAGATGTCGAAAATTCCAAATAAATGTCGAAAGAAAAGGTGGCATTAAATCTAAAAAAACGCAAAACTGACAAAAACCAGACTAAAAATGCAGATCTATCGCCACAAAATTTAACCGGTTACGAATGCACAGTCTTACGCTTGAAACAAAAAAATCCTCCGTTCTATTTGTCTCTCTACTCCTATTTTGCCTTAAAATCGAGTGCAAAGAAGGAGATCAACCGCCTTGCGATAAAGGAAATTTCATCCTTCCCTGTTCACAGCAGCCAGGACCTCTTATAAGCTTTGGGAATAATATTATCGAATGCAATGTAGTGCAATTATATGTATTTGGCGATAGCTTGAAGAAACAAAATAGTAACTATATAGATTTGATTCCCAGTGTTCTATATGGAATTACTGATGAATTTTCTATCTTTTTCAATGTGCCTATAGCAGTTAGTTATAGAGAAAAAGAACACCATTCTTCAGGATTTGAGGATCTTTTTTTACAATTTGAATATGCAGTTTACGCAAAAACAACAAACTGTACAAGCGACCAAATAACTGTTGTTGCAAATGCTTCTTTTCCTACAGGCTCAAAACACAAAACTCCCATAACAGGACTAGGTTCAATGAGCTATTTTGCAGGCGCAACATACAATCACATGTCACCTAAATGGCTTTATTTTAGTTCTTACGGGGTAATACTACCTATGTCCCAGCGCAAAACAAAAACTACAAACCAATACCTCTACCAATTTGGCATAGGAAGAAATGGCAATCTAGTAAAAGGATGGCTTTTTGCTTACTTGGTAGAATTTGATGGCATTTTTTCTCCCTCTAACAGTAACCCAAACTCCGGAGGTAATACCATCTACTGCACACCTTCTTTTTGGGCCTCTTCAAATGCTTGGATATTACAAATAGGAGCTGGCTACCCTATCCAACAGCATTTATTCGGTAACCAAAAAAAAGACCAATGGTCCTTTTCTTTTAATGTTGGCAGATCATTTTAAACCCAATTTTGCAATAAGGAAGACTTCCAGCATACTACCTAAAAGATAAACAAGATAGGGTGAAAGGAGAAAGGATAAAAACTTCAAATGACTTGTCAGATAGCTGTTCTCTGCTTACAGCTACCAAAACGCAGTTCTTTATGCACCACTTTTTTACGATCACCATTTTCGAAGCCAAAAAACGCACGACTATATCCAAATAAAAAAACCTCTAAATCTATTCGACTTAGAGGCTGAGTAAAAAAAACTGGAACCAAACTTCCTTTTATTTTTTTTCACCTAACCATTTATTATAACGGCTAAGAGAGACTTCATAATCAGGTTCGGTTTTCCAGTTTTTTGTCTTATAGGCAAAAATATCATTGCAAAGAATATTTAAGTGATCTTGAAGATTTTTATGCAACACTTCTAAGTGATAACCATAAATCTCTTTAGGGCCATGTCCTTCATAACCAATCACAACACCCGTAACCTTGTGCTTAAAAGGCTTGTGACCTGTTGCCTGTCCTGTAGACTCCCATAATGAGCCAGACTTCTCAATTACAGAAGCAACGCGCTGCGTCGCAATTACAGCCCTTCCTTGACCTTCATGTTGAGCTTTAAAAGCCTCTTGCATCTCTGTTACCAAAGAAATTAAACCATTCTTAGCTGTCGCTTCTTCATACGAATTTTTTAATACTGTAATCATATTTACTTACCTAAAAAAAAGAAAAACCAATTCTATCTGCTAAAATCATTTAGTTGTAGGAAAATAAAAATTACATACAAAATTCGCAGATTATACGTTTGACACCAATGGCTTTTATGCTGTTTTAAAAGAGCATTGCTAGAATTTTATAATTCGCAAAAAAAACTCGGGACAAAAAAAAACCCTCTAGATCTATTCGACCTAGAGGGTGAGTAAAAAACCTTGGC
>CAYTOK010000030.1:0-7311 GCA_964439595.1 uncultured bacterium | reverse complement strand
AGGTTTGCCCAGTCTGCCGACCGGGTAACGGCCACAGTCAATAGGCCGATGGTAGTAAGAGAAAAATCTTTTAGCTACAAGCTACCTCCTTTAGGGCGGGGTAGTTGACACTTACACAACGTTAGCTTATAGACTTCGGATAAAATCAGGTGGATTAACCAAATGTACAATGATAAGCTGGATGGTTTTATTGACCAGAAAACGTATCTGGATAAAGTTAAAGACTGCAAAGCTCTTCAATCAGAGATAGTCGAATAAATGGCACGTCATGAAAAAGGTTGCAATATCAAGCTATCAATATTCCTTACCTCAAAAAGTTTTAGAGCGGTAAAAAAAAATAGAGAAATTTATGAAAGTCTATGATGATTATTCCAATTTGTTTACAAAAGGCATTTCATTGGTTAAGTGATTCCATAGAAAAACTTTATTTGAATTTAACCATCCTTCAGCTCGTAGTAATGTTAGTGCATCTCCTACTTTCCAATTGCACTGAGGAGCTGATTTTTGGTGAAAAAGAGCACCATACATATCCGTTTTTGTTTTAAACCAAATGGTTCCATTACTTAGCGTAACTTGATTTGTGTTCTCATCAAAATCCATAACCCACAGACAAGCCGAATAATCGGTTGAAGGAGCTTGTTTAAGATAAGCCAGAGCGTGTTCATTCTTAGATGTGTTATAGATAACAAGAATAAAATCTGTAAAATTACCACTGCCTGGATATTGAATTTCGATGGTGTCTTCAATTGCCCAATGTGAAATATTGCTTTGTTCAGTCCATCCCCAACCAAGTAGTTTCCAAAGTTCACCAAAATATGTAATTTCCCACTTAGAACCATCATTTAATTTAAGTGACAGCCCTTCCTTATCGATGTGCTCTATTGCTAAATAAGCGCTAAAATTTAAACCTTTATTTCGATTTTCGGTTTCAGAGCTTTTTGCAAAGCTATGCGAACCAAACGTTAGAAGCAAAAGAAACAGTGTTATTTCTAGTTTTTTCATAAAACTCCAAAAAAATTAAATTATATGGGTCCTAGAATAAATCGACCTAGTTTATTTCCAATGTGTAAAGTGGGTCTACTTGTAATCGTATTAAATAGAGCCATTAATCGTACTTTAGAATCGGTAAGCCAGCTATTGGTTTGCTGAGGAGGAGTACTTTGATACTGGCAAATTTTCTTATGTATCCAATTAACACCTTTATATGTTGATTGAAGCACTGAAGGTAAAGCTAAGATGACTGCTGCAATGCTAATAACGTGACGAGGATGCCAAGGGTTAACCGCAAATATTGTGTTAGGACCAAACACTCGGTCTAATTGAGCAGTAGAGAAGACATATCCTACAAAAGAAGAGATAATAAAAACACCCGGACGAGACACACCTGCACTTAAAATAAGGGAAATTTTACCACAAACAATCACTACTTTATGGGCAACTTGAAGCCATTTAGGAGAGCTTGAAGAAGCTTCTGTTAAAATTTCGCGACCACGGGCAATTTGATAAATATCATAAATTTCCACTAGTCCAAAAATAAATGTTACTGAACTAGCAAGATTTTTTACACCCTCTTTTACCACTGGTTGATTGAGTAAACGAGCCGAAGCGTTAACTAATCCTTTTACTCCTTCAGAAATAGAACTCATTTTCATTTTTCCTTAATTTAATGACACGCAATTAAAGAAACATCATACACCAAACACCAAAAATAGCCATTTTTTTATAGGTTAAAGTGAAAGAAATTTACAAAACGAATCCATTTTTTTGAGAAAGATGGCCTCGCTTATCGTTTACTGTGCTTTTAGAAGGTTTTCGATAATCTTGCTCACATTTAACCTGAACCTCGGCTACTTCATGAAATTGCGCATGAGGAGTGTTAGATTTTGAGATAAGCTCAAGAAGAGGCAAGGCATAAACTTCTTTTATTTCTTCAATAGTCCAGTCGTATCTAATGAGAATTTATCCACCTATTTCTAATTTTTTTGTTTGCAAGGGGCGAGTATAGACACCTTTTCTATCATTTTCAACTGAAAAACCCTCATGAAACAATCTGAATAAACCACAAAGTGGTTTATAAAAATTAGAAAATGGTTTAAAAATAGATGTTTTGTATGGCTTTCATTGGTGCTAGGTAGTGTTAGTAAAAAACTGGAAAGTAGTTTTTAAAGATTAGAAATAGGTTTGATTTTTTTATGCTAGAAGTCCTCTGCGGCAACAAAAATGTGCAAAGAATTCTCATTTTTCTATTTGTGAATGGAAGATGTTATGGGACTCAACTTCATAGATCACTTAAAACGCCTCTTACGCCCATTCAAAAGGCCCTTAATCGTTTGGAGAAGGGTAGCCTTATTACAAGCTACTATGAGGGCAAAACTCGCATATATCAATTTAGCCCTGCCTATCCACTTATGAACGAGCTGGAACAGCTCCTTAAAAAAGCTTATACCTTATTACCAGCCCATGAGAAGAAGGATTATTACGTTGTAAGGGAGGATCTCAAGGCACAAACTGTCAATCAGGAAAACAAAATTCAAGCACTTCTTGCGTTTTGGGAAAAACTCTCGGGAGTCACCCAATTAACTTTTAATGCCAAGACAAAATCAAAAGAAGAGCGAGGCTGGAATGGTAAAGGGAAAGGAGAAGTGAGTGTCGTAAAAGAAGGGAGTAACACGTTAATTTTCCATGAAAAGGGTGTCTGGCATGGCGAACAGGATACAGAAGTAAGCTTTAGTAACATCTTTCGTTGGATTTTGGATCGCTGTGCAGGTGTAATCTCTTTGGAACACTTACGACGAGGACCCGAGCATCCCGTCTTTCTTTTTCATCTTGCACTTTCCGGCAAGCATTCCCTATCATCTGTGGATTCTCATCTCTGTGGAGGAGACACCTATTTTGGTCAGATTCATTTTGATCGGTATAGTCTCCAATTGAATTGGAGGGTGATTGGACCAAAGAAAAATGAAGAAATTGATTATCATTATTCTTGAAAGCACAGCATTTAATAATGGAAAGTTTAGAGAATATACTGTTTTCTTAAGCTTTTCCACTCTTTTGCAGATAAACCGCTACTAAAAATCTATACAAATGTATTCATTGCATAGACACGTTGACCAAGCAGTTCTGTCAACGGTTAGCCCTTGAGATCGCTCTCAAGCTGTTCGAGAAGTTACCTTGTCATCCAGGTCGAGCGTGAGCAGGACCTGGAGAAACCCGAAAATGCGCAGCAAGCGCGGCTTTAAGCTTCCGGTATGCTCCTATCCAAAATACCCAAACATGTTGCCACTGCTTCTTGTAGCCTTTCTAAGGCAGTTATCCCATTGACGCTTACCCCTCACTAAGTTTGATATAAAAAACGTTCATATAAAAGGGAATGAAAGATAAATAAAAAAAAATTACGCACTTTTTACGCAGTTGAAGAAAGATTTGATTGGTCTGCTTTGAAAATTCCTTACTTAACTGCGCTTGAAAAATTAAAAAATGTGCTTTAGGATTTTTTATTTGAGTTTATCAATACTGCACAAACAATGCTAAATGCAACACCTGCTAAAGTGAAGCAGAAGTATTTAATATAAGAACTATGATTGTATTTTATTATAGTTTTAACCGTATCTATTTCATCCATTACAGATTCTCGAGATGCACCAAAATAGTGATCAAAATTTTCCTTATTCATCTTGCTAAGGGTATTATAGGTTTCTAAAACGTATTCTCGCGCATAGTAAGCCTGTCTTTCAGGGCGTTGCAGTTTTACAGTTCTTTCTGCATCTCTTTTTAATAAAATTTCAAGAGGTGGAAGTACCATAAAATAAAATTCACCTTTTTGCTTTTCCCTCCATGGAATTTGCGTATCTATAATAATTTTACCTTTAATAGATTGAATTCTTTGTTCTAGAGTTCGATCTGCTGTTGACTCAGAACATACATTTTGTTCAATCAGATCGTCTCGATCGATATATATCCAATCACCTCCAAGATCCTTCTGAAGAGCTTGACCCAAAGTTGATTTTCCACTGCATGAGGGACCAAATAGAAAGATAATATTAGACATTTTTATCACTTGATTGAATTTATATGAGTTAACCGCTACTAAAAATCTATACAAATGTATTCATTGCATAGACACGTTGACCAAGCAGTTCTGTCAACGGTTAGCCCTTGAGATCGCTCTCAAGCTGTTCGAGAAGTTACCTTGTCATCCAGGTCGAGCGTGAGCAGGACCTGGAGAAACCCGAAAATGCGCAGCAAGCGCGGCTTTAAGCTTTCGGTATGCTCCTATCCAAAATACCCAAACATGTTGCTCTCGATTCCGTGCAGGTAGAGGGCAAGTGACTTGGACATTTTTATGCACTACTTTCATAGGACACTTAGAAGGAGCTTCCGAGAATTTAAAAAAGCGACGGGCTATACAAAGCGCCGCCGCATGATGTGCAGTCAATCCATATCTTTTCTCTTGTATATTGAATGCTTCCAAAAACAGGTAAAGTGTAATGGAGAGTAAGGATTAAAAAAATGGCTTTGATGCCAAAATATGTAACTGAAAAATTACTCAAGACCATTCTCCATAAGGAGTAAAGCCGCTTCATTGCTCATGATTTGATCTAAAAATTTAGATTGAAATTCAGCAATTTCACGGACATAAACAGGTTCAGCATGTTCAATTGCTGTGTAATGAACTCCAATATACTCAATCCCAAACCTTGTTAAATTTTCCAATTCCTCGACATTTTTTCTTTTATCATCAATAAATACTATTTTCTTTGGTTGCTGATTAACCATAGAGAGAAATGGTTCAAAAATATCAATCTTCTTGTTGTAATCACCTACAAATAGAACTCCCTGAGAATATAGCGTCTGAGTTTTTGCAGGAACGCTAAAGCATTCCTTAGAAGGTGCGGTTGTGAGGAAATTAAAACCAAGAGAGGCAATCTGTCGGACAGTTGAATCTACAACTGAAGGTTGTCGATGAGTCAATCCCATGATGACTATTCCTTCGTTTTGTAATTTCAAAAGGGTAGGAACAAAGCTAGTCTCTAACGCTTTAACTTGGCAGGTTTTTTGAGTTTTAATCCAGCCAGGGTAGGCGTCTCTTATTGCCTCTTCTCGGCTCATCCCTTTTTGCATTCTTTGCTGTAGCTCATCATAAAACCAGTTTGCATGTCCTAAGGCTTGTGCTCCTTCAAACATGCAGTTGTCAAGGTCGACTAAAAACCAAGTTTCATGATCAATTAAAGGAATAACATCTTCGATGTGACGAGTTTCAATTATTTTGGCCTCAACACATGAAGATGCAAGACAAAAAATAGCAATTGCTAAAGCAGCGCGCATGAACATTTATAATCTCAATTATTTAAGGGTTTGGCATAGCTAAGGATTCATTACCATTTCTCCACTCAATGTAATCTTTTAACACTTGAGCATGATCAAAAGCGAGTTCGCTCCATGGAATGTCCTCCAATTTGACTACAAAGGCTTTTGCCGCATCATCCCCAGCCGTAGGGGATTGAAAAGCTTTTGCTGTATGAGCAACTTCAACGGAATGATGTCTAAAATCTCTTGTGGGATCAGAATATACATGAAATTGTCTTAAGTCATTTAGTGGGAGGTTAACTTCTTCCATCATTTCCCGTCTTACGGCATTTTCTACGGTTTCACCATATTCCACTTTTCCGCCTGGAATCGCTTTGCCAAAAGGAGCTTTTCCACGCTCAATCAGCACGATACCTTTAAACTGACCGCCTTCGTGGACCTCAATAATCGCTGTTGTTGTAAGAATCGGCGGCTTATGCGCTTGTTTTATTACTGTTTCGCTTGCATCTCCAGTTAAAGGAACTAAGGCTAAAGTGATTAAAATAAGACACTTGTTGAGTGTTTTTGTCATATATATGCATCCTTTAATTTGTCGTGGGTTCCTCTGTTTTAAGCAGAGGAATGTACCAAAAAAACCTAATGAATTCCAGAAAAAATGGGGTGGAGGTAAAAGATAGTCATGACAATAAGCAACGGAATGGAGCTAAAGAATATTGGAATTTTTTTAATTTTGATTTAATGAACGTATCTATCAAATCTAATTTTCTCCAAAACAAAGCCAATTTCAGAATAAACCTTGCAACTTTTTGAGCATGATAAGGTTTTGATAGATAGATTTTTGCAACCCCCTCTCATACTTCAAAACTCTGTCGGCGCTGTCAATTTCGGGAATCATGCCAAGCATACTAAAAAGTCTGTTCGCATCACTATTGGCTGCTCTGCTTTCTTCTAATTTGCGGATGTCTTGTTCCAGCTCTAAGTTTTGCTCTTTGTATAGTTCTAGGAGCTTTTCTGTAATGATCTCTGGTTGAGAATAACCATTTTTCTTTAGCAACACTTGAAGCTCATCAGCGATACTTCTAGGTCTGCCATTTTTAGTCTCTTTAAGATAAGCCAGTTTATTGTCAAAATCGACATGCCGCCATTCCAGGTTTAAAAGTTCTCCTTGTCTTGCTCCCGTTGTTAGGCTTATCAATACGATGCAATAAAGGTAGGGCGACTTGCTTTCTTTACAAGCAGTCAAGAGACGTAGAATTTCTTCTTCTGTAAGGACGCGATCACGTCCAGGGCTTTCTTTCAATTTGTGTAAGCTAAAGCAAGGGTTTTCGCTTATTCACTTCAACTTAACGGCATGGCTAAGGAGTGCTGAGAGGCTCGCTATGTATCTATTCACAGTTGAATTACTACGTTGTTCCCCTTTATGAGTGGGTTTTTCGGCCAATAAGCGCCTTTCTTTTCCGATCAATTCTGATGTGAGATGAACAAGAGCATAGCTGCTAAAGCGGCTTGTCCAATACTCTAAATATCGAATTACATCTTCCACGGAGCGAATATGTTCTAAAGCCCCGTCGTTCCTGTAACGCTCTACTAGTTCATTGAATGTATGTTTATTTTTATAGAGTTCAAAATTGAATTGACCTAGCTTAATCTGTCGTTCAATCTCAATAGCCCAGTCTTGGGCCTCTTCTTTCCGATCATGCTGTTTACAAATTGCAGGGCGACCCTCAAAACGGACAACAGCGCGCCATCCAACGACTCTACCTTTTGAATCTTTACGTTTATAAATTGCTGCCATAGCTCAAACCTCTTAATGTTTATGGTTCGAGCGGCTGGATGGTGTGTGTTAAGATTGTTTTTTTCTGCACCGCCATTGCACCGCGATGCCAAATCTTAACTTCAAAAGCTTGAAAAATCAAGCTTAATTCCTTCTCACACGAGGGAGAAAAAGGATGGGGCAGGTAGGAGTTGAACCTACGACCTGCGGGTTATGAGTCCGATGCTCTA
>CAYTOK010000029.1:0-12106 GCA_964439595.1 uncultured bacterium | reverse complement strand
AATTATATGCACTCTTTAACAAATGTAATATGGAGAATATCCAGCGGTATATCCACAGCAGTCATAAATACAGTTTGCCCCCACGTGCAATCTAGATTGAAAAAAATTTTGGAAGCATTCGTATCCGTAGGATCTTGGATAAAAAGCTGCTTTTGCTGGTCTGGTAGAGTTGTCACCCCGTTACATGCAGATAGCAATCTAAAAACTGACCAACCCCCTGAGTTAACTTCCTTAGCTGAAAGAGTCAATACCTTACCGATTGAGATGCTCTTAAATACCTGGGCTCTTACTGGAATACCCGAAGACGATACAGCAGTAGCTAAAGAGCGCATTCTAGCTTTTTTACATTCTCCTAGCGATTCTTCTATAGATCTATCACGTCTAAGGCTAGCCGATCTACCGGATATTTTCAATCACCCCTCCTTTTCTTCTCGCCTAACACGCCTCAATCTATCTGACACCAGACTCACTTCCCTTCCAGAATCCTTCAGCAACCTCAGAGCTCTACAATGGCTCAATCTATCTGACACCAGACTCACTTCCCTTCCAGAGTCCTTCGGCAGCCTCTCAGCTCTACAACAGCTATATCTACATAGAACCCGACTCACTTCCCTTCCTGAATCCTTCGGCGACCTCTTAACTTTACAAAGGCTCAATCTAAGCAACACCCCACTCACTTCTCTCCCTTCAACCATCACTTCTTTACCTCATAATCTTCTCATAGATATAAGCAGTCTCCCTCTATCTGAAGAAATACGATCTAGATTACAAGCTGCCACAGGGGTTCCCGGATATGCTGGTCCTAGATTTGCCTATTCCATGGCTCATGTAGAAAGAAGAGGGGAAGACCTTAGGTCAACAGTAGAACTTGTCAGAGATTTATACCAAGAGCTGCAAGAGCCTCCTCTTACTCTAAATAAAGAACTAGAAGAAAGTGGACAGTTAAGAGATTGGCTATCTAGATTATCCTATATGGCTGACTATAAAGCAGGAGGAGAAAACAAAAAAGCCTTACTACAAAATATCCTAGCGTATCTTAGACTGGCTAACGAAAACCCTGAATTTCAAGAAGTTTTTTTAGCCATTATTAACGGGGCTGCAGACACCTGCGGCGATCGCGTTGCTCTTTCTATTTTACAGATAGGTATTGCCTATAAAATACATAGGGCAGACCTACGTAGACCGCAAGATCTTGCTCACTTACTTCTTAGAGGGGTCTACGCCATAAGCCTTTTAGAAAAAGTTGCCGGAGCAAAAGTTTTAACACTACGCTTTGTTGATGAAATTGAAGTTTACCTTGGCTATCCCCTAAAACTTAAAGAAGCCTTAGATCTTCCTATTGACGTAAGAGACATGCTGTACTTTCGCTGTAGCGCATTAACTGATACCGATCTAAAAGATGCTGAAAGCTTTGTAAAGGAACAACTAGATAATTCGGATACTTGTCATCAATTTCTTATTGGTCACGAAACCTGGCTTCAGTGCTTAGAAAAAAAGCACCCTAGAGAATTTAACGCTTTGACACAAGCTAGGGCCGCTGATTTAAGAGTAGATACTCCTGATTATGAAAAAATCCAAGAAAATTATGAAAAGGGGCTAATAGTCTTAACAAAAAGGGCTTTAGGGATGATTGATGATAACAGGAAGCTTCCCGGCTAACCGGACATGAAATCTCCGGTCCTTTCAACCGTCAAATGCAAGATGGCCTCTGCTACAGTGGACGCGATCTCAAATCTATTGCTAAGAAACCGGCCAAAAATAATACATTGCTTTATTAAAATAGAAATGTTACAATTACCTTTTAACAAAAGGAAATTATATGCACTCTTTAACAAATGTAATATGGAGAGTATCCAGCGGTATATCCATAGCGGTCATAAATACAGTTTGCCCCTGCGTGCAATCTAGATTGAAAAAAATTTGGGAAGCACTCGTATCCGTGGGATCTTGGATAAAAAGCTGCTTTTGCTGGTCTGATAGAGTTGTCACCCCGTTACATGCAGATAGCAATCTAAAAACTGCCGAAATAACTGCTATAGCAAAATCGCAGTTATTCACTGCGTACGAAAATCTTTTTACAGAAAAATATGAAACCCTTGAAAAAGTACCAAGAAGAGTTCTTACAGGGCTACTTAAAAGAGCAGAAAGCTTACAAAGTCAATTCCCTAACCCCAAGCTAGATTCTCTAATAAACAGTTTAAGAACACTACTATCTCCCGAAGTTACAGGAGCCCCATTAGCTTTACTTGAAGACAAGATTCCAGGAGACGGAAACTGCCTCTTTGAAGCTATTGCTAGAGGGCTACGGCAAAATATACGTCGCCTTAGTGGAATAACTCACCTTGGACTCCGAATGAGGACCATCGAGTTTATAGAAAGAGAACTTAAGGAAGCCCCCGAAAACAACGATTTTACTCCCTTTATAACCGGAGCTATCGAAGGGTTTAAAGATGCTGAAAAAGCAAAGCTAGAAATGGAGCAGATCTGTCTTCAATATATCCAAACAAGTGAAGGGGATTCGACGAATAAGCAAGATCTTATAAAAGATGTAGAACGGCAACTAGCAGCTCTTGATACTATAACACCAGAGCTGTACCTGACTATGGCAAAACAAGAAGGCTTTTTCTGTGGAGAGCTTGAAATTAAAGCCTTGGCCACAATATTTGAGGATATAACGATCATTGTTCATAATAAAAACGAAGATGCTCCTACTCAAACGTATGGAAAAGGCGAAACTAAAATTCATATTCTTTATAACGGAATAGACCATTACGATCGCTACGATGCAATTGTCCTTACATAAAAGCAAAATCACAAATAAGCAGTGACGGCAAAGTGAAATTAAAAATCTAAACGTAAATTTACTGTAACACCTTGAAGGGCTACGCCGTTATGCCCATCAGAAGATGCGCCTCTTGTATTTGTAATCCAGTCTGTCCAGCGCATTTGATTAAACATGTAATTCATCTCATACCCCATACGAAAAGTTACCATCTTACCGTACACGGGCTTTTCATATTGAAGGCCAAAAGACATTTCTGCTGTGGCTATACTACCAATAGAATTGCTATCATTTCTTGGAAAAGCTATAAGACTTTGACCTACATTATAATAACCGGCAAGAAGACTCACTGCTCCGTCTCCAAAAAGGCTAACTCCATGGCCAGCTTTCCATAATGAATCAAGGCCACTTCTAAGACCGATCCCCGCGCAGTTATTTCCTAGAAAAATGCCCGTTGAAGGCTCTGCACCTGACTGTAAACTAGCTTTAACTTTTTGATACATCCAAGCCCCGCGAACTCCAATATGTGGATGTAAAAAAACAGCACGCAGAGGTTTAAACCTTCTTCCAAACTCTACATCTGCTAAATTTACATAAAGTCTCCAGCTAGAAGATAACATGCCGTTATCCACTGCTGCTAAAGAACTCTTTTCTTTCCAAGCAGGCATGAACATAGAATTTCGACTTTCTTCTCCTTCAAAAACTCTGCTATGAAACTGCGTATAAGAAGCTACTATACTCCAACTCTCTTCTTTAGGCATATAACCTATTCCGGAACGAAACCCCCAACTCCAGGTAGAAGCGCCATCTTGGACATGACCTCTTCGAATCATCCCTTTATAAGAGTTACCAAAAGCAATAATCTTATAACTCTTTTGCATCGATTTAAAAGGTCCTTCCTGCAAAAAAGAAATCTGCTTCCAGTCATTTTTAGAAGGGTGAAGCCCTAAAAAGGGAGGAATAAGAGAGGCCTCTTCAATAGAGTAAAGAGGATTCAAAGATAAAAGCAATAAAAACAGAGGGAAACTAATTCCACACTTCATTCTCTAGACCTATAAATGTACTTAGGACGAACTATAGGGGTACCTTTACCACCTCTTGCCTCTAATCTCTCATAGACAATTTGGATAGAGACACCAACACTTCTAGCTAATCCAAATAAGACAGTGAAATATTCAGGATAAGCAAACCCTGCAGCAGTTAAAAGAGTTCCTGAAATAGCATCTACATTAGGATAGGGGCTAGAGATCTTGGGGTTTGCAGATAGCACTTCAGGCCCAACCTTGCGCAAACACCTTGCTATT
This sequence comes from uncultured bacterium, assembly GCA_964439595.1. Classification (GTDB taxonomy): domain Bacteria; phylum Chlamydiota; class Chlamydiia; order Chlamydiales; family Rhabdochlamydiaceae; genus CAIJXB01. The sequence goes on along the minus strand of CAYTOK010000029.1, from coordinate 8,020 downwards.
TTCACAAGAGGGTGCCAACTGTAATGTTCATCCGCATACGTATAAAGGGTGGTAGCTCTAGGATCTTCTACTCGTAAAACCGCATGACCAAAACCAAAAATAAGTTCTCCTGTTTCTAGTTTTGTAAGAAGAAGCTGCTTAACTTGCTCCTCAGTAGCATTTTCTCCCAACGCCTGCAACACCTGCTCTACAAAAACCAAGCAGTCCTGATTAGCCTTGCCGTGCCTTGGACCGGCAAGGGCGCAAAAAGACGAGGCAAGAGACCCGTACATATCTTCTAGCCCAGAAGCCACAGCTTTCCCCACAAAGGCGGAAAGATTCCCTCCTCCGTGGTCGTAGTGCAAGATGTTAAATAACTTAAAAACTTTTGCCAGCTCTTCTTCTTTTTTACCCGGCATCTGTAACATCCGAGCAAAATTTTCCATGTAGCCAAGGTTTTTATCTGGTAAATGTGTCTTGCCCCATCCTGCATGATAATTAATAACTACAGCTGCTAAACTAGGTATTTTAGCTATAATATTTAAACAGTCTTCCCTATAATCATTGACACCTTCTACCATCCCTAAAATAAGAAGAGCTGCAGAAAAAAGCTTCATAGGATGACCTTCTCTAGGAAGAGATTCTATTGCCTCTATAACCTTAGGAGATAAAGCTGCTCTTTTTTTGAGCTCCTCTAAAAACTTGTCTCTTTCTTTTTCTTCAACCTCTTTTCCAAAATAAAGAAGACTGAGCACTTCTTCTGGAGATTTATAAGCAAGAGCAGTTACAGGGTGCCCTGCATAAAAAAGCCCTTTTTTCTCATCCACATAAGAAGTAGTACAGTATCCACAAGGATAGCCTCTAAGACCAGTTTCAAGCTGCTCTTCCGTAATTTCAAATAGCACTTTCCCCATAAAATATTACCCCTTAACTAGTGATGCAGTCATTTGCTTTTCTTCTAATAACTCCTTCTCAGTTAAAGCTATTTTCTCCTTTAAGAAAGAATCGAAGATAAACCCTTTCACAACCTCTAAATTGCCCCCACCTAAGCTAATACAGGGGAAAGAAAAAATAAGGCCTCCTTGTATTCCATAAGGATTGCCGTCAGAGCTTAAGCCCATAGAAAAAATCTTCTTTGTAGGAAATAGCAAAGAATGCATAGCATCTAAAGCGGCAGAGGCAGCAGAAGCAGCAGAAGATTTTCCTCTAGCAGTAATCACTTCAGCTCCCCTTTTTTGTACTTTTATAAAGAATTCCTCTTCAAGCCACTGTCTTTCCCCCTCCAAAACATCCAAAACCGGGCTGCTACTTATTTTAGCATTTAAAAAATCAGGAACCTGCGTAGAAGAGTGATTTCCCCAAATAACGACATCAGACACATCTTTAATAGGTACGCCCACCTTCTTTGCTAAAAAAGAAGTAGCTCGATTTTGATCTAACCGCGTCATAGAAAAAAAATGATTAGGATCTATTCTTTTAGCAAAACTTTTTGCAATAAGACAATTTGTATTGCACGGATTCCCTACAACTAAAACAACCACATCCTTGCTTGCTACAGCATCTAGGGCCTTCCCTTGCCCTATAAAAATAGCTCCGTTATCCATTAGTAGTTCTTTTCTCTCCATGCCAGGCCCCCTGGGCTTTGATCCGACTAAAAAGGCGCAGTCAACATCCTTAAATACCTGCATAGGATCGGATCCCAAATGCACCTCTTTTAAAAGAGGGAAAGCACAATCTTCAAGTTCCATAGCAACCCCTTCCAAAGCTCGCATAGCTTCGGGGACCTCCAAGATGTGTAAAGCTATTTCTTGATCTTTTCCAAATAAATCCCCCGCAGCTATACGAAATAGCAAACTATAAGCAATTTGTCCGGCTCCACCTGTAACTGCAATTCTTTTAATCATAGATTTCACCAAAGTGGTTTTTAATTATATTCATGAAAAATCACAAATAAACACATATCTATCCTTGTTTTTAATACTACAAAACAAAATAAATAAAATAAATACTTTGTTTAATAATTTAATTGAATTGACTAAAACAGTAATTTTTTGATAGTATTTTCTTAATCTTTTAACTATAGGTTTTTTATGTCCGTTTTTCTCATTGTTGCCATGTACGCCGTCTGGTCTAGCGTGTTTTCTCTAGGGAAACTGGCACTAACCTTTAGTTCTCCTATCTTTCTTACGGGATTTCGGATGATGCTGGCTGCTATCCTTTTACTTGGATATTTAGCTATCCGTAAGCGTTCGCAGTTTAAAATGGAAAAAAAACAATGGATTTCTCTTTTTCTTTTAGGGTTTTTCAGCGTCTATTTAACGAATATCTGTGAATTTTGGGGACTGCAGCACCTATCTGCTGCAAAAGCTTGCTTTATCTATAGCCTATCTCCCTTTTTTGCCGCTTTTTTCTCTTATATTTATTTTAAAGAGAAAATGAATAGAAAAAAATGGATTGGACTAGGAATAGGATTCATCGGAATTTTACCAGTTTTATTTACACAGACAGGCTCTGAAGAATTATTTCAAACGAATTTTCTTTCTCTTCCCACCCTTTCTGTCATGGCCGCCGTGTTATTTAGCGTGTATGGATGGATTCTTCTAAGGGTAAATTTAAAAAACACAGAAATCTCCCCCCTCATGGCTAATGGAATAAGCATGCTATTTGGGGGAGCATTGGCTCTCATCCACTCTTTTTTTGCAGATACCTGGAGCCCCATTCCTATACAGGCAGGGCATAGTGGTGAAGTAATAAGAGGCGTTATTATTATGACAGGTCTTTTTAACATAGTCTGTTATAACCTATATGGCTTAATGCTAAGGAAATACACAGCAACTTTCCTTTCATTTATGGGTCTTTTAAGTCCTATCTTTGCTTCTTTAAATGGTTGGTTATTTTTAGGTGAACCCCTTTCTTGGACTATTTTTCTATCAACTTTCATTGTATCCTCCGGACTATCTCTTGTGTACTACGCAGAGCTAAAACAAGGTTATATTAAAAAAGAAGTGCCTTTGCAAGCTAGTTTAGAAGGCTAAAAAATGGGGAATCATCCCAAAGTCTTAATTACTAAACTCGCTTCTATGGGAGACTTAGTTCATCTTCTTCCGGCGCTTACTGACGCCCAAAAAGCATATCCAGGAATAGTATTTGACTGGGTTGTAGATAAGAATTTCCATGAAGTGGCCTCCTGGCACCCTTCAGTCAATAAAATAATCCAAACTAATCACAGGTACTGGCGTCGACACCTCACTAAATATTCCACCTTCAAAGAAATCTCATCAATTATTAAAGAAATAAAAAAAGCAAACTACGATATAGTCATCGATGCCCAGGGCAACATCAAATCAGCTATTTTAAGCCTTTTTGCTAAAGGCCCTATGGCAGGATTCGACGGCCCGTCCGTTCCTGAATGGGGGGCTCATTTTTTATACAAAAAAAAAGCCAAAGCTTCTAAAAAGCTACACGCCATAGAAAGACTTCGTCTATTATTTGCTTTTGCTTTAAATTACCCTATGCCAAATACGCCACCAGACTATCAAATACAAATAGATACACTTTCTAAACCTTTAATAAAACTCCCCAAAGAGCCCTTTCTTGTTTTAGTACCGATTGCAAGCCACTTCTCTAAGCTATGGCAAGAATCCCTATGGAAAGAACTTATAGAAAAACTCATAAAATTGGGCTACTTTATCCTAATACCTTCAGGAAATAGTGAAGAAATGGCTAGAGCAAAAAGATTATCCTTCCATAAAAACGTAATCCCCCTCCCTAAGATGTCTCTTAGTGAAGTTGCCTATATAATTAAAAAATCTACTGCAGTGATCTCCCTAGATACAGGTCTAAGCCACATAGCAGCAGCGCTTGGAACTCCTAATATCACACTATATGGGCCGACAAACCCCTCTCTCACAGGAACCGTCGGGGAAAATCAAAAACACATATCTCACGAGAGCCTATCAGCTATTTCGTCTCAAATGGTATTAGAAGAATTTATTTTTTTAACTACAAATAAAAATCGAATATAAAACAATAGTAAATAAAAAATAAATACAATCTTTATAATAGATAAATAAAAATAAACATAACAAACAAACAAGCAAATCTTTACAATAAGATTAAAGGGGGACTTTTCATGTCTATAGGCGTGTGTAAAGATTTCGCAGATAAAGTGAATGGAGAGATAAGACTCTTTCAAAAACATCCTTCTGAATCAACGGTGTTTAGTGCAAGAGTAATGGAATTACTAGCAGAGATCCCCCTATCAGCCCACACAGAGGAAGAATCTTCTCTTCTAACTAAAAGCCTACAAGTTCTAACTAGCGCCTGCCAAACTCCTGAGTTAGCTCCCTTAGCTGAAAAAGTCAATACGTTACGGGTTGAGTTACTCTTAAATACCTGGGTTCTTGCCGGAACACACAAAGAAGATAGAGCAGAAGCCAAAGAACATATTCTAACTTTTTTACATTCTCCTAGGGATTCTTCTATAAATCTATCTTGGCTAAGGCTAGCCGATCTACCGGATATTTTTAATCACCCCCCCTTTTCCTCTCGCCTGACATCCCTCAACCTAAGTGGAACCCAACTCGCTTCCCTCCCAAAATCCTTCAGCAGCCTTTCAGCTCTACAAATGCTCCGTCTAAATAACACCCGACTCTCTTTCTTTCCGGAATCCTTCAGCAGCCTCTCAGCTCTACAAATTCTCGATCTAAGTAGCACCCCACTCACTTCCCTCCCGAAATCTTTCGGCAACCTTTCAGCTCTACAGCACCTCGATCTAGGGAACACCCAACTCACTTCCCTTCCGGAATCCTTCGACAGCCTCTCAGCTCTACAACGGCTCTATCTAAATAATACTCCTCTCACTTCCCTTCCAGAATCCTTCAGCAGCCTCTCAGCTCTACAACAGCTCGATCTAAGAAACACCCCACTCACCTCCCTTCCAGAATCCTTCGGCAGCTTCTTAGCTCTACAACACCTCCATCTAAATAACACCCGACTCACTTCCCTTCCGGAATCCTTCGGCAATCTCCCAGCTCTACAAGAGCTCCATCTATCTCATACCCGACTCACTTTCCTTCCAGAATCCTTTGGTAATCTCATAGCTCTAAAAACGCTCTATCTAAATGAAACCCCACTCACTTCCCTCCCTCTAACCATTATTTCTTTACCTCATAATCTCTTGATAGATATAAGCAGTCTCCCTCTATCTGAAGAAGTACGATCTAGATTGCAAACTGCCACAGAGTCTCCCGGATATGCTGGTCCTAGATTTATCTATTCCATGGCTCATGTAGAAAGAAGAGAGGAAGACCTTAGATCAACAGTAGAACTTGTAAGGGATTTGTACCAAGAGCTGCAAGAAACTCCTCTTACTCTAAATAAAAAATTAGAAGAAAATGGACAGTTAAGAAATTGGCTGTCTAGATTATCCTATATGACTGATTATAAAGCCGGAGGAGAAAACAAAAAAGCCTTACTACAAAACATCCTAGCGTATCTTAAGGCAGCTAACGAAAACCCTAAATTTGAAGAAGTTTTTTTAGCTATTATTAACGGGGCTGCAGACACCTGTGGCGATCGCGTTGCTCTTTCTATTTTACAGATAGGTATTGCCTATAAAATACATAGGGCAGACCTACGTAGACCGCAAGATCTTGCTCACTTACTTCTTAGAGGGGTCTACGCCATAAGCCTTTTAGAAAAAGTTGCCGGAGCAAAAGTTTTAACACTACGCTTTGTTGATGAAATTGAAGTTTACCTTGGCTATCCCCTAAAACTTAAAGAAGCCTTAGATCTTCCTATTGACGTAAGAGACATGCTGTACTTTCGCTGTAGCGCATTAACTGATACCGATCTAAAAGATGCTGAAAGCTTTGTAAAGGAACAACTAGATAATTCGGATACTTGTCATCAATTTCTTATTGGTCACGAAACCTGGCTTCAGTGCTTAGAAGAAAATTACCGTAGAGAATTTAACGCTTTAACACAAGCTAGGGCCGCTGATTTAAGAGTAGATACTCCTGATTATACAAAAATCCAAGAAGATTATGAAAAAGGGCTAATGGCCTTAACAAAAAGGGCTCTAACTTAATAAAATCATATTAGATAAAACAATAGTTATTCTGTAAATTTGATCTACTCTTCTCTTTTCCCTATTTTTAGCTGCCTTTCGATTGCTAGTCCATCAAGCAATCCATATCTAAATACACCATTCCTATTACCCACTCTTTATAGATTTCTGTTAGCACTCCAGTTACTAGACGGAGCGCTGATTCTTTGTTAGGGAACAGCCCTGCTACTCTAGTTCTCCTTTTGATCTCTCGATTTACCCTCTCTATCCCCTTTGAAGTTCTTATTTTTCTCCAATGCTCCTTCAGAAACAAAAATACGATGAGCCCGGCATCAACATTTTCTTATAGCTATTTTGTGAATTCAGGGGGGCTTTTTTCATGCTTTTCTATAGTGTGTCTTTTTACTTTCTTTTCCATTTCTAGCGTTGGGCTGTTAAAAATCTCTCTGAGTACTTCCACCATTTCTCCTCTTATTGACTTTTTAGGGGTGTAGCTTTTAGCGCTTTTAACAAAGCTGAAAAATAAATATAAACAAATAAGACATAAAGCAATACAATATTTACTATAAAATTATAAAAAATAAAAATCATAAATAAATCAAATATTCTTTAAAATAAAGTTAGAAGGAGATTTTCATGTCGATGAGCGTGTGTAAAGATTTCGCAGATAAAGTAGATGGGGCACTAAGACTCTTTCAAGAACATCCTTCTGAATCAACTGTGTTTAGTGCAAGAGTAATGGAATTACTAGCAGAAATCCCCCTATCAGCCCACACACAGGAAGAATCTTCTCTTCTCACTAGAAGCCTACAAGTTCTAACTAGCGCCTGCCAAACTCCTGAGTTAACTCCCTTAGCTGAAAAAGTCAATACCTTACGAATTGAGTTACTCTTAAATACCTGGGCTCTTGCTGGAACACCCGAAGAAGATAGAGCTATAGCCAAAGAGCGCATTCTAGCTTTTTTACATTCTCCTAGCAAGTCTTCTATAGCTCTATCATATCTAAGGCTAGCCGATCTACCGGATATTTTCAATCATCCCTCCTTTTCCTCTCGCCTGAGATCCCTTGATCTATCTGAAACCCAACTCACTTCCCTTCCAGAATCCTTTGGCAACCTCATAGCTCTAGAACGGCTCTATCTAAATGAAACCGGACTCACTTCCCTTCCAGAATCCTTTGGCAATCTCATAGCTCTAAAAAAACTCTATCTAGATAACACCCCACTTACTTTCCTCCCAGAATCCGTTGGCAACCTCAGAGCTCTACAAGAACTCTATCTACATAATACCCAACTCACTTTCCTTTCGGAATCCTTCGGCAGCCTTTCAGCTCTACAACACCTCGATCTAAGGAACACCCGACTCACTTCCCTTCCGGAATCCTTCGGCAGCTTCTTAGCTCTACAACACCTCTATCTAGATAAAACCCGACTCACTTCCCTTCCAGAATCCTTCAGTAGACTCTCTGCTTTAAAAAGCCTCTATCTAAATAATACTCCACTCACTTCCCTTCCAGAATCCTTCGGTAACCTTCGGGCTCTACAAAGTCTCTATCTAAGTGGAACCAGACTCACTTCCCTTCCTGAATCTTTGGGCAGCCTCTTAGCTCTACAACAGCTCTATCTAGATAGCACCCCACTCACTTCTCTCCCTTCAACCGTCACTTCTTTATCTACTAGTCTAGAAATAGATATAAGCACTCTCCCTCTATCTGAAGAAATACGATCTAGATTACAAGCTGCCACAGAGGTTCCCGGATATGCTGGTCCTAGCTTTTACTATTCCATGGCTCATGTAGAAAGAAGAGAGGAAGACCTTAGATCAACAGTAGAACTTATAAGGGATTTGTACCAAGAGCTGCAAGAACCTCTTCTTACTCTAAACAAAGACCTAGAAGAAAGTGCACAGTTAAGAGATTGGCTATCTAGATTATCTTATATGGCTGATTATAAAGCAGGAGGAGAAAACAAA
>CAYTOK010000028.1:0-14594 GCA_964439595.1 uncultured bacterium | reverse complement strand
GCCAAGGTTTTTTACTCACCCTCTAGGTCGAATAGATCTAGAGGGTTTTTTTTTGATTAAGATTATCGGCCAAAAATTGGCCGTATTTTGAAATACGGCCAATTTAGCTTGAAAACTGGCCGTATTTGTGATAATTTTGGCCGTATTCAGACAAAAGGAGGCTAAAATGAGTCTGCGTGACAACAAAATGCTCATAATGAGGCAGCTAGGCCTAGAATCGGAGCCGATTAGTTTAAATGATCTACTTATCAAGTTAGGGAGTGGTTTTAAAGAACGTTCTACTAGAAGATGGCTTGCGCTGCTTGTCTTAGAGGGAAGTGTCAGAAAAGTTGGAGAGAAGCGATCGAGTAAATATCTTGCGGTTGGAAGATCTCAAGAGATAAGTGAAACCGTTAGCTGCTGTTTTAGTTCTGCAAGCTTGGAAATTATTAAAATTATTAAAAAGCCCTTATTCGAAAGACAGCCGGTAGCCTATCGGGATGAGTGGTTGGATAGTTATGAGCCAAACTCTGATTGCTATCTTAGTGAAGAATTAAGAAGCCTCCTCTTTGAATCGGGAAAGCGGGCTGGCATCCATGACCCAGCTGGCACTTATGCTCATCAGATTTTTAACAGGTTGCTTATAGATCTCTCTTATAACTCTTCAAGGTTAGAGGGAAATACCTATTCTCTTCTTGATACAGAACGTCTGGTTTTGCATGGTGATACTGCAACGGGCAAGCTGAAAGAAGAAAAAGTCATGATTCTTAACCATAAGGAAGCTATTAGGTACCTTGTAGAAGGAGCTCCTAAGCTTGGTATTAGTAGCGATGTTGTTCGTACTTTGCACTATTTATTGTCAGATGGTCTTGTAGACAGATCAGAATCTGGCAAAATACGCAGACAAAGTGTTCGGATTGGCGGATCTACTTATATGCCTTCTGAAGATCCAAAGAAGCTAGAGAATCAGCTAGAAAAAATCACAGCCAAAGCAGCACTTATTAAGAACCCATTCGAACAAAGCATTTTTTTGCTCATCCATGTAAGCTATTTGCAGGCATTTATCGACGTAAATAAAAGAACAGCGAGGCTCGCAGCTAATATTTCTCTTATTAAAGCAAATCTTGTGCCGCTAGCATTTAATGACGTTCAGGTCGACGATTACATGTTCGCGATGATTGCAATCTACGAATTGCAAAATGTTAGACCGCTTATCGACTTATATTTTTATTCTTACATGCGCACCTGTGCAGCTTATGACTCTACTGTGAAAGCGATGGGTTTCGATGAGATTCGTGTGCGTTATAGAAAAGAAAGAAGAGCCCTAATTAGAGATGTGATTTTAAAGGGGATTGTGGGAACTGCCATACCAACTTATCTTAAACAAGAGGCTGCTAAAATAGCATCTCAGAATCATCTTGAAAAGTTTATTGAAAATGCTATAGAGGATCTTGCTGAAATCGATGAGTGCAGCATAGCTGGCTTGGGTGTTACGCCGGATGAACTGAGGCACTGGATTTGCTTACGAGATAGTTCTTTATGACTAGCCCGATAGAGTCAATTTTGTCGCAGGCAGACCAAAGGATATAGGGATTGCAGAAATTAAGAGAAGCTATTTTGATGGAGAAGGTAATCTAAGGAAAGAACACTCCCAGCCCCCATTTTATAAAAGTGGCTTCCAAATGCATTTTTAAACTGTTTGGTGATTTCTTCTACTTTGTTTTTGCGAAAAAGATGGAATCCTTCGAGACTAAGTAAATAGATAAGAGTTCATATCGACATGGCGGTTTAGCACCTAGATGTCGACTCATCGTATCTTGGGGCTGGAGAAGGTCCTAAGAGTTTTGCTGCTTGCCAATTAAAGCTGTGCGAGAGTTCGGTTCAGATACTTAAAGATTTTTTCTTGGTCGTAATAGAGAGGGGATCATACCTGAACCCATCCCGAACTCAGAAGTTAAGCCCCTCATCGCCGATGGTGCTGTACACAAGAGTATGGAAGAGTAGGTCTCTGCCAAGGTTTTTTACTCACTCTCTAGGTCGAATAGATCTAGAGGTTTTTTTTTGTCTGAAAATGACGCTCATCGGCCATCTATCTAAAAATAAAATTATTGACCTGAATTGTTTAATGAAATAAAAAATGTTTTTGCTTCGTTAATTTTAGGAGAAAGCTGTAAGGAAAATATTTTCTCACTGAGAGTGTTTTGGTTAAAGGAACTAATGATAGCGACTTCTTATGTGCTTAGAGAGCTTTAGGAGCAAGTTTATTTTTGGGTATGCACTGAGCAGAAGGTGCTCTTTAACCCGATTTTTTTTGTTAGGCAAGGAAAATAGAGCGTAAAAATGTACAACAGAGGGAAATGTATGGGTCTAAAACAGATTTTTCAAGGTTTAGTAGTTTGCTGTATTGTATGTGCAAAAGTAGGTTTTGCACAAGAAGCTAAAGAAAATAAAGAAGTTTCTCAGGTGTTAATGGCAGATAAAATACGTGTATTTTTAGAGGAGGAATCTAAGAATCTATCCAAAACATCTCCTTTTCTTTTACGGTTATTCCAAGAAGGGGAAAAAGCGAGTAATCCTGCAGGACTGCGAATTTCAGAGAGTGTTAAACAGTTTTCTGGCCTTAGTAAATTTCCGGCAGAGCCTCTTACTGGTCTATTATTTTATTACCAATTATATAATGAAGCGCAAAGAGTTCCTCACTGGCATGCTAACGCTGTAGAAGTGGGTGTTGTTCTTAATGGGGAAATGAAAATTACAATCTGGGAAGGCTTTGGTAAGGCTCATGAGTTCACTGTTCCTAAAGGGGGATCTTGGATGATTCCTCAGGGATCAATACATTGCTTAGAAAATGTAGGAAAAGAGCAGTTAGACTTTCTGGTATCATACAACAACGCTAACGCAGAAGATAGAGATTTTTCTACAGCATGGTCAGCTCTTCCTAAAACTGTTTTGGCTAAATCTTTAGGCCTTTCGTTAGAAGATATTTCTGCTTTTCAGAAAAATCCGCATAATCGCTTAAGTCTTTACGATCCAGAAGATGTGGCTCCTAAAAAAGATATTCCTAGCGAGTACCGCTCTTTATTTGCGGATGTTAAGCCTATTTATGAAAGCTCCCTTGGCTCTTTACGTAGATTAGATAACACAAATTGGAAAGCAAATCAATTTATGGCCTTGCAGCAAACAATTCTTAAGCCAGGCACTATTAGAGAACCACATTGGTATACAGGGTCAGATGCTTTTTTATTTGTGCATAAGGGGGAAGCCTATTTTACGATGATGGATGGGGAAGGGCATGTGTATAATAACCTTCTTAAAGAAGGCGATTTGGTTTTTCTCCCGATGGGAGCTTTTCACTCTTATGTAAGTGTTGGAAAGAGTGATCTTGAAGTATATGAATCTTTTATTGTATCAAAACCATTTAATGAAATTGGTATACAGAATGCTACGCTGCAGTTTAGACCTGGAATAATGGCAGGCGCCCTAGGTCTTAAATTAGACGTTATCCGTAAGATTCCCAAAACAGAGGCCCCTGTATATATGAGGTCGTTATAGTTTCTTATGAGACAAGATTTTTTTAAGGTATTTTATTTTTTAGTTTTTTTTACTTGTTCATTTGGATATTCCATAGAATATATAGATGAAGGGGTTGGGGTTTCAAGTAATCCAAGCCCCTCCGATCACATCGGAACAGGGTATCTAGGAGAAAAACTTTTTAAAAAATGGAATGAAAAAAATACAGGTCTTAGTTTGGAAGGCCTCTGGATATTTGATGCTAACGCACTTCTATCCGGAGGTATTTCTCATGAAAGTAAAAGGACGGTGAATAATCTTTTGCAGTTTGAACTGCTTTTTGATACAGGAAAAGCTACTTCTTGGAAGGGAGGACTTTTTGCTGTAGAGTTTTTACAGCTTAATGGTTCTCCAACTAATACTAACGCAGGGCTTGTGCAAGGTTTTGAGGGAATGATAGAGTCTAGTCCCCTTAATCGTACAGATTTATACGAATGGTGGTATAGGCAGCAGTGGTTAGAAGGTAAAATCATTACAAGAATTGGGAAATCTACTCCCAATGCTGATTTTAACAGTGTTAATCGGTTGTTTCCCATTAATGATAGTAGAGTTTCTCCTACAGCAAGTGGTGTGATCTACGGTACTATTTTTACGCAAGGATCCCTTTCTTCAGTGCTTCCTAGTTATTATAATTCTGCTTTCGGGGCTAGTGTTTTTTATTTTCCTGTAAAAAGCTTTTATGTTTCTTTGGGAGGATACGATGGTAATAAAGCTAGAGGAGAACCCACTGGAATTAAAGCTCCGCAGTTTAATGGGTATTATTTCTTAATTAGTGAAACAGGATATGCTTGGTCTGATGCGGATTTGCCTGGTAGAATTGCTGTTGGTATTTGGAAACAAACAGGAATGCTTACTTTAACTACCGAAAGCTCTTATATTACACAAACAGGAGTTGAAGGTGTTTATTTATATGGATCTCAAAGACTGTGGTGGAAAGATAAAAGCCAAGCAAATAGCGGTGTTGTTACTTATTTACAGCTAGGAATGAATAACACCAAAACATTTTCCATAAAAACCTTTTTTGGGTGGGGCCTTTCTGCTTATGGCCTCGTCCCTAAAAGACTTAAAGACTCATTTGGTGTGGGGATAAGTCTTGCCGGACTTAATAAATATAGTGAGCCCAGGCCAAACGAGTGGATGTTTCAAACGTATTATCAATGTTGCTTATACGGTTCTTTATACCTAGAGCCTGTCATTAGCTATATCCCTAAGCCGGGAGCCGTGGAGCACTTATCTCAAACATGGGCAGCAACTATGCGAGTCCTTGCTTATTTTTAATTTTCTATGAAAGGCCACAGCTGTTATTTAAAAGCGCTCGTGGTTTCAGAAAAAGACAACTTGCATTAGTTGAGGCAAGGTGATAATTTATTTTATTACAGTAACTCCGCGATTTTGCATGGTGGTAAGAGCTCTGATACCTTTCTTGGATATTCCATTTTGTTCAACATCTAGGAAAGAGAGTCTTTTTAGCTTTTTTGCAATAGCTATAGCTCCTACACTTCCCATACAGTTTTGGCTGAGGTCTAAAATAACAAGGCATTTTAATGTTTTTGTAATATGCTTAATTCCGGTGTCTTCTATGTTGTTCCCATTTAAATATAGAGCTTGAATCTGAAGCATTTTTGGATGCGTGGTTAATGTTACGGTATCTCTAGCTGCAGAGCAGTATTTTGCAGAGAAGCTTATTAATTCCCCGCAAGAATTAAGAATCGCTGCTATATTGGTAATTGGCATTTCGTCTATATTTAACTTGATTACTTGCCCTTGATTTCTTTGTAGTAAGTGGATTAGGGGCATTTCTTCTAAATAAAGTTTTTTACTTGGTGTTTTTTCATTGATGCGGAAGATTCTTTCTTTATCGGATAATACTCTTAATTGTTTTGATACGCGGGCGGTAGTGTGGAGTTCTTGTCCTGTAAAAAAATGCATTGTATGAAGAAGGACATCCTCTGGTAGCGTAGTAAGGTGGGGAGAGTAGCGCATTTTTGGCTTTCCTGTACATGGTGTGGGATTTACAGGAAATCTTGTACTTATACTCATAAAATGACCTCATTTATTTATTGATTTAACTAATGATATAATATTATTTTTTATTGTTCAATGTGTTTTATATATTGTGTTATTTGTTAGTTAATTGATTGTTTTATTATCTCTTTTAAATTGAGTGATTTCTGTTTTTTTTTGTTGCGCGCAGAAGAAAAATAGCATAGGGTGGTGATTTTATTTTTTTTAGGAGATCTCTCATGTTATTTTGTAAATTTATTTTTTTATTCTCTGTTTTTGCTTGTTCGTGTGGTTTGTCAGCTCTAGATGTCACATATGGTCTTGGAGCTAAAAAAGAAGGAGAGGAGCCTATTACACAGGTACAGTTTTTAGGAGAAAGGTGCTCCGGAACTAATTATTTACAAGCGTTGATAGTAAGGAATTTTAATTTCGATCCGCCTTATTTTGGGTTTAGCTCTAAGCATTTTCCTGTTTGGTTAGAAGGGAAGTGGTTTCAAGGCACGGAGCAAGGTCAAGAAGGAAGTCGATTTTATAGAAAAAATGATCATTGCTTAGTTATTGTTATATTTCGTAATCCCTATGATTGGCTGCATAGCTTTTGTGAAAAACCCTACCATACAAGCGAGGCATTTAAAAAGAGCGTAAAAAAAGATTTTAGTCGATTCATCAGGGCTACTTGGGACGCAGAACCTGACCGTCAGTATATTGAATGTAATCCTGAAGATGGATCTGCTTTTAAGAATGTTATGAGGCTTAGAACGGCAAGAATTCAAAATATGCTGGCTATAGGTGAAATCGTGAAAAACGTCTACTATGTGCAATATGAAAAGCTAAGAGATTATCCAGAAGAAGTGATTGCAGAAATTGCTAGTATTTTTAGTCTTACACCCGCAGATCCTTTTGTTCCTGTTACGGAGCAATATAAGGCAAGGCACGTTATCAGTGATACTTTTATTCCTAAAGAGTATCCGGAGATCTCCAAGGAAGATCTGCGGCATATTAATAAAAACCTCGACCCTGAGTTAGAAAAAAGCATAGGATATGAGTTGATGAGGTAGAAAATAATTGAAAAATATTTTTAGAATCAGTACATCTTGAGCTAAGATAATTAGAGGTTTTTAGTGAAAAAATTTTTGTTTTGCATTGTTTGCTTACCCGGAGTTCTTGCCTGTTTACCTGAGCAGTCTGTCGTAGAATCTGGGAAGGTCTCTCTGCATAGACATAGTGACAACACGATGGTGATAGAAGCTTCTGACAAAGCGATTATTCGGCATAAAAGTTTTGATGTCCAAAGAGGAGAAAAGGTACGGTTTATTCAACCGTCCTCTTCTTCTTCTGTTTTAAATCGTATTGAAGGATCTAAGGCCTCTAAAATTTTTGGTTCAATTGAGAGTAATGGAAGAGTGTTTTTAGTAAATTCTCAGGGGATTTACTTTGGCAAGGAAGCTGTTGTACAGGTGGGCTCTTTGATTGCTTCTACTTTACAGATTTCTAATGAAGATTTTTTGCAGGGGAATTTTTCATTTTATCTAAAAGAAAGAGATAGCTTGGCAGAAATTTGCAATGAAGGATTTCTAGCTGCAGCTCCTGATGGAGCAATTGTTCTTATGGCTCCTGTTATAAGAAACTTAGGTAAGATTCAAGCTACCGCCGGAAAAGTGATTTTGGCGTCAGGAGAACATGTTACTATTGATTTTTCAGGAAATGGGCTTTTGGAATTTAGTGTGGAAGGGGAGATTAAGGATTCTATTATAGAGCACCTTGGTTCTATTCAAGCAGAAAGTGGGGAAGTTTCGATGCGCCTTCCTATAGTTAAGAAGGTGATTCATGAAATTGTCAATCATGAAGGAGTGGAAAGAGGCGAGGTTTTTGTCGTTAAGGATGGAGAAATATCTCTTGTTTCAGCTAGCTCTATTGTGGCTAATAATGTCAATCTAGAAGCGGAAAATATTCAGATAGCAGGGATTATTGATGCGTCGAGTGCTAAGTCCTTAGGCGGAGATCTAGTAGTAACAGGTTCTCAGGTAGATATTACTCACGCAGAAATTGACGTGTCAGGCCTTTTTGGAGGTGGTAGCGTTTATGTAACTAGCGAAAATGTATCAGTGGACTCCTCTTCTTGTATAAAAGCTAGTGCAAAGGGCTATGGTAATGGAGGCAGGGTAGCTTTTTTATCAAGTAAAAGTACTAGTTTTGAAGGACAGGTTTTTGCTAGGGGAGGTATAGAAGGAGGTGACGGAGGATTCGTAGAAACCTCCAGTCAAGGTAGGATGTCTATTGGAAATGCTACTGTCGACACTTTTGCTCCTCAAGGTGTTAGGGGTACGTGGCTTTTAGACCCTACAATCCTTAGGATAACGGCATCCGGTGTAGATGTTCCTTCAGGATGTAGTTCTTTAGATTCTAACATAGCAGCAGCAACTATTGAAGCAGCAGAGGCTACAGTAGTTTTATGTGCTAATCAAATTATACAAGAAGTGCCCATTGCTATGAGTAATGTAGGAGTGGGGCTTGTCTTTACAGCGCCACCTTCAGAAGTGGGAACCTTACTTTTACAAGGGGGCTCTATTACGACAAAAGGAGGGACGATTACTGTTACGGACCTACAAACAATCCTCTCAGCAAATACGACTTTAACTACTGCAGTAGATGGAGGTCCTGGCGCTGACATCACGTTTGGATCTATTGATGGACCTTCCGTTTTAACAATTTCGGCAGGAAGTAGTGGAACGATTACTTTGGGATCTTTAGGAAGTTCTTTAGCCCTGGCCGGCGTTGTTATTGCAGAAGGAAAGGAGGCTTTTTTAAAAGATGTGACTGCAAGAAATTTTATTAAGGTTGTGCCTACGGTTACTCTGACTCAAAGTGCTACGACATTCTCTCTGTTATCTAGAAGAGCAAATGCAATTCTTGAAGTCAATTCTATTGAAGGAACTACCCCGGAGGCAGAATCTTTAACGATAAAAGCTGGGATTGGAGCAATAGTTTCTACAGGGAAACTAGGAACAAGTGTTCCTTTAAATGCCATTACCATCGAAAGCAATGCTGAGGCTTCGTTAGGAGATATTCAAGCTTCTAGCTTTGTAATGAATGGAGGAGCGGGTAGAGCTATTTTTAGGGATGATGTCACTACAACTGGAGATCTAGGGTTTCAAGTGTCAGCTAGAAATATCATACTAGGAGGCATTGTTGACGTCAGTAGCCTTAATCTAGTGGCTATAGGTCCTATTTTGAAATCAAGTATTAGGCAGAAAATCATTCTAGGAGGAGGACCTTCTCAAATGAATTCTTTAAAAGGGTCTTTAGGAACTTCTACATATCCTTTAAATGTAAATACAGACCAAACTCTTATTATTGGAGCTAATGCGCTCGCTGCTTTATCCGGACAAATAACAGCATCTTCGATAGGCTATGTTCCCGGTAATAAGCCTTGTACAGTCATTATAAATGGAAAAACAATCGTTAACTGCAAGGCCAGAGTTTCCAAGTTGAAACCTTTTCCTGTAGTTATTTTTGCAGCTAGTGAAGATATGACTCCTCAAACTTTGGGAATAGGCTATAGTCCTCTTCCTTTTAATAATAACGGTATTATGACGCCGTTTGAGAATGTCTTCGAGCTCTTACAGGAGAATTTTTCTATCTACCAAGCTATGGATCTTTAGTCATTTGTAGCTTAAGGTTTTTTTTCCGAGTTTATTTTGATCTAAGACGTTTTTTTAAGAAGATGATTGTTTTTTTTTAGGGGGGACAATATAGTTCGATTTTGTATTGCATTTTTTAGCAGAGGGTGTAGTGAATCGATTAGTCGTATTGGGTGTTTTATCGGCGTTTATTTTGACAAGACCTATTGAAGCGGCTCCTGCTTCAGGTGCTGCCGGGGTTGTGCAAAGAGCTGTTGAGCAAGAATTTAAGGTGGAAGACATTTCTCCTGAAAAAGAAGTGCCGTTATTAGAAATAGATATTCCTACGGAAGTTTTGGATATTCCTACTGGAATAGCTGTTCATATTGAATCTATTATTCTTCAAGGGAACACTGTACTTTCAGAAAAGGAAATTAAAAGGCTTTTGGACCCTTATTGTCATCGGGAGTTAAATGGTAAGGATGTCATACAGCTTTGTCAGGAAATCGATCAGTTTTATGTGAAAAAGGGATATTTTTTAGCATGGACTTATCCCCCTGTACAAAAAATAGAAAATGGACAACTTATCCTTCAAGTTCTAGAGGGACATTTAGCGGACATTGAAATTGAAGGTAACATTTCTTACAGCACTAACTATATTCGTAAATATGTTTCCCATCTTAAAGGCAAAGCTCTAAATTATAATGATCTTTTAAAAGCTCTTATTCTTCTTAACGAGAATTTTTCTCTTACAGTTAAGGGAGTTTTGCGAAAAAGTCCTGTTTTGGGTGGTGTTTGCTTAGTTTTAGTGATTCAAGATAAGTTTCCTTATCAGTTTTCTGTAGGATATAATAACTGGGGATCTCAGTCGACAACGTATGATCAAATTTCTTCCGAAGCAGATGTGGGTAATGTGCTCGCTAGCGGAGATAAGTTAGTTCTTCTGACTTCTTTTGGTATTCCTCCTGTCTTTTACTTTGTAAATCCTATATATTCCATCCCCGTTAATGGGTACGGTTCTAGGCTGAGTTTTTCTTATCTCTACTCTTTTTCAAACATACAACAACTCCAATCCTTAGAATTAAAAGCTCGCTCCGAAGTGGGAACCATTGCTCTTTCCCAGCCTGTTGCACGCACAAGAAAATTTAGTGCGACTACGTTTGCTATTTTTGACATTAAGCAGATGAGCAATTATGAACAAGGGGAGACTGTTTCCTTTGATAAGCTAAGAGTTTTTAGCTTCGGTGCAGCTTTAGATTATGTGGACGCAGTTTTAGGTCGGAGTTTTTTTAATGCTTATTTACGCGCTGGTATTCCTGATTTTTTAGGGGGGTATAAAGCAGTAGACCCGAGCTCTAGTAGAGAAGGATCTGGAGCTAGGTACTATATTCTAGATGCTAATTTTCAGCGAATACAGCCCTTGCCTAAAGATTGTTCTTTGCTATTGACTACATCGGCACAGGGGACATTTAATTTATTGCCTATTCCGGAAGAGTTTGCAATAGGAGGGATTGGCTCTGTACGGGGATATCCGGCAGCAGTAGCTATTGGCGATCTGGGATATTTTGGTAATCTGGAATTTTATACACCACTTCCTTTTTTAAGGGATACTATCTGCAAATCTATGAAGAAAAAATGGAAGGAATTCTTACAGTTCCTTGTCTTTCTAGACCACGGGGGTGTGTATTCTAATAATTCCGTTGAGGATGTGCTCTCACCTGCTTATTTGACATCAACGGGAGTTGGACTTCGGTTTTATGGGCCCCGTGGTGTTAATGTTAGTTTTGATGCTGCTTTTCCACTTACTAACCAATATAAGGATTTTTCTCGTTTTTATTATATACGGGTGAATGCAAGTCTTTTTTAGTCTTTATGCAGAAAATAATAAAAATTTTTAAAAAAATATCGACAAAAACAGAGAGAAAAACCAAAGTGAGCTTATAGTTAATTTACTATAAGGTGCACATGGGTTGTCGAATAGAAACGGATAGTATGGGGGCTGTAGAAGTTCCTGAAGAAAGGTATTATGGAGCGCAGACGGCGCGGTCTTTAGTTCATTTCCCGATAGGACATGACAAGTTACCTAGATCTATGATTCATGCATTTGGAATTATTAAAAAGTCAGCAGCAGAAGTCAATGGGGAACTGGGACTTCTTCCTTTAGATAAGTCTAAAGTTATTATTGACGCAGCAGAAGAAGTTTTAGAGGGGAAATGGGATGAGGAATTCCCTCTGCGCATTTGGCAAACGGGCAGTGGAACCCAGTCTAACATGAACGCTAATGAAGTGGTAGCTAATAGAGCTATTGAATTAGCTGGAGGAAAAAAGGGTGACAAAAAGCTAGTTCATCCCAATGATCATGTTAATTTATCACAGTCTTCCAATGATATTTTTCCAACAGCCATGCATATTGCAGCAGTACATCAGTTGACCCATAGGCTTTTGCCTATGGTGCAAAAATTGCGTGAAGCACTAGATGCTAAAGCTAAGGAATTTGCTTCCATTATTAAAATTGGAAGGACGCATTTAATGGACGCTGTTCCTTTGTCTTTAGGGCAGGAGTTTTCTGGATATGTTACGCAATTAGAAGAAGATGAAGAAAGGATACGATCTTGCTTAAAGGACTTATATAAGTTAACTATTGGCGGTACTGCTGTTGGCACTGGATTAAATTCACATCCGGCTTTTGCAGAAAAAGTGGCTAAGAAAATTGCAGAAAATACAGCGCTTCCTTTTATTTCTGCAAAAAACAAGTTTGCAGGTATGGCAGCACACGATGCCCTTGTTTTTGCAAGCGGGTCTCTTAAAACGCTTGCCTGTTCGTTAATGAAGATTGCAAACGATATTAGTTGGATGGGATCTGGCCCAAGATGTGGACTGCAAGAGCTGCTGCTTCCTGAAAACGAGCCCGGGTCTTCTATTATGCCAGGGAAAGTAAATCCGACACAGTGTGAAGCTGTAAATATGATCGTAGCGCAGGTGTTTGGAAACGATGCTGCTATTAGTTTTGCAGGATCTCAGGGGAACTTCGAGCTTAACGTTTTTAAGCCGGTGATTATTCATAATTTTTTGCATTCGGTGACATTACTTAGTGATGCATGTAGCTGTTTTACTGACTTTTTGGTTGTGGGGATAAAGCCGAATAAGTCGGTTATTGAAAAATACGTCAATCACTCACTAATGCTTGTTACGGCATTAACTCCAAAAATTGGGTATGATAAGTCAGCTCAGATAGCTCATAAAGCTTTTCTAAGCCATTCTTCGTTAAAAGAAGCCGCTATTTCTCTTGGCTTTTTAACAGCAGAAGAATTTGATTCTCTAGTACAACCTCATTCTATGATTTATCCAAGCCTATGAAATATTTAGAAGTAACTCAAACAGATTATGCTCTTATAGAGAGCTCATTACTGAATAAAGGAACTGGATTTTCAGAAGAAGAGCGCTCTATATTTAAGTTGCATGGACTGATCCCACCTTATGTATCAACAATAGAAGAACAAAGCCTGCGTTGTTACACAGCTTTTAGAGGCAAGTCTTCTGATATTGAAAAGTACATCTATCTATCAGATCTGCAAAATTCTAATGAAACACTTTTTTATAATTTGATAGTTCATCATATAGAAGAGATGCTTCCAATTATTTACACTCCAACTGTCGGAGAGGGGTGTCTTCGCTTCAGCCAAATTTACCGCCGTCCAAGAGGCCTTTTTCTCTCTTATTTGCATAGACATCGGATGGATGAAATTTTTGCTTGTAACCGGTTTGATTCTGTAGAAGTAATTGTAGTTTCTGATGGAGAGCGTATTTTAGGGTTAGGAGATCAAGGTGTTGGGGGAATGGGCATTGCCGTTGGGAAACTGGCTCTATACACAGCTTGTGCTGGCGTTCATCCAAGAAACGGATTGCCTATTATTCTGGATGTCGGGACAGATAATGAAAATCTTTTACAAGATCCTTTATATTTAGGATCCCGTCATAAAAGGCTCCGGGGAACAGAATATCAAGAATTTATAGAGTTGTTTATTACTGCTGTCAAAAAGAGGTTTCCAAAAGTTTTACTCCATTGGGAAGATTTTGCTCAAAGAAATGCTTTGCCGCTTTTACAAAAATATAGAGACACACTTTGTTCTTTTAATGATGATATTCAAGGAACAGCAGCTGTTGCCGTGGGAGTTCTTCTTGCAGCGATATCTGCAGTCGGCAAAACTTTAACAAACCAAAAAATAGTGATTGTGGGATCAGGATCTGCAGGATGTGGTATTGCCCAGTTATTGCTTCAATTTATGAAAGAGGAGGGACTTTCAGAAAGGGAGGCTTTAAATCGTCTGATTTTAGTTGATAGGCTAGGACCTTTAAAAGAAGGTCAGCTGTTACAGTCTTTTCAAGAGATTTTTGCCAAAGGTTCTTCATACGCTCCAAGTTCTTTACTAGAGGTAATCGATAGTGAGCACCCTACGGCTCTTATAGGGGTGTCTGGACAGGGAGGTATTTTTACAGAAGAAGTAGTTCGAAAGATGGGAAGCTATCTGGATCATCCTATTATTCTTCCTCTTTCTAACCCTACAAAGCATAGTGAAGCGACTCCGTCTGATTTAATACAATGGACGGAAGGAAGGGTTGTCCTTGGAACAGGAAGCCCCTTTCCTGATGTGGAAAAAAGGGGAGAGGTATTTCGTGTAGATCAGATAAATAATGCTTATATTTTTCCGGGTATAGGACTTGGCGTAATTGCTATTGGAGCCACGAAAGTAACCGATCGTATGTTTGTGGTTGCAGCAAAAACCTTAGCTTCGATGTCGCCATCTTTAAAGGATTCTAAGGGTAATTTATTACCTCCTCTAAAAGACATACGGGGAATTTCTTTTAAGATAGCCATTGCTGTAGCTAAAGAAGCCATCCTTTCTGGGCAGTGCCCTTCAATGTCTTTAACAGAAATTGAAGAAAAAGTGAGAGGAAAGATCTGGGAGCCTCTTTATATTCCATATAGAAAGGCTCCGTAGTGCAATTTACTCCAAATCAATAAAATTTTTTATATTTAACTGATGCGGGCTCTTTCTTAAGGTGTCTATATTCATTTTTGTAATCGTTGGGTTGCCTATTCGATAGATTTTATAAATAAGTTTTGTCGACTTGTGAGAGTTTCTGGAGAAATCACAAGGAGTGTATTTTTTATTTGAGAGGCCTGTGGATTAGGTTTTTTGAAATAGTCAACACTAAAACCCAAGCTACTCAGTGATTGTGTGTTGGGTATTATCGTCTATTTTATAGAGAAGCTCTCTATGAGAAATGTCTTTTTTTATAAAAAAGGTAAAAAAGTTTGCGCTAAAAGGTGGATATTCGCTATAGTCTTGGCATCTTACCGAAACAGTCTTTTAAATAAGACGAGCAGGTAAGAAAAGCTGAGCCGTAAGAGCCAGCGTT
>CAYTOK010000027.1:0-16386 GCA_964439595.1 uncultured bacterium | reverse complement strand
CGACTAAATTTTCGATTGTTTGTTCTTGAGTACTCACGTTAAAACCTCATTAATTATTCTTTTTTAATTTTCTAAATTGGACTTATTGTCTTCATTTTCTGAGACTTTGTTGTCCAAACAATATATAACGCTGCTTAGCAATGCTTCAAAAACAGCAAGCGTTTGACTCATCGGAGCTTCAAAAAGACCCAGGAGCTCTGCGCGCATTTCGTCTCGAGTTGGTAGCTGAGAAATTAACTCTACATCTTTTGCAGAGCAAACAACTCCCTCAAACCTTCCTCCTAAAACGTTAAAAATAGCTTCGTTTTCTTTGCGAAACTGATAGACATATTTTGTAGTTTGTACAGGATCTTTTTCTGTAAAAATTACACCCACATGTCCAGTTAAGTTTGCACGATCTAAAGAAAACCCAGCTTTTTCCGCAGCTTTCAGAAGGATTCTCTTCTTAACGACAGCAAAGCTTCCACCGGTTTTTCCCACATTCACACGAAAAGCAGCTGTAAGATTAGGATTCATCTTATTATACGTTGCAAAGATTAAGGCAGTGGAATTATTAATTCCCTTGTTAATCTCTTCTAATAACAGTGTTTTTTCCGGTCTCATAATCTTTACACTCCTTGTATCTCTGGGATTGAATGCAAATCAATTTTCAGCCCAGGCCCCATTGTAGAAGACATAGAAAGCAATTTTAAAAATTGCCCTTTAGCAGTTGCCGGTCTTGATTTTGCAATAGAAAGCAGATAAACTAACATATTCTCATGGAGTTTTTCTTTACTAAAAGAAATTTTACCCACAGAATTATTAATTACACCGTGCTTATCTGTTTTAAATTCAATTTTACCAGCTTTAACTTCTGCTATAGCCTTTGCTACATCTGTTGTTACGGTTCCGGCTTTAGGAGTTGGCATCAGACCTCTTGGACCTAACACTTTTCCTAATTTACCTACTTCACGCATCATATCCGGGGTGGATATAACACAACTGAAGTCTGTCCAACCTGATTTAATTTTCTCGAAGAGATCTTCGTTTCCTGCATAATCAGCCCCAGCATCAAGAGCTTCTTGAATTTTCTCACCGCGAGCAAACACGACAAGAACAATCTTTTTTCCCGTTCCATTCGGTAATGAAACGGTTCCTCGCACCTGCTGATCTGATTTTTGCGCTTCTACGCCTGTTTTAAGCGACAGCTCCACCGACTGATCAAATTTTGTCGGAGGACATTTCTTTAAAATTTCGATAGCTTCTAGCAACGTGTAGGCTTTTCCTGCCTCATGTAGCTTAGCTATCTCCCGAAATCTTTTATTTTGATGCGACATATTTAGCCTTCAATTACATCCACGCCCATAGAGCGTGCGGTACCTATAATAAGCTGCATAGCAGCTTCTTCTGAATTCACCCTCATGTCCGAAATTTTTGATTTCGCAATCTTTCGAACCTGCGTTTTAGTGAGCTTTCCTACTTTGTTTCTATTCGGCACTTTTGAACCCGATTCAATCCCAAGCTCTTTTAATATAAGCCGGGAAGAAGGAGGTTGTTTAGTGATAAAAGTAAACGTTTTATCGGAATACACAGAAATAACGACAGGTAAAATATCCCCTGCTTTGTCCTGTGTCTTCGCGTTAAATTCCTTACAGAAAGCCATAATATTTACACCGGCTCCCCCAAGGGCTGGACCGATAGGTGGGGCTGGATTTGCTTTCCCTGCAGGAATCTGCAGTTTAATCGTCTTAACAAGTTTTTTTGCCATTGTTCTTCCTTACTGCAATCTAAACGACTTCTGACTCAGTCGAAACCTGTTCGACCTGCCAAAACTCTAAATCATCAACTCGAGTCTCTCGACCAAAAATAGCTACCATGACACTGAGTCTACCTTTATCATGGAACACTTCAATTACAGAGCCTACGAAGTTCACAAAAACTCCGTCTGTAATTTTAACTTTATCTCCAATAGAGATATTGTGTTTTTGAACGACACCTTTCTTTTTCTCTTCTAGTTCTTCCAATATAGCGTCTACTTCATGTTGAGGAAGAGCATATGGATTTGCTCCGCCAAGAAATTCTAAAACGCCATTCGTGTTTTTAACAAACATCCATGAATCATCTGTCAGTGTCATAAAAATAAGAATATATCCAGGCCACATCTTCTTTTCGCTAATCTTCTGCTGCCCTTTCTTCACTTCAGCAACATTCTCGGTTGGCACAAGAATCTGACTAATAAGTTCGCTCATCCCTTTTGATTCTAAATTCTCTTCGAGAGACTTTTTTACTTTTTTTTCAAGCCCAGGAACGGCTTGAATCACGTACCATTTATGCATGTTGCCCCTATTAATTAGCCAAAAATAAAATGCAAAACTGCCTTAATTAAATCCAAAACATTTTTTATCAGAAAGTCTACAAAATAAATTCCAAAACCAAAAAAAAGCGTTGATAATACTACCATTTTAGTAGAAAATCGAAGCTCATCTTTACTCGTCCAACTTACTTTTTGCAATTCTTCCTTAAGCTCCTGGATATATACAAACAGAGATTTTCGATTCTTTATACGACTTTTACTCACTTCCATTTTCGTATCTCCTCTTATATTTTTTTTATCCACTGCTATCTCATTCATCGAGTGCGGAGGGATTCGAACCCCCGACCAGCGACTTTGGAGATCGCTGCTCTACCAGCTGAGCTACACACCCAAAAACAGGTCGGATTGTTAAGTCCGACCCGACTTAAATACTACTGAAGGATCTTTGAAACCGTTCCAGCGCCAATTGTTTTGCCGCCTTCTCGGATTGCAAATCTCATACCTTCTTCCATCGCGATAGGATGGAGAAGCTCTCCGGTAATTTCTACGTTATCTCCAGGCATCACCATCTCTACCCCTTCAGGAAGAGTTACAGTTCCAGTTACATCCGTTGTACGGAAGTAGAACTGAGGACGATATCCTGTAAAGAAGGGCTTATGTCTTCCTCCTTCTTCTTTCGTAAGAACGTAGATAGCTCCTTTAAACTTCATATGAGGCTTACAAGCTCCAGGAGCAGCAAGCACCATTCCCCTCTCGATGTCTTTCTTCTCAACTCCTCTCAAGAGAATACCTACGTTTTCTCCAGCGCGAGCTTCATCAAGAATTTTGTTAAACATCTCAAGACCGATAGCTACTGTATCTTTTGTTGGACGAATACCTACGAGTTGTAACTTATCGTTAACTCGTACAATTCCTCTTTCTACACGACCTGTAGCTACAGTTCCTCTTCCTGAAATGGAGAACACGTCTTCAACAGGCATAAGGAAAGGTTTGTCTACTTCACGAAGTGGAGTTGGGATCTTTTCATCCACTACTCTCATAAGTTCTTTAATGCTTTCTACGTATTGTGGATTACCTTCAAGAGCTCTTAAAGCAGATCCGCGGATAATCGGTGTATTCTGATATCCCTTTGCTTCTAACAATTCTTGCAATTCCATCTCTACGAGATCCACTAACTCTTCATCTCCAGCACCGATCATGTCCATTTTGTTCAAGAACACAACAATAGCAGGAACCCCTACTTGGTGAGCTAGAAGAATGTGTTCTTTTGTTTGAGGCATAGCTCCATCTGTAGCTGCCACAACCAAAATAGCTCCGTCCATTTGCGCAGCACCCGTGATCATGTTTTTTACATAGTCAGCGTGTCCAGGGCAATCAACGTGAGCATAGTGTCTGCCTTCAGTTTCATATTCTACGTGCGTAGAATTAATCGTAATCCCACGAGCTTTTTCCTCAGGTGTATTGTCGATAGAAGCATAATCTCTATACTTCGCTTTCCCCCCCTCAGCAAGCACTTTTGTGATAGCTGCGGTTAAGGATGTTTTACCGTGGTCAACGTGTCCAATTGTTCCAATATTGACGTGCGGTTTGTTTCTTTGAAATGTTTCTTTAGCCATTACTTCCTCCGTTAGGCTTCCGTAATTTTTACTCTACTTCTTACAACTCTCTTGACTATGCCCAAAATAGGAATCGAACCTACGACCACTTGCTTACCATGCAAGTGCTCTACCACTGAGCTATCTGGGCGTTTCATTAAACGCCTAGTTTAATCAGAAAGCCTATAAGGCTATCTCACCAGGACCATAAAATCAACAAAAAAATGCAGCGATACTTTATTTTAACGCTGCCTATAAATGATTCTAGCCTTAGTCAAATCATAAGGAGACAGTTCCACTGTCACCACATCACCGACAAGAACTCTAATATTTCTCATTCTCATCTTTCCACACAGGTGGGCCATCACCTCCATCTCATTTAACAATGTGACACGGAATGTCATATTGGGGAGAAGTTCGGTTACTGTACCGTCTATCTTTATAGTATCTTCTTTTGGCATACTTTGGATATTCTCTAGTGGGTATTCTCTAAAACCTGGGACTATGTAACAAGATTCCACCTATTAAAGTCAACGAATTTTCTAATTTTTTTTCATTTTCTCACAGAAATCTTTTTTAAAAGAAAAATAGACGCTCCCAACTGAGAAATCACAAAACCACTAAACCTATAAATAAAAACACTATTGACTTTAGCTAGGATCATTTTTATACTCTTTTCTACTTTACTATTTCAAGGAAAAACCATTGAAAAACTTTTCTTTACAACGATCTGAAGATTTAAATTTACTCTACACCAAGAAACATAAAAATTTACTTTCTCTATTCCTGCCAATAACCGATCCACAAAAGACATACGAAAAAATTATTCAACTAGGCAAATCTGTAGCCCCTCCCCAAGAAGACATTAAAAAAGAAGAATTTTTAATTGAAGGCTGCCAAAGCATTAGCTATCTGTCTTCTCAGCTACAAAGTAATGGAAATATTTTTTATCAAGTACATTCCGAGGCTCTCATATCTCTTGGACTTGCCTCCTTATTACTTTCTATCTACCAAGATGAACCTATTCAATTAATCCTTCTCTACCCTCCCCTCTTTATTCAAGAACTCGGATTAAATACAAGCTTATCCCCCGGAAGATCTAACGGCCTAGCTAGTATGTATGCTAAAATGAAAAATGACGCTTTGGCGCTTATTATCAAAGCTAACAAGTAGCCGAAGCAGCAAATCATTCCACTCGAAGGTTCTTAATCAAGCCCAAAAAAAATCTGAGGACCAAATCGAAAGCTTCTCTGGATCTGCAATAAACGACCATATATCTGCTTTTACACTCTTCCAATCTATAGTCTCTAGGAAGTAGCTTAAGGTTCTGTGTTTGAATATAAGCTGCTTCGGCAAATCGTAGTATAGAATGCATATACCCCCCCCTTATTCCTGCAACCCACCAAAATCTCCAATTTTTTTGGAGATTTATTATAAAAAAAACAAAAAAACCCCAAAAACCTCCAATCTTCCAGGTCTTAATACAATCTTTAAATACATTGACTTGTTGTGTGTTTTTTTGATAGAATGTCAAGAAACTAAATATTGAGGGAACTTTATAATGAGCTCAGAGATTACTCTAGGTCAAATAGGCTATCGAATAAAAGACGTTTTTTTAGAGCAAAGAGAGGCTCTACATGAAAAAAAAATGACAGACCTACATATTCAGAACTTTGTATTAGGAGTTATCCTAGGCAGCTTGACTACGCCTATGATAATTAGTGGCTCAATTAGCATTCTCCCTCTTGCTGTAACGGTTATTGCTATAGCGAAATTGTCTCACCAATTATTTCAAGTTTACAAAAAAGAAGAGACCTATAATTTAAAGGCTAAAGAGGTTAATTCTGCTTTTTCAGAATTGGTGCTTAAGATGAAAGCAGCTCAAAGCTGCAAAGAGGGAATTGAAGAATTTGTATTTAACGCATTAAAAAAAAATACCCTTGCGGATAAATACAAATACACCTCTGAGGTTGAAAACTTTGTATTAGAGGTGGAAAATTCCATAGTGATTGCAGTTTCCTCCGAAGACGATAAATGGTTTGCAAAAACTATGACGCAAAAAAAGCTTTTTACAGCCTCACTGGTCGTTATTGCTGGATTTCTATCCGGAGCTGCCATCAAAGCCCTGGCTATATATTATAGGACTCAACCCGCTACTGCTTAGAAAACGCTTAAAAAATGACTTATTTGATTAAAAGGCTGATTTTTAAAAAATCCTATAATTAGACAGTCATTCTATAGTTGAGTTTTGCAAAAGCTCTTATCACTTAAAAAAGCCGATAAGAGCTTTCTTCCATTTAACAAATCTCACCTAGAAACCAATAAAAAGGCTTGAATTTAAAATCACAGAAAAAATTTCGGCAATAAAATTAAGACACCTCAGCCATTAAATTGGCAAATAGAAACTCGCATTTATTTTTAGCAACAGCAGGGTTATCATCTAAATATTCAGAAGATGCGGTCTCAGATACCCTTCTGCAAAAATCCGCTCTACAAGACTCTGAACATTTTTCTACCTGGTTAAATAGTGCTTTAATAAAGGCTGGATTATTATACGAAGATTTCCAATAAGAAGCTATGTCACGAACGACACTGTCTCGGTTTTCTGAATAGACATCCATGCCTTCCATAGCCTTCAAAAGTATTCCCACATGCATTGGACTTATAGGCTTGTCTTTGAAATGCCCTAAAAGGGCTAAGAATTCAAACCTTTTAACAAACATGTAGCGAAAAAGTAAAGCACTATTATCATCATAAAGACCAAGTTCATCCAAAAACTCTGAATCTAATAAATAAGAAACAGCCCAACTAATACGTTCAACATGGGAGTCTGACGTGCCATTTTGACTACAATTCAGCATAATTTCCCTTTTCACTCTATCCTTTAATTCAGGAAGAACCTTATTTTGCATTTTTTTAGCAGCACTAAAATTAGAGCAATACACACCAAAAAACACCCAATTAAAAATAGCGGATATACACTGCAAAATACACCTAAGAGGTCTAAACCAAATGGGATCCCACTCTATCATGCGCTTTATTTGACAGGAACGTCTAAAAACAATTTCAGTATCACGACATTCCAAAAATTGATGACTATCCATTTGCCTAAGGCTGTCCATTAACTTTTCTAATGTTTTAACAATAAGAGCAATGGGGACAGCCTCTCTTATAGAGGGCATTTTTAAACATATGGTGTAGCAAGGGGTAATGCTAAAGCCTGTCGGCTCTCTTGACTTGAACTGAGACTCCAAAAAAGCGACTTTTTGACCAAATGCAACGCTCATAACCCATCCTATTAGAGATTTTCTTCTAGAATTCTGTGAGTTCTTGATTTTACAGTCAACATGCAATTATTTTTACAGCAATTAAAGTAATTATTATTTTAATTTTCACAAACCGACAAATTAATATTTAAATGTGTAATTAAATTAGTAATTACCTTATAATGAATACTTAAAAAAGGATAATATTATGATTAATGCAACTATTATATCGAAATGGGATAAATGCCTAGAAATCTCTGCAGAACAAGATTTAAGAGAATCCGCAGCCTTCTATAAAGAACTTCCCAACAAGATCCGAATTATTTGCATTGTAGCTACTGTTATTTTGCTTGGAGGAATGAAGTTAGCTCCCGCAGCTTACAAGGCTGCCTTTCGCGGAGGCTTATTTGCAGATGCTGTTGTTGTTAATTATATCTACCCATTCTCTACCAGCTCATACCTCGATATAGAGGGAAAAAAAATAAATATAGCGGATAAAATAGCGGGAGTCCGAAAAGCGCAGAGCGCTCTTGCAGCAACTAATATCCAAGATCAATTAGAAGATTGTATTCAAAAGATTTTCAGGAACGATCCTCCAAAAAGCCTTTTAGAAAATCTTAAAGCCATCTCTAAAAAAGAAATAGCTACCCCTATTCTTTCCTTTCTCATCTACTTATATGAAAAAGAACAAGAGACAGCGTTGGAAATAAGTAAGCACTCATCCGAAGTGGAGGATTTACCTTTATTCTTAAGTACGCTTGCAATAGAAGAATCTTCACTTAAGACAGCACAATCAGAAGCTGAAGACTTTATTCGTATATATAAACCAAGAAGTCCGGAAATTATTCATTTACAGCACATCCTCAAAAATAAGGACCTGACAGCTAAAGACATCTCTTCCCTAAAAAGTCGACTAGCTTTATTGGAAAAAAAACAAAACATCTCTGCAAGCGAAAAGCACAAAGTTCTCTTTCAACTAGAAAAAAAACTTCTATCTTATAAGCTACAGCAAATCACCTTGCTTAGCTTTTTGCAAAGAGACGAATTCGAGTTTCAAGCTGCTCTTGAAGAATATGGAATCAACTTAGAAAACTCCCTATTCCCAAAGCTACAAAATTCGCTTCCCACTAATATAGATCAAGCTATAGGAAAAGCCCTGGGGACAGATCAATGGGATGCTTTTTTTCATCTACCTAACCAAGGAAGAATTACTTGCAAGGAGCTTCATAACTGTCCAAAAGAACTTTTTGAAAGACTTATTGTCGTCATCAAAAAGGCCTCGGAAGACGAATTAAAAGCTACATGGAAAGACGCTTTACGTAGTGCAGAAAAAACAGCTTCTTATAAAGAGCTCTTTTGGAAAACAGCGGAGAAAATTAAATATCTAGCTCCTGTTGGAGGAGTTGTTGCTATTTTTCTAGCTCCACTTTCTCTTACAACCTGGGTTATAGTTATTATCACCTGTGCTCCCTATCACCTATACTCTACCTATATTGATTCACAAAAAAATAAAGCAATAGCAACTCATGAAAAAGTTGCTAGGCTTATAAGCTATAACCAAGACATCGAAAATCCTAAAACTGTCCAAGAAAAAATCATAGAGTCACTTCACCAAGAACTGGGTGACTCTTCTCGCACCCAGTATTTTGAAAACAAGTCAATTGCCGAACTAATCCAAGCAATTAAAAAACACGGGGTAAATATCTAACCAAGAGCGGACTTATGTTAAATTTTTGTTGTCCTAGAAGCTGTGAGACTCTAAACAGCGAAGCCGATTTTTCCCTAAAAAATATTGACATCCGAACTTTAGATCTTATAAAAAATTGTGATCTAGATACAGAAATTTTAGCAATTAAAAAAACAACATGTACAGGTCAACTAGTTAAGTTGACTAAAACAGACATCACCTACTGGCAAATATTCTTACGTTTTTTTGGATTAGGAATTCTCGGCAGCGTAACTACTGACTTAAAAATCATCGCCGAATCCCTAGCGCAGTACGAGTGGGCCGAAGCTTCAGATAAAACAGCAGAGCTATACCCAACCTATCTAAAAGTATGCGAATTAGCCAACAAAGCGCTAATTTCTAAAAACTCAGAGGCTTTATATCAAAAAGTATCCACAACTTCTATAGACATTCCAATTAAAATGAAACAGGAAAATTGGATCGACCCCCGCAGAACTATACCAAAAAAAGATTATACAGGTCTTGCCACATTTTCTTTAAACCCAAAATGTCGGGTTGAGCATATATTACACATTGCAAGCATGCACTTTGTGGGAATGGGGAAACTCTTTTTTACCAATTACTCGTTCGGTGATCCTGTTACAGGAAT
Source organism: uncultured bacterium (assembly GCA_964439595.1). Classification (GTDB taxonomy): domain Bacteria; phylum Chlamydiota; class Chlamydiia; order Chlamydiales; family Rhabdochlamydiaceae; genus CAIJXB01. Next base: position 6,896 of record CAYTOK010000027.1, on the reverse strand, counting down.
CCACGCCTACCACTGTCTTTCTACAGAGTTACATGCACTCAATCTCCAGAAAGGCGATTCTTATATTTTATACCGATTGTATGCTGTAGGAGAATCAACTAAAACAGGACTTTTTCGCACAGAAAATAGAGATACTATTGAAGACGTTTGCGAGGAGTCAAAAAAAACACTTAGGTTCAATAAAAGCGATCCGCATCCCATTTACGGAGATTTTATTTAAAATAGCAGAAATAGAATGTCTCTATTTACTCTAGTGATATAAACACTGGATTAAAGCAGAAGCTGCAACAACACGTAAGCCTTGAAAAGGCTCTTTTAATACTTCTAATAGAAAAGGCATGGTGGAGGGATCCCCTATACGTCCTATAGCCTCCAAAATATGCAATTTCATATCTCTTCCCACTTTACTATAAGCATCTATAAGAACGGAAGCAGCCGACGGGTCTGAGCCCATTAGAGCTAAGATAAGAGCTGCTTGAACTCTAATTTGCTCATCAGGATCACTAAGCAACTCTTTAATTAAATCTAAAACTGTCTCATCCCCTTCTTGTAAAAGAATCATAGCAGCGGTTCCTGAAATGGAAGCGTCTTGATGCTTAAGAAATTTTTTCACAGCAACTAAGGCATTAGGATATTTAAGAATGCTTAAAATAGAAAAGATCTCTAATTTAGCTAATTGATCAACCACTAGAGGATAACGGGGAATCTCATCTATATGACGAACCTTACTTGGCATTAAAGAGCGAAAAAGAGGATTTCCTCCCGTATCCCACATCCAAAGAGAGTCCTCAGAATCTACTATAGCCTGGAAAAGAACTTCTGAAGATAATTTCAACTCTTTTCTTAACCCAATTAAGCCTACAGCTAAGTTCACTTTAGTGTATAGGTCTTTTTGCTTTTTGATCTCCTCTAAAGAAAGATTTACCCCAAAAGGACCACTAGCAGCTAATGCTGCTGCCCCCATCCTTTTAGCTTCTAAATCATCTCCTTCAATCCATCCTTTAAGTTTTTCTACCCCCTCTAAATCCCCTAAAATAGTCATTAACCAAGCAGCCGTAATAGAAATAGAAGGAATATTTGCAGCTAAATTTTTTCTTACATAAGAAGCAACAGGAATTCCTTTCAGTTCTTTAACTCTTAGTAGTCCCAGGGTATTCATAGCAGAAATGCGTACATCAGGCGAAGAGTCCTCTAAAAGAGGGATCAGACTTTCCACTTCCTCTTCTAAATTAAGATGGGCTATAATTTCACTGGCTAAATGGCGAAGCCCAGCTCTGTTACTTTGAAGAAGATATGATAGCTCCTCTTTAGTTACCTTATCGCACATGCTTAGTAAAGATAAAATAGCAGCCCCTCTTTCTTCCGCTAAAGCTCTAGTCTGAATTAGAATGTCTTGCAAAAGACTTTTTGCTTTTTCTATTCGAAGAGCTCCCACTGCTTTAATAACCTCTAAGCGGACAAACCACACTTTTTCTTCCTTAAGAAGTCGCAAAAGCTCATCCTGCAAAGGAGCATCTCCATAGTGCATGGAAAGCTTTACAGCCAAAGAGCGTAAAAAAGCATTACTTCCTCTAAGCTCTCTTAGTAAAACAGGTATAGCTCTAGCATCCTGGGTAAAAGAAGCTCCCATTAAAGAATACAGTCGAATTAAAAGAAGAGGTGATCCCTCCCCTTTTCCCAGAACTCCCCAAGCAAGCCACTCTAAAAGTAATTTGCGATCTTTTTCATTTTCCTCCTTAGAGAAAATGAGGGAATACCTATCTAATGCCTCAACTTCTTCTCCCTTACGGCAAAGAGCCTCTAAATAGGCCATTTGCACTTGTTTAAAGTGAAAATCTTGTAAGGAAGAATGTGTAGATAGAAAATGGCGAGCCTCTTCAATAGCCGCACCCTCATCTTTAATAAGTAGATGATTATGAATACGGTGAACAACCGTATCCTCTGATACCTTTACATCAGCTAGACAGTGCACCGATAAAACAGGAAAAAGAAAAAGGCCTAGTTTCCACTTCACAGATTATCCAAGTTCCGTATGAGTAACAAGCGGATCGCCTCCAATTAAATGAAAATGCAGGTGGTCTACCATTTGCCCCCCTCTCCTCCCATTATTTGTAAGAAGCCTGTATCCATCTGCAATCCCCAGTTTTACAGCTAGCTCTTGCGCAACAACAATCATTTCAGTAAGTAAGGACAGATCTGCAGCTTCAACTTCTTGTAAACAGCGAATTTCCTTCTTAGGTACAATAAGAACATGAACAGAAGATTTCGGTGCTATATCTTTAAAAACTAGTATTCTTTCATTTTCAAATACCTTATCACAAGGGATATTTCCTTTGATAATTTCAGAAAATACTGTACTCATCTTTTTTACACTCCCTTTTTAAGGTATAAGCAAGAGCTTTAAGCGCATCTTCTTTTGTCTTCCAAACAGAAATAAAAAGACCTTTATGACAAAATACGGCTCCCGAAATACCACTTACAAGCTTAAGCTCTTCCTCTAAAAGACCTGCCCACTCTTTAGGAAGAGGCGTTCTTACTTTCATCCTATCGTTAGTGGTGGGAGGAATCCCCTTCAGTTTCCACTGGTCCCCTGAGGGCATAACAATAAACTGGGCGGGATGCTTTTCTCCCCCCAGGTCAAAAAATACATCCATCCACGGCATTGATTTATCAAATAAAAGAAACTCACGCCCTTGCTCCATAGCAGCTTTCACTGTATTTTCACACTGTTTAATATAAGCAAATCTAGCAAGAACTCTTCTTAAATGACCTAAAACAAATTGTAAAGCATCATGAAATGCTTTATTTTGCTCCTCTTCTGGAGCATCATACTGCACGGGGACAAAATTGCTAATAATTTGTGAAAAACTGCAAACTCCTGGCTCTAAAGTAACCCTGCCATTATCGTGTGCGTCAACGCCTTGTATTAAAGAATGATTCAAAAAAAGATACGTAGCCTCATCTACAACACTTATATCTTTAAGATACGACCAAATCATCCCAGCGCTACTCAACTCTCCTTCATAAGACGACTGATGGTGATCAAATCTTTTTTTTTCAGGATTAAATTCCCCTCCAACATCACACACGAATGAGCACTGATCTAATATATTTTTATCTCGTGTACGAATAATTTTTTCTTCATCTACAAAATCGTAATACACCAAAAGAGCAGCTGCCGTTACCTCATCGGCATGAAATGTTCCATTATGAGTCCCTAAACTTCGAAAAAACTGCATGACATCCCCTTTAACACAACATTTCCCATATAATAAACAGATCAATCTAATTCAATAGAATAAAAACAGCAACCTATTTTTTTGCATTTTTCACAAGATTCCTATAGTGTGAAGAAAACAAACAAATACAGGGAGATTTCCTTTCTATGGAGAGTTACTTAACAGCAGATTTATATGACCTTGTTTCTCCTGATGGCTTTATTTCTAAATATGAAAAAATAAGCAGTCGAGAAGCTAGAGCTTCGGTCTCAATTAAACATATTTCTAGTGTATTTAAAGGATTTGAGATAGATATTCCCCTTGTTTCCTTCAATTTAAAAAGCACACTGGCTCAACTAGGACTTAATGGTGTCGGAATCGCCTATCACTTAGACAAAGAAGCTCATAGCGCTGAAGTAGAAGTATCTCTTACTGCCTACGGAGAGATTGCTGAAGCTTTACTAGACAACCTCTCTATAGGCTCTTATGTAGGGAAATTATTTGCAGCAGACGATAGAAGACTCGTACAAAATCCTGATTATCTGCTTAGAATGTTCAATCGTAATGATCGTATGGGAAGACCTCTACTTTTTTTAGGAGATCCACAAAATAGCGAGGAGTTTCTTTTAGAAAAGAAAGGTGACCATATGGTCGCGTTTCTTTCTTTACTTGATGGAACGGTCACCTATGACTCCACAGCGCAGGGATTTATCCCTATAATAGGGAAAGCCTTAAAAAACCCTACCCTTAAAATGAGATCACTCTTACAGCTAATACAAAAATGGAATCCTCAAAAACCTAGAATTTTAGAAGACAATACCATTTTACTTGCAAAAACCAAACCCCTTCATATTCGAACTGCTTTTGCTAGAGTCAAAAAAGAGCTATTACCTATAGGCTTTGAACACACATCGGCCAACTTATTAGAGCCTGATACAAAAGAATCTGGGGACATATATGAATTTTTTGGCAGCTCTTCTTCCGCAATACAAACAATTCCCCTAGAATTTTTTACTTTAGAGCCTCATAGGGAACATGTATTCTTTGCAGATAGAGAACAGCTTCAAGCACGTCTTGAGGATAAAGACACTTTATTTAACGCCTTTGAAATAGCCCCAAAGCCATTTCACCACAAAGCTGCCGTCTTTATTGTTAAAAGCGATCAACTCGTGAATTTAAAGCCACAGGATTGGATTACGAGAGATCCTCACTTTTATAATTTTCCCGGGATGATTTACCACCCTGAAAATCAAGCTATACTCGTAGAAAAATACATTGAACAACAGCCTATTTATCCCTTCTTAAAAGCAATGACAAATGGGCTTATCACAAGTCAAGGCGTCCTATTTTCTCGTTTCTTTCCCTCCCCTTTACTTAAAAAAAACCTCCTTAGTGAAATGGTTCATAGGTGCCTGAAAAGAATATATTTCCAAAAACCATCCCACTCCTACGGAGATTTTTTTTCTTATGAAGATCGGTCTTTATTGCATGACCTTGCTCAATTTGCTATCCCGGTCTATTGGGTTGATAAAAAATCCCAGCAGATCCTCCAGTACGTCCCTAAACCAAATAAAGATACCGGAATGTTTACTCCACTACATCTAGTTAATGATTTTTTAAATGCTGCTTCATTCGGTATTTACGGCTCTAACCTCCTATCTAGCGCCTTAGAAGCCGAACTGCATCAACTTTTTCAAGAGCTAGAAATACTACGACATCAGGTACAGCACCCTCTTTTAAATAAAGGAACACCCATTGCCCTTATTACAGGAGGAGGCCCCGGAGTTATGGAAATGGGAAATAAAATAGCTAAATCACTAAATCTACTTTCCTGCGCAAATATTGTAGATTTTCAAAATAAAACAAATACAGTTGTTAATGAACAAATACAAAATCCATACATCGATATTAAAATGACCTATAGGTTAGATCGTCTCGTAGAAAGACAAGCAGAATTTCATTTAGACTTTCCCATCTTCTTAGCTGGTGGTATTGGAACAGATTTTGAATACAGCTTAGAAGAACTTCGCAGAAAAGTTGGGTCCACTTCTTCAACTCCCGTACTACTTTTTGGACCTCCTGAATATTGGAAACAAAAAATTACAACAAGATTCAAATGCAATCTCGCTTCTGGAACAATAGCCGGCTCTGAATGGGTCAGCAACTGTTTTTTCTGTGTACAAAACGCTAGACAAGGACTTAAAGTATACCAGAAATTTTTGACAGGGAATCTAAGTATAGGAAAAGACGGACCCATCTTTGAAGATGGGTTCGTAACGGTAACAACTCCTTTTTAAAAGCCCCAAGAAAAACCGAGCTCTCCGTACTGCGTTTTTTCTAAGAAAAACTGTCCTTCATAAGAATAGCCGTGATGGTAATCTATATAAAGACGCATTTTACGGCCTACACCTTGCAATTTACCAAGCTCATAGCCTAACTTAACAAAAAGATCCAAGTTCCAGTCTCGTACTTGCCAATTTTCTAAATGAATAGCCAAAAAGGGCGTTCCATAAAGCTGATGATAATACAGTTTTTGCCCTAATATTTTAAGCTCAACGCCATATTTGACAAAAAAAGTTTTCATAGGAAAAGATTGATCACTGTGTAAAATAACTCCAGGGCCACCATATGTTCGCAAATGTCCAGATAATTGATAGGACCCTGCAAACTCTATAGCTTCATAGCTAGGATTCTTCCTTAAATGGACATATTTTGGGTAATTTACAATAAGCTCATCTCCTAGGTGACTAGAAATATGATACAGTCTTGCTCTAAAAGACCATTTATCATAGGCGTATGTCAAAGGAATTCCCAAAAAATAATCCGTATTTACTAGCTCGCAACTCTCATCATTTCTTCTAGGAATGCTTTTATAATTAAACACTGCCCAAATACCGCCCTGAATGCCGATCTGTAAGTCTCCGTGCCATCTAAACACATCTCTCCAGCGAAAAAGAGGGAAATCGTCCCCAATCGCCACAGATGCCGCCTGCTTCCCTACAACTTGATCTCCGTAACGATAGGCAGCATAGTTATTAGGCTCTCTTGGATCAGCTATTAGTGGCTGAAAAAGCATTGTGGTTTGCGGGAACCAAATGCCGTTAACCCTTGGCTGTTCTGCGTATTGTGCTCTCGCCGCAAGTTCTTCAGTGCTAATTTCTTTAACCTTTACAGATAGAACACCGGGCAAATCACTTACAAAAGAAATTATACTTGTTGCCGTAAGCTCATTTACAGGTAAATTTGACAAAAAGACATGGTGATCTTTTACAGTAACGATGACTCTATACTCGTAAAAATGCATGTCAACAAGTGCTTGTATATACCCTTCTAAATAAGGATCTGTAGAGTCTTCAAAGCTCTCCAAAGGCAAGTTGTCTGTTCTAGATAATAAAACAGGCTCCACTACAGCCACATCGCCAGAGGAAACCTCTTGCTCATAAATGTCATCCCCTTGTAGATTTTGCGTGGAAAAACCAGCTAAAACCAAAGCAAGAGAAGGTATTACTTTACTTACCATAAAAAAATTCCTCTCCAAATAAAAGCCAAGGTATACTCAATTTTCTAGATTATCTGCAAAAGAATTTCATCATCTTCACAAATTCCTCTTGCTTTTCTTTTCTTTTTCAGGATAAAATTCTCACTTTGGGGCAGTAGCTCAGGTGGTTAGAGCATCGG
>CAYTOK010000026.1:0-17531 GCA_964439595.1 uncultured bacterium | reverse complement strand
ATGCCCATAAAGTTAGGTAGGGAAAGTCGGTTTTACTCGGTTGTTTGAAGGGATTTATCTGCTCATTGAGTTTGACAATCATAACTCCTGTTAGCCAGATTATGGTGAATTTTGTGAGGGAAATAGCTGCTATGGGAGCAAAAATGAGTAAAAATATTTTTGATATAGCAGAAAGCCCGAGCATGAGCCCTAACGCTTTTCCCGGAGCGTCAGAGATGTCGCTACACTTGGTTGAAAAAGCTCTTTCGTATTCTATAACTTGAACGCGTATTGCACGTCCTGTGTTTACAGCGCATTTATTTACAAGTGTTGTCTCAAGTAGATGGTCACATAAAGCTTTTGCTGTTTTTTTAAATTTAGAGGACGCTGCGATACAGGCTTCTTGTATTTGATCACTTGTCGGGAGGTCGTTTTCAAGAAAGACATTTAGTATGTTTTGGGCTGCTGTTTTGTCTTCGTCGGTTTCAATCCAGCTAAGATCCTCGGCGTGGTTTATATCGTATTTAGCTAGACATTCAAAGAAGGAATAGATGCCTATATCGTTTTTGTTTTCTTTTTGAAAGGATGTGAAGGTTTTTGAGGTGGCTTTGTAGGTGAGTTGATCTATACTTTTAACGCTTAAATAAGAGGTTATTCCGCAGACAACTCCTCCGGCGATTCCTATACTTGGCCCAAAAACAAGGCCTAGTCCAACAGTTGCTAGGGTATTTATTGCTACACGGCTGACTAAATCAGTTCCCTCAGTTAAGGCAGTGCTTAAATAAGGCTTGGCTGCGTTAAAACTATTTTGTATGCAACTTGGTATTGTGGACATGGTATTCTCCCCTTGATTCTAAATGAGATCTTAACATTATTTTGATTTTTTTTCTATTGCTTTCATTTTTAAAATTATTATTTCTAGATGTGGATTGTAATAATTTATTTAATATTGCAAATGGCGATAAAATTAAAAAGTAGAGATAGTTGCTTTATCTGTTGAATTTTTTTGAGTGCCTCTATAACGTTAGACCTGGTTTTAAGCGGTCTTGCTATATTCGTAGTAAGAAGAGGGGGAGAGTTTATGCGTTGTCCATATTGCCACCACGAAGAATCTAAAGTGACAGATTCTAGGATGGTTACAGAAACAAATGCCATACGTAGAAGAAGAGAGTGTTTAAAATGTTTTCGTAGATTTACGACATTTGAAACCTTGGATCTTACTTTACAGGTCCTAAAAAAAGACGGAACTTATGAAGATTTTTCGCAAGAAAAGTTGACAAAAGGGCTCGATGCTGCTTGTCGTCACACGGCAATCAGTCGTGAACAAGTTAGGACTACAGCGTATAGAATAGCTGCAGATCTTATGGAGCGTCCCCAAAGAGAGGTAACCACTACAGAAATAGGAGAAATTGCAATGAAATACCTTCAATCGCTAGATCCTATTGCATATATTCGCTTCGCTTGTGTATATCGTCGTTTTAAACACGTTGATGAACTTATGGATGCTTTGGAAAGTATTCCCGCTCCTCAAGGAAGCGTATAAGTCATCGACTAGATGAAAAAAAATCACAAGGAGTGAAAAAATGGCGCTATCAAAAGAAGAAGTGCAAAGTTTTAAAAAGAGATTAGAAGAGCTAAAAGCTAAAATGACAAGTCTTGTCAGGGGGACTAGCGAACTTGTAAAAAGTTCTGAAGAAGGCAAGGGGTATTCACAGCATCAGGCTGATGAAGGAACTGACGATGCCATCCGTAGTGTCAGTTTAGAAGTTTCGGAAAAAGAGTTAAAGATTCTTCATCAGATAGAAAGGGCTTTAGAAAAGATCGAAGAAGATTCCTATGGCATTTGTGATGTTACTGAAGAAGAGATTCCTAAAGTAAGACTGGAGGCCGTTCCTTATGCTACTATGACGGTGAAAGCGCAAGACAAGATGGAAAAAGGGCTTTTGTAATGACAGGTAGAAAGATCCTAGGAATTTTGGGGGTTTGTTTAGCTGTTTTAGGTTCCGATATAGCTTTGAAAGCCTATACTTTTTATAATATACCTTTAATGACCTGGGCTTTTCCCTCATATCCTTATGGAGGGATTCCCGTATTCCATAACTGGTTCGGGATCGACTTTTCTTTAAGTTACGCCATGAATAAAGGGGCTGCTTGGGGAATTCTTTCTTCCTTTCAGCACTATTTACTCTACTTGCGATTTTTGATTATGGCGGGCATTTTTCTTTATTTAGTTGTTGTAAAAATGCCTTTTGTCAAGAAACTAGCCCTTTCTCTTGTCTTGACAGGGGCTTTAGGAAATGTGCTTGATTTTTTTCTTTATAAGCATGTTGTAGACATGTTTCTTTTTTGTTTTTGGGGATATATTTTTCCTGTGTTTAACATTGCCGATGTTTCAATTTTTTGTGGTGTTGTACTTCTTTTATTTCATGGCCTTTGGGATAAAAAGAAAAGCTCATCTTGTAAAGGGCGCCTTTAATGACATTGCCTTTTAAAGTTAGCTCTATAGAAAAAGAAGGCCTCATGCACTGCTCTAAATGGCTTAGGCATGCTGTACTATTTACTTTAGAGGAATGGAATGACTTTAGCTCAGCTATAGGAAATCCTATGTTTGTAGTAACTACAGTTGTCGATAAAAGCTCTTGGCAGGTATCTGCTAGCGAATTTAAAGATAAGTACCTGTCTTATTTAGAACATGTAAAACAAGAAGCTTCTTTGCCATCGCCTGCTATGCGTCGTTTTTTTACTTTGATGATCTCTCCCTCTATTGATGATTTTTATGCAGTAGAAGTGGGAGGAGGGCGTTTTATTATTAAGCCAAGACTTCCTGTCATTCAAATGCAGATGTATCACGCTTTTATCTCTGACCTTGATAGACAAATTCATCCTATGGTTTTACATCCGCAGAGTTTTTCTTTTGGTCTGCAATTTTCGTATCCTCAAATCTATGAAGATCCAGTATCTCATACTTTTTCTAAAGTTCTTTTAGATAGCCAATTCCCCTCTAGTGATGTATTTAAAAAGATGGTTCAATGGTTTAGGGCAAACACTAAGCCCGTTTCTATTTTATTAGACGGAAAAACTTTGCATGCGCCTTTTAGGCAAGGCAAGGCATCTAGCGAATTGGTTAGAGAGAATTTAGGCTTGCAAAAGGCTTTATCACGTGCTTAAAAATACATGGGAAAAGACTTTATATTTTACTTTGCTTTCTAAAGAAGAGTTCCTTTCTCCTTTAGTAAAACAAGAGTCCTCTTTCCAGGTGACAGAATCGTTTGGTGTAATTGCTTGTCTTATAGCTGCTAATAGTCTGGATAACCTATTTCATGCAGAGGAGTACATAAGATCTTTTTGGGGAAGCTATGAATTTTTTACGGAAAATGGTTCTATAGCCTCTGCTTTGCAAGATTTTATGGTACATCAGAAATTAACTCTTGTTTTAGCTGAGTCGTGCACAGGGGGCTACCTTTCTCATAAGATCACACTAGAGTCTGGAGCATCTGATTATTTTTTAGGTTCTTTTGTGACCTATTCAAACGCGTTAAAAAAACAAATACTCCGGGTGCAAGAAAGTAGTTTAGAAAAGCATGGCGCTGTAAGTGAAGAAGTGGTCAAAGAGATGTTGCAGGGTGTTTTATCTCTTAGCAGAGCAGATATTGGTATAGCTGTTTCTGGTATAGCGGGGCCTCTTGGTGGTAGCCTGGAAAAGCCAGTAGGAACAGTTTTTGCTGCTTTTGGTTCAAAAAACAATTACGCGTCTGGTTTTTTTCATATACGCGGGCCTAGAGAAGAAGTTATTATTTTAACTGCGAGTAGACTTCTTGGAATGTTATATCGCAAGCTGCGTTATCAAGCTATTTCTCCGGGATTTAATAATTTTATTTTGTAATTTGTAGTCAGTAAAAAAGAGGCTATGGTATACTCTCAGCAATCAGGAGTAATTATGAAGCCTATTTTAGAGATCACAAGCACGCAAAATCCCAAAATTAAGGCTGTTTTAGCCTTAAGAGATCGTAGGGATAGGGAAGAAACAGGACTTTTTATTATTGAAGGGTATAGAGAGCTAGCTAGGGCTTTAGAAGGAGGCGTTGTTTTAGAGCAGCTCTTTTTTACAGAAAGTCTTTTTTTAGGAGAAAATGAAGGTTCATTGCTTGAAGCTTTTCAAAAGCAGGGGACCTCTTTATATTCTTGTATAGAATCTATTTTGAGGAAGATTTCTTATAGAGATCGTCCCGATGGGTTAGTCGGCGTAGCAAAACAGATGGACACTTCTTTTAGGCAATTTACTTCTTCCTTTCATAGTGCTAATCCTTTTTTACTTATAGCAGAGGCTATTGAAAAACCTGGTAACTTGGGAACAATTCTTCGCTCATCTGATGCAGTTGGTGTGGATGGCGTGATTCTTTCTGATAGATGTACTGATCTTTTTAATCCTAACGTGGTAAGAGCTAGCGTCGGTACTCTTTTTACGCAACCGGTTGCAGAAGCCGAAGGAAGAGAGCTTCTTGCCTGGTTAAAGAAACAGGGGATTCAAATTTTAGCAGCAACACCTCACGCAGAAAAAGAGTTCACCCAGGTGGACCTAAGAGGTCCTGTTGCTATTTTAGTAGGAACAGAGCAGCTAGGGCTTTCTCCTCTTTGGATGGAGGCCGCAGATATCCAAGTACGCATACCTATGAACGGTGTTGCGGATTCACTAAACGTCGCAACAGCAACCACTCTTCTTTTATATGAGGTTTTAAGACAAAGGCGGCTACCTTCGTGATAGAGGTTTTGTATTCTGATAATCATATTATTGTGGTAAATAAGTCTGCAGGTATCGCTACCCAGTCAGAAGAAGGGGAAAGCGTAGAGGCGCATGTTAAACTCTGGGCAAAAGAGCATTATGAAAAAAAGGGAGCTGTTTTTGTGCACGCAGCGCACAGGTTAGATAAGCCCGTTAGCGGTATTGTAGTGCTTGCTAAAACATCTAAGGCCCTATCTAGGTTACAAGAATCATTTAGATCTAAAGATGTCCAAAAAACGTATATAGCATGGGTTGAAGGTGTTTTAAAGGAGGAGTCAGCCCTATTAGAAGACTATCTTCTTCATGAAGAGTTTAGATCTTCTATCTGCTCTTCGATAAATCCTAAAGGGAAAAAGGCTTCTTTATCTTATAAGGTAAAAAAGGCAACAGCGAGAGCTTCCCTTGTAGAAATTGACTTGCATACAGGAAGATATCATCAAATTCGGTTGCAGTTTTCTCATAGAGGGCATCCCATAGTAAATGATCTTAAATATGGAGGCTCTCAGGTTGCCGGAGTAGAGTCGATTGCTTTACAACATGCAAAAGTTACTTTCCCTCATCCTATTTCTAAAGAAAAACTGGTTTTTGAAGCGCCGTTTCCCTCAAAGTGGGACTCTCTAATAAAATAAGCTTTTCTGCGATTTGGATAGCATTCAAAGCAGCTCCTTTGAGGATTTGGTCCCCTACAACCCAAAGATCTAGCGTGTTATCTTGAGAGAGATCTTTTCTAATGCGCCCACATAAAATTTCTTCTTTTCCTGTTGCATCTACCGGCATCGGGTTGTCTACAATTTTAATACCTTCTGCTTTTTTTAGAACATTAATCGCTTCTTCTTTAGAAAGGGGACTATGAAACTCTGCATTGATGGATTCAGCATGAGATCTTAACACCGGGACTCTTACGCAGGTAGCTCCAATACGAATATTGGAGTCTTGTAATATTTTATGTGTTTCATGAAGTAGTTTTAGCTCTTCTTCTGCATAGTCATTTTCTTGTCTAGGAGAGTTATGCAAAAAGAGGTTAAAAGCATAGGGGTACGGGATAATAGATCTTGTATAAGAGCTATTTTGCAGATAGGCAAGAGTTTCTTCTTGGAGCTCACTCATCGCTTTTAACCCGGCGCCGCTTGCTGCTTGATAGGTAGATACGACAATTCTTTTTAACCTAGCTATTTTATGAAGAGGAGCAAGGGCTACAAGCATAAGAATGGTTGCGCAGTTAGGATTAGCAATAATTCCTTGGTGATTTTGTAGAGCTTCAGGGTTTACTTCAGGAATCACTAAGGGTACATTTTGATCTAATCTAAAAGCAGAGCTATTATCAATAATTATAGCTCCATTTTTTTGCGCTAGAGGAGCATATTTTTGTGAGATTTTTCCTCCTGCGCTAAAAAACACGATATCTAAGCCTTTTAAAGAGCTCTCTAAGAGCTCTTCTATACAGATTTTACTGTTTTTAAAAGAGATAAAAGATCCGGCAGATCGATTTGATCCAAAACAGCGGAGCGAATTTACTGGAAAATTTCTTTTTTCAAGGAGTTTAATAAGCTCAAGACCAACAGCTCCGCTAGCTCCTACAATTCCTATATTTTTGTCTGTCATCACAAGATCCTATAGTCTAGTTTGCTTTTGTAAGTATTTTTCTAATCCTAGTTCTAGAAAGAGGGCTTCTGACTCTTCCCAAGAAACATAGCGGTTTCTTTTATTTGCCTCTAAAAGGCGGATAATAGAAAGAGCTACTTCAGAGTAGACCCCTGTATTTTGCGAGTCTGCAGCATGTTTAATCGCGTCAAATAAAACAGCATTTGTTTCTGCATAGGATATGCGTTTATCAGTTGGCAAGTGATCGTTTACGTGACTTTGGATTAAGTAGGTAGCTCTGCCAATGAGCTTAAGGTTACTTGGATTAACACTACTCATAGTGTTCCCCACTATACGTCCTAGTTTCCCCATAACAGCTGTTGAGTGCGCATTTAAAAGCATTTTGAGTGCAATTTGCTCCCTTATTTGAAGAGGGTCACTTTTGTCATCTAATACTAAGGGAATGACAATTGCGCTGGGGGATACTTCTTGGAGTTTTTCTTTACAAGAGTCGATAGCCGCCGAGCTCTTCCCCACTAAAATAACAGCGGTTTCAGCTTCTTTAGCAAAGACTTGAAGTGAGGGTATAAAAGAATCTAAATTACCTAGCTCTTTTGAAAGTAGTACAAATACTCCTAGGTCACCGCTCTTTGGGCCTTTTTTATCCCAGTTTTGCACTGAGGTGGAAAAATCATAGAGGTCTTGCTGTTCATCTCCTGCTATTTTAAGACTTCGCAGCGCAGCTTTTTGTAAGAAGGAGTCGTCAATTTCAAGAGAAAAGGGCTTTTCATATTTTTCTGCAAGGAGTCCTTTAAAGGGTCTTCCAAGGAAAGCTTGCCATGCCTCTCTTACATTTTCTGCAGGTGTCCACACCTGGATCCAAGATTTTCTTGTAGGAGAATCTTTGGTGTCTAGGGGAAATAAACGGAAGGTGGGGGATCTTTCGGTAGAGTCGATGAATACGGGAATTAAGGCATTTTGCGCTAAATAGGTGGAAAAGTGACCTTGACTGTAGGTTAAAGCCTCTTGATCTGTAAGAGCCCCGAGTGTTTTAGCCGTGTCTTTGACTGATTGCTGCAAGCTGCCAAAGCTCTCTATACGCTCTTTTAAAGAGAGTTTTTCCCATCCTATAGAAAAGAGCTCTTCTTCTGATAGATATTTACTCAGGCTTTTATAAATAGCTTCTTCTAAGATAATCCCCATGATAAACGTTTCGCTTGTAGTTGCTTGCATTCTTGTAGAGCCTGTAATTGCTTGAGGTCCTGTAAATAAGCATATTTTAGTGATGGAAGGGTTTTCTAATACGGCTCTACTGCGATCTAAGGGTATAAGAACTTCGTTGGGATTATTATAGATAAAGTAGAGGTTATCGTTGCTTTTTTGACTTTTAGCTGCAGCTAAAATAGTCCCGATAACAGAAGAGGTTTCTCCACCTTCTGTAATGGCAAAGACAGCGTCATTAACTCCAATATTGTGATCTTCTAAAGCTAGTCTTCCTATCAGTTGTAAATCTTCTAGTCCTTCTAGGGAGCTGACAAGAGCTCTATCGCCCCCTGTCATTTCTCCAATTAACCTATTTTCTACTTGAGGAAAATGGTTTTTTATCTTTCCCCAAAGAGGAGTGTTTTGTAGTTTTTTCCAAAAAGGTCGCCAAAAACAGCTTTCGACTTGTTTAGAAAGTCTTCCTGTTGCTCCGCAGCCGTAAACGTATATTTTATTTCCTTCTAAGAGGGCTTTTTCTACTGCAGTAGCTGCTTTTTGGATGAGCTCCAGGTCATAAGAGTGTAAGCATTTATCTGTAATATCTTCATCGACACTAAAAAGGGCTTCAAGGCCCTTTACTGTGTCTTTTTGCAGTATGCTACTGAGATCCCATGTTTTAGGGTGTCTCTGTTCTGTTATAAGAGCATGCAGCTGAAACTGCTTTTTATTTTCTACGTAGTCGATTGATTCTACGGATGGGGTGATTTCTAATAAGTCCAGTAGAGAGGGGTAGACGAAAGAAGAAGATAGTAAACTAATAAAGAGAAGACTTTTTTTTAAAGATGAAAACATAAGAGACCTTCGGGTAAATAGGGTATAAACTAGCTTTATTACCGTTTATTTACAAGCAACTTTGTATGCTAGAATTTTAATTTAATTTTATGAGATGACGGCGTTTGTGTGATTTTTAACTCTTAATTCTATAGAAAAAAGAAAAGGAAGAAATAAAATTATACCTTGGGAAAGGGAATTATTTGATTTGGGTCCTTGTTTGATGTATTTTTTGCATTTATTGGTTTTTTTCTGTATGATGGCTATTTACTACAGGTTTTTTTATGCAAAAAGATATTTTATCCTCTATTGAAGAGGGAATTCGAGTCATGGAGTCTTTAAGAAATCCGGAGCAAATAGCCTTTATTGAAAAGGCGGTAAATATACTTTGTAAAGCCTTAAAGGCTGGAGGCAAAATTCTTGTCGCTGGAAACGGGGGCAGCCTTTGTGATGCTATGCATTTTGCTGAAGAACTTACCGGATTTTATCGGGCTAAAAGACCAGCTCTTGCAGCTATTGCTCTTTCTGATCCTGGACATATGAGCTGTGTAGCTAATGATATGGGATATGACTTTGTGTTTTCTAGAGGAGTGGAAGCTTTAGGAAAGAAGGAAGATGTCCTTATTGTTATGACAACAAGTGGTAATTCAATAAATCTTTTAGAAGCTGTGCAAATGGCAAAGGTAAAAGGGATGGCTACGATAGCTTTTCTTGGAAAAACAGGAGGTAAGCTTAAAGGTTTTTGTGACCTTGAACTTATCATCGATCAATCTTTTCCGCACTCTGATAGAGTACAAGAAGCACACATGGCAGTTATTCACATCCTTATTGAGATGATTGAAAAAAAGATTTTTTATCATGTCGATTGAATCCATCGTTTTAGATGTAATCGAAGAGCGTAAAAGAGCGCCTTTTCTTAAGGGATGCTTTTATGTTTTGGGTTTATTTTTTCAAGTTGGCACTAAAATTCGACATTTTCTTTATGACTTAGGTATTTGTAAAAGTTATAAGAGCTCCTCCTATATTATTAGCGTTGGAAACATTGTAGCAGGTGGCACTGGTAAAACCCCGCTGGTGCGCAAACTTGTTAATGATGTCATAAAAGGGACTGGATCTGTTGCCGTTATTTCTAGGGGGTATCGCTCTAAAAAAAGAAAAGGGAATTTGCAGATATCTCAGGGTAAGGGGCCTCTTGTTCCTTCTTTAGTTTCTGGAGATGAGCCCTACTGGCTTGCCAAAGAAACATCCGCCGCTATTTTTGTGGGAAAAGACCGTGTAACAAGTGCAAAGCTTGCTGAAAAGAAAAATATCCATGTATGTATTTTAGAAGATGGATTTCAGCATAGAGCAATTAAGAAAGATCAGGAAATTGTTCTTTTAGATGCCTTAGATTTATTTGGTAAAGGATATTTTCTCCCCAGAGGATATTTAAGAGATTCTCCTAAAAGATTAGTTAAGGCTGATTTAGTAGTGGTGACTCATCTTACTACAGGCTTTTCTAAAGAAGAGATTTTAAAGAAAATTAGGAGCTTTACTAAGGCTCCTGTAGTAGGATTTAGGTCAGTATTCTTGTTAGATAAGAGTGTGGAAAATGCCTTGGTAGGCGCTTTTTGTGGTATTGCAAAGCCTGGATTATTTTATGATGCCCTTAAAAGTAAGGGGTGTCAAATAGTTAAATCGATGACGTTTCCTGATCATATAGCCCCTTCTTTAGAGGAGCTTACCTATTTTGCCTTGGACTGTAAGCAAAAAGGAGCTGCATTTTTAGTTTGCACAGAGAAGGATTTGGTAAAACTTCCTGAGTTGCAGGGTTTTCCCTTGCCAATTAGTCCATTAAAAATGGATTTAGAATGTATTTGGAATGAAAATCTCTGGAAAGAAATGTGCCAATCGATCAAAAATAGAGTTTGAACTTTTTTTAGGAAAATTTTTTATGAGCGAAGAATATAAGATTATGCTCCCTAAGTTAGGGGAAAGCATCGTGAGCGCTACGGTTGTTCAGTGGTTTAAAAAAGAAGGTGACTTTGTTCAGTTAGATGAGCCTTTATTAGAAGTGTCAACAGACAAAGTCAATAGTGAAATTCCATCGCCTACAGCAGGTATTCTTGTAAAAATTGTAGCTAAGCCGGATGAAGAGCTAGACGTAGGTGCCTTACTTGCCGTTGTCAAAAAAGAAGGCCATACCCCTGAAGTTAAAGTGGAAGCGGCTTCTAATACAAAGCAGCAAGAGATAATAGTTGAAGATAAAAATGATTTTATTTCTCCTGCAGTTCTTAGGATAGCAACAGAAAAAGGAATTTCTCTAGAAGTCTTACAGAAGATTCCAGGAACGGGAGCCGCAGGACGTCTTACTAAGCAAGACGTGGAATCCTATGTAGAAAATAAAAAACCTTCTTCTCCATGTTCTTTAAAAAGAACGGAACACTGCTCTTCAATGGAAGGGGAAGAAAGGGTAAAGATGACCGGTATGAGAAAGGCTATTGCTGAAAATATGGTTAAATCTTTTTACGAAGCTCCGCACGCTACACTTATTACGGAAATAGATGTCACAAACATCATAAAGAAAATCAAGAAAGAGAAGGAATCTTTTTATCTTGCCCATGGAGCTAAGCTTACAGTGACCAGTTTTGTTTTAGAGGCTTTAGCTAAGTCTCTACAAGAGTTTCCTTTGCTGAATTCCTCTTTAGATCAAGATACGATTATCTTAAAGAAGTATGTGAATATTGGAGTTGCAGTAAGTATAGACCAGGGACTTATTGTTCCTGTTGTTAAAAACTGTCATAAGCTTTCTTTACCAGATCTTGCTAAGAAGATACAGGAACTTTCAGAAAAAGCGCGAAATGGCAAGCTGAGTCCAGAAGATGTCTCAGAAGGGACTGTAACTGTCACAAATTTTGGGATGTCGGGGGTTTCTATTGGGGTGCCAATTATACGGTATCCAGAAGTAGCTATTGTAGGAATTGGAGCTATTAAAAAACGCGTTCAGGTTATTGAAGATGATGTATTAGCTATCCGCTCTATGCTATACCTTTCTTTAACATTTGATCATAGAGTAATTGATGGTATGTACGGTTGCTCTTTTTTAAGCTGTTTACAGAAGCATTTAGAAGAAAACCTTTAAAGGATATTGAAGGGCCGTTTTTACGGCCCCTCATTTGATGAGGCTACTTCCATTTCTATAAAAATTTCTTTTTTGTAAGAAGCAATTCCATAACAAAAAATATTGCCAACATATCCTAGATGATAAAGTTGTGTTGCATATTGATTAGCTTTAATTTGAGTTAAAGCTTCTTTAGCTAATTCTTTCAAATCTTTTTTCTTGCCTTTTTTGAACTCTAGTATGACGCCTTGCTCATTAGAGGAGTTAGGCATCTTGGGACAAAGCATGATGTCATAACGCCCATATCCTGATTCTAGGTTTGATGTGACGATGTACTTATTAGAAAGGGATACCAAAAGTCCTAAAACAAATAGATGAAGACTGCTTTCTAAGTCTTTCTCAGATAGGTCATGAAAACTGCAAAAGCTTCTTATAAAATCGCCTAAAAGGTCATTTACTATGATTGCATTGCCGGTAGTGAGGGCTTTTAATAAGATTTCCAGTTTAGCAGGAGAGAATCGTTTGCTAATAGCTCCTAAAGTGAGTTTTCTGTATAGCTCCCAAATCTCTTTATTGGGAATGGTTAAAGTGTAGTAGTTAGTATCATTTGTAAAAATATGCCCTGTAGCAGTGACGTATCCCGCAAAAAATAAAAAGCTCCAAGGTTCGACTTCTTTATGATTCAAATCTAAGAGAATAACGTCTTGGTTGATCGTTTTTCTTTCCAAAGATTTACCTTCCAATAGTATCTTCAGCTCATCTTGTGTCGTTGTGCTTGTTTCAGAGATGAGTCTTTCAAGTAGTTCGGTACTCCCTGTATTAGCCCAGTAAGTTTCTGGATCGGCATCTCCTTCTAGATATTTTAAAATAGACCATGGATTGTATAAAGAACATGTTCGTTCTAAGGCATAAGGTCCTGAAAGATGTTTAGAGCCGCATACATATCCATTATACCAAGATTTAATTTCTTCTTTTTTAAAAGAGCGATCGGCTAAATGTAAAAGGTTGTCAATTTCCTGCTCTGTGAAGCCAAACTTATTAGCAAATTTACTATCGAGCATTGTACAGATATTAGGATTATTTAAACCGGATAAAATGCCATCTTTGGCGGTGCGAACAACGCCTGTCATCAATCCTTTATGTAAATGAACGTTGCTTTTTAAGCCTTTAGATAATAATGAACTCATAAAGTCGATCATCTCGTGATAATACCCTTGCATATAGGAGTGGGTAATAGGCGTATCATATTCATCCACTAAAACAATGGTTTTTTTATTATGAATTCTAGAGAGAGCTTTTGTGATAAATTTTAAGCTGGTTTTAAAGTTCGATAGTAGTTTTGATCCGGTTATGGTAGTATCCATCAAGTCATCATAGTTTCTTTTTTCTATCTCATTGAGAAGAGATAAGACGGGAGTTAGCGTTCTGTCAACCTCTTCTTGAATAAGTGCTTGAAGGTCTTGATAGGCATCTTTCCAATTATTTGCTTTAATGTCTTTAAAAGAGATAAAGATCACTGGATACATCCCTTGATGTTCCCTTAAATCCTGTTCTTGCCAAATTAGAGAATTTTCAAAAAGATGTTTAGTTGCATGTTCTGATTTCTCAAAAAAATATCTAAGCATTGAAAGGGAGATTGTTTTCCCAAAGCGCCTTGGACGTGTGATTAAAGTAACCTCTGCCCCTTCTTCCCAAAATTCTTTAATGAGAAGTGTTTTATCTACATAGACATAATTTCCTTCGATGAGTTTTTTGTAGTCGTCTATTCCAATGGGAAATAGAAGTTTTTTTTTATTATTTGTCATTGAAAATCCATGTTATGTAAAAGTAGTATAAGAGCAATACTATCTTGCATTTAAAATAAGATTGCAAGGGGAATTCAACGTTATAGATAACGTATCTTCTCTAAAAAGGTCTTTAAGAGTAATTACATATTTTAGAAGGAAGTCCTTCTTAATGTAAAATCGAGATTTTGGCTATTGGTTAAAATTGGACCAGTTGGTAAGGCGTAGCCTAGACAGGCTGCTTCTTTCCTTCTTTTAGCATCATTTTTCTATGCTTTTTTCCAGGCTCAGATTTAAACCAATAGCCATATTAGTTATAGCAGTAAATACACTCCCATGCCCGCAAGGTATCCAATTAACACAGGAAGAGTGGCTTTTTTCATGTAGGTGATAAAATGCATCTTTTCCATTCCCATCATAGCAACTCCTGCAGAAGATCCTATAATTAAAAGGCTTCCCCCTGTTCCTGCTGCATAGGCAATCATATGCCAGAAGGAGTGGTCTGTAGGAAATTGTGTTAAAGGGTACATGCCCATGGTGGCTGCAACTAGAGGTACGTTGTCGATAATAGCAGAGAAAACGCCGATTAAAGTAGCGATAAGAGGGAGATTTTGGATATCGTTAATTAGCCAAATAGAAAGAGCGTCTAAAATTCCAGCGGTCTGCAGTGCAGAGACGCAAAGCAAAATACCTAGAAAAAATAAAACACTGGAAGTGTCAATTTTATTGAGTATGTGAGCTACTCTTAAATGGTCTCTAGATACATCGTCTTTATGAAGGATATCTGTAACAAGCCATAGGATTCCTAAGGCCAGTAAAACTCCCATAAAAGGGGGTAGTCCGGTCACTGCTTTAAAAATAGGCACAAAAATAAGACCCCCTATGCCAAAAAAGAAAACAAGCTTGGAGCCTGGCTCGCTTGCTGTTTCTTTTTTATCTGAGGGAAGTGTGCATTTGCCTTTTATCCTATAGGAGTAGTAGAGAAGGGGGATTAAGACGGAGATGAGGCTAGGAAGAAAAAGGGATTTAATAACAGCAAAAGAAGATAGCTGGCCATTAATCCATAGCATCGTTGTTGTCACATCTCCTATAGGAGTCCAAGCTCCTCCTGCGTTCGCAGCAATGACAATAATGCAGCTAAAAAGACATCTTTCTTTCGCGCTTGGAATGAGCTTTTTTAAAAGAGAAATCATTAAAATAGTGGTCGTTAGGTTATCTAAAATTCCTGAAAGAAAAAAGGTAATCCCTGCAATAATCCAAATAAGGGATCTTAAGGATTTAGTTGAGATGGCTTTGGTGATAAGCTGAAATCCCTTATGCGAGTCGATCAGCTCTACCATAGTCATAGCTCCCAGTAGAAAAAAAATGATTTGGGATATGTCTGAGACGTGATGTCCTAGTTTTTGTAGATCAACATCTATAGAAACTTGGTCGCTGATAAAATAAAGGCCCCAGCAAAGAGTGGCAATAATTAGTGCTGTCGCACTTTTGCTTATTTTAATGTAATGTTCAAAAATAATAGCTAAATATCCTACAGTGAAGACTGTAAGGATTAGAGGAACGGAAAGAGCGTGTAAAATCATGTGAAAACCTTTATGAAAAGTGTGAAAATGGTTAAGAAATCCCGGCTTGAATGATGTCATGCATTCGTAAGAGCCCAACTACTTTATTTTCTTCTACTACGGGCGTTACCATAACCCATTTATTAGCATCTCTTTGCATTTCTTTAACAGCATCTAGTACAAGAGAGTTAGCGGAAATGGAGATCGCGCTCGGTGTCATTAAATGTTTAATTTCTTGATGTAGGACATCAGAGCCGTGTTTTTGCAGAGATCTTCGCAAATCCCCGTCGGTAAAAATACCGTGTAAAACGCCTTCTTGATCAGTAATAAGAAGAGTTCCGCATTTTTTTTGCGTTAATTCGAAAAGGACATCGATCAACTTATCCTCTGGTCGGCATGAAGGGATTTTTTCTCCAAGTAACATAAGATCTTTTACTAGCAAAGTGGCTTTTTTTCCTATAGATCCTGACGGATGATTTTCTGCATACTCTTCTAATTTGACATTTTTTATTTTCATTAAAGCTATAGCAAGGATGTCTCCAAAGATTAGCTGTATTTGTGAGGAGGTTGTGGGGGCAAGATCAAATTGGCATAGCTCTTTTTCTAAAGGAAGTTCCATATGGATATCTGCATATTTTGCTAGTTTACTGCTAGACTTAGAAGTTAACGAGATGACGGTTGCGTTTTTTCTGTGAATGAAAGGGATTAAGTTAAGCAACTCTTGTGCGTCACCGCTTTTGCTTAGCATAAAAACTAGATCACCTGCGGAGAGAAGGCCGATATCTCCATGCAGAAAATTCAAGGTGGGAAGATAGAGAGCTTTAGTTCCGGTAGAAGCTAAAGTCATGGCTATTTTTTCAGCAATAATACCGCTTTTTCCGATTCCGGTAAAAACGATTAATCCTTTACAGGAGGCGCAGAGATTAGCGATTTGTTCAAAACGGCTCACATCAACTTGTTTAAAAAAATAGTCGATTTGGCTTTGAGATTCTTCAAGTAATTTTTTGATCATGAGTTTCCTTTTTTGCAATACTATAACATACAGGATTATTCTTTTTGCTTGAAGTCTGTAGATTTTTTTTATAAAAGTTTTTTATATGCGCAAGGAGGAAAGAGTATGTCAAGGGCAAGGATTCCTATAGCTGTTGCTTATGGTGACGGTATTGGACCAGAAATTATGGAAGCAACGCTTCACGTGCTTAGAGAAGCGGGTGCGAATTTTGATTTTCATCGAGTAGATATTGGGGAAAAGGTGTATTTAGCAGGGTATCCTAACGGGATTACTCCGGAGTCTTGGGAAACAATTAAAAAAGCTAAAGCTTTTTTAAAAGCCCCGATTACTACGCCACAGGGAGGAGGTTTTAAAAGTTTAAATGTTACGATTAGAACAACTCTCGGATTATTTGCAAATATTAGACCCTGTGTTGCTTATTCTCCTTTTGTAAGAACTAAGCATCCTGGTATGGATGTTGTGATTGTAAGAGAAAATGAAGAGGATCTTTATGCAGGAATAGAATATAAGCAAACTCCTCATGTATGTGAGTCGATTAAATTGATTTCTAAGGAGGGGTCAGAAAAAATTATTCGACACGCTTTTGAGTATGCTCGTCATCACGGCAGAAAAAAAGTAACATGTTTCACTAAAGATAATATTATGAAGTTTTCTGACGGTCTTTTTCATAAAATATTTGAAGAAATAGCTAAAGAGTATCCTGATATAATCAATGAACATTGGATTGTAGATATTGGCGCTGCTAAGTTAGCGGATACTCCGGAAGTATTTGATGTAATTGTTATGCCTAATTTGTATGGAGATATTTTATCTGATGTAGCAGCTCAGATTTCTGGGTCGGTCGGAATTGCTGGGTCGGCTAACATAGGGGAGCATGGGGCTATGTTTGAGGCGATTCATGGTTCTGCTCCAAGAAGAGCTGGGCAAAATATGGCGAATCCCTCGGGGCTTCTTCTCGCTGCAGTTTTAATGTTAAATTATTTAGGAGAAGGAGATATAGCAGAGAGGATTCATAACGCTTGGTTGAAAACAATTGAAGAAGGAATTCATACATACGATATTTTTCTTGAGGGAAAAAGTAAAATAAAAGTAGGAACTAAGGAGTTTGGTATTGCTGTGGCTAAGTATTTAGGTGAAAAGCCTGCTGGTTTACCCTGTGTTTCTTATAAGGAGCATACAAAACTCACTTCTTTGCCTTTATCTATATCGTTACCGTTTACAAGAGAATTACAAGGAGTTGATGTTTTTCTCTATAGCAGAGAAAGCGCAAAGTCTTTTCTTGATAAAATACTCAACATTAAGGTTTTTCCTTTGGAAATTACTATGGTTACTAATAGAGGGGCCAAAATTTGGCCGGAAGGGCATGTGGAGACTTTTTGTGTCGAACAGTGGCGATGCCGCTTTTTTTCTTCTAAAAAAGAAAAAGTAGTGACTCAAGAAGAGGTGGTTTTTTTGCTGAAAAAACTGGTGGAACAAGGCTGTGACGTGATTAAGACGGAAAACTTGTACTGTATAGATGGGCTTCCAGGGTATTCTTCAGCGGATAAATAAAAAAAAAGTAAAAAAGTTTGCGCTAAAAGGGATATATTCGCTATAGTCTTGGCATCTTACCGAAACAGTCTTTTAAATAAGACGATGAGGTAGGAAAAGCTGAGCCGTAAGAGCCAGCGTTGATGTTTTGACAGCAGAGAATAAGTGA
>CAYTOK010000025.1:0-19269 GCA_964439595.1 uncultured bacterium | reverse complement strand
GAAATTAGCTCTTATATCTGAGTTCTGGCTAGCCCTTCATCCCAAGCTGAATTGTAGGTAATAATCAGCCCTTAAGGACGAAGTTAGTGTGTGTCCGCAGGATCAACTAAACCAAAGTTTCCCTTTCTTAGAGAATAGCTATTTTACTAAAAACAGCACATTTTTACACAGTCTGACCTGGCTTCTGAGCCTCCTCATTCTTCGAGGACCCTTCCCCGAATCCCCCACCCCCAGACCTAACCATGCCCCCAGTCAGAAACAAACTTGGTATAACCAAAAAGCCGACAATAAATCCCCCCACACCAAATCCTATAGAAGATTTAAGCTTATCAAATGTCTCGGGATTTTCTTTTATATAATTCCGAATAGCTAAAACGGTCAATCCTATACCTAAAAGCCCTAAAGCAGCCCAGCCAATAGGTGTAGCAAGTGAGGCTAAAGCAATTAATCCAACAACAACCTGAGCCATAACTATAAAACTTGCAGCCACTCCCCCCGCAAACCCTCCAAGAAAAAAAGCACCTTCAGCAACGTTCCCCAAGCGATCACTTTCTACGAGTATCTCTTTAGCCTCCAGGCTATTTCTTTCTAAAGTCAGACCTGCAAAAGATCCTTGCGTACTGCCTGATTGATTAACACCGGATATACTACTCATAATCGTATCCCCTTTTAAGCTAGTTTACCTAGTAATTTTGTAATTGCCTGAAAGGACTTAGATGACTGCATCCCTTCTTCTATTAACTTTTCTTTTGCCTTATTAAGAACTAATCCAGCTTTATTTTTTTGATTATAAGAAATGTAAAAGTCAGCAGCAAAAAGAACTAAATAAAAATTGTAAGGAAAAGACTCCATAGCGATATCGTAAATACTTTCTACAATCTCTAAATGACCAAGATTTTTTTCACTATCAGCCCATCCAACCCATGCCGGAACAAAAAAAGAATTCATTTGAATCATAAATCGAAACATGCAACTAGATTCTTCATAATTGTGACTTTGAAATTTGCGCTCTACTATCTTATCTAGCCACTCAAAGTCACTTCCTATTAAAAAAGTAGTTATTTCTTTTCCTTCAACTAGTGCTAGTGATTGAAGTTGAGCCCTTGCTAATATATCGTTAAAAATGGTGCTTTCTTCATTTTTGCAAGCATCTATAAAAAGCTGTAACCCTCTTCCTATATCATCTTGCCTAAATTTAAGGCATTTTTCAATTAATTGCTCTTGTTCCCTTTCTTGTCCTTCAATAGACTTTAAGGGACTTAGCTTTGGGGGCCCAAGTGTTTCTCTTAAATAGTCTCTAAAAAAAGAGTCTTGCTTTTGATAAAAGCCTTTAATGATTTCATATTCATCCGCAGTAATTTCTTTTACTGTTGCCATACAAGCACCCTTGATTACGATTCATATAATCAAAAGCTAACAGATAAAAATAAAAATAACAATAGACACGTTAAATATATTAATTATTAAATAAATAACTAAATTAAAACCATGTGGTTAGAAAAAAAATCGTACAAAACTAAAAATATTTAAAGAAACTATAAAGAATACGCTTCTATAAAAAAGGCCCCTAAGCTTAGAAGCACTAAAAGCCATAGAGTGACTTTAAAAAGAAAACTCATCTCCCCCTGTTTTAAAGAAGATTTCATTTTAACAAAAAGAAGGACAGGTAAAATACCATTTAGAATAGACTCCCCTACTCCTCCAGCTAGTCCTAGAGCTTTTTCAAACACTGCGGGATTGAGTAAAATACAAATAAAGGGGGGGACTAAAGTTAAGAAAGAACAAAAAAAACGACGTACCTTTATTTTACTCTCTGCAAATCCATCCTGAATAAAGTCCACAAAAGAAAATCCCACGCCTAGAAAAGAAGTGGTTAGAGCAAAAAACGCAAAAAGCTGTCCTAAGACATAGATACTGGAAACATGAGCTGCTGTTTGCAGAGCATAGGTAACTGGAAGTCCCTTTGCCCTTACCTCTGCAATACTATCTATAGAAACGGATCCAAGTACAAGCCACTGCCAAACAACATACAAAGCCAAAGCAAAAAATGTCCCAAGAAGAATAGAGAGGCGAAGCACTTTCTTATCCCTGTGTAAGAAAGTAGCAAGCGGCGGAACCACATTATGAAAGCCAAAGGCACTAAAAAGCACAGGAACTGCTCCAAAAGCAAGAGAATAATTACTTATAGGAAACCTAGAATACTCTACAGCACTAGCTCCCAAAGAAACTAGAAGCACATAAGCAAGAAGCATACAACCTGTCAAGATCAAATTGGCTTTATTAATCCACTTCACTCCAAGAAAAATAACACCTCCAAACACAGTAAGGAACAAGATTTTTTCTGTTAAAGCAGAAAGAGGAAAACCCATCCAAAGGCACAGTTGCCCTAAAAGTGGCGAGCCTCCAGCAAAATAGGCCACTAATAAGCAATAGTATAAAAATAGAAATAAAACAGCGGAAACCCATTTACCGGCTCTTCCCAAAAATCGCTGAGATAGCGAAATTAGATTAGAGCCCTGTGGCATTTTCAAAGTGACTTCTAAAAATAAAAGGCCTGTAGCTGCCATAAAAAGCCACACTAAAAAAGTCACTAAAAGGGCTGGTATAAACCCGGCGCCAGCTGTCATAGCAGGAATCCCAAGCATTCCGGCTCCAACAGTAGTTCCAAAAACCATAAAAGAGCCACTTAAGAGATTTTTTAAAGAAATTCGTTTAGACTTTATGCAAGGAATAGAGCTCATCGATACCATCAATTAGCGGTCGAAGCTGGTTCTAATACTTCTTCATCCTTAGTTACCTGGGCCAGACTAGCTCTAGTAACTCCCCAAAGAGGCAGTAATAAAACTACAGAAGCCATAGCGCTTATTCCCATAGAAATAAAAAAACCTTCCCACCCAAATATATCAATAATTTTACCTAAAGGAAAACCTGCGGTCGCAGAGCCAACATAAGCAACCCATCCAGCAAGACCTGTTGCCGTCGCCGTTGCATTTTTATGTGCTAATTCAGCTACGGCAACTCCTATAAGCATCTGGGGTCCAAAAATAGAAAAACCAATCATAAATATTAAACAGGAGTCCAGCCAGCTGTAATGGCCCGCAAAAAGCCAAAAAGTTCCAACAGCTAAAAATAGTAGCATAGCAAAAAGAACATTGATAGGGCCTCTTCTTGCCTTAAAAAGACGATCTGATAGCCATCCAGCAGAAAGCATTCCTAAAAAGCCTCCAGCATCAATAAGAGAAGTTAGTCCGCTAGCCACTAAAACACTATACCCTTTGGACTCAACCATAAAAAGAGTTGTCCACTCAAGTCCTGTGCGTATAAAATAAATAAAAAAGTAAGCTATTGCTAGAATCCAAATATATTTATTTTTTAACACGCTAAGCATTCTTTGCTTACTCGTGAGCTGCACTTCGTCATCGTCTGTCTTTTTATCATCTATATAATCATTACGAAATTTTTCAACAGTCGGAAGTCCTAAAGACCTTGGAACATCTACCAGGCGGTTTATTAAAATAAAACCCATTACAATACAAACCATTCCAGGAATAAACATGGCGTAGCGCCACCCAAAATAGCTAAGACAAAGACCCACAACCCACGGGGTCAAAAAACCCCCGACATTCTGAGATACAGCCCAGCTAGACCACCAAGATCCCCTTTCTGAATGAGAATACCAATGAGACAGCAATTTTACGCAGGGAGGCCAACCAAATCCCTGAAAAAGGCCATTAAGACCCCAAAAAACAGCAAAAAACCATAAAGAGGAAGACATCCCGACAAAGATGTTAAAAATGCCGGTTAGGATAAGCCCTATCGCCATAAAATAACGGGGATTAGATTGATCGGATATCACCCCACTAAAAAATTTACTAAGTCCATAGGTCAAAGAAAGAACCGTAGCCATGATCCCAAGCTGTGATTTGTCCAGGTGAAGCTCTTGCATAATACCGGGCATAACCACACTAAAACTTTTTCTTGTTAAGTAGTAGAAAGCGTAGCCTATAAAGATCGAATACATGACTCGAATACGCCAGTACCTATATTGCACTTTAATCTGCTCAGAATCAACCATCTCTGGAAGATGCGGAGCTGATTTAAAAAAATTCAATAAAAAGCCCATTGAAAGACCCCTTCTTCTTTAAGTAAAGATCTATGTTAAAACAAAGTAAGGATTTAGAAAAAGCAAATAAAACCCACTTACAAGAAGAAAAATTTAAACTTGACATAGAAAAGCCGTCATTTTCGTTAAATAACGACGGTAAAAGGGTATTACACTTTCAAATACACGCAGAAAATAAAATTTATTATTTATATTAACTATTCAATTAAACGACATTTTTGTATAATCCGAGTTTAGGTGAAATTAGGAGTTTTTATTCACATGCGTGTTTTGCATTTTCTGATAATATGTTTTATTTTCCTCAGTTCTTTTACCATGGGAGATCGCTTATTTACCGCAAAAAAAGGCGATTATATAGTTACGCAACAAGAAAAAAACTACTCTCTTCTACTAATTAAAGAACTAGGAAACGAGTCCATTATTTTAG
The DNA here is from genome assembly GCA_964439595.1 of uncultured bacterium. GTDB lineage: Bacteria > Chlamydiota > Chlamydiia > Chlamydiales > Rhabdochlamydiaceae > CAIJXB01. The sequence continues at coordinate 14,719 of CAYTOK010000025.1, read as the reverse complement.
AAGAAATCACCATCCCGACAGGGAAGTTCTCGTTAACAAAGCAGAACTGGAAAACTTGGATGGCAAGCGGGGCTCCTGGGCACACCTCATGGACTCAGTATGAAATAGACAAAGAAACTTTAAAACTGATAGAGTGCTACTCTTTTTCTAAGCGCGGGTGGTTATATTTAGAAGAATCTGAACATTTTCTCTCCGGACTTCTTTCTTTAAAGCTGCATAGAATAGATCCCGTTGAAAGAAAAAAAATCGGCCCATCTCCCAGATCTGGAGAGCATGACCAAAGACCTCTTTGGAATCCCTCAGTAAACCTAGAGGGAACAAAAACAAAACTCCTCTGCGAAGCGTGGAAAGGCCTCTGGCCTAAAGATGAAACACTTCTATCTTCCTGTCAAATTACTTTATATTTTCCACCAAACAGCACCTCAGCGTTCCCCGTATGGATTGAAGCTAATAATGGACACTTCAACTATTCCATTAAAATAATTGACCTAGGAAATAACCTATCTTCGTTTATAAAAAGCTCTCTACCGAGAAGACCACCTCAAATCGGAAGACAAATTACAAAAACAAAAACTGGAATAAAAATTCCTATTAAATCCCCTGCTTACTATAAAAAATTCTCTCTATTTGCTTTTGATCTGCTATCCCCTGGTGAGCGAATAGGTCCAATCCCTTTTACCCTAGAAAAAGAAAAAGAAAAGGAATCCTTATCCTTTACTATAAACTCAACCGACTTACAAAAAAGCTTCACTAAGGACCATAGGTACAAATGGATTTTAGTCCCTGAAAATTCCCTTGGAATCCCAACAGGCTTCCCTACGGAATCCGAAGATTTTTTCCTTTGGTCTCCCTAAAAAGAGCTTCTCCCCCTAAGTTCGTGACAGTTATGAACAAGTAAAACGCAAGCAAAAATAAGATTTTTCTAGCAAGCAAAAAATCAGGAAAATAAACAGACATTTCATAAGACGCTGTTAATCAGACGCATACAAAAAGTCTTAATAAAGAAAAAATGCATTTATAACAAAATATTCACAAAACTAACTTGACAATTCTCGAGAAAAAAGCAACTTATGAACAAGTTTTCCACAAAAAAGCATTAGTGTTGTTCAGAACTTTTCCTTGTTATCTTTTATCTACTTTGCAAAACTAAAAAGTATGAATAAAGCCATTTTCTCATCTACCTTCCCCCTATCCCATTTATTAATCGATGGGATTAAAATTACCTATGAAGCAAATGCCCTTCATTTAAGTAAGTTTTTTTCATTAGAAGATCTTCTCAAGTTCCAAAAGCTTTTAGAAGAGTCGCAGCTTAGTCCTAAAACTGCTTATATAAAAGTTTTAGAGTGGCAAAAAAAAGCTCCCACAAATCCCGCACTAGACAATCTGCTCACCTATCTTCATTTAAGACATAAACAAGTAGGTAAAGCCGAAAAGCTGATCGAAGAGTCTTACCAAAAACACAGCGAGTATTTCTTTGCTAAAATAAACTATGCAGATCAATCTCTTCGCAAAGGAGATCTAGAAAAGATTCCTCTCATATTCCCCTCTCTTAATCTAAAAGAACTCTTCCCGTTAAGAGATAGTTTTCACGTTTCGGAATATAGAGGGTTTATGACTTTACTTGGCCACTACTACATAGCGTTAAAAGACACCAATTCAGCTAAAGCCTGTTATCAAAATGCCTATACAGCAGATCCCACTCACCCGAGTGTTATTATTCTGGAAAAGAAACTCTATCCAAAGCGCCCGTTCACCAAGCTTTTACAAAAAATTATACAACTTGCTCGTATTTCATAAATTCTTTACAGTATATCCCAGTCTACATAGGGGATTTTTTTATGAAAAAAGTAATTTCTTTCTTTCGCTTACGGAAATACAATAAGATTTTCAAACACAACTACCACCTATACCAGAAAAAGAAGAAACTCTCTGAAGAAAGCAAATCCCATATAGAAAAACTACTGAAAGAACTCCAAGAGGCCCTCTACTGTAAAAATGAAGATTTAAGCAAAAAAAAAGCCAAAGAACTCGAGTTTGCAGCTGGAACCCTCTTAGCAAAAACTCCTTTTGAAAAAGGCAAAAACCTTGTTGTAGCTATTTCTGTCGCTCTTTTCCTTGCAATCCTCATCAGACAAGTCTGGTTTGAACCTTATGAAATCCCGACGGGGTCGATGCGTCCTACACTTAAAGAAAAAGATAGACTTGTCGTTAGCAAAACGGCCTTTGGTATTAATATCCCTCTTTCTACCAACCACCTCTATTTCTCCCCTGACCTAGTTAAACGCAACGGCATTATAGTGTTTACAGGAGAAAATATGGACATCCGAGATGTCGACACTCGCTATTTTTATCTTTTTCCTGCAAAAAAACAATATGTCAAAAGGCTTATGGGAAAACCGGGAGATACTCTTTATTTCTATGGGGGTCTTATATATGGATTGGACAAAGAAGGAAATGATATCTCGCAAGAGCTTCAAATTGCTAGCTTAGATAAAATTGAACACATTCCCTTTCTACAATTCGAAGGAAAAGTATCCACCCCCACGTATCCAACAAATGGAATTTACTCCCCTGTTTATCTAAGACAAATGAATGAACCTATTGCAAAGCTGTCCCTATCTAATAAGAACCAGACTGTCGGAGAATTACTTCTTAACGATTCTTCCTCCAAAAGTCAATATGGAGACCTATGGGGAATAAAAAACTTTGGGATGGCTCGCATTTTAAGCAAACAGCAAGCTCTTCAATTTACAAACGAAACAATGGCTACCCTCCCGTTTAGTAACTACTATCTAGAAATACTGCATCACCCAAGCCTTCAAAACTTAAAAATCCGCAAGGACATTCGCGGAAGAATGAGACCAACTCTAGATCTTAGCTCCTCTTTGATTCCTCTTGATGAGTCCCATTTAAGAACTCTTTTTGATAATTTGTATACAGTGCGTTTCATTGTAAAAAAAGGCTTAGTTCATCAATACGGACTACCTGAAACGATGCTAAAAAGTCCATTTCTTCCCAAACTAAATAATGTACCTGACGGAATGTATGAATTTTACTATGGGAAAGCATATAAAATTTCCTTCCAAGGAATCGCAGTTGAACTGGAAAAAGATCACCCCCTCTATCAATTCACTCCAGAAAAAGTGCAACTCTTTTATAACTTAGGGATGGTTTTTGATACAAGGTTTGAGCCACAAAGTAAATACACGCCCTTTTTTCCCATGCGTTATGTGTACTTCCGAGATAAAAACCTCTATGCAATGGGAGCTCCCCTTTTTACTGCAGAGGACCCTAAATTACTCGAATTTAATATAAAAGAACAATCTAGACAAAATAATGCTCCAGCGCAATACCCTTACGTAGCCTTTCAAGATATGGGCCCGCCACTTAATGCCGATGGAACAATTGATAAAGAGCACATCAAACGGTTTGGTCTCACTATTCCTGAAAAAATGTACTTAGCTCTTGGAGACAATCACGCTGTAAGCGCAGATAGCAGAGAGTTTGGTTTTGTACCGGAAGAAAATCTAAGAGGAGTTCCCGACCTAATTATATGGCCTCCAGGAAGTCGCTTTGGTCATCCCAACCAACCCCCCTATCCACTTTTTAACCTGCCTAGAACTATTATATGGACAATTGCTGGATTTACTATAGCAGCTTCCATTATTATTCAAAGAAGAAGAAATAGAATCCCTAAACTATAATAATAAACAAGCTGCTAAGAATACTTAGCAGCTTGTAAAAACCTACCTTTCGACTAATAAATGCCTCGTTGCATAAATCTTAGAACGAATTTTAAACTCACGCTTTTTTTTCTAGACCGCCTAATAACAATGCAACAAGGCTACTTATAAATGTAGCCTCAGTTCTAATAATAATTTTTAACCTTTTGAGAGCCCAAGGATAAGAATCTCTTCTCCTAGGTCACACTCTACCCCTATAAGATCGTCTATAAACTGCATTTTAACAGCGAGAGTTTCTCCAAAAATATATTTCCCATAAACCTCAAAACAGTTTTTTACACGCATAGAAGCCTTCATAGTTAAAACAACTCTATCTGTAATAGCAAAGCCGAGTTCTTTTCTCGCGAGATTGATCTTATTTACAATTTCTCTTGCTAGACCTTCTTCGATGAGCTGAGGCGTTAAAACTGTATCTAATGCCACGGTAATTCCATCTAAAGAATGTGCAATCACCCCGTCTCGTACTTTTCTTTCTACATTCACATCTTCCAGTGTCAATAGAATCTTCTCTCCTTCTACGTCTATTTCCACATCTTTCCCGGAAAATAGTGTTTGCAATTGATCTTGGGTAAATAAAAGAACTACTTTATGGACGGCGTTCATTTTGCCACCCACTTTCTTTCCAAGTACTCTAAAATTGGGCTTTGCAATAAGTTCTACAAAAGAGCCTTCCTGCTCATGATAGACTATTTCTTTCACATTTAACTCTTCGGCAATTAAATGCTCTCTCTTCCTTAATGAAGCCAGGATGACTGGGTCAGAAGACACCATATGTGCTTTCGCTAAGGGCTGTCTTACTTTAATCTTATGTTCTTTACGTAAAGCATGCCCACTGCTGACTACAGCCTGTACAAAAGCCATCTCCTTTTCCATAGTCTCATCCCTTAATGAAGGATCTACTTTAGGAAAGTTTGTTAGATGCACAGAGATCGGATCTTGATCCATACGAAGCTGCCCATAAATAACCTCACTAAGAAAAGGAACAAAGGGTGCCATTACTTTAGAGAGAGTTAAAATAACAGTATATAAAGTAGCAAAAGCCTCATCCTGATCTTGTGAGAATTCTTCAGACCAAAAACGGGAACGATTTCGTCTAATATACCAGTTAGTTAGCTGATCGATGCACTCCATAAAAGAAGGAATAGCTCGATTAATCTCATAGCTATCCATAGAGCGCTCTACGTCACCTACCGTTTTTTGTAGTAAGGAAATCATCCACTTATCAATATCTGTACTTGGCCTATTTAAAGGAGCTTTGGAAGGATCCCATTTAGAGATTTTTGCATAAGTAGAAAGAAACACAAAGCTATTCCAAAGGGGAATTAATGTTTGTCTTAAAACTCTTTCTACATCTTTTTCTGAGAAACGCAAATCTTCCGCCTGAACAGCTGGACTTCCTAAAAGGTAAAGACGCATAGCATCAACGCCATGCTTATTAAAAATCACATCAGGCTCCGGATAATTTTTAAGCCTTTTAGACATTTTGTTTCCGTCTTCTGCAAGAAGAATTCCATTTACAATCACATTTTTAAAAGCCGGCTTATCAAATAAAGCAGCAGCAAGTACTGTAAGAGTATAAAACCAACCCCTTGTTTGATCTAACCCTTCCGCAATAAAATCAGCTGGAAAGTTTTGCATCGTTTGCTCTTTATTTTCGAAAGGAAAATGATTTTGCGCATAAGGCATTGATCCGGATTCAAACCAACAATCAAACACCTCAGATATGCGATGAAAAACTTTACCATCTTCTACAAAAGTTAACTCGTCGATAAAATGCCTATGAAGATCTGTAATTTTTTTACCCGTTCTTTCTTCTAGTTCTTTTACAGAAGAAAGAACCCTTATCTCTCCATCCGAACTTCTCCAAATAGGGATCGGGGTACCCCAATATCTATTACGAGAAACGGCCCAATCTCTTGCATTTTCAAGCCACTTACCAAAGCGCCCATATTGAATATGCTGAGGAATCCAATAAATTTCTTCATTAGCCTTAAGCATCTTATCTTTGACTTTTTCTACTGCAATAAACCATGTGCGCACCGTTTTGTAAATAAGAGGCGTATCAGAACGCCAGCAAAAAGGATACCTATGCCTAATCTGCGTATGGAGCAAAACCTTTCCTTCTTGTTTAAGCCTTTTAATGATCTCCTTATCGGCATCTTTGACATACATACCTGCAAAATCAGGCACCTCTATAGTAAAACGACCTCCATGATCAACGGGGCATACAGGATCTATCTTCTCTCTTAGACAAGCAAAAAAATCCACCTCTCCAAAGGCTGGAGCTGAATGCACAAGGCCACTCCCCTCTTCTGCAGACAAAGAGTCTTCTAGAATAACCCTAAAAGCACCCTCCTCTTCTTTTTTAGCAAAATAAGGAAAAAGAGGATCATATCTTTTCCCTTCTAAAGCCTCTCCTAAAAAAGTATCTACTATTTCATACTGAGCGGGGTCTTTAAAATATTTACCGATAGCACTTTTTGCTAGAATATATAGAGCTCCACTTTCTACTACGCGAACCTTAGCATAGTGTAGATCTTTTTTAACCATAATGGCTAAATTCGAAGGAAGAGTCCAAGGAGTCGTTGTCCAAACAACAAGCTTTACATTAGAATCCTCTTTTAAAGTAAAAAGCACCGTAAGAGAGGGATCATCTACTTCCTTATAGTTTAAGTTTGCCTCAAAGTTAGAAATAGGAGTTCCTAACTTAGTAGAAAAAGGCATTACCTTAAAACCCTCATACACAAGGCCTTTTCCATATAGCTGTCCAAAGACCCACCAAACAGACTCCATAAAAGTAATATCCATCGTGTGATAGGTGTTTTCAAAGGAAACCCACCTTCCCATTCGTTTTACAGTACGTTTCCATTCATCCGTATAACGAAGAACAATTGAGCGGCACTCCTCATTAAACTTTCCGATTCCAAAAGATTCTATAGAAGAAGCCCCTGAAAGCTCCTTGGCTTTTTCAATTTCATTTTCCACAGGAAGCCCATGGCAGTCCCATCCAAATCGCCTAGGGACTCTAAAGCCCTGCATTGTCTTATACCTTGGAATAACATCTTTGATTGTACCTGCTAAAATATGTCCATAGTGAGGAAGACCTGTAGCAAAAGGAGGGCCGTCGTAGGTAGAAAACAAAGGAGAAAAAGCTCTATTTTCCATCGACTTTTCAAAAATATTCTCCTTTTCCCAAAAGGCTAAAACAGCTTCCTCTTTTTGAGGAAAGGAATCTTGTGTGTGCTCAAACATGGTATTTTCAGGCTCCTGCATAAAAAAATTACTCGGAATTCTAATCCATATGGGCGTTTCTTTCCATTAAAACTGAAAGTCACTGGTAATTAATAACATAAAAAAATTCCCATAAAAAAAGATCTCTTTAAATCGGTTTCTGCTACAATGAGCACGGGGGTGTACTGGTTTCGACTTGGAAACAAAGTAATAGTGGCATGCGGAGGACGTCGGTTGGCCTCCTTAATCATCCGATAACAATATAATTGCAGACCATAACATGGATCTACACGCTGCTTAAAACCTAACCCGTTTTAAGTGCTCGATAGCCTAGGACCTGACCAGGAGTGCTAGAAACTATCGTCATCAACCCTGGTATGAATGCTCTGAATTCCGTATCTTATAAGGGCAATTCAAGATATAAGATGCAAAATGACCTGAAGTGCTGCGTCTTTCATCAAGGTTATTTTAACAAAAAGGCGCTAAGCATGTAGTCATCATTATAGAGTTTGCTAAGGACGAGAGTTCGATTCTCTCCACCTCCAAAATTCAGATTAAGCCAAATCAAATAACACTAAGAATATTAAGGACTTAAAGGGAAACCGAAAAGTCCTTTTTCTTTTCAGTTAGGCCACTTTTGCCCAGTCTAATGCATAAGATTTGCGTAAAAACGAACCATCTCACTGGGGGTGAATTTATAGAGATTTCTTTAAAATGACTTAATCCCAATTTTTGGGTATAATAGTAGCCACATAACCTAACCAAAGAGGATAAAATGGCCACTGCTTCAGCTGCCACTTCAAGTAGACCAGTCTGCGCGATTTGCACAGAGGAAATTTTGCCAGATGCCAACATATCCAAATTAAATTGTAACCATGAATATCATCGAGAGTGTTTACAGCCCTGGTTAGATACCAATCATGATACATGCCCTCTGGATAGGGGAAGAATTACATCGATAAACGGCATTGCTACAGAACACGCAGACGAAGAAGACGGACACGCCCACGTCCATGCAATTGAAGTACAGAATCCTTTAATGGAAGCTAGAGCTTTATATCAACGAAGTATCAGAGTTATCCACAACCCATCGGTACATTCAGCCGAGCCGGTCGAACGCCAAGCGGCCGAAGTTCAATCGGTTTTCTTTTCTATATTTAGACTGCCTCATTAATAAGAGAAGACCGCGCTCTCATCAAAAGTTTAGCGTGTAAGACTAATAAAATTGAATCCTTTTCGCGAACACCTTAACTCTCATTTTTACCCACTAGACTGGACAAAATCTACCAAAACCAGCATAAACCAGCACAACCGAACCTTACTTAACTCACTGATTTTCTTAGTGTTGTTTATTTCAGTTTAATCCAGCTTAAAAAATGTCATAGCGTTCGATTCTCTCCACCCCCAATCCAAATTAAGGCTTCGGTTTCACGACTGAAGCCTTTTGTTTTTAATGACATACAACTAAAAATTCATGCTCAAAAATTTGACTGCGTAAAGCCCAATTACGCAAATTTTACGCAGTAGACTGGATGAAACTGGAGTAAAACCCTATGGATTTCTATCCATTTAGCCAACAAGATATTGGCCAACTGAGAACAAGCATTTTTCACAAAAAATAGTCTATTTTTGTGAAATCTATGTCTTTCTTATTGATATTTTCACAAAAACATGCTAGTTTTTGTGAAAAACAGAGGTTAATCCGAATGCGTCATAGCGCTGAAACAACCATCAAAAATAGAATTATCGAGCATGGCCCTGGCTGGTGCTTTACGCCAATGCATTTTTCGGACCTAGGAAGTGATGCCTCCATTAGGAAAGCATTATCACAACTTGAAAAACAAAAATTCATACGAAGACTTGCAAGAGGTCTTTATGACTATCCTAAAAAACACGATACATTAGGTGCCATTCCCCCCGATTTAAATGAAGTAGCAAGGGCTATTGCAGAAAAAGACAGAGTGCTAATCCAACCAGCAGGTGCCCATGCAGCAAATTTAGTTGGCCTTTCCACGCAAGTTCCTGGTCGGGTTATATTTCTAACGGAAGCTGCTTCCAAAAAAGTCAAAATCGGCAATCAAGAAATAATCTTCAAAAAAACGACAAAGAAAAACATGCTGTCTGCTGGAACTAGGGAAGGGCTATTGATCCAAGCTTTGAAAAATTTAGGAAAAGATCATATCGATCAAAAAGCACGCATACAAATTTCAAAATTCCTCAAAGACTCACCTAAAGAGGAAATAAAAAAGAACATGAAATTCGCTCCAGCCTGGATACGAGCTCTTGTTTTTGACATCATGGAGCTTAAGCCATGAATGAAATCTATCTTTTAACTCAAGATGAGCGAGAGCTTTTTTTTCAAACGGCTGCCGATATTCAAAACATGCCTTTTGAAATTATTGAAAAAGACTTTTGGGTGGTATGGATTTTAGGAAGGTTATTTTCACTAGAAAAAGTGAGACCTTATCTTACCTTCAAAGGAGGAACTTCTCTTTCAAAAGTATATAGGTTGATTGACCGTTTCTCCGAGGATATAGATCTCTCCATAGAACGAGATTTTTTTGGTTTTGGGACGCCCAACAACCCTGAAAATGCACCTTCAAAGAAAAAACAAAATCTCATTATTGAAAATCTCTCTCAAGCTTGCACAAACTATGTGCAAAATGAATTATTACAAGAGCTAACGAATGCGATTGGTGAAAAACTTGGAACAAATAAAGGATGGCAACTTCTTGCTGACTCAGACGATCCCGATTCCAAAACATTATTATTTGAATACCAAAGCAAAAAATCAAATGCTGATTACGTCCGACCTATTGTGAAAATAGAGATAGGCGCAAGGTCAGAACATTGGCCTGTAAGCGACCATATCGTACACAGCTACACCAAAGAGGCATTAAAAGAAAAAGTTCATGAGCCAGAAACAAAAATTCGTGTATTGAACGCTGAAAGAACGTTTTGGGAAAAAGCAACCATCCTGCATCAATATATTCATTTACCTGCAGATAAAAAACTCCCTCCACGCATTTCCAGGCACTTCTACGATTTTTTCCGATTACTAAATTCTCCGATAAAGGAAAAAGCCATTGAAGAATCAAACTTACTTGAAAGAGTCGCCAATCACAAAAGCATTTATTTTGCATCAGCTTGGGCGAGCTATAGCACTGCCAAAAAGGGAACACTGAAACTCGTGCCACCGCCTCGTGTTTTGAAAGAACTTCAAAAAGATTACGGATTGATGGAATCCATGATTTTCAGAGAGATTCCCTCATGGGAATTAATCCTAAAAACGATCGGGCAATTTGAAGAAGAATTTAACTGTATTACGCTGAAGAGCACGTAGTCATGAAAAACACCTGCTATAAAAAGTTTGCACTGATCGGCCTTCCTGGAAGTGGAAAGTCTACATTTGCCTCTAAGCTCGGTAAAATCTTAGGCATTCCAGTCCACCACCTGGACAGGCACATGTTCGAGCCTGGCGGTAAGAAAAGAGATAAGCAAGAATTCATAAAAACTCAAAAGGCTATGCTTGAGGAAACAGCATGGATTGTTGAGGGATGTTCATTTTCAACTTTTGAAATGAGATTCGCTAAGGCTGATGTTCTGATATATTTTCACTTTTCCCGACTTGTCTGTTTCTGGAGGTTTTTCAAAAGGTTGTTTAACTACAAAAGAGACTTTGGTGGCTTACGAACCATCAACTGGGAACTCTTAAAATACACCTGGAACTTTGATAAGGAAAAAAGAGCCCGAATCGAAGAACTTAGAGACAAATATCCTCAGACTGATTTTCTTATCTTCAGGAATCAGAAAGATGCCGATCTTTTTATAGAGGGTATATGCTAGAGCTGATTAACGAATCAAATTCTTATATTTTCGACAAGTTAGCTCAGGATTACGAAGATGAATTTTCCCCCACCTCGGGAAAAAAGAAAAATCAAGATGGAAAATACTCTATAGACGTCGATTGGCGCATTCCAAATTTCGGCTACTACTGGAAAGAAGCCTCCCAGATAGTTGGCTTTTCTATTATCGAGCCTATTGATGGGTATTCTGAGATCGTAGATTTTTATGTTGTGCCCGCTTACAGGAAAAAGATGGTTGGTAAAAATATGGCTTTTGCTGTTTTTAATAAACATCCTGGGCCGTGGCGAGTAAGACAAATCGCAGGTTCTGAAGCCGCAATGAAATTTTGGAAAAAAGTAATTGGTGAATATACAAACGGAAATTATACTGAATCGCAAATAAAAAATCCTCCATGGGGCTTGTCAATTTGCCAGATATTTAATAATCAAATATCTCAACTCCATAAAATCATGAAAAAAAATCTAAGGTAACAGCTAGATATAACCATCCTTCTCCCGTTTCAATATAAGTTATATCAGACACCCACACCTTATTTTTTTCTTCTACAGAAAAATTTTGGTTTAAGTGGGTTGGTGCTGGTATAGCTTTAGGGTTGTTTTTAGTTGTTTTCTTCCATTTTTTTCGCGTTTTTGCCTGAATGCCTTCCTTTCTCATTATCCTAGCTACTCTCTTACGAGAGCATTTTTCACCTTCTTTTTTAAGCTCTATATGGACTCGGGGGCTACCATAAATTTTCCGACTACTTGTATGGACTGCCTGAATCTTTTCCAAAAGTCTTTGGTTCTCTTGCTTTCTTTTGCTGGGTTTTCTTTCTAAATAGCCATAATATCCCTGTCGTAACACCTTTAAAATCTTCGCTATCCTCTCTATATTAAATTCAGTCTTATGATTTTTCATAAACAGAAATTTCATGCTTTGTGTCGAGAAAAGATAGCTACTGCTTTTTTTTAAGATATCCCTCTCCAAAGTTACGTCAGCTAGCTATTTTTTTAACTTGTAAACTTCTTCATTACAGGGCTTTCTTACTCCAGATCCTTGAAAACCTTTATCCCCATTTACCGTATGTTCTTGGATCCAGCCGTATAAAGTAGATGCTGGGATCCCTAGATTTTTTTCTATTTCTTTACAGCTCTTTCTATTGTCTCGCAAAAGTTTTACTGCATTTAATTTAAATTCTTTATCGTATTTTCTTATATCTTTCATAGATCAACTCAATTATTTATTAATAACAAGCTGTCTATGTTCTTTCTGTCTAGTAAATGGTAGCAAAATCCGGGCTCCTTGTGATAAAACCCATCTTGAAAATGTCCCTAACGCAGACACTCATAGATATGTTATGTCCCCATGGAATATTGAAAAAGACTATTGGGTCGAGAGATATTATGTCTCGCCACCTAAATCTAACTTTCCATAGAAAAAATTAATAATAAACAAGCTGATGTCTGACGAAATTACGCAATTTTTATGCATTCTAGAAATATTTTTTTCACATTTTAGCACCTAGAAAGAGGGGATATCATGAAAGGACCAACAATCGGCATAGCTCCATGAACCATGAGATGACCCTGATCATAAAGATAGGGCTCAGACACGGCACTCTGAGTGAAACGATCGGGAGAAAAATAAAAATAGATATTCTTTATTGGAGTATGGAAATGGTCAAGAATAAGCTCTAAAGACGGAATCTTTTTTGCTACAACATCAAATAAATGTAATGTCTGGTTTTCCAGCTTAAAGGAAAGCAATCCATCAATCGCAGGACTGTAATGTAGGGACCAAAATATAGGGTAAGTGGCAAAAAGGGTATTAAAAGAAGCAACCACTCCATTATCCTTGATCCAAAAACGATGCGATAAAGGTTCTCTTTCTCGAAAACATCGAAGAAAAAGATCATTATCATTTGGAATTTGAATTTGTCTTAATACCTTATGTCCCTTCATATGCTCGCAAGGAATGTGGAATCGATACTCCTGAATCTCTCGAAAAGATAAACGCGTATAGAACTCTGGAATTTCCGTAAAAAGGATGACAATTGAACAATTCTTTTCAGCCCACTTAAGTGCGTCCAAAATCAACTGAGAAGCATGCCCTTGGCTTCGACAGGAAGATTGTGTACAAATAGCATGAAGAGCCCCTATTCTACACCAATCACCTTCGATAAGCGCAGAAGTTTCATAATAACCTACATGGCAAACTGCTTTCCCATTTTCTTCTTTACCGAATATGCGCCCTTCGCCAGCCCATTTAAAACCAAGGGACTCGCAACGAATTATATTATTTTTGATTCCAGGAAAGGATTCCTCCAACAAACTCAAATAAGATTCCATTTCAGTCTTCCTCAATTCGTTTTATTTTTAGACGCAGTTTCAATTTACCCACAGCTTGTGAGTAAATTATCAATCCCTATAACTCTCTATCCTCAAGCTCTTGCTCAATTTATTCAATACTTGGCAAAGACCCTTGTGGTAATAAAGCACTCTGTGACAAAAATCTCTCTATGAATCACACCTGTCACAGGAATCACAATAGAATAGCACTAGCTACAAAAAAACCAAAATACTTTTACCCCACTTTTGTCTCATCTACTGCGTAAAATCTGCGCGATAAGTGTCAGGGTAGGTGTCATTTCTCGTCGCCTGTCTATTTTTCATCTTCACAGTAAGCTTTAATGACTGCGCCGGTAACGTACCACTTTCTTCCGAGCTTCTTCCCTTTAATGGCTGCATCCCCTAAAAGCCTTCTGATCGTCTTTTCTGCTACGCCTAACATCTTAGCCAAGACAGGGACGTGATAAAAGGTGTCATTGTCAATCTTTGTGCTCATAAATTTCGTCCTTAATCTTCCTCTAAATAAAAAGTCTTGGCGGCTTATTTTCAATTATTTTACACCAGTGTTATTGATTGGACTAGAAAAGGTCTATTCCTTCCTTAAAGAAATGAGCGAAAAAAGAATTTAGATTTTGCATGAATCTTGGTAATATGTACTATCTTAGTATAATTTACAGATGAGCGATTTTTTGTTAACAGGTCAAGAATTCACAGTTCTAAAAAATTCTTTATTGTTTCTGCATGTGAGTGAGTTAAAAGATTTAGCCACGAACCTGTCCCTTTTAGACAAAGGAAATAAGATGGCACTTATCATGCGTATTTTGCATTTCCTTGAGACTGGCAAAACATTAACAGTTCCAAAATTTCCTGAAAATTCGTGCGCTAAGCGCCGGAAAATTTATCCTATACATTCAAGCGCACTAATGTTAAAAGGGGCGTATAAAAATGATTATAAAACGCGTCTCTTTTTTAAACAATTGCTTGGAGATCATTTTTATTTTACGGCATTTGGTATCGATTGGTTAAATGAACGGTGGATGGAGGGAAATCCACCTACTTATCAAGAATTTGCCGAAATGTGGCAAGAGGAATACGAAAAACGCAAAAACACGCCTGCAGCTCCCAAAGAAGAATGGGCTTATATCAACTTTGTGCAAAAGTTTTTACAAAATTCATCCGAAGTTTCACGAGAAAGTGTTAATCACGCGTGGGAATGCGAACGTCAAAAGCATAAAGCTAATATATTTGCTTGGCTTAAAGAAAAGAAATTGGTGAATTATTAGCATGATGAGCAGGATTATCGAACCATTCAAAACTTTTCTATGGTTGAATTTAAAAAATTCGAACACCCTGGTTATATTAGGTAGAGGGCAGTAAGCATATTTATCGTTAAAGAAAAAACATATACAATTTAACACTCAGAATAGCTGAAATAGTGGGAAATTTAACAAGAGAGGAAATTGGTGGAAAATATGCAGAAGGCATCCGGTAAACGTCTCTCTTTTTTAGATCGTTATTTAACTATTTGGATTTTTCTAGCCATGTCGGTTG
>CAYTOK010000024.1:0-21119 GCA_964439595.1 uncultured bacterium | reverse complement strand
AACCCGCCGAAGTGAGTTAGCTAGCTTTTAGCTAAACGCCGTAGGAATCCCCTTTTTTTAGGGAGGGGAGGATGTCAAAACTGAGCCCTTAAGAGAGTCCACAAAAATAGAATTAGATAAAACATTTTTTTGCAGATATAGTCAAAAGAGTGTTTTTTTAACTAAAACTTTTGAGAAACACGTTTTCGATTCCTTTTTTTTCTATAGATAAGCTAGAATGATCGCTGTAAAGTAGATTTTAAAAGGAGAATATACGTATGGCAGGCTTATCTTGTGGAATTGTAGGACTTCCTAATGTAGGAAAATCTACCTTATTTAACGCTTTAACACGTAAAGCGGCAGCTGCTGCTAACTATCCTTTTTGCACGATAGACCCTAATATAGGTATCGTAGAAGTTCCGGATCCAAGGCTGCAAACTCTTTCTTCTATCTCTCATAGTAAAAAAATCTTACCCGCAACCGTCACTTTTGTAGATATTGCAGGCATTGTAAAAGGCGCATCAGAAGGTCTTGGTCTTGGCAATAAATTTTTATCCCACATCAAAGAGACCGATGCTTTAATTCAGGTAGTACGGTGTTTTGAAGACTCTGATATCATCCACGTCGAAGGGAAAGTAGACCCCCTCGCAGATATTGCTATTATTAATATGGAACTTATCCTAAGCGATATGCAAATAGCAGAAAATGCTTACAGCAAATTAGAAAAGCAAGCCAAAGGAAAAAAAGAGCTACAACCTACATTAGATGTTCTAAAAAAAGCTTTAGACCACCTAAATGGAGAAAAGCCCCTGCGGACACTCGATCTTTCTATCGAAGAAAAAGAGCTTCTTTCTATTTACCCTTTCCTTACAGCAAAAAAAATGCTCTACGCGACAAACGTAGCAGAAACAGATCTGCCTTCTATGGAAAATGACTTAGTTAAGCAAGTGCGTGCTTTTGCAGAAAAAGAAGGAAGCCTTGTTGTCCCTATTTGCGCAAAACTCGAAGAAGAGATGGCTCAGCTTGATCCTGAAGAAGCAAAGGAGTTCCTACTAAGCCTTGGAATTAGCGATACAGGATTAAACCGTCTTATTAAAACAAGCTTTTCTCTACTAGGCCTCATTACCTATATTACTACAGGGGAAATAGAAACAAGAGCTTGGACTATTCATAAAGGAACACCGGCTAATGAAGCTGCAGGAAAAATTCACTCTGATATACAAAAAGGGTTTATCCGTGCTGAAGTCGTTTCTTACGAAGACATGGTTACCTTTAACGGAAGAGTGGGAGCAAGAGAAAATGGCAGAGCAAGAGCCGAAGGTAAAGAATATATCGTCAAAGACGGCGATGTAATCCTATTTTTCCACAATTAACCCCGAGCTATTTGTGAAAGACCTATTTATTACCTGTCCGTATGGATTTGAAGCACTGTTAAAAAAGGAGCTCGAAACTCTTGGCATCTCTAAAGTTTTCTTAGGGTTTTGTGGTGTTTTCATACCTAAAACAGAAGAAAATGTTTGGATAGCAAACTACCAATCTCGAGTAGCTACCCGCGTTTTATGGCCCCTTGCCGAATTCTACTGCCAAGGCAAAGAAGACCTTTATAACAACTGTAAAAACATTCCCTGGTCTTCTTTTTTAAACTGCCATAGAACATTTGCTATTGACTCTAACGTACAGCACCCCACGTTAAAAAACAGCTTATTCGCCTCTTTAGTTGTCAAAGATGCTATCTGTGATTTTTTTAGAGAAAAAACGGGAGCAAGACCCTCCATCGATACAAAAGACCCTGATGTACAATTAAACCTCTTCATCCAAAAAGGCAAAGCTACGCTATATCTCGACACTTCAGGGGCTCCTTTACATAAAAGAGGCTGGAGAGAAAGCGGCGTGGAAGCTACTCTTCATGAGTCTTTAGCTGCAGCTCTCTTACTGCTTACAGGCTACTCTGCAGAAAAAGTTTTCTGCGATCCGTTTTGTGGATCCGGTACTTTTCTTATAGAAGCAGGATTGATTGCGACTAATACCCAACCTGGATTTCTTAGAAAAAAATGGGGATTCTTCCTTCTTCCCGGATTTGACAAAAAAAAATTCCTAGAGTGGAAAGCTACCAAAGACTCTTTGCGAGTTTCTGTCCCTAAAGGAAAAATCTTTGGAGCAGAAAAAAGCAGAGAAACGGCTGATTCCTGTAAAAAACACATCCAAAAAGCCGGATTGTCTGAGGTTGTTGAAATCGAGCACAATGAAATCGCGTACTACCGCCCTAAAATAGCACCAAACTTTATAGTAACTAATCCTCCTTACGGAAAACGCCTGGAAATTTCTTTAAAAACCTTTCAAGAGATGAAGCAATTCCTAGAAAATAAAGTAGAGCCTTCTTCTTCTATTTTTCTACTTTCTCATGAAAGGGCTCTTTTAGAAGAATCGGGACTTAAGCTAGCAGAAAAATTCCACTTTAAAAACGGTGGTCTTCCCGTGGAGCTACTAGCAATCTTGCCAAATCGCGAGTAAAATGCAAAATTTACTTGACGCCCCTTCTAATACCTGGTTATATGACCTCTTAAAGGAGTAAAAAGGCATGGCAGAAAAGACCGAACAGGCCACCCCGAAAAAGCTAAAAGACGCACGAAAAAAAGGTCAGGTAGCTAAATCTCAAGATTTTTCTTCCGCATTTACTTTTATTGTGTCTATATCCACAACGCTTGCCTTTACGGGGTACCTTTATGAACAACTTGCTGGATATATCGTCTCTTCCTTTAAAAGCATCTCTACTGTAAATCTACAAGAGCAAGCCCCTCAAATCCTGATAGAAGCTATTACCATTATCTGTACTACAAGTCTTCCAATTGCTTTTTTAACTACCATAGTTGGTGTTTTTGTTAGCTTTATTATTGTAGGCCCTCTGGTTTCTTTTGAAGCTATGAAACCAGACATTAAAAAACTAAATCCTATTACCAATCTAAAAAACCTTTTCAAAATGAAAACGCTCTTTGAGCTCATAAAGTCCATTTTGAAAATATCGGGAGCTTTATTTCTTATATATACGGTTGTGTGGAGCAGTGTCCCAGCGATTATTCATACAGCATCTTTATCTGTTTATGACATAGCCATGGTTTTTAATGATTTTCTAATACAAGTCATTATCAAAGTCGGGCTCTTCTTTTTAGCCGTTGCCCTTGCCGACCTTGTTTATCAGAAAAAGAACTTCGCTAAAGAAATGAAAATGGAAAAGTACGAGGTAAAGCAGGAACATAAAGACACAGAAGGCGACCCTCACATTAAGGGGAAAAGAAAGCAAGCAGCGCAAGAGATCGCTTATCAAGAAGGTCCGGCTTCCGTAAAAAGATCCAAAGCTGTCATCACCAATCCCGTTCATATAGCTATAGCTCTTTCTTATAGTGAAAAAACAGAACCAGCTCCAAGAATACTTTTTATGGCAAAAGGAGTCTTAGCGGATCAGGTTGTAAAATTAGCAGTAGATTATAATATCCCTATTATGAGAAATGTAGCTTTAGCGCAAACACTTTTTGAAAAAGGGGAAATTTATCAATATATCCCAGAAGAAACCTATGAAGCCGTAGCAGAAATTTTACGCTGGCTTGAAGGTTTAGACGATTTAGAAACAGCAGGCTCGGAGCTCTTTAAACAATGAAAACCATATTCGACAAACTAACCAGATCTTTAGCTAGCGGCAGGGCTCACTCTTTTATAAGCCAATCCAGCGATATCATTTTAGCTCTTTTTATCATTACGCTAATTATGCTTATCGTAATCCCCGTGTCTTTATTTGTATTAGACAGCTTGATTGCGATAAACCTAACTATTTCCATTTCCCTTTTAATGGTTTCCCTATACATCCCCAGAGCAGTGCAGCTGTCCATCTTCCCTTCGCTGCTTTTGATTACCACTTTATTTAGACTAGGTATTGAAATTTCAGCTACCCGACAAATCCTTCTTCACGCTGATGCAGGACACATTATCTTTGCCTTCGGAAACTTCGTTGTCGGAGGGAATTTTGTTGTTGGGGGCGTTATCTTCTTAATTATCACGATGGTACAGTTTATAGTTGTGACAAAAGGAGCTGAGCGTGTGGCTGAAGTAGCAGCTCGCTTTACGTTAGATGCTATGCCTGGAAAGCAGATGAGTATTGATGCCGACATGAGAAGCGGCGTTATTGATGCAACGCAAGCACGAGAGCTTCGCCTTTCCCTTACTAAAGAAAGTCAACTCTATGGAGCCATGGACGGCGCCATGAAATTCGTAAAAGGGGATGTTATTGCAAGTATTGTTATTGCAATTATAAACATTGTAGCGGGACTCATTATAGGGATGACCATGCATGGCATGAGCGCTATGCAAGCCGCGCAAGTATATACCCTTCTTTCTATCGGGGGCGGCCTTGTATCTCAAATACCTTCTCTGCTGATTTCTTTAACGGCGGGTATAGTCACAACTAGAGTATCCAGTGACAAAAAAGATGCCAACTTAGGGAGAGATATTTCTTCCCAGCTACTCGGGCAGCCTAAAGCGATTATGATAGCTGCTATTGTTGTCTTCTTTATGGGTTTTGTACAAGGGTTCCCAAGCCTTATTTTCTTTATGATGGCAGCTATTTTAGGAGGCCTTGGCTTTGCTGTTTGGTACAATGCCAAAAGATCTGCGGTCAAAGAAGGCGGCGATCTAACTTCTAAATCTATGGCAACTGATGTAGAGGGACATTCTGTAATCAGGGGACCTAAAGACGACTACGCTCTAACTCTTCCCGTTATTTTAGAAGTTGGTAAAAACCTGTCTATGGCCTTAAAAAAAGATAAAGGAGGGGCTACCTTTATCGATGATTTAGTCCCTAAAATGCGCCATGCTCTCTATCAAGATTTAGGAGTGCGTTTCCCAGGGGTACATGTTAAAACGGACTCTACAACACTCGAGCCAGATGAATACTCTATCTCTTTAAATGAAGTGCCTATTGTTCGCGGAAAAATCTTACAAGGATCTCTTCTTACAAATGAAAGCCCCGATACGCTCCGTAAATTCAACCTACCTTTCACAACAACAAAAAATTCTATGGGTCTCCCCTCTCTTTGGGTCGATGTTAAGTATCAAGAAATTTTACAAAAGGCAAGAATCAAATTTTGGAAACCTTTAGACGTTATGATCCTCCACCTTTCTTATTTTTATAAACAATATGCTAATGAATTTATTGGCATACAAGAGGTGCGTGGAATCTTGGAGTTTGTAGAAAAATCCTATCCGGACCTTGTCAAAGAAGTAACACGCCTTGTTCCTTTGCAAAAGCTCACCGATATTTTCAGAAGGCTCGTACAAGAACAGGTCTCTATTAAAGATTTACGAACGATTTTAGAGGCTCTCAGCGAATGGGCTCAAACAGAAAAAGACGTTGTTTTATTAACAGAATATGTCCGCTCTTCTTTAAAAAGATATATCAGCTACAAATACTCCCTCGGACAATCCATCCTCTCTGTTTACCTCCTTGATCCAGAAATTGAAGACCTCATTCGAGGAGCCATTAAACAGACCTCCGCTGGGTCGTATTTAGCGCTAGATCCAGACTCTGTACAACTTATTTTACACTCACTAAGATCTACGATTATTCCGACACCGGCAGGAGGACAACCCCCTGTCCTTCTTACAGCAATTGACGTAAGACGCTTTGCTCGTAAGCTTATCGAAAGCGAATTCCCCGATCTTGCGGTAATATCGTACCAAGAAGTAGTTCCTGAAATTAGAATACAACCGCTAGGCAGAGTACAGTTATCCTAAAACGCAGTAGGAAACAGCAAAGATGACAAATGACATCAATAACATGCAGTCGTTTCGTATAGAAAAAGCCGATCTTGAAATAAGTCGGCAAGAAGAGATTGCGCAAGAAGCTGTAGAAGACAATATGCAAGCCTACGCAGATAAAGGCTTGTTTAGAGCTGTTACAAGGACCTTTGTTCCTCTTTCTGAGAGAGCTACAACTAAAAAAGCATCAGAAACCAAAGAAGCTGAAAAAGCAGAAGAAGTCGAAGCTATCGCAGAAGTGCGTAGCATTGAATCTATTTCTGAAGAGTTTCAAAGAAAAAATCCAGAACTCCAATCTAGGTCTCTTCTATCTCTTAGAGCGCGCATTTCTAGTAAAGATTCCCCTCAGGATATCTTAAAAAAACTACTAGAATCTTACCCGGACCACTACCTGGCAGATGAAGCTTTAGATTTTCTTATGGAAACCTCTCCTCCTGAGCTCGTAGCTATCCTTAAAGAAGCCAAAAAACAATTAAATGCAAATTATAGAAAAGAAATTCTAGCAGGACGCAATATTGCAGAACAGGCTAAAGAGTTTTCACAAAAAGGCCTTGGCACTATGCAAAGCCTTCGAGATCTATATAGAGGCCTAATACAAAATCCAAAAGACCCCGCAACCCGTTTTGCTGAATTTACAGAAACATTTAACTTCGAAAAAATGAAAACTGTCATAGCTTTTATTTTCCACTCACTAGGAAGTGATTTAAAATCTAAAGGGCCTTCCATTGAAAAAGGAGAACTTTCTGCCCTTATGACGGAAACTAAGACCATGCAGGCTATTTTAAGTGTGTACCGCTTTTTTAAATCAAGAATGCACCTCATTTTCTCTTCTTACGAAAGAGAAGGATATAACCTTCCCCCCAAGGTAACGTTCGAGACTCTATCAAAACTCTTTGTAAAACTGCTCTTAGAGAGATATCCTTCGGCAGAAAAAGTCTATCAAATTGGGGTGCAACTTGGCGTACAAGATGAATGGATTGCAGAAATGATCCTTTTTACCCAGATGCGTGACGGGGTAAGGAATGTAGACCCAAGGCTATTCAAATCTGAGCAGCACCGTCAAGATATTTTAACTATTTTTATGGATGTGCTCAAAGAGCTTGACGACAAGTTAGAAGAAGAAAGTGAAGAAGAAGACGAGGAAGAAGAAGAGGAAGAAAATGAATAAATTCGAAGAGCTCATTAAAGAATTAGGCGCCATCCTACACATTCCCCTAGAAGCAGAAAATGGCATTGCTTGCAAATTAAATATCGAGCAAATTCTCCATGTACAACTAGAATATGAAGAAAGTAAGCAAGAAATACTCATAGCTTCTTTTTTAGCCTCTATTCCTGCTGGTAAGTTTAGAGAAGAAACCCTATTAGCAGCTCTAAAAGCAAATCACGACATCGACTCCTTGGGTTCTTTTGCCTATAGCGACAAAAACACCATGCTAGCTCTTCAACTTTACCTTCCTATATCCATTACAGCAGAAGAGCTCAATCAAAAACTAAAAGAATTTATTGAAAAAGGAAAAAAATGGAAAGAAGCTGTGGATCAAGGAAGGATAGAGCTAGTCTCTAAGCCAAAAACAAGCTCCTTAGCCTCTCCATTCACACTCACTTAAAAAGGATAGCCATGCCCCCCTCCTCAAAAATAGACCAAAGCACTCCAACCTTCTTACAGTGGCAAAATATTGGAATAAAAAATCATATAGGCATCAACTTACCCTTAAGTGCTTTAAAAACAGAAAAAAGCTCAGGTATTGGCGAATTTCTTGATTTACTTCCCTTATTTCCTTGGTGCGCTAAACTAGGTATGGACATCATACAACTGCTTCCCATTAACGATACCGGATTTGATCCTAGCCCCTATAACATCCTTTCTTCTTGTGCCCTGCATCCTATCTACCTATCTCTACATAAACTCCCCTACCTTGAAGACCCTGACTTACTAAACCAAATTACAGACCTAAGAGATCTAAATACCTCTGAAAAAATCTCTTTTTCTACCGTGCTCACTCGCAAAATGAGTATTTTATTTAAGTACTACCAACAATATGGAAATATTCTCACAAGCAGCACCCACTTCACCTCTTTTGTAAAAGAACATTCATGGCTAAGGCCCTATGCCCTTTTTAAGGTTCTACAACATAACATGGGACATGTAGCCTTTTCTTTCTGGCCGGATGACCTTAAATACACTTCTAAAGATAAGACAGAAGAGCTATTCAAAACCCATGAAAAAGAAATGCTTTTTTATTTAGTCCTGCAATATCTTTGCTTTACTCAAATGAAGGAAGTAAAAGAAGAGGCTCGTAAATACCATATATTTCTTAAAGGCGATCTACCCATATTAATTAGCCCAGATAGCGCTGATGTTTGGTTTCAACCAGAATTTTTCAACTTAGACGTCTCTATAGGAGCGCCTCCTGATAACTATTGCAAAGAAGGGCAAAACTGGGGATTTCCAGCGCCTCGTTGGTCTGATATAAAAAAAACAAATTTCAGTTGGTGGAGGGACCGGCTAAAATACGCTTCTTATTTTTACGACATCTACCGTATAGACCATGCCGTCGGCCTTTTTAGGCTTTGGGCTATTCCTAGAGGGCACCAAAGTAAAGAAGGGTATTTCATCCCGGGAGAAGAACACCTGTGGGGGCCCCACGGGAAAGAACTTTTAGATGTGCTCTGCGAATTTCCCATGCTGCCTATTGCAGAAGACTTAGGAACCATTCCTAATATGGTAAGACCCCTACTACAAAAAATGGGAATACCAGGAACTAAAGTAATGCGTTGGGAAAGGGACTGGGAAGGGGACCTTCATTTTCTAGATCCTTTAAAATACCCAAGGATGAGCCTAACTTGTATATCTACACATGACTCTCCAACATTAGAGCAGTGGTGGAGGGATTACCCTGTAGAAGCAAAAACATACGCTAAGCAAAAAGGGTGGGACTATAGCTCTGAGATCACTTACCTCCAAAGACAAAGCCTCCTTAAAGAAAGCGTCGCGTCTTCTAGTCTTTTTCACATCAATCTTTTTTCTGAATACCTAGCACTTCTTCCAGAGTTTGTTTCTCCAAATCCAGACGATGAAAGAATCAACGTCCCAGGCACATTACAACCCTCTAACTGGTCCTATAGATTCCGTAGATCGCTTGAAGAAATCACTTCTTCCTACGCTCTACATGAAGAGATGGAAAAGATTCTCTGGCCATAGACTATGTTGGAATCACGAGAAGAATGTAAAAAACTAGAGCAAGTTGCAGGAACTTAAAAGAGATTTTAGGAAAGAAGACAAGTTGTGTTCTTTGTATCTCAAAAGCAGCCATATCAGCTACGACTACTTAGAGATTACTACTTCTCAAAATATCTTCCCTCTTTTTTCGAAGAGCTTCTTTAAGGCTTGAATTTGCAGCAGCTAGGATCATTTGTCCCATTTCCAGCTGTTTTTCCTGCATTGGTTTGTCTAAAATCCCTTCAGTGAGTTTATCAGCAAAAAGACGGATTATCTCAGGTGAAGTCTCATTTGATGCCAAAATTAACCATTTATCCCTGTCCGAACACGTCCATCCAATTTCAAATAGCTTATTTAAAATAGCTAATTTAACAGCAGAGTCCCCTGAAAAAGAAATTGCAGTAGAAAGAATCGACAAATTCAAATCCTTTTGGTTTCTTAACATATCTTTCGTGGCTAAAAGTTCTACGAGCTTAAAATGACCATTTTCTATGGCCGCTTGTAAGGCTTCTGACTGCCAATATACTGGGGCTCCCATTTTTAGAAATAATTCAACGGTCTCTACGTAATTTCCTCCAGCAGCTTGCACAAAATAACCTCTCAATAAATGCGACTTAAGTATCCCTTCAGGACTGCCCACCTCTTCTATCTTCTTTAAAACAGCTTTTCTACGCACTTTTTCTAAAATAAATTTAGCTAACATGTTATAGTTAGATCTAGTAAATACCACGGGCCCTTTCCTCTCAATTCGACATGGAATCTCATCTATAAATTTCTGATATCCATTTACGTCAAACTCAGGATCCTCTAAAATCTCTAGAGCATCTTTTTTTGGGGAAAAACAGTTCTTAGAGTCCGTTGATAAACTGTCTATTTCAGCCATAAGAGCTTCTATGTGGGCCTCACCCTCTAGAGGATTGTCTCCTAGATATCCATATCTTTGAGCTCTGACTAGCTCTTTTTTAAGCTTATCTATGCACATTTCTTTATTCCAAAGAACTGTTTTAAAAACGTCTTTTGTTTTATTGGAAAGATCCACCGGATTGATTACCCTATAAGCCTTTGTTATTTCTTCTAGCCTACCCTTCGCAATAAAATCTAACGCGGAACTATTTTCATGCCGTTTCTGACATCTTCTATAGATTTCAGTTGTAATGAGTTTAATATAAGCCTTTTCTACCGGATCAACTCCAGGATTCTGAGAAAGTTGTTTTAATGTCTCTAAGTCAGAAGATTCGGAAGACTTTTGCAAAATTACTTTAACTCCAAGTTCATGGACTCCAATACCCTTTTGTGTAAATATAGTGTAATTTCGATCAGCACTAGAAATACTATCCGGAAAAAGATCTTGAAGAGTATGCTTTATAAAAAAAGTGGGAGCCTTGGAAATAAAAAACTTAAAACCTTTTGAATACCCAAAATCAGGATCCTCTACAAAAAACCTTACAATATCCACACGCTTAAGCTGCACTGCGATTCTTAAAAGATCCATCTTGTCTGCAAGTGGCAACTTTTTAGCATAAAGACTTAGAAAAGCCGTGGGATTTTCTTCGCTTGCAAAAAGACCTACAAAATGATCCTTGGTAAAAAGGACTCCCGAATCATGCAAGGCATAGCTTATATTTACTCTGTCTGTCATTTTTAGTGTAGAATTAACAACTAACTCCTGCCAGTTTTTTCCCTTTAAAATAGCTTTTTTTTCCTCTTCATCTAAAAAAGCAATCGCGCCTAAGCACCCATTTACTATAGACAAATCTCCACTTTCTATAGCCTTCGTTAAAATAGAGGACCTCTGCGTTGCCAAAAAGCCTTTTTTACCTGTTAAAAGAGTCGTAATACAAGTTTTATCCCCTCCACTTGCCTTTGAAGAAAAAATAAGATCAACCCATTCTTCTCTATTAAATAGCCTATGATCCGCTATAAAAGGAGTAAAGATCTCTAAAGCACTTCTTACTAAAGATGTATCCCCTATCATAATAGCCCTCTTAATAATAGTAGTACCCAGGGACTTTTTAGTGTTTTCTGCAAGAATTAAGGTAGGCTTAGGGCCTTCAATACCTTCCTTGTACTTTTTTAATGCAAAAGCAGCCAGCTTATTATACGCTCTTTCTTCACTAAATTGGACTGTTGACAACTGGGTAACATCTAAGTCCTCTAAGAACGCTTCGATGTTTTCCCTAGTAAAACCTTTTCCAAATAAAGCCCGACCTTCCTTATCATTTAAGCTAGATACCTCTTCTAAAAGTGATAGGGTGTAAGCGGCTGCCTTTAAGGGATCTTTCCCGACATAGCCATACTTTTTTGCTTTTTCTATAACAGCTTCTGAATTATCCCCCTCAGGGGATCCCTTAGGATTAATACGCAAATAAGCTTCTTGTACATCATCCCCAAATACCTCCAAGAACAGCCGCTTTATCACAAAGTCTTCACCTCTAGTAAAATAATGTGGCGTATAAACCTCGTGAGCGAGACTCTGTAAGTACTGTTTTTCAGCATCAGGGCACAAGCTTGTTGAAACAATATTTTGAATTTTATGAAGTAGTGCAAGAACATCCTGACTACTGCGAGAGGTCGCCGGAATTTTATACAAACTCATAACCTCGGAAAGATCTCTTTGCACTTTACTCATAATGACACGCTTTTTCAGTAATATATAATTATATTTATATCTTTTTTTTAAAAAAATATATATATTAATATAACACTAGCAAGCCAACCTATTTACAATGAGTTAAATAAACAACTTACACTCCCCTGCAAATTTCGAAATAAACTCCTATTAAAAATACCTTAGAATTTGCTAGAATAGGACCTTATGACTTTTTACAACAAGGTTTTTACTATGCATGCATTCCCCCCCTTTTCTCTAGGGTTTTTGCTAAGATTACAGGTGAAAACTTTTTCTTTTAAAAAGAACAACAAAGTAAAAAATAACGTATTTTCATTAGATTTACTAAAAAAACATTACCACTTAAATATTTGCATATGAAACTACCTGAGCACAACTTGAAACAGATCCCGAGGGCCATTTGGATCATAGGACTTGTTACCCTCCTTATGAACCTTTCTTCGATTATGATCTTTAGCCTTACCCCTTTATATATAACACAGGTATTCGGACTTGCAGCATTTCATTTGGGGATTCTTGAAGGGGGAGTGGAATTTTGTTCTTGGATTACCCGTATTTTCTCCGGAATCCTAAGCGACTACTTAAGAAAGCGTAAACCCATCCTTCTTTTTGCTTATGCCTTTACGTTTCTTTCAAGGCCAGTCTTTGCTTTAGCTTCTAGCGTATGGTGGGTTTATGGAGCTAAACTTACCGATAGAATCTCCAATGGGGTACAAGCAACGCCAAGAGAAGCTCTTGTTGGCGACATTGCGCCTAAAGGAACAAAAGGGACTTGTTATGGACTTAGGCAATCTCTTGGCCTCGTAGGATCTCTTTTAGGAGCTACAAGCATTGTGTACCTCATGAGGGCAACAAACAACAACTATGAGTTCATCTTTTGGATTGCTGCCATCCCCCCTTTACTAGCTATCCTTGCTCTAACGTTCTTTGTTAAAGACCCCATCGCAACCTCTCCCGTAAAAGTAGAGAAGGAAAAAACTACCTTTTCTTTACTAGAGCAAGTAAAAAAAATCCCCCACCTAGGCAAAGCTTTTTGGTGTATCACCCTTGTATCTGGCGTCTTCATGACGTCGAACTATAGCGGCGCTTATCGCATACTCCAAGCGGAAAGAATAGGATTTCCCCTAACAGATATTTCTATCATTATGGTTATCCAAAATCTCACAGCGCTCCTTTCTGCTTTCCCTGTAGGAAGACTATCCGACAGGATAGATCGTCGCATCTTGCTTGCGATTGGCTTCTCGATCACCATTTTAGCTAATTTCTGTCTAGGATTTATTATAGGAATTCCAGGGATCATTTTAGGCTCTGCTCTATGGGGAATGCAGATGGGTATTACACAAAGCATCTTTTTAGCTCTTGTAGCTGATGCGTCGCAAAGAACGCTTCGAGGAACTGCATTTGGCGTATACTACCTAGTCACCGCAGTTGCGCTATTTACAGCTAACTGCTCCATGGGATGGCTCTTTGACTTATATGGTCCCACACTAGCATTTGTGTTTAGCGGCGCAGCAGCGGCAGTAGCGCTCCCCCTACTTCTTCTTATCAAACCAGCTCCAAAAGCAGCTACTTCTACATAATAAATAAGGGCGTCCGGCTTGAACGCCCTTTTCAATTAAAAAGACAAGTTAGTATCAACCATAAAATTACTATTATTAGCTAAAGGAAGATATGGTCTTGCCCCCGCCTTTCTGCCACCAAAAGAACAGGTAAGCGCAAAACCTATGTTAAATCCATAGTTATTAGCTTCTATATCACCGGTGTCTCTTCTTGCGCCCATATAGGCTGCATACGCCTGTAAATTCAAATACCGCGTAATAGGAGCCTTAAAGCTACTTCCTAAGATGAAAGAACCTGGGCTCCCCCCCTCAAACATAAGCCCCCTACCATAAGGAACGCCTCCCCAAACCATGGTTTCCCCACTATTTTTAAAAATATAGCGCCAAAAAACGTTAGCCTGACTAATTGCTTTAAAAGAAATAATGTAGTCTTGTGCATAAGGAAGATGGTCCGTATCTAAGGCGTAAGAACCCCAAAGACCTACTTCATTAGATTTTCTAATTAAGTAACCAATTTGTCCTCGAATTTGAGACATCGTAGGACTTAAATTTAACACACCAGCATCTTCATTGTGTAACCAATCATAGACAACCCCAGCATTAACACCTGACGCCTCAGGCGTCACACGAAAAACTCCAGCAGAAACAAAAGCTTCAGTTTGAACTTCTCTATGAAAATTAGAACCTCTTCCTTCAAAATCGTAAGCTCCGTAGCTTCCTCCAACCTGGACTCCTATACCAAAAGCTTTAGGAATAGCATAGGCTAAGTTAAGCCCAGCATACCCTCCCATATTACCACCCCAAGATCCGTCGGGAAGACAGCGAAAACTATCTAATGCCAAACTAAAATCTCCTCCAACAGGAAAAGAGCACTGCCCTTTCTTTGTTTCTTCCCTTACCTCTTCTCCTATAGCTAGAGAAAGCATACCTAAAGACGCAACAAGCGTCCCATAAAAATACGTAGACATATAATCCTCCAAATAAAAAAGAGAATAGTAGAAGATGTGAGGTATTTCTCCAAGTAAAAAGCTTTTTAGATCTTACCTTCTATTTTCTTTGTCACTTATTAAAGCCATTTGTGAACAATGCTAACCAAGATGCAATACAAAATAACGCTTTGCAAATCTCTTAGAATGGCACCTCATCATCATTCCATGGGAATGATGATGAATCCGTTGAAGGACATGCATGGCAAAGCCTTGGATAGAGTTACGTAATTTGAGTAAAAAGAAAGGAAAAAGATCTTTATAAATTAATCCTCTTAGCGACTAACTAAGTCCAAAGAATCTACAACTTTAGACTCAACAATAGCTTCAAAGGGAATAAAACCGTTATAAAGATGGTAATACTTTACAGAACCACCGGGGTTCGTTTCATATACTAACTGTCCTATAAGTTTATCCGCTTCAATTTTTAAAACGACAAAAGGAATACTAGTAGACCAGTATTTACAAATGATCTTATCCAGCTGCTCCTCTGTAGAAAAATGAATAAATGCATCATCGGCTGCCGATAACACAACATTTTCTTTTCTAGTTTCCGTAACTTGGTAATGCTCATACGAAAGAATTTTATAAAGACAATCTGGTTTTTGTTCGACTACTAATTCCATAAACACCCTCCTTAAAAAAATTACCTCATTATATCACTTGCAAATTTGGTAGCAAGGAACATATTCTTTTTGGTGTAAATTCATACGCTTTTGCTCTGCAAATGATCTCAAAAGGTCATCCATAACATGCATTAGCTCGACATCTCCTCGTATTTGAAAATGCCCTTTTTCTTCAATACAGAGGATACACTGTTCTTGAATATTTCCAGATATAATACCTGAAAAAACTCTCCGCAAGTTAGCTATCAATACATGGGGCTCCTGATCTCTATATAAATTCAAACCGGCCATGGCATCATGTGTTGGAATAAATGGTTTTTGAAATTCCGAATCAATTTTTAATAGCCAACTAAAGTTAGACGAGTCATTAGATCTCTTACGAAATTCACGCAGACGCTCAACTCCCTCTTGTATTTCTCTGGCAACCTGACTAGGATCATCAATAATGATTTTATAACGCTTTTGAATCTTTTCTCCTAATATTTGCCCTAAAAAAGAATCAATTTTCTGAAAGTACTCCTTAGCCTTTGCAGGGCCTGTAAATATCAGAGGAAAAGGAATTTTTTCATTATCTGGATGGAGTAATACTCCAAGTAAATATAAAATCTCCTCCATAGTTCCCACACCCCCTGGAAAGATCACCACTCCATGAGCCATCCTTATAAATGCTTCAAGACGCTTTTCTATGTCTGGCATAATAACCAAAGTATTTACAATAGGATTAGGAGATTCAACAGCAATAATTCTAGGCTCTGTAATCCCCAAATATCTCCCCTTTTTAATGCGTTGTTTGTTATGTCCTACGGCAGCTCCCTCCATAGGACCTTTCATAGCACCATTTCCACAACCAGTACAAATATCAAGACCTCTTAACCCAAGCTGTTCGCCTACATCAAAGGTATAATCATATTCTTCTCGTGCAATCGCATGACCTCCCCAACAAACAACAAGGCCTTCATCTGAATTAAGAAAATGAGCGTGATGTAGTATGTGAAAAATAGAGTTGGTAATCCCTTCTGTTGTTGTCAGATTAAAATGAGGATTACTTTCCATTTCAATACTCAGATATAAAATATCTCGCAAAACAGAAAATAGATGTTCTTTAACTCCTTCAATAATTTTGCCATCAATAAAGGCGGTAGCAGGAGCTCCTTTAAGGTCGAATTTAATCTTATAGTTTTCTTGGATAATTTTTATTTCAAAAGATTTATATCGCTCTAGTAGCTCTTTATTATTATCTAGATCAGACCCACAATTAAGTACAGCAAGTGAGCAATTACGAAATAGCGCATACAAAGTACTTTGCTTAATTTGTAATATTTTCTCTATTTCCAACTGAGATAGCGCATCTAGCTGATTAGATGTAGAGGTGATAGCATCTATAGTGGCATACTTCATCGGATAATTCCTTAGTTAAGTTTTTTTTAGACATAACCCTAAAAAAAATTTATTGCAATAAGGAGTTTTGTAAAGAGTCCACAAATTCTTCTATTTTCTTTCTTGCCAATTGCCCATCAGGGCATTGGTTAATAAAAATAGCAAAAGCAATGTCTCCCCTATAACCTGCATAGGCTTTAATAAGGCTCATAGAACCGGATTTTGCCTGTACATCGCCACTTTTTGGTAAGGAATCGAAAAAAAAAGAAAAATAAGGCCCTTTTTTCATGAAAAGCAGTATAGAAACAAGCTGCTTGGTTGTGAGAAGATTTTTTCTAGATAGCCCAGATCCATCTGCCATATAAAAACCACTTAGATTGATTTTTTGCGCATGCCAAAAATCAGTAACAGCCTTTAATCCCTTTTCAGAAGACCCCTCACCCATCTGCTTTAAAAGATGTTCTGCATATAGATTGATACTATGTTGATTCGTCTCAAAAACTATTTTAGATAGGTCTGGAGAATGTGTTTTATGAATGACTGTTTTAGACGTATTTTCCTCTACATAGTCTTCTAAAACGGGGATTTGTCTACTTTGCAAGTCTTTTTTCAAAAGCTCTGCCGCTAAAAAAGCCGGTGAAGGTATGGCTCCTTTAACAAGAAAAGCTTCTTCTCCCAAAGGAATTGTTCCTCTAATATGCTGACTTAAAGAAAACTCAGACCCATAGATAATGATGTTATCTCCGGAACCCTTATCCCCTGTTTTCGATCTATTTTTAAATGCTAAAAAAGGAATCTCCGGCTCCATACGGACAACACTTACAGGCTCCCCAAGCTGTTTTCCAGATTTAAGCCATAAAAAATACGCGTTTTCATGAAAAGATAAAGCAGATGCGCCAGCGCCATAATAATTGCCTAAATCTTCCCACTGCCAGCTAGGAACCGCCATGGCCTCTTCCCATTTAGAAGCATCACCGAATACTTTCCCTTTAATTGCCTTAATACCCGCGTCTATAGCTGCAAGACTCCAAAGGGCAATCTGGTTTTCTAAGGAAACAAAGCGAAAGGATCCAAGACAAGGATCTCCTCCCCCTATGATATATAAATTCCCCTGGAGAGTCCCCTTTTCATCTATAAATCCATCATAAGCCAGTTCAGTTGTAAAATTACTATCTGGATGAAGTAGGTGAAGCGCTGTTGCTGTTGTCACTAGTTTCATGCAAGAAGCTGGCACAAGACTTTTATCACTATTTTCGTCGATCAGCACTTTACCAGATGGCATATGAACTGCGTAGCAACTAACTGTTGCATGATCCAAAGGATCTTCCTTAGCTTCTACTAAAGCAAAGATGCATAAAAATAGCTGACATAAAATGACAGCCCTCATGGTTTTTTCCCAAATAGATCTGAAGCAAATACGTTACTATCTTGATAGGAAGCTCTATCGCCTAACTCCTCTTCAATAGTGAGGATACGATTATATTTAGCAACGCGATCTGACCTAGATAAAGAACCCGTCTTAATTTGTCCGGCACTTACTCCAATACAAAGATCTGCGATAAAGGTATCCTCCGTTTCTCCCGATCTATGCGAAATAATTGTTTTATATCTATTTTCTTTAGCATACTTTATGCAGTCAAGAGTTTCTGTCAGAGTGCCTATTTGGTTCATTTTAATTAAGATAGCATTAGCAACACCATTAGCAATCCCCTCTTGCAAAAACTTTTTATTTGTAACGAAATTATCGTCCCCTACAAGCTGAATTTTATGCCCTAGCTTCTTTGTTAAAAGTTGCCAGCCTTCAAGGTCATTTTCTGCCACGCCATCTTCTATAGAATCAATAGGGTATTTTCTAGCTAGATCACAAAGAAGATCCACTTGCTCTTCAAAAGTTCTTTCCACATATTTTGCTTTAGCTAGCTTTTTCTTTTTTTCTACGTATCTTTTGGTAGTAAAATCATAAAATTCTGAAGCTGCCGGATCTAAGGCTAAAGACACCTCTTCACCGGGCCTATAGCCAGCTAATTCGATAGCCTTTAAAATCATTTCTAACGCCTCTTCATTAGACTCTACATTCGGCGCAAAGCCCCCCTCGTCACCCACAGAGGTTGCATATCCTTTGCCGTGCAATAGTTTTTTTAAAGTATGAAATATCTCCGATCCTATCTGCACTGCATGAGAAAAACTACAGGCCCCTCTAGGTCTAATCATAAACTCTTGAAAGTCTAAAGAGTTATCTGCATGAGCACCTCCATTGAGGATGTTCATCATAGGACAAGGCAAAATATACTTTGTATTTTCGTCTATATACTGATAAAGAGGCTTTTTCTTTGTTAAAGCTCCAGCTCTTGCTACAGCTAAAGAAACCCCTAAGATGGCATTAGCTCCAAGTCGTGATTTATTCTCTGTGCCATCTAGTGCAATCATCTTCTCATCAAGAGCTCTTTGCTCTAATACAGAGTGACCTATTAATAAATCTGCAATAGAGCCCTGCACATTTGCTATAGCCTTTCTTACCCCTTTTCCTAAATAGCGGGAAGGATCTGCATCCCTCATTTCAAGTGCTTCAAATTCTCCTGTCGATGCACCTGAGGGAACTGCGGCCACGCCAGCTACGCCTTCATCGGTAAAAGCAGTTACCTGAAGTGTCGGATTACCTCTTGAATCTAAAATCTCTAAAGCTTTTAATTTTATAATTTTTGCCAAAATACATCCTACGATAAAAGTTGCCACATTTTAAGAGAGTTAGACCCCTTGATCAAGACTACATCTCCCTGATTTACATACTTCTTTAAGTCTTCTTGCAGGGCATCTAATGAAAAATAATGAAACCCTGTTTTCCCTGACTTTCTAAACTCCTCTAACATATAAACACATTGTTCTCCCAAACAAAAAAGCATGTTAGCATGCAAAGAAGCTACCTCTCCCATTTCCCTATGCGCTTTTTCTGTAAAAATACCAAGTTCTTTCATCTCGCCTAAAACAGCAATAACCTTGCCTCCGAGATGAGGCTTTGGCAAATTTTCTAGGGCAGCTTTCATAGATGCGGGATTGGCATTATATGAATCATTGATATAAAAGACTCCCTGCTTTTCCATCTTTTCAAACCGCATCTTGTAAGGAGTGAGCTTCTTTGCATTTTCTATAATAGACTCTAAATCCATACCAAACTCTTTAGCAACTAAGGCCGCAGCTAAAAAATTTTCTCCAAGATGACTTGCAGAAAATGGCAGCGTAAATTCTCTACTACTTCCCTCTTCGGTTTTTATGACAAAGCTATTTTCTTTAGCTAGCAAGCTAACCTGTTTACCTTCTTTTTCTTCTCCCCACCCGTAAAAAATCGGCATTACCTCTTGTTTTTGCTTAAAAGCAGCAAAAGAAGCCACCTGTTCATTTAAAAATATTTTCTTTGTGTCAGGGTGTCCTAAAATCTCTGCTTTTGCTTCCGCTACCTCCTCTAGTCCTCCCGGGAAGTATAAGGCATGAGCCAGAGCTACCTTGGTTACAACGACAATTTCCGGACAAATAATAGGAAGAAGTGCTGCAATCTCTCCTTTTTGACTCATTCCAAGTTCTGCGACAAAAATATCCGGAGCATCTGTCATATTTAAAAGACTTAAAGGAAGGCCTACTTGGGAATTAGCATTACCGGGAGTTTTTCCAACGGAAAAAGCTCCCTCCAAGATCGTAGCGATAAACTCTTTTGTCGTAGTTTTGCCAACGGAGCCGGTAACTGCAACACATCGCATCTTCTTTATTTTTACCTGTAAAGCAGCAAGCTTGTGCAAAGAAGCTAATACATCTTCTACCTTAATAAGTTCTAACCCGTCAACTTCACCTTGATATTCTTGAGAAACAACAGCGGCAACAGCTCCTTGCAAAGCTACCTCTGATAAAAAATCATGCCCGTCTAATTTGTCGCCTTTCAGCGCAAAAAAAATAGATCCAGGAGCAACTTTTCTGCTATCCACTGCAAAACCTGAAATAGGTAAAGCAGAAACACTATTTCCACCTAATAAACAAGCTAGTTCCGCAACACTCTTTCCTATCATAAAACCCACCTAGCAAAAGAAAAAAAATTATCCGAAACAGCAAAAAAAAACAAGATAGAACACGTAAAAAAGAAAAATAAGCAAACTACTACTCAAGAAATGATAAAGAATTTTGAATTAAAGGATCGAAATAAAAAGAGAAAAGCTTTTCTCTAAGAATGTATAATGCGCCAACTACCTATTTAGAATAAGGTAGTTGGCATTCATTAAATTAGAGAGTCCCCATCGTAAGACGTGCAATATAGCCCCGCTCTTCACTCCATGTAAAAGCAGCATCTTTATACTCTGCAAGCAAGGACGTTCCAGTCATAACACCCTTTTCATCTATACTTACCGTTTTCCAATCGATCTCTAAGTCTTCTAGTGCTCTAGGGGTAAGATCAAAGCGACGTTCGCAAACAATTGATCTTCTCTCTTTTAGCAATCTCCTTACAAGAAACCTACAACCGTCTTCTTTCGAGGGATAGACGTTAACTAGAAAATAAGAATCCTGATATTCCGGTAAGTCAGAAAAACCAATAGACTCACCTTCATCTCCGCCTATTCTATACAAAGACGACGTCATCCTAATCTTGTAAGGAATGATCTCCTCTGCTGAGGCGTTATAAACTCTCCCATCAAGACGAGGTAAAGTAGAAGATCCACCTGATGGGGGGTTAGGGGGGAGTCGTTTTTCTGCGCAATCAGGCCCCATGAAACGAGAACAATCTTCAAACTCGTGAAAATGGTACATGTAGCGAAGGCAAACTTTAGCAACCAAGACAATCAGAGGAATTACGACCGTGCAATAAGAAATAACTTTTAAAACAGTGGCAAATGCCGGAAAGTCGCTTTGATCCTGCGGACACACGCAAACTTCGTCCTTCAGGGCGGAGTTAGTGTGCTT
>CAYTOK010000023.1:0-24200 GCA_964439595.1 uncultured bacterium | reverse complement strand
AGCACACTAACTCCGCCCTGAAGGACGAAGTTTGCGTGTGTCCGCAGGATCAAAAATCCAACCGAACCTTTGAAGCATTGCTAAGATAAACCTTCTTTAGAGTATCTGTCGCGGATAAAGTTATAAACTCAGCGCGAAAATGCAAGAGATTTTTATGTGCTTGCTTGTGAAAAAAGTTTTCCCTTGTTGTAAATGACTATTTTATTTTACTGTGGCATCTTTCTTACAAAGAAGGAGGGATGATGTCTTTATCTGTACTTAGGGTTTGTTTTATAAAATGTGGAGTATTGGCTTGGCTGTCTTTTTCTCAGCTGTCCGCTGTTTCATTGCCACCGGCTCCAATGGAAAACTACTGTCCGGTTGTTGTGGTAAATAATACCACTCTTCCTGCTAATGAGATTTATTTTGTAGCTCATGGAAATGATCCAAATGGCATGCCTTGTTTTTTAGTTCCTGATGCAAATGGCGTATGTCAGTATGTATATCCAACGCCAAGTGGAATTCCAAGCTCTGCAGGTTCCAGTGTTCTTCTTTCTAATTTACCAACCGCCACAGGAACAGGTATTACTACCGGAGCTACCTACTTGGTTTATTTGCCTGTTGATAGTTCTTCTAGAGCGTATTTTTCTTTGCAGTCCCCGATGTATCTAGCAACGGCTTTAAATCCAAAGCTGGGAGTTCTTGATGTTAATGACTCTTCTATAACATCCTTAACAGATCCTAATTTTTATACATTATATCAAGATTTTGAGTTTGGATTAGTAGAACCTAAGGCTAGTAATTTACTCACAGCTCTTTATATGAATTTATCTTGGGTAGATTACTTTTGTCTTCCTATGCAGCTATATACCTTAAGTTATCCATCCAATACTCCAATTAATTCTGCTGTATCTCTTCCTTCAGGAACTAATGCTAGTATGACTAGAGAGCAGATCATATCAAAGGTAAATAAAGCCCTTACAAAGGGACAAACCTATGCGTCTTGGGGAAATTTGGGAGTGCCTTACTATAATGATCCTTATACAGATACTACTCCTGCTTCCTATGTTCGTATTTTAGCTGCAAAAAACAGCATTGATTTGGGTTTAAATCCCGTACAATTCCAAGGAGCGAAGGTTACTCCTGCTTTTTTTCCTGCAAATTATGTTTCTAGTCCTACTTATGGACCTACTAAAAAATCAGGTACTTTGCAAAGTTTTATGCAGTCGGTGTACACGTATTATACGACTCCTGCAAATGCTTTGTGGGTTAAAATTTTTCCCGCAAATGAAAGCCCAGCTATCTATCAAATTACGTCAACAAGTGATGCCACTAACCTCACCTTGCAATTTGTGAGTACGACAGCTGGAGCCCCTAGTCCTATTACGCTAGAGCTAACTCAGCTTTCTATGGAGAAACTATTGAGTGGATCCGTATGGCCGTTTATTCCAGCAAGTACGCCAGCTAATTACACGAATGAACTATCTAAGGTTATTAGCGCTTTTTTTACGATAGGACAGCTTCCTTACACCGCTTCAACTACTTCGGCAGCTTCGCCTTTTGTTAATAATAATGCAGGATTTGCGGCGATTCAGTATTTTAATAACCCGCCGGGCTATATAAATGGTCCTTGGTATAATTTATATGATGAGCTGCTACACCAGCAGATGATCGGTCAAGGAGAAGTTCCTAAAAATCCTACACTCGGCTTAGGATATGCTTATGATTTTGACGATTTATTAAATATGAGCGGACTTATCAATGGACTCGAGATCCAAGATCAGTATGGGAATCCTTCTGAAGTTGTTAATGCTGTTCAACCCTATGTTGTTATCAGTTTAGAAAGTTTATCGGGTACAACAATACCAAACATTTCACAAGATACCTATGCATATGAGACGACGGTTGCATCAGCTCCTAATGGAGTGGCAGTTTCTTTTTCTCATTATAATGGGACCACAACTGTTGTCACTCCTGCTTCTACTTCTGAAAATGTGGATCTTGGTGTTGTACACGTAGATGCAACGCACCCTTTTCAAGTTACTTTTACATTTGACTCTGTAGAGTATGTATATAACATTAATCTTCAAAGACAAATTGTCACACCTATTTCAGATACGAGCACATTTTCTTCTACAGATCAGTATTTTCAAGGAAGTGTTACTTTTGAAAAAGTATCGGGAAGCTCTCAGGCAAATCCTGCGTTCTTCATTCAGTTTAATAGTGCGCCGCCTCCATGGCCAGGTTAATAGCGTAAAAAAAAACATGTAATATATAACGGGTCCTTAAAAACTAAGAAAGTCCAGGGAGATATTTTAAGATGGGATTAGTATTTCGTAGTAGTTTGTTGTTTTTTGCAGTTAAATATGGAATATGTCAAGCTTCTGTCCTTACATGGAATGGAAGTACAGATCAAATGAACCAGTCCACAAATTGGTCGCCAGCGCAGGTTCCTGCAAATGGAGACCAGTTAATTTTTCCTACGACATCAACTCTTTCTAAGAGTGTATTAAACAATATTGGTTCTTTAACTGTTGGGGATCTGACTATTTCGGATGCTTATACATTTACGGGAAGCTCTTTTGTGATCCCATCTGGCGCGACTACATTAAATTATGGGGCTTCTGGGTCTACTATTAATCTTGGGGGAATTACCTTAAACGGAACTTGGGAAATTTCGAGTAACGGTTCTGGGAACACAATTACAAGTGCTATTTCAGGTGCTGGCAATCTTGATTTACAAGGAGGCCTCCTTATAGTAAAGGGAGTTAATAGCTATACGGGAACGACAACACTAGGGACTGGGGCTACATTAAGAGCTGGAACTGTGGGTGCATTTGGAACGGAATCTAGTATAACCATAGGAAGTGGGGCTGTTTTAGATCTCAATAGTTTTAACAATACTGTAGGAAATATTGCAGGGTCTTCAGCAGCTACAGTGTCTTTAGGGACAGCTACACTTACGATTACAAACAGTGGGACAAACACTTTTGCAGGAACAATTTCAGGAACAAATGGGGGAGTTGCTTTAGCTGCAGCAAGCACAGGAGTACTGATCTTAACTGGAAATAACACCTATAGTACCGCAGATGCTCCTGGAACAACAGCTGTTTCTGGTGGAACCTTACAAATAGGCTACCCCAATGCTTTAGGGACTAATTCTAATCTTACAGTTGCAACCGGAGCTACATTAGATTTAAATAATTACAGCAGTACTTTTGGGACTATATCAGGAGCAGGAACTATTACTCTTGGCTCCGGTAATATTACCTGCGCACAAGGTGGGACATTCTCTGGAGTTATTCAAGGCTCTGGCGGTTTAACAGTAACAAGTGGGACGCTTACTTTGACAGGAGCAAACTCTTATACGGGGGGAACTACTATTGAGGGGGGCAGCCTACTTTCTCTTAGTGGATTTGGAGGGACTTCTTCATTTACCTTTGTCACCGGGGGAGGAACTTTAAAAATAGGAGCCCCTGTAACTTCTGCTCTTCCGTTTACTTTAACTGATGTTGCCACCATTGATACAAATGGTAATGCCGTAACTTTAAGCGGACCTCTATCTGGCCCTGCTTCTTTTTCTAAGAAAGGAGAAGGAGTTCTGACAGTAACAGGTGCTAATGGATATACAGGTGCTACAAATGTTTTAAAGGGAACACTTAGGGCTGGTTCGGTAGCTTCTTTAGGGACAAATAGTTCTTTTACCATTTCCACTGGAGCGACTTTAGACATAGATAGTTATAATGTTTCCATTGGAAGTCTTGCAGGGGATGTGGGAAGCTTTGTTTCTCTTGGCAGCGGGATACTAACGATTACTAATTCGGATGCACAAACCCCCTTTTATGGGGTTATTTCAGGACCTGGAAGCATTGTTTTAACGGGTGGCACTCTGACTTTAATGAAAACAAATTCTTATACGGGAACTACAACTGTCCAAGGTGGCACTACGCTAAATACGCTTAGCTTGGGAGCTACATCTTCTCTTATATTTTCTTCCGGAGGAGGGAATATAGGGTTTGGATCTACAATAACTTCTTCAGCATCTATTGTAGTTGATGGCCCTACAACATTTGGAACTAACACTTTTAACGTAACGTTAAGTGGAGCTATAACTGGAAATGGGGCTGTATTTTCTAAAATAGGACTTGGGACATTGACTTTAACAGGAGCCAATTCTAATGCGGGGCCTTTTAATATTGAAGGAGGCGTAGTAAATCTTAATGCTGCTAGTTTAGGGTCTATCACATCGTTTACTTTTGAAACTTTTGGTGGCACATTGCAGTTAGGTGAAGCTCTAACTATTTCACAGCCAATAACACTTACAACACCTGGAGGTATCGATACACAGGGGTATGCTGTTACTATGACAGGGCCTATTTCAGGGCCTAGCAGCTTTACTAAGGCAGGTAGTGGTACTTTAACTGTGAATGGAGCTTTTAGTTATCTTGGTATGACTATCATTGAATCTGGTACATTAAATATTTCTTCTGCTTTTTATCCATCAACATCTCAGTTGGTGTTCCAAGGATCTGGGGGGGGAGTTTTTCAACTAGCTAGTGCTTTTTCTTCGTTTAGCTCACCTGTTGTTTTTATGGGAAATGGAACAATTGATACTAATGGATTTGATATGACCATTTCCGGAGTAGTTGCAGGTAATGGATCTTTTACTAAAGTCGGGGCGCAGACTTTAACTCTTACTGGAAGTAACATATATACCGGAGCTACTAATGTAAATGTGGGCTCTTTAGTAGTTGGCTCTACGTCTGCTCTAGGAGTTGGTTCAGCTGTTACTGTTGCTAGTGGCGCTACTTTAGCTTTCCAAACTTTTGCAAACACTGTGGGAGCTGTTGTTAACTCAGGTACTATATCTAGTGGTGCAACAGTAACAGCATCAAGCTTTACACAAAATACCGGAGGAACCTTATCTTTAGACTTTCCTACAAGTGCTGTATCTCCTGTTGGCAACGTGACAGTCACAGGGATGGTTACCTTAGATGGAGCTCTTATAGTTACTAATACGGGAGGTTTTACTGCTTCTTCTTCTACAGAAGTGATTTTACTTCAATCTTCAGGCTCAGGCAAACAATTACAAGGAACATTTTCTTCTACTACAGTGCCTTTTGGAGTTGTAAGTTATGATTATAGTGATAATCAGGTGATTTTAGCTAAAGGTAACTTAGATTCTACCTGGACAGCTTCGTCTACAGGGAATTGGGGTAATGCAGCTAACTGGTCTCCAGAAAATGTCCCAGGAGGAGGTACGGCAGAAGATCAAGATACGGTGCAGTTTATAGACACCGTAGACCCGACTGTTGTGGTGACTCTTGCAAATGCAGCGGGCACAGCTCCTTTAGCTATAACTCTTCACGGGTTGTATTTTGACTCTTCTGCTACTTCATTTACTATTGAACAGTTTAATGCAGAAAGCAGTATTTCATTAGATAGCTCTGCTACAGGACTTAAGCCGAAAATTAATGTAATATCTGGAGATCATACTATAAACACAGTGATTTCTTTAGAAAAAGACTCTAGAATATCGCTTTCTTCAGGGAGTTTGACTTTAGGGGCAGACTCTTCAGTGATATCAGTTGGAACATTGATTGTAAGTGAGGGATCTGATTTTGGGACTTTAACTAACTATGGAAAAATTACGCCAGGTGCTGTCTTATTAGAAGGGAATACCGTGGAAAATCAGGCTACTATTTCTCCAGCAGGAACCTTGACTATTAGCGCTCTTAGTGGACTTTCTAATTTACTTATTGTAAATAATTACGGCACTATGACTTCAGGTGGCGATCTTATTATTAATGGAAATGATACTGAGGTTAATAACTACTCAGGAGGCCAGTTTTTTGCAGGGTCTGGACAAACCCTTTCTATTATGGGTGGAGTTGTTTTTAATAGTTCAGAGTCGGGATTTGGATCCAGTAGTTCAGCTCTTGTACTTAGCGGAGGCTCTTTAGATTCCTTTGGAGAGGTCCTAGCTAGCTCTTATACGCAAACTGCAGGGGGAAGTTTAATTCTTAATGTAGGGATGGTTATAGCTTCAACGGCTATAGAAGGTACTTTTGGCTCTATTCCTCTTTTTGATGGAAAAATTACTTCTAGTGGGGCAATTAATCTTGACGGATCTCTACAGGTAGGAGGTGTAGCGGCTCTTGGTGCGAGTGAGAGAATTGGAACCCCGCTGATTCCAACTGAAATAATCTTATTACGTTCTTTAGGGTCAGGAAAACAATTACAAGGTGAGTTTTCTTCTACGACCTTATTTTTTGGATCTTTAGTATATGATTATAGTGAGAATTTAGTCATTTTAGCAAATGGTGTATGCGATTCTACTTGGAATGTTTCTACCGCAGGTAATTGGGGCAATGTTGACAATTGGACCCCTGCATGTGCTCCTGGAGTTAGCGGTATAGCTGAAGATCAAGATAGAGCGGAGTTTGTCGACGTGAGCGCTTCTTCTGTAGTTGTTACATTAGCAGATTCAACGGGAACTTCTCCTCAATCTTTAGTCTTGCATGACCTAAGTTTTGCTTCTGCAAATACAGATTTTACTATAGAGCAGTTTAGCAGCGCGAGTGTTATTCATTTAGATGGAGCTGAAGGAAGCTCCAAACCTAAGATTAGCGTGACAGCTGGAAATCACACTATTAATGCCACGATCTTTTTAGAAAAAGATTCTAGGATATCTTTGTCGGACGGTAATTTGACTTTAGGAGAAGATTCGTCGATTGTATCAGTTGGTATGTTATATGTTAGTGAGGGATCAAGTTTTGGCACCCTAACAAATAATGGTAAGATAACCCCTAGTGCTGTTTTATTTGAAGGAAACACCATATATAACTTTGATACAGTAAGTCCTGACGGCTCATTAACCATCAGTGGTCTTGGAGGTATTGTTAATCCTGTTATTGTAAATAACTATGGAACCATGAGCTCCGGTGATGGGGATTTCACGATTGGAGGGGGTGATGGTACAGTAGAAGTAAGCAATCTCCAAAACGGGATGATGTTTGCGGGGACCGGCAAAACATTGTATATTGCAGGAGGAACTACAGTTAATGCTGTACAAGCTACTTTAGGATCTACCGATGCAGATCTTCTCTTTACAGGAGGCTCTCTTTCTTCTAATGGAAAAATTTTAGCTAAAAACTATGAGCAAAGTGCTCCTGCAAGCCTTGAGCTTGGAGTTACAAGTGTTTCCAGTTTCGCTAGCGTTACTGCTAATGGTACGGCAACATTAGGGGGATCTTTTGTTGTGACAGCGCTCCCTAGTTTCTCCATGTCTGGTGGGCAGTCTGTGAGTTTGATTAAAGCTACAGAAGGCGTGCTTTCTCGCTTTTCTACGTATTCTTTACGAAATTTCCCTCATAATGTCATTCCTAGTTTGACGTTCTCTTCTAATGCGGTTAAATTAAATATAGTAGATGTTGTTACTGCCGATTTTGGTGGAATGACCCAGATTGCATTTACAGCAATCAACCAACATAACGTATTTGTTACAAGAAAAATGTATCAAATGAGAAATAGAATTCCAGAAGTGGTTAGCGAGCCTATTGCTAAGAACTCTTCTTTACAGTTTAGCGATGCTGTTGGAAGTAAACCTGAAATCACCTTGGTTAGTATGGGTGGATCAGGCGCAGAGGTACAAGAAAAAGGGGAGCAGTTGACACAAAGAGTTAGAGAGGAAGCTAATCCGTGGAGTGTTTATGCAGGTCCTA
Source organism: uncultured bacterium (assembly GCA_964439595.1). Classification (GTDB taxonomy): domain Bacteria; phylum Chlamydiota; class Chlamydiia; order Chlamydiales; family Rhabdochlamydiaceae; genus CAIJXB01. Next base: position 16,497 of record CAYTOK010000023.1, on the reverse strand, counting down.
CAGGCTCTTTTGGTCATGTAAAGACAAGTGGTAAGCAGATCGGTCTTGGTTACTCTTCTGCTGGAGCTTTACTTGGGTTTGATTACGTTCTTACCGACGCGCAAGATAGATGCTGCCTTGCAGGCTTTGGTGCTATTATGGAGTATAGAACTAACTTCATAGAGGCAAGAGATCACTTCGGCTCGGCGACTACAGATGCTGTGCATGGAAGCCTTTATGGAACAGTTATTCCAACAGCTGTGCCTCATCTTGCTTTTGAAGCTATTTTAGGATTTGATTACGGCTGGGATCATGTAAAACGAAACACAGGTGTTCATAAGAATCAGCAGGCGGTAAGTAATACAAACGAGTCTATTATTGACGCTCTTTTAGGTGTGGAATATCAGTTTTCAGGTAGGGCGTATTCTTCTTTACCAAAAAGCTTCTCTATTACGCCTCTTGCTAATATCCAATATATTGTCGATTACATCGATAGTTATAAGGAAAAAGGAGCAGGTATCTATAACCTATCTACCGGTTCAAAGAAACCTGATTCGCTTGCAAGTTTAGTGGGAATACGACTTGAGCATCTTTACAAGGTTCGCAGCTTTACCTTGCGTACAGAACTTGATGCTGGATGGCAAAGAGAGTATTTACAAAATAATGCAACAGTTAGTTTTACTCCGTTTAACATGACAAGTCATGCGACAAAGGTTCATACAGCAGCTGCAGGGCGTAATAACTTGATTCTAGGCCTTGATATGCTTATGACTTCTAAAGGAGGATGGCAATTAGAGACTAACGTTAACTATCAGTTAAATAGTCTTTTCTATGATCTCTTCTTCTACCTTGGAGTTGGAAGAGAGTTTTAGGTTATATACTTGGCTCACATTGACAAGATGTGAGCCAAGCTTGTTTTCGAGTTTTAAATGGGTAGTATAACGATAAGGCAACCATATTTCTGTAAATTCACAGGATAAAAATCTTATTTTACTTTACAAGCTTTTTAGGATTCTTATAGTCAAATGATAGGGGAGTGCCCTTAAGAAGCGGCATACAATTCCATAGAAGAGAGATGGCTCTCCATGAGACTTTCCTTTGGTAGCAAAATCGGCCATATATCTGGCCATTTTTTCAGGCTTCCAAGTAAAAGGAAGGTTGCCTTTAAGACCTTCGGTAGCTACAGGTCCGGAATAAATGGTTGAAAATTTCAAATTTGTTTCAAAGTAGGTTAAGGACAAACTTTCAAAAGCTTTGGAGATGGCTGCTTTTGAGGCGCAATAAGCGCTTCCAGTCGGGGGTGCAAAGATAGCATTAATTGAGCTTGTAACGATAAAATTAGCTCCACCATTATTTTGAGCGTGTTTTTCCCAAAATTCGACAAACGATAAAACACCAAAATAATTAACTGCCATGATCTTTTCATGCATAAAAAGATCAAAGGCCTGTGGATTTTCGATTACCTTTTCCCCAGCGATCCCAGCATTCAGAAAGAAATGAGTCGGATACATTTCTTTCTCCAGGACTTGCTTAGAAGCTTTTTCTATTTCTGATTTCTGTGATACGTCGCAGACAACAGGTATAAATGAAACTCCAAGCTCTTTTTCAAGGGTGGTAAGTTTATCCTGAGAGCGAGCTATTCCAATGACAGACCATCCGCGTTGGACCAGTTCTCGCGATAAGGCTGCTCCAATTCCAGAAGATGCTCCGGTAATTAGCGCTAATTTTTTTGGTGTCATAGAATCCTATTCAATTTGACTGAGCAAGTATTGCATATCTAAGTAAGCCCAGTATTCAACGATTTGACCATTGTTAATGCGGTACACGGTAACTCCACTATAAGAGACCGATTTTCCAGTTGGCTTTTTACCTTTAAATTCACCTTTATGGGTTCCATTAGCACTCCATTGAATACTCACAAGGTCATTTTCAGAAATGATCAATTCATTTTTCACTGATAAATCAGGAAAGCCTTTTAGCCATGCCTGTACCACTTCCTTTATTGCCTGAGTTCCTTGAAAATCGCCAAGTAGACTATGAATTAGGACATCCCTGTGAACTAATCGATCGATAGTGCCAAATTCTTTTTGATTCCAAATTTTATTCGCATACTCTTCAGCAACTTCCTTAATAAAGGATTGAGTGTTCTTTAAAGTCATTATAGATCTCTTTTCTTTTTTGATTTTTTTTTCGTTTTTTTTGGATTCATCGGCAAACTTAGCTCTGATTTTCTCAATAGACGGGGAGATATTCCTTTAATTCTTTTATTAAGTACTCAACGATTGTCACTTTATAAGTGGCCCTCCAATCGAATTTACAGACGAAATGTTACATTACCCCATGGGATAAAGTAACTATATTTCTGTAAATTCGATCTTTTCTTCAGAAACAATAGCATGGATATGACGAGCTGGCTTGAGTATTTCTGCAAAGCCTTGGAAATCCAAATGCATGAAATTCAATTCAAGGGATCTCAAGCTATGAAACTGGATGTTCTAGTGCTTGAGCATAAGCTTTTCGAAAGGCAGATACCCTAAGAGCTCTTGTTTCTACAGTCACGCTAGGAATTCAAGGAATTCTTTCTGCTTTTATTAACAATGTATATTACTTGCCAACGGAAAGTTCAGACCAGGAAACAATTCAGGTTCTGCTCGATGACCCATTCGATGAAATAGAGGGCGTCATACAAGAGTGGGATCGGATAAAAATGGGAGACGAATTTACCTTTAAAGGTAAAAAGGTGTACGAAAACTGCAATATAAAAGTAATCTACCAAGCAGATGGTAGGAAGCTTGTATCCTTTCCATTTTATAAGCCTTTTATGCACATTACAAAAATAATTTCAGAAAAAACAACCGACCTAAATTTTGTAAAAATGGGGGGGCAAGGAACTGTTACCCTCGACTTGAAATTAGCTAAGGATGGAACAAATTCCTATGATGCTGGGGGGATTGAGCCGATCTACTCAATGGATATACTTCATGACAAGGAAAATAGAATGCATGCAACCTATGAAGTGCCTTTAAAAGACCTTATCCAGTTACGCCGCAACGAAGTTGTTACAAAAGAAAATCTCGTATATATCCACGCACATCGTTAATTTAGCCAGTAAAAGAGACGCAACTCCAAATTGCGTCTTTTTTTATCGTATTAGAAGTCCTATAGAAAATAACACAGCATAAATTAGAACGAGTTGTCCCGTTTTGGCAAGAGTTCTATTTAATAAGGTGGGGTCTTCTGTAGAAAGTACTTGACGGATACAGGGGATAGCGGGGATTAGAAATAGCCACGTAAGGAGTGTGAAAGGGTGTGAGGGGAAAAAAAGAGGGATAAAGGTAGCGAAGCTTAAAGATAAAATATATTTAATTTTACCAAAGGGTTTTCCAAAGCGCACTATTAGGGTTTTTTTATTTGCAGCAGCATCTTCTTCTACATCGCGAAGGTTGTTAATAGAAAGAACCTCTGCAGAGATAAGTCCTATACCAAGGCCTGCTAGAAGAGATTCTACGCTAAAAGATCCTGTTTGTAGAAAATAAGTTCCTCCAACAGCGACAGGACCAAAGAAGATTAGTACAAAGAGATCCCCAAGACCTAGATAGGCGATAGGATAGGGCCCCCCTGTATATAAAATAGCAAGAACAAGCGAAAGGGAAAGAAGTAAAAGAATGACGATGCCTCCTTGAAAAGCAAGGTAAGAGCCTAGGCACGCAGTGGATGCTAGGGTAATAAAAATGACCTTTTTCATGGTGGAAGAAGACACTAGGCCAGCTTGCATTACACGCAGTGGCCCTTTTCTTTTTTCTGTATCAGCGCCCTTTATAAAGTCAAAGTAGTCATTAGCAAAGTTAGTGGTGATTTGAATGCCAAGAGCTGTAAGTAGAGTCATGACAAAAATTAGTGGATTGAAGAAGCCCTTAGAAAGGGCTAGTGCTGATCCAAGTAGAACAGGGCTTATACCTGCAGCAAGTGTTTTAGGTCTTGCAGCTGCAATCCAAATTTGTCTAGTTTTCATAGGATCTCGTCTTTATGGCCTTTTAGGGAATTGACTAAAGTCAGGGGCTCTTTTTTCTAGGAAGGCTTTATGTCCTTCCTTAGCTTCTTCTGTCATGTAATAAAGTAGCGTAGCATTGCCTGCTAGCTCTTGGATTCCGGTTTGTCCATCGCAGTCTGCATTAAATGCTGACTTAAGGCAGCGAATAGCTAGGGGGGAATGTTCTAAAATGGTACGGCACCAATCTACAGTGGTTTCTTCGAGGTTTTCATAGGGAACAACGCAGTTAATAAGTCCCATATCAAGAGCTTCTTCTGCGGAGTAGCGCTTACAAAGGTACCAAATCTCTCTTGCTTTTTTTTGTCCGACAAGGCGAGATAGGTAACTAGCCCCAAAGCCCCCATCAAAAGAACCCACTTTAGGGCCTGTTTGTCCAAAGATAGCATTATCTGAAGCTATAGTAAGGTCACATACGATGTGAAGTACGTGTCCACCTCCGATAGCATATCCTGAAACCATAGCTATGACTGGCTTTGGACATGTGCGAATCTGCCTTTGAAAATCGAGGACGTTGAGTCTTTCTGTCCCTTCTTCATCGCTATACCCTGCGTGCTGTCGGATCCTTTGGTCTCCTCCAGAGCAAAAGGCTTCCTTTCCTTGTCCTGTAAGGATAATAACGCCAATTGTGGAATCATCTCTTGCATCAGATAGGGCGTGGGATAATTCTTTTATGGTAAGAGGTCTAAAGGCGTTGCGCACCTCAGGTCTATTGATGGTAATTTTCGCAATCCCCTGGTTTTTATGATAAAGGATATCTTGATAGTTTCCAGTGAGGGTCCATTCTATTTGTTTTTTGGGTTTATCAAGGGTTGCTGACATAAGGTATTTCCTTTTCTAGTGCTATTTAAAGGTTTTTTAATAAAAAAAGAGCTGTATCTAGCCGGAACGATATCATAGCTTTCTGAAATTAGACAAGGTCGTTTTTTTCAATATATTGGAGAGCAAAGTATAGTGGGTCATTTGAGTAGGTATGCGCTAATTAACTCGCTGCACTTTTTTGGATTTTCTAGTAAGAGTGCGTGTCCTGCTTTTTCAACGCCATCTACTTTGTAAGATGCGGGAAGGTTTCTATAAAGGGCTTTATACTTAGCATCATTTTCGCCAAAGAGAAAGTAGGTAGAACAAGGATCTATAGAAGGACGAGGTCGCTTTGCAAGGCTCATTTCTTTTAAAAGAAGAGATAGCTCTTTAGGGTTTTTGTAGAGCCTATTTGTGAGAGTCTTTTCTAAAAGCAGGGTGTTTTTAGCAAGGGAGCTGAAAATAGGTTGATTATACCAAAGCTTTAGAAAGTCCTTAGGAGCTAACGAAATGAGTTTCTTCTCCCAAAGAAGGTCTTCTTTCCACTTTTTTTTTTGTTCTTCTAAAGAAGAGAGACCAAGGTGTGAGGATAGGACAATAACAGCAAGCGCCTCTAAAGAGTCTCTCAGCTCTAGAGCAATACGTCCTCCCATAGAGTATCCGATGAGGATAGGCTTTTGCTTAAAAAAGGCGATAGTATCTTTTATTCTTTTTAGGGTAGGGGATTCATAGGAGGATTGTCCGTGAGCCGGGAGGTCTATAGCTAGACAAAAAAAATCTTTCTCTAAATCTTCTATTAAAGGAAGAAAATCAAGATGAGATCCTAAAAAGCCATGTAAAAAAACTAAGAGCTGTTTCTCAGGGCTTCCAAAAAGGCGGTAGAAGAGCATAGCTTTTCCTTAACGGTTGCATAGATAGTTTCATGATGGTGCACGTTTTCTTTTCTATTTGTCCTGCATTCGATAATACAGCTTTTTTGCTCGTTTATAGCGAGGCTCCAGCTATCCCAAGAATCTGCATAAAAGAATGGGATAGAAAAGGTTTTGGCGATAGTGTCAAAAGAGTATTCATGGGATGTTGCCACAAATTCTTCAAAGAGATCTTTTTCTTCGCTGATAGGTAAAAAAGAAAAAATCCCTCCGCCTTGATTGTTGATAATAACGAAAGTAATAGGGATGGGGCAGCTTTTAATAAGGGCTAAAGAGTTTAGGTCATGAAGCGCTGCAAGGTCTCCTAAGACAGCAACAAGAGGTTTTTTTAAGGCTAAAGCTAAGCCCACAGCCGTTGCTATATTCCCATCTATTCCAGAGGCCCCTCTATTCCCCGCGGTAAAGGTTATCCCTTTTTTAGGAAATAGAAATAAATCCGCATCTCTTATTGGCATGCTGTTGGAGAAAAAAAGATGAGGAGCTTTTTGTAGAGAATACATAATGGCAGGTTCAGAAAATGCCTTGTTTTTCAGAAAAAATTCTTGTATTTCTTTTTGCATAATCTGAGAGCTATGTTGCCAAAAAGAAAGCCAGGGGGAGTATTTGTTAGGAGTTTCTAAATTAGGTAGCAGCTGATTTAGTAAACATAAAAATAGCTCTGGCTGGCAATCCATTTTCCAAGACACGAGGTTTAAGGGGTCTTGTCTATGGGGATTATTTGTTACCTGAAAGTAGGCTGCCTTTTTTTGTCTTTTTAGCCACTCAGCTATCGTTTTAGAGGTTATCCGATTGCCTATATGTAAAATGGCTTCTGCTTGTATCTCCGGAAAGGCTTTAAGGAAGATATCTGGGTATTGCATATGGAAGTCATTTTCCCCTATTTTTCTCCCTCCTGAAAGAATATCTGAAAAAATAGGCCAGTTTAGCTTTTTTGCTAAAGTAAGGAGAAGCCCTTCATTATTAGAAAGAGCGTCAGAGCCAAGTATAATGACACCTTTACTATGACTAGATAACATCTCAGCCCACTTCGTAAAAGAAGGCATGGGAGCAATTTTTTCAATAGGCTCATAGGTGCAAGGATGCATCTCTATATGCGGAGGCTTTTCTAAAGAAAATAGAGGCTCTCTAATCATACAGTTGATCTGCACGGGACCCTCTAGAGATCTTTTTACGCCATAAGCTATACTAGATGCTAGATATTCATGGGAGCAAAGGGGATCTGAAAAAGCTAGGTCTATTTCCCAAGAAGTGAAGGAGCTAAACATTTTGACTTGATCGACTGTTTGGTTCGCTCCACAGTCTCGTAGCTCAGGGGGTCTATCAGCTGATAATATAATCAGGGGAACTTTGCTTAGGTAAGCTTCAATAATAGAAGGAAGAAGATTAGCTACAGCAGTGCCAGAAGTAGTTAGGATAACGACAGGAGTTTTAGACGCCTTAGCAAGGCCAAGAGCTAAGAAGCCAAGGCCTCTTTCGTCAAAATGTACATAGCGGTATTCTTTAGGGAGTTTACTTATAGCTATCATAAGAGGGGTGGACCTAGATCCTGGCGCAATGCAAAAGTAACGCACCCCTAAAGATAATAGTGTCTTTATAACGATGTCTGCTCTTTGGAGGTTAAAGCTGCCGATAGTAGAAGTAGTTGTCATATATTTTTCCAGTGAGATATTTTATGGTCTAATTCCATCCATTCTGCTGTAGGATCCGAGCCCTTTACTATTCCAGCTCCCGCAAAGGCATGTAAATAGTTTTTCTTTAGCAGCGCTGATCTAATCGCTACAGAAAAAGAAGATCTATTAGAAGAGATCCAGCCTATCGCTCCTGCATATAAGCCTCTATCAAAGCATTCTATCTTATCTAGTAGCTTCTTTGCCTTTAAAGAGGGGGTCCCATTTACTGCAGGTGTCGGATGGAGCGCTTTAATAAGATCCATATCGGTGATATGGGGTTTTAGGGTTCCTTCTAGTGTTTGGTAAAGGTGCTGGACGGTATCTGTTTTAATAAGGGAAGTAGGGGATTTCTTAAGGGTCTTTTTTTCTACAAGGGGGATAAGTTTTTTAAGGAGAAAATCTGTTACAAAGGCAACTTCCGCATTTTCTTTAGCTCCTTTTTGGAGCTCTAGACTTAAAGACTCCTCTTCTATAAGGTTTTTTCCTCTTTTTTTTGTTCCAGCAATAGAGTCGACTTTTAAATTTCTTCCAGATCTTTCATAGAGGCTTTCAGGGGTAGATCCTAGAAATAAGGATTCAGGTTTTACTCCAAAAGCAAAGGTTGTTGTAGAGGGACAAACACTAAGGAGTCTTTCTAAAGCATAGAAGAAGTTAGAGGGCGGATCTATAAGGAAAGTTGTTTTTCTAGCTAAAACAACTTTTTGGAGTTTTTTTTCTTCGATACTCTGTAAAACGGTGTTAACTCTTTTTCCCCAGAGGTCTTCTGTAGGGTAGTGTTCTTTTTGTTGGAGTATAAGGCTGTCTGCTGTTATAGCGCTATTTTCTAGTAAGAGCTTTTTAGGCTCTTTAAAAAAACGGCGGATAATTTTTGTCCCCCTTTCATTTTGTATGATTTCAATGGAGGGTAAAAAGAAAAAGGTAGAAGAAAAATCCTTCCAAAGAGGCCCTTTTTTTTTATCTAAAAAAAAAAGCGCTCCATATAAAGAATCGGTGGGGCCTAAGTGTATTTGAGAGGGTAAAGAGGTGAGTGTCATGATACTACCGACGGCAGCTCTTTCTTCCCCTGTCTTTGCACACTTGCGATACCATTTAGGTTGCATGGGCTCTGTTGCAAGGAAAGAGGGTATATCTATTTTTGCAACTTCTTCTTCAAGATATCTATACCTAGGTGGCCGCATTAGGTTTTATCCGCTACGTAAATGGAAACAGAGCCAAATGTAAGAGGGTGGCAGGATACATTTATAAAGCCTGCTTCTTCTAACATTTTACAAAAAGCATCTCCATAAGGAAAGGTTTCTGCTGTTTTATTAAGGTATCTATAGGCATGTTTTTTTTGGGATATCCAGCCTCCTATTAAAGGGAGAATCTTTCTTATATAGAAAAGATGAAGAGCTTTTAGCAGTTTTCCTTTAGGGAGGGATGTTTCTAAAATAAGAGCTCTTCCCCCAGGTCTTAAGACCCTTAATAGCTCTTCTAGACAAAGAGGGACATCTACGACGTTACGTATTCCAAAAGAAAGGGTTGTACAGTCAAACGCATTTTCAGGGAAGGGGAGCTTTAGTATACTTGCTTTTTTTACATGAACCTTTACGTTACCGGATATTTTTTTGACTTTCTTTTCGCAGAGGGCGATCATCTCCTCAGAAAGATCTACGCCAAAGGCTTCTTTAATTTTTTTAGAGTGTTTTAGTAAAGAGATGATCTGGTCACCTGTCCCTGTTGCGCAATCTAGTAAGCATAAATTATCTCTTGCAGGAAGAAAGGAGGCCATTTTTTTTCTCCAATATAGATCTAATCCCAAAGTCATTAAGCGGTTAGTTTGATCGTATGTTTTAGAAATAGCATCAAACATTTCCCAGATTTTTTCTCTAGAAGGTGCTGCTTCTTTTACTGCTTTTGCAGAAATATCAGACATAAAAAATGTACCTGTTTGTATTACAAGAGGAGATCTTCGGTGGATTCTTCTATTTTTTCAAGAGGTTTTTTTTATAAGAAGCTTTTACCCGCTAAGAGGGCGTCCGGTCCCCGGGAACCTGGGATCCCTCTGATAAAAGGACGGGGAAGAAGGTTGGATGCAGCCAGAAAAAAGAGTTGAGAGTTTATGCTCTAGGGATTCTTCTGTAATTCGATGGTATAGGTTTTGTAAGGTAAAAACAGTTGCTATAAAGCCTGCTACACTAAGTAAGCTGGGAGATCCTAGGCCCAGAGTGCTGAGGCAAAAACAAGTGATAGCACACGTTAAGAAAAATTTAAATACTTGAGCTGCTAGCTCAGTAAGGTTGCGAGATACTACTTTGTCGGATGACAGTGTTTTAAATCCTTTTTCGAGAACGCACTTTTTTACTTCTGCTGTTAAGTTTGTAATAGAGGGGATTCCTAGAGTCAAAGACACTGCTTTACTACTTAGATAATAAGATCCTCCTAAAATAGAAGCAGGTACTATCCCTACAGTGCAAGAGCCTAATACAGCAGAAGGAAGCACGTAACTACTAAATGCGCTAAGGTGGTATACCAAAGTATTTTCCTTATTTTAGGAAGTTTGTAAATAAAGCGTGCACCTTAATAAAGATACACGCCTATAAAAGGCTTCGGGTTTTCTAGGATTAGAGGTCAGAATGATGTCTTGATCCCTGGGATCTACCTACAGGAGCCCGCTGGATTCCAGTTAGCTGCCAGTCTCTGGAAACGGGATCATAAGAGAGATTCGATGCTTGGAGACCCTCATAAGAATGAGCCCTATTTTTGGTAGAGCAGCAATTTTTGAAAATCTCATCAAGACATGCGCCGATGACAAATGTTGCCCCTAAAAAGAGTGTTGTAGCAGGAAGTGAAGCTGTGGTAAGTCCTGTAGCGATAGCAATGGAAGCTGCTAAAAAACACACAGTTGCTATTTCGACTATAATTCTTGCAGCTCCTGCTAATTCCGCATTGCAATCTTCTAGTTTTCTTTCTAAGGCTCTTCCTAAATCAGTTACTTTCACAGTTTTAGTTGTTAAAAAAAGAGTTCCACCTAGTACTGCACCGGATCCGATTCCTCCTGTAAAGGCACCTAATATTGCTGCAGAGGCTACGAAGCTTATTCCTTCTCTTATCGTTGAATTCATGACTTGATCCTTGGTTGTTTGTGAAAATTGTGTTAATTGTATGTTAATTTGCAATTAAATGGAATAGATTCTACTGGATTAAAATTATTTATTGCTATTTCTGATTTAAGTATTTAATTGTCTTGAGGAATTCTTAAAGAGCTGATAATTTTTATGGTTTATGTTGGGGGTATATGCCGGTTTTTATAGACAATAGACTATTGAAGTTGTTACTGGAAGGGACTGTTTTTAGTGAGAGTTTAGGTCAGGTTGAGATGGAAAGATCTTCTTTTCTTACATGTATTGGTCTTGGAAAGATATTGAAGAGTTTTCCTGCATTTGATGAGAAAAATAGATTTTTTGCTTTTTGCCAGTCCGATCTGCTATTTGATCTAGAAAAAGACGTTGTTATGTATCTCTATGATCAGATTTTTGTAGAGTGTTTAACAGATGTGCAAAACTCTTTAAAAATAGAGGCGAATTTTTTATTAGAGCAAGTGTTAGAGAGCGAAAAGACAGTTCCCGACTGTCTCCTATCAGCTTTTTTAAGCTATAAGCAAAGGTTAATCGATACTCCTAAGCAGATGATTCATGATTTGACCTTATATCTTGCATGGGATCTTGTTTGCCTTAGAGTGGCTGTTTTATTTGAGAATATTTCCTCCGATTCTAGAAATCAAAATCTGCTTAAAGGATTAGAGGAATGTTTGCTTGAGTCTTTTATTCATATTACTCAGCAGGGTAAAACAAAGCCTGATTTTTTTAGAATGTGTGAGGCTCTTTATGCTAGCGCCATGAGAGAGGAGAATTTACAGAAGTATCCTCAAGAGGAATGGGAGGTGCTTTGTAAAAGTTGCCACGCTCTACAGTCAAGGGAAGAGCTTTCTGATGTGCTCTACCTCTCATTGGAAGACATTGGTAGTAAGGTCTTTACTTTAGATGCTTCGGATAAAGTACAGGCTGTTTTGCGCTTGGCTGAGTATGTGATGCAAAAAATAAAGAGGGAGAGCCCCGGCCTGCAACATGCTATTTTTCCTCAAGAGGTTATTTACGGATATCCTTAGGCTTTTCACTAGAAGATTCAGGAATTTATGGTTAATGTAAAAACACGACAGCCATATTAACTGGATGTGTTGAAGAATTGAAAGGGCTAAATAGTAAAAAATAGAGTGAATATTTCCCTTTTCTTCCTAATAGTTCCCTATAGCGGCTAAGTTAAACTGTTTCTTGAAACCTCCCTTTTTTGACTTAAAGTGTATAATTAAATTTTATTTTCTTTGTTTTTAATCGACTTTGTTATAAGATAGGAGTTTCTAAGTTAACGGAGGATCTTTTTATATGAGAAAGCTGTTTTTTTTGGATAAGGTGCCGGCTCACTGGGCTAGATTTTGTGCTCAGGCTATTGATTATGCTCTTTTCTACCTTTTTTTCTCTTTAACTTCTCTTTTTCTTCCTTTTTATATAGAAGATCTTTATTACCTAGGATTTATTGTTTTAGTCCCTTTGTTATTTGCTCCAATAGAGGCTATTTTAATATCTAAATATAAGACAACTATTGGAAAATCTTTATTTGGCATTAGAGTAGAAAATCACCTTGGGGGGAGACTCCCATTTCTTATTGCTTTAAAAAGAGCGTTCTTTTTTGGAACTCGCCCTGGAGTAATTAGACAGAAGGCAAGAGGCTTTGCTTTAAATCTCGTAGCTATTGCTACTTTAAGTTTTTTAATGGGAGTCTCTTTTTTTGAAAAAGAGATTACCATGCTAACTACCGGATTTGAAAAGTATAAAACTATTGATGGATGGATAGATTACGCGTCAGGCGATGGAAGATTTCATGTTCTTTTACCTGAAGTTCCTGAAGAGGTTTCTAGGGTTTTACCGGTTCCTTCCCATAACCGTAATTTAGAGTATCAAGAGCTAACAAGCCATCAAACACAGAAGGTATATTATTCTATTAGCTATATGGATCTTCCTAAAAAATGGAAGCTCGCTGGATCAAGCCGCCTTTTACAAGGTGCTTTGGATTTAATTGTAAATCATACGCCGGGGGCAAAGCTTCTTTTTAAGGGTATGACTAAGCATAGGAATTTTAGAGCTTTAGATTTTCATTTAACGCAAGGGTCGGAAGAAGTACAAGGTAGGTTAATTCTCGTGGGGATGACTCTATATCGTCTCACAGTTGTATATCCTCCGGCTTTAGCGCATCAATCACAACACGAACAGTTTCTGGATTCTTTCGAGATGAAATCTTAGATTTCGTCTCGCAAGATTTTCTCTCTATAGTCTTTCATAAGCTCTATCATGAAATGGAGGTTATGAATTGATGCAAGTGTCATACATGTCGCTTCTCTTGCCTTAAATAAATGATGTATATAACTTAGTGAATAGTTTTTGCAGGTAGGGCAGGAGCACTCTTCTTCAATAGGAGAAAATTGCATTGCATACTCTGTTTTATGGATTTTTAAAGGGCCTCTTTTTGTGAGAAGAAACCCGTGTCTAGCAGCTCTTGTCGGGTAAGAGCTATCGAAGGTGTCAACTCCAAGAGGGATGCAAAGATCAATAGATTCGAGGTCTCCTATCCCAAGTAGGTGATTTGGTTTATCTAAAGGGAGTCGTGGCATTGTATTAGAGAGCATGGTGAACATTTCTTGTTTTGTTTTACCTAAACTCCCTCCAACAGCATACCCATCAAAGGGCCTTGCAGTGAGAAAGTCACAGCTTGCTTTGCGCAGCTCTGGATCTATGCCCCCATGAATAATGGCGTAAAGAGCTTGGTTTTGAGGGTTTAGTAGGTGCTCTTTTAAAGACCTCTCTTCCCATCTATGCGTTCTATCCAGCGAGGATTTCAGGGCTTTATCTGCGATGTGATAGGGAGGGAGCTCGTCAAAGCAAAGAATGATGTCGGCTCCGAGGTTTTTTTGCGCTTGAATAGAAGTTTCCGGTGTGAGGTGCAGCTTAGATCCATCTCTATACGACCTAAATAAAACGCCGTCTTCTGTGATTTTTAAGACCATGCCGTCTTGCTTTTTCTTTCCTTTGCTTTTTAGTTCATCGGCAACAGAGCCATACGCTAAGCTAAATACCTGAAATCCCCCAGAGTCTGTAATGATCGGGAGATTTCTGTTAATAAAGGAGTGTAGTCCTCCGGCTTTTTTGACGGTTTCTGTACCAGGTTGAAGCATGAGGTGATATGTATTACAAAAAAGCAGCTCTAGTCCCATAGAAGAGCTTGTGAGATTGTCTATGCTTTTTAAAGTGCCGTTGGTTCCCACTCCTACAAAATTAGGGGTATTGATGACTCCATGAGGTGTATGGATTTTCCCCACTCGAGCTTTTGATTTTTTAGAGGAGTGAATTAGTTCAAAGAAAAAATTGCTCATGTTGTTATCTTTTGGTTGAGGGGGATAAAGCGTTTAGCAACCCAAGCAGTAGGGCTTAAAAGCCCTACTGCAGTAAGTTTTATAAGAGAGCTTACTATTATGACATCCCAGGGAGCGGCAATAAGTCCATATAAGCCTATAAAGGTGAAAAGTATGGTGTCAAGTACTTGAGAAGAGGAAAGGCAAATAAGATTTCTAAGTAGAATAGGGGATTTTTTTAAATAACTAAAAAGAGAAAGGTCTATTTTTTGGACAGTGAAAAATACTAAAAGAGAAGCTAGGAATAGTCTAGGTGATGGAGAAAGGAGTTTTATGTAAGAATCGTGGGCTGTATCTTCATTACTTGGAGTGTAGAAAAGCTGTATTTTAGAAAGTAGGGCAAAAAGGAGCATAAAAACGAAACACGCTTTAATAGCTTGATTCGCTTCTTTTTTACCAAAATACTCTTGTAGTAGGTTTAACCCTAAAACGGTGCCGACAGCATAGGCATCACTACAAGTTACTTGAAAGCCAAAAAGCATAATCTGTTTGAGGACAAAGAAATTAGCTAAAATTGCTTGTAGAGCAATCCAGACAAAGAGAAATTCTTTTCCCCACTTAAGAAAGGTTAGTGTGCAAAAGAAAATAATCGCTATATGTAAAAGGAAAAGAAATTCGTTCATTTAGAGGAAGAGGGGGCTATTTTATTTGTAAAAAGATCCTCTTTAAGTCTTTTATACTTCGGTTGTTTTCTTAAATAGAGCAGGTTTTCTTCCCTGTGGGACAAGTTGTCTTCAGCAATTCTTGCGTGTAGGTAGAGTGTTTCATTGACAAATCTAGCGTGCTTACCTGCCATTTCTAAAAGAGGGATGGTGTAAGCAAGGGACCAGTCTGCTTTAAAAAGTTGTTTGGGGAGTTTTAATAGGTCTTTTTTTTGGATTTGTTTAAAAAGTTTTGCGTAGCAGGTAATAGGGTATAGGTTGGGTATGTTGTGAGATCTATAAGAATTATTGAATACCGTATTTTTAGGAAAGGGCTTAGAAGAGAGTTGGAGGTTTTTATAAGAGGGGTAGTTTAGAAAACTTCCGTAGGTCATCCAGGTGAAAGGAGATTTGTATAGGTTATTTAACTTGCTAAGGACATTTTCATGAGATAGAAAATCATGATTACTCATGGGGAGGATGATTTTTTCATCATCACAATTTTGGATAGCTTGATAGAGGCTTAGAAGCATGGGTTCATTTTCTTTGATAGGCAAGAACGTAACTTTATCTAATTTTTGCAGGTACCCGATCATATTTTTTGTTTTCGTTAAGCAAGAGCCTTTTTCACTGTTATATAGGTAAAGGACTTGAAAATCGAGATGGCTTTGCGTTAAAATAGATAGAATATTTTTCTCTTCTAATTCCTCGTTTTCTAACTCGTGGGGGAAAATAATGAGAACAAAGGAGCGGTCTTTAAGAGGAAGTCCTTCTTGATTTTTTGATTTTTGTAAGACATTTTGATTGTACAGACTATAACTCTTGAACAAGCCTAGAGCTAGAGTTGCTATAATACCAATTTTAATAAGAACTTTAAGGAACTTTTTCATAAGACTAAGATTGTAGAGATATTTGTCTTTTTAAGCAATTTTTAAATTTTTAAATATCACGAAGCTGAGTTAAGCAAATTTTTTTAATTTCGTGGTAAGTAAAAAAGTTAGTCATAAGAGGGGGTTGCAAAACTAGCTGACGCTTTCGTTGTAATAACTTAGGAAATTTTATGCGTTTTAGAAAACGAATAAACTTTTCTAACTCGCGCTTTGAAAATAGGCACATGAATTAGAACAAGTGTGTCCTTCAGCCCAATTTAAAGAGTAAATAAGAGTAAACAATCGAGGAATTTTAATCTGATGTGGTAAGATAGGGAGGTCTTTTGTGGTATTTTTGGTTAAACAGTGACCCTGTGTCAACATCTGTGAATTTGGTAAGCTTGTTAGTCTATTAATTTAGTTATAAAACATTCATATGTTGCTTATTATAAACAAATTGCGGCTAAATTCAGGAGGGTAATCTTTTTTAGTTTTCTGTTCTTCCATGGGACGGTGCTGACTCTCGAAAGTGCTAGTTAATGTTTGCTGTTCCAGATTTTACTCTGTCCCATAAATCTGGAACAGACAAGGAGGACTTATGGAAGGTCGATTTTTGATAAATTCCAATGAAAAAGCTGTGGAAGGGAATATCTATTCGGACAAATCTGCTGTGGTTCTTGATTGGTTGTTGAGAGAAGGGATAAAGAGTCGAGAGTTATCTGTGCGAAATGTGTCTAAAGAAGCTGGAATAAGTCTTGGATCGGTACAACGCGTTTTTGAAGTTTTAGTTTTAAAAGGAATTTTGCAGGTCGAGGGGATAAGAACTGCCAAAAAGTTTTTCTTGAAAGATCCCAAACGCCTTCTTAAAAACTGGGTAGAACATTACAGCATCGTAAAAAAATGCAAAATGAGAACCTACCGTTCTAGTTATCAAGATAGGGAAGAGCTTTTAGAGGCACTCAAGAAGTCCAATCTAAATGAGAAAGTAGCATTGGCTCTTCATTCCTCTTGACAGCGCGGAAACCTTGCCCTTCAGGGCATGGAGGAAGCGCTGCTTC
>CAYTOK010000022.1:0-24573 GCA_964439595.1 uncultured bacterium | reverse complement strand
ACTCAGGGCAAGCTTTTGCAGCGGTCATTGGACCTTTGGTTGAAGTACCTGTCTTAATAAGTCTTGTACGGGTTTCTTTTTGGGTTAAGAAAAAAATCTATAAAATTGGGAATAAATAGAGAGGGTTATAGGAAGAAAAGTAAGGCTTTTAGGCAAGAGCTTATTGCCTAAAATAAAATGGAGTGTATCTCATGAGATCAAGGTGGATCGGTTATTTATTATTACAGTTACTCTGTAGTTGTTTGCTAGGAGGGGAAAAAATAGTGGAGCAAGAAATGCAAAAAGAGTCGATTTCAAAGCCAGAAATTAAACTAATGGGTATTTGTGTACGGACAAATAATGAACAAGAACTGGATAAAATGAAGGGAAAGATTTTTCCATGCATACAAAAGTATTTTCATGGAGCTCTTTTTGAAAAAATTCCAAATCGAAAAAAGCCTGGAACAACATTCTGTGCTTACACGGATTATGAAAGCGATTATACAGGAGATTATACGTATTTTGTTGGGGAAGAAGTTTCATCGTTTGACCATCCTTTGCCAGAAGGGTTTCAAAAGCTAGTGATTCCGAGTCAAGAGTATACAAAATTTACGACGAGTCCTGCTCCTATGCCAGATGTAATTATAAATGCTTGGAAAGAAATTTGGGACATGTCTCCGAAAGAGCTTGGAGGAAAGCGTTGTTATAAGACAGATTTTGAAATTTATGATGAAAGAGCAGTGGATCACCAAAACATTGTTTTGGATGTCTATATAGGAATTGAGTCGTAATTGTTTTTAAGACGAGGCTTGATAAGAATTCAAAGTGCTGAAAAACATTCTTTTTTGAGATAGAAAATGGCCGTGTAAGCATTTCTATAACAGGGCTCTTTCGCAAGCTGCTATTACAACCTTTGATGTAATGATAGAAGTTATTGAAAAAGCTTTTAAAAAGAAAAAAGAGGAGGAAAAATCCTCCTCTTTTTAAAAACACTAAAACTAATTTAAGGAAAACGATTTAACAAAAGTGGTGTACGTGCCTTCATCATAATTTTGTACTTCACACTCCATGGCCATGACATAAAGCTGATTTTTCACCATAACAGCAACACCTTTAAAATACATAGCCCCGGCTCTAATAAAAAAGTCAAGTCCTTCATGTCCTTGTACTAAAACAAGATCCGCAGAAAGCAGTTGATTATCGGCATTATGTGTTAATATACCATTTAAAAAAGCTTCGAGGCTCATTCTGGCAAAGTTTTCGTCGACAAAGTCTGGATACTGAGCTACTAAAAGCATGAAAATCGTTTTAGAATCCTGAGAAGAAGATATATATGCATCATATTGCAAGTCAAATCCCTCTCCTTCTAATTGCATCTTTTCAGAAACCCTTTGTGGAGATCCTGGAAATTGCATAGAGCAACGTCCATGTGTAATATCAGTTAACTCTACTTCCTGATCTTTTATAGACTCAGAAGAAAATCCTAGAGGGCTTATTATAACTAAACATCCTCCAAGTATACCTATTATCATCTCTTTCATGCTTTTCATATTACCCCCTAAATAAACTTGGAAATTAATTTATTAATAATGCCAACTCAAACAAAATAAATACACCTGCTACCAAAATCAGAAAATTACAAAGAGCTCTTATAAGAGAAAAACCCTGAACCTCTGCTATAGATAGAACTAAAAGGACAACTGCCCAAAAACCTAAAATGCTCTGTATTAATGAAAAAATAATCAATATGATTAAATCAACTCGGGTAATTATAATATCTGCGCAGTCAACACAAAAAACCATTTTTCGAAATATACAAAGAAAGGCTATCAAAAAAAGTAGAAGAATAGCGCACGGAATATGAGACCAAGTCACCGACGCTCGGATAGCTAAAAAAGAAGACCTACCCCCTAGCCATTTACCTATAACGAAAAGGAAGCTACTTAGTAGAAGAAAAGCAGCAGCCCCAAGAAAGGGAGTTGCCAATAAAGCCCCAATAAAAAAAAGAGGAGTTATAAGAAAAACATTAGGGACTACATAAAGTACAAGTAGTAATCCATATATAAAAGACAAAAGTCCAAAACCGCATCTAGGATTGCTATCTACAATCGATCGTATTGTCTCCCTAGGTCTTGTCCACATAGAGACCCAGGGATTTGGTTGCAACATCGCCATCACTTCCTCTTATTAATTAACGTCTGATGACTTTATATTATAAACAGCTAATTAATGTTGCAACAATAATTTTATTTAATTACAAAAATCACCATTCATCAACTTCATCTTCAAAGTCATCATCATAGTCATTTTCATCCTCAATCTCGACAACTTCCTCCTCTGAACCTGTAGAAGATTCTTCGGCTTCCAAATAACATGGTCCAAAAACAAAAAATAAACCCACGCAAAAAAAACGCAAAAGATAGAACATCGTAAAAAGTCTCCTTTATTTTACTAAACTTAACACACCATCTCACAAAAAGACATTTTCTGCTAGCCCATTTTACTAAACCTTTCCCTGGTTAAATAAATAAATTGACATTTAATTACATTTAGATCATATAATTACAATTAGACGTTAACATTTTTAATAAAGGGTAATTATGACTACTGGTTTTAATAAATTAAGAGAATACCATCAAAGAAGAAGCTCTAAAGAGCTAAAGGCTAGTAAATTGGAGTTGAAAAACCTAGAAAGTCAGATGAAAGAAGACGTCATATCCCTATGCAAATGTATTGAAGAAGGTTCCTCACAAAAAGCGCATGTATTTTCAGAAAAAACACAAAATGACCTTTTAAAGCTACGACCCAAAATGGAGCAAATCGCTCTAGATATTGGAACCCCCTTTCCTAAAATAGTGCACTCGTTCTTAGAGAGCATACAAAAAGTAGTAGTTACAGAGTCTTCCCATACCCCCTCTCCCTTTTACGCCTGGGTGGATCAAGATAAAATTCAATCTTGTCATGTAGAGATCCAGAGATTAGAAAAGGCATTAAGAAATAGAGGAGTTTAAACAAACAACCGTTTGGTCATAAAATATCTTCAAGAACCGTCTTTCTTTTGTAATTTTTCTTGAAAAAACTCAGAAAGTGTTTTGTAAGAAAAAATAAAGCCACTTTTTTGTAATCTAGAAGGTAAAATGTGCAAAGAAGGCAATATGAGCTCTCTTGTCTTCTCTGCTAAAAGAAACCACTTAGGAATAGAAAAAAAAGAAGGCCTTCTTAAAGCTTTAGCTAAAAGATGAGCGAACTCTCCCTGAGAAACCGAACTGGGAGAAACGATATTCACAGGGGTCTTTATCTCTTCTTTTTCCATAATATAGTATAAGGCTCGGACCACATCTTCTAAAGCAACCCAAGGGAAAAACTGCTTTCCTCCCCCCATTTTTCCACCAAGTCCTACTCTAAATAAAGGAAGAAGGGCTTTTAAAATCCCCCCTTTAGAAGATAAAATATACCCAAAGCGCACCTGAATAGCCCTCCCTATAAAACAAGAAGATGCCTTTTCCCACTCAAGACAAAGAGACGAAAGAAAGCCTGATCCAGGAGGACTTTCCTCATCCTGCATGGCATCGGAAGAAGCGTAATATCCAACAGCTGATGCTGAAATGAATAACCTAGGTGGTTTCTTAAGCACATTTAAATCTGCAACAAGCTTTTTAGTTCCTTCAATACGACTTTCCCAGATTTTTTTCTTTTTTCTTTTTGTCCAAAAACCCGATGAAATACTTTCCCCTGCCAAATGAACCACTACGTCAAATCCTTCTAAATCCATGGATGTTTGCCTTGTATAAGGCAAAACCACATGTCCTTTTTCCTGTAAAAAAACACTTAGGGCAGATCCAACAAGGCCGGAAGCTCCTGTAATAAGAACACGAAGAGGCTTATCAATCATAAGAAGACCTCACTACGGCATAACGCCTAAGAGCTTCTTCTCTTGCTTTTTTATGATCTACCATAGGATAAGGATAATCCTTACCCAAGCTTAATCCAGCTTTTTGTAAAACCTCCGTAGGAGCCCCTGCGGGATTATGAATCCATTCATCCGGAACAGCAGCAAGTTCAGGAACATATTTTCTCACGTATGCCCCCGTTTCATCAAACTTCTTGCCCTGAAGCTCTGGGTTAAAAACACGAAAGTAAGGGGCGGCATCAGCGCCGCATCCAGCAGCCCATTGCCAACCAAAAGTATTATTAGCGAGGTCTGCGTCGACAAGATGTGCAAAAAACCAAGAAGCCCCTTCCTTCCAGTCAATTCCTAAATCTTTAACTAGAAAAGATGCCACAATCATCCTAACACGGTTATGCATCCACCCTGTTGCTAGAAGCTGTCTCATTCCTGCATCTACTATAGGATATCCGGTATTGCCTTGTTGCCATTTGCTTAAAGCCTTCTTATCTTGGTTCCATTGCATACGTGTAAATTCGGACCTTAGAGGCTTTTGCTTAGTTTCAGGAAAAAAATAAAGCAAAGCAGCAGCAAACTCTCTCCAAATAAGCTGCCGTAAAAAAACCTCCCCCCCTTTTTCTTTTATTTTATGCCAAAGAGTGAAGGGGGAAATCTCTCCAAAATGGAGATGGGGAGAAAGCAAAGAGGTTCCTTCCTCTGCAGGAAAGTCTCTTAAAACAGGATATTCCTCTACTTTAGAAAGAAAACAAGACAGCTTGTCTAGAGCTCCCCTTTCTCCAGGAGTCCACTGCATATTTTCTTTATCAATAGAATTTTCTATGGGCAACTTGCAAGAAGAAATTTCAAAAACAGGCTTAAAAAGGTTTTTAGGTGCACCAAAAGGCTTCCTAGGTTCTTTTTCTTTTAAAACAGCTTTCATGAAAGGAGTAAACACCTTATAAGGATCTCCCTTAGGGGTACAAATAGACCCTGGCGGAAATAAAAAATTCCCTGAAAAAACCTCTCCTAGACATCCTAATTTTTGTAATTTCTTTTGTAAATCGGTCTCTTTTTGTAACTGGCCTGGCTCATAGTCCCTATGCCAATATACAGCGTCTACTTTATATTTCTGCACAACCTTAAGAAGTTCTTCCTCACTTCCGTTTCGGACAATAAGGGTAGAGCCTAATTTTCTAATATCTTCAGCTAAAGCAGCTAAGGAGCGGCATAGCCACCACTTAGAAGCAGGTGCCTCTAAAAAACTTTCCTCATCATATAAATACAACAAAAGTATGGGAAATCCCCGGCGAACCGCGGCTAATAAAGCTTCATTGTCATGTAAGCGAAGGTCTTTTCGAAACCACACGATAGAAATAGACACCCGTAGTCCCCTTATGTGAAAAAGTGCAGACCTTAAGTCTGCACTAATAGATTATTTACAGCAGCTATCTTTTTCTTTGCTGCAGCTATTTTTATCTTTGCAACAAGGACAGTTGCAAGGGCACTTTTTCTTACAGCAACAAAGATGTTTTAGACTAACTAGACCAGAAAGACCTATAATTGCATATACAACACGGCTTGCCATAGTAGTGTTTCCCTTAAACAAAAATGCCACTAAATCAAACTGAAAAAAGCCCCAAAGGCCCCAGTTTAAAGCTCCTAAAACAGTCAATGTTAAAGCTATCCAAGCTACACACTTACATTTCATATACCCTCCTATAAGGAAAAAAAAATTAAAAAAACCATCTAAATCTCATGCTAAAACATTTTTCATTTAAAATCCAAAGGTCTTTATTTAAATACAAAATTTGTTACAATAAATTCAAAAGGCTTAAAAATGATACCCCCTGTTTCAAGGATTGATTCCACGTCCCCCTCTAATTCAACTGCATTAATAGAAGAAAGCTTAGAGGCATTTCTAGAAAACCCTGAAAACACTCTCCTACTAAATGCAATCGCACAGTATCCTGAAGAAATTTTACAAGAAGTTCTCGAAAAATTACTTAGCAAATATGATTTAACCATCTTAATACAATGCGAGCAGTGCAGAAAAACTCTGAAAAAAGACCTAATATATGCCCATTTTCTCTCTATTTTTACAAATAGTAAGACCTACCTATTATTTTTTACTAAAAACACCTCTCCCCTATCTACAACTATCCCAGAAGATGTAACAATACCGCTATTTGTCAGAGACTGGCGTACAGAAAATCCCCTAGAACTAGAAGCGCGCCTTTCTAGCAGCTTTGATGTATCGGGAATAAATCCTCAGCCTAAGAATATCACAACTTTAGCCTATGAAAGAACATTAGAAAGTGCTAAAGAATTCCACAGCGACAACTCTTTTTGTGATTTAGATTGGGATACCATTCCTAAACCATGCAAAGAAACCCCCTCCCTGTTTTATGAAACCAGGGTAGAAGACATCGATGTAGGAATTGCTGTCATTTCTCAACCTTCTAAAGGGTTTATCGAAGATTTTCATAAAATCACGTCAATTACCGTTAACGGACAAAAAGCGCCTTTATTTGCTGTTTTTGATGGACATGGAAGCCATCCTTTAAGCACGTGCGCCTCACAATTTATCGGGGATATCCTTCCACAGCTCTTAGAAGAAGAGCTTAGAAAATTACATGAATATTCTGATCTTACCCTAGAAAAAACATTTATTTATACTTGCATGCGACTAGGAAAGAACCTCCAAAGAAACCCTCGCTCATTTGGAGGGACTACCATGACTTTTTGCCTAGTACTTAACGAAAATATCTGGTGTGTGAATGTTGGAGATAGTAGGGCCTGCTTATTAGATATAGAAAAAAACATAAAACTACAGCTAAGTAAAGATGCAGAGCTAACCAATCCTTTTTTTCGTAAAATCGTTGAAGATCGAGGGGGGGAAATTTCCCCGCATGGAAAAAATAGCATCCTCCGTGTTAACGGATGCCTGGCTATGGCTTGCGCCTTTGAATCACTGGCGAGCTACCCTCTTGACAGCATAATACCTTATCCAACAATTACAAAAAACCCATTAGGCAATGCAACACTGCTTATTTTAGCCTCTGATGGCGTCTTTGATGTAATGACTTCAAAACAAGCTCTTGAGCACATAGAAACAAGGCTTAAAGAAGGAGCATCCCTTAAGAAAATCGCTCAAGAAATAACCTTATTCGGATCATTTTTAGATGAAGATGACACAACCACTCTTATATGCGATCTAAGAAAAAATCTAACTTAAAGTCTTTACTGAAATAACTTTAATTCCAAGAAGAGAGGTCTCTTCTACTGTGAGCTCAAACTGGTCAATACGCACACTTTCCCTCTCTCTTGGAATGTGACCTAAAGCAAGTTCCATAGCCTGAGATAAAGTTTTGGCCTGTTTAAAATGCAGATCGACTTGATACTGTTTTTTAAACTCTTCAAGCAACATGTCTGCAGGAAAGCTTCTATCCAAGGCTACGGGGAAAAAACCTGAAGGGTCTTCTAAAGAAACCCATTGGTCTTCTTGGCCAAAAATCTCATCAACTACCTCATCTAACGTGAGAATTCCAATAGCGCTACCGTTGTCACTTAAAACAACAGCAACACTTTGGTTGTTTTTTCTAAACTGCTTTAAGATCTGCAAGATGGTGATAGATTCAGCTACAAACCACGGAGGACGGGCGTAATCCCTGATTCTCTTAGATTCGGGCAATCGAAGCAAATCCCTTGGATAAGCTATTCCAACGATGTGATCCCGGCTCTTGTGAAATAAAGGAACGTACGGAACATATGCCTTTTCAAGCAGCTTGCGAATGTCTGCTATAATACTACCAGCCGGCACTGTCCTCACTTCCTGCATTGGTATCATCAATTCCTTAGCTGTCTGATTTTTTAAAGAAAAAATACTCGAAACAACTGTATTCAATTCACTTTTCTCTTCACTTACAAACTGTTCTTCTCTTCCTTCAATGATATGTTGGAGCTCTTCTCTATTTAAATATAAATCATGAGAAGAAGAAGAATCAAAAAAGCGATGTATCCATTTACAAAGTTGATCTATCATCCAAATAAATGGGGAAAAAGCTAAAGCAATAAAATATAAAGGCACAACACCTAACAGCACTGCGTGTTCTGCATAACGTCTACCTGCAAACATCGGAGCTATTTCGGCTAATACAATTACTAAAAATGCCTGGGTTATTGGAGCCCAGAAAGGACTAGCTCCAACAGCTTCATAAAACCTACGTGAGCACTCCGATCCAATAAGTAAGGAAGCATTTACAGCAACAAGCGTTGTTCCAAAAAGTAAAGCAGGACGATGTAAAAGATATTTAAGACAAAGCACTCTTCTATCTTTTTTGCTTAAATAGTATTGTAAACGAACTTTATTAAAAGAAACGCAAGCCATTTCCATCATAGCAAAAAAAGACTGCGTCAAAATGCAGAAGAAAGCTAAAAATAAAAACCATTTCCAAGAAGTCAAAAAACACCTTATTTTTTAAATTTAGAAGTAACAGATAACTTACGCACATATACTCTTTTAATTCTAGTTGGTTCAGCAGAAAGAATGTGAAATAAAAAACCCTTTGCCTGGTACTTCACTCCGGTTTTAGGAATATCTCCTAGCTGCTCTATGATCCATCCGCCAAGAGTTACCCTATGTGTCTGGCTGACAAGAGTTATTCCAAAAACCTCAGCAAATACAGAAAGCTCGAGCTTTCCACTTGCAATAATCACCCCATCTCCTGCTCTTGTAAAAAACGCTTCTTGATCTCTACGGTCAACAATGTCCCCTACAACTTCCTCTACTAAGTCCTCCATAGCGATAATACCGGTTACTGAACCGTATTCATTAACAACAATAGCAAGGGCTTCTTTTTTTTCATAAAGCTGGGACAGTAAAACATCAGCTTTTAGAGTTTCAGGCACAAAATAGGGAGTTTTTAAAATAGGAACCAAATCAGCAGTCTCTTTGATACTCTCCCGATGTTGAAAAAAAATCCGACTAGAAATAATGCCCTTTAGTTCATCAAGTCCCCCTTCACAAAAGGGTATTCTCGTGCACTCTAAATCAACAAACAAATGTACTAACCGACCTACGGGCTCTGTTATATCAAAGTAAATGACTTCTTCTCTTGGACGCATTAGATCTTTTACCGTAGATTCCTGAAGGCGAAGATACCCTCGAATAAGTTCTGCTTCCTCTTGCAAAAGAACCCCTCTATCTTTAGAATCTTTCAATGCGTGCTGCAATTCATCTATCGAAATTTTCTTTTCTTTTTGCAAAAAAAAGAAAAGAAATGGGGTAACAAAACTAGTTATCCAAGAAAGAATTTTTCGCAGAGGAAAAAGAATTTGTTGCATGCGAAAAACAAAACGCGCAGAGAACCTGGCTATCGCTACGTTATTGGGCATCGATAAGGACTTGGGTATCACCTCACCTAATATCAAATTCACTCCAAGAGGAATCCCCACATTTAAAATCCAACTGCTTTTAGATTCCAAAAGAAAAGATATCACATTTTGAATAGCCAAACTTAAAACAATGATAAGTATAATAAACGAGACGAGTAGCTCTCTTGGATTTTCCATAAGAACTGCTACTTGTTTTTTTCTCGGGTCAGAATCTTTTTTAAAAGCTTTAATTTGCATGGAAGAAAGAGAAAAAAATGCTGTCTCCGCTCCAGAAAAGAACGCTAGACTACCCACTAAAAAGAAAAGCAATAAAAAAAGAAGGACTATCACGAGAGTATCATTCGTCTTTCTTAAAGTAGACTTTCATTTGCCCCTCGGGAACAACTCCAAGCCTTTTCTTTAAAATCATTTCTATCCAATCTCTGTCATTTTGACTTGCCATTTGCAAAACTAAATCTTCCCTTTCTTCTAAGGAACTCTGCTTTAACATTTCTAAATCGCGGATTTTACCTTGAAGCTCTAAACAAATCTCTGATTTTCTCCCTGCAGCATAGGAATAAAAAACAAAACAAAAAACAGCAAAAGCAATCGTAGAACTCCAACTAAAAGAAAAAAGACGCCCAGGCTTTTTCTTTGCAGTAGAAATTGAAGCAAATCTTTTCTCCTGTATGACTTTACTCTGCTTTTGCATACCCCAACCACTCACCCTGATAAATAGCCTAAATCCGATTGTATTCAATGGCTTATTTTTTTCCACTAAAATAGCAAAAAAAGTTGTTAAATCGAACAAAATAATTACTTATAATTTTAAGTGCACATTAAAACCATGCTTTATTTAAAAAAAACATAAAGAAATAAATAATTATTTACGTTAAAGCTACCATTTAAGCAACAGGCAAAGTGATTCCCACCTGCCGCATGTACTTGCCTTCTCTATCTGCATACGAAGTTAAACAAACCTCTTCTCCTTTAAGAAAAAGAACTTGGGCCAGTCCCTCATGCGCATAAATTTTAGCCGGCAAAGGGGTAGTATTAGAAATCTCCAAGGTAACATACCCCTCCCAACCCGGCTCAAAAGGTGTTACATTCACAATAATTCCGCACCTTGCGTAAGTAGACTTACCTATACACATGGTTAAAACATTCTTTGGTATGCGAAAATATTCTACGCTTCTAGCTAAGGCAAATGAATTCGGAGGGATAATACACTCATCTGCTTTAATAGACACAAACGAATCTTTTCTGAAATTCTTGGGATCAACTAAAGAGTTATAAACATTAGTAAAAACCATCCATTCATCAGAAACCCGTAAATCATACCCATAACTTGAAAGCCCATAACTAACAACTTTATTTCCCATTTCATTGTATCGAACCTGTTCTGATACAAACGGTTCTATCATTCCGTATTCTTCTGCCATTTCTTTTATCCATCTGTCTGACTGTAAACTCATTTACCACCTCTTGTTATTTGATCCGGAATAGAATACACTATTTTGCATTAGATATAGCGCGTGAAATGATTTTTCTGCTAGGATTTTTAGAAAAAGGCTAATAAATGACAAAAGAAAACCACATAGAATCTTCTTGGAGCAAACCGGATGAGCCATTCGAGACGCCTCTGCGCCCTCAAAGCCTTGATGACTTCATGGGGCAAGAAAGCATTCGAGAAAGACTGGAAGTTCTTATAGGCGCATCAAAACAAAGAGCGGAACCCTTATCCCACTGTCTTTTTTGCGGCCCCCCAGGGCTTGGAAAAACAACACTTGCAAACATCATTGCTAAAGCTATGGGCACAAGACTCGTTATTACTTCTGGTCCTATCTTGGAAAAAGCAAGTGATCTTGCCGGCATGTTAACCAACCTGCAAGAGGGGGATATCCTATTCATTGATGAAATCCACAGATTAAATCGAGTTATCGAAGAATATCTTTATCCAGCTATGGAAGATTTCGTACTAGATCTCATGATAGATAGCGGCCCAAGTGCAAGAAGCGTACAAGTAAAACTTAATCGATTTACTTTAATTGGGGCAACAACAAGAGCGGGTCTTTTAACTAGCCCCTTAAGATCTCGATTTCCTTTTACTTGTAGATTAGATTACTACACTCCGGAAGTACTCACAAAAATTATACAGCGCTCTTCTTTAATCCTAAACCTTCCTTTAGAAGAGAATGCAGCGCTTGAAGTAGCATCTAGATCTAGAGGTACACCTCGAATATCCAATAATTTACTTCGCTGGGTTCGCGATTATGCTCAAATGAAGGCCGGAAAAAAAGCAGATCTAAATACAGTGAAAGCAGCTCTAGATATGATTGCCATTGACCACAAAGGCCTTGACGAAATGGATAAAAAAATTTTAGAAGTACTCATCGACTACTACGGAGGTGGCCCCGTCGGACTTAGCACTCTAGCTGTTGCTGTAGGAGAAGAGGCTGATACTTTATCCGAAGTCTACGAGCCATACCTTATTTTACAAGGATTTTTAAAAAGAACGCCAAGAGGAAGAGAGGCTACTATGCATGCCTACGCGCATATAGGACGATCTATCCCCCCTAAATTTAACGGAGAAAATTCATGAAAACCATTTCTTTATTATTTGGATCTATACTTGCCTTAGCTCCTATAGAAACCACTTTGTTTGCTAAAGCACAAACGCTTCCTACAGATTATGCCCAAAAAATCAAACCAACAACAATTAAAGTCCTTCTCCAAGACAAGGCTGATTCTCTACTTTTAGAAGTCAATGGCTCTTACAAGGTTTTTTGCCCGCATACGAATGTTCTTATATTTTCTAGCTCCTCTGCCAAAAGAGCAACTATTACCCCTAAAGAACAAGGCCTTTTCTGGAAAGAAACCCTACCAGGGACTTATGGAATACGGATTGTTCCAAGTGATAAAAACACTACGATTTTTGTAAATGGGATTCAATATAAGGGGTGTTTAGAAGTCTACGACGTAGGAAACTCCTTAAGAGCCATCAATGAAGTCGATGTCGAAAACTATCTTAGGTCGTGTCTCACAGCAGAGATTGGAAAAATTACAGAACCAGAACTTTTAAATGCCCTAGCTATTGTAGCTAGAACAAATGCCTATAACCTTGTACAAAAACAGCACCAAGCTGCTTGGCATGTAACAGCGGCAGAGTCCGGCTATACAGGTGCAGCTCTAACAATGCAAAACCTTCCTTTAGAAAAAGCCATTTCAGATACAAGACATGCTATTTTAACTTTTGAAGGGAAGGCTTTTCCTGCTTCTTGGACAGAAAATAGCGCGGGGAAAACAGCTTCTTTTTCTTCTATTTTTAAAGAAAATGCGCCAGCGCCCAAGGGAGTTATTTTAGCAGGAATGGAATCTGAAAGAGCTAAAAGCTCTTGGTCTTTTCAAGTCACTAAAGCTGAGCTAGCCAAGATTGCAAATCTCCCAGCCGCCTCTCAAATTTCTATTTTTACAGAAAAAGAGTCTGGCAAGGTGTACGCCATGAAAATTGAAAATGAAAGTAAAGCTAAGGTGCTCGATTTCTTTGCACTACAAAATGAACTTGGCAAATCGAGGCTGAAAAGCAATGACTTTACCATTGAAGTTTCAGAGCAAACCGTTCGTTTTAAAGGATATGGAGAAGGAAATGGAGTAGGTCTTTGCCTACATACAGCAGCCCTTATGGCAAAGCAAGGCGTTGACGCTAAAAAAATTCTATCTGAATTCTTTAACGGGACGGAACTAGAAAAACTAAGAAGCGTTAAAGAAACGCCCTAAATTAGCGCTAGCCAATAATTCTACCTTACCGTAGAATGGCTAGCACATAGAATTTATCCTTTTTTTGCCGGGGACTTTTGAAAGAGAATAGTTTGAACTAGGTCAGGACCGGAAGGTAGCAGCCTTAAGAGCTTCCTTCTTTGTCAGAAACAATCTCCGGCTTTTTTTTAAAAACTAAAAGTCATTCCCGCATACATCCCATGTATCACCACATAGCTATTAGTTCCAATATGATGGCTACTTAAGCTGGAAGTGCTATTAATTTTATTAGAGGAATAGCTAATTTGGTTAGGAGCTAAAGCTAGCCCTCCAAAAAATAACATTTGATATCCTGCATGCATGTTAAGCCAGTCAAGTAGTTGACAGCCAAGACCTGCTGCCGCTTCTGCAAACATCCCACCCTGAGCCGGCTGTTTTGTATAATTGCGCAGAGTCTGCTTGTTAGCATGGTTTCCTAAAAAAATATCAGCGGTAATTTGATTTAAGGCGGCGCCCCCTTTGACAAGCAGGTCCCAATAAAATCGACGCGTCGGGTGTATTTGCAAATCAAACCCAACCTGTATGCCGGCTAAGTGATTTGCTGCCGATATATCATAACTACTTCGTTTTCCCCTTTTAAAGGCATCCAAAGAGAACTTTTCAGAAATATCTGCAAACCGAAATCCAAAAATTCCGGTAAGAGCTAAGTAGTTATTACGAGTATAGCTAAATGTCCTTATATAGTTAAGCTCTGCCGTATAAAAAAGAGATTTATATCTAGAGGTAATTCTATCTACATCAGTGAAACTACTTGCAAAAGAAGGGTTGCTAAAAGGAACTGACAAGATACCATGTCCTCTAGTTCTTGTGGACGAATTATCCATCGCCCAAAGATAAAGAGCTCCTAGTTCATAAGCTGATTTCACATCAGGAAGGTAAGATAAAGCAATGTGCATACCGGGCTTTGTTCCATGCACGAGGTCTTTAGTATCCAATACTCTATTACTTGGACAGTCCCCATGACAACCACTTTTTGCCGTATTGACAGCTAAAGGTTTATTCTTTACATGATATCTTTGCATATAGACGTAGTCAGTAAGAAGATTAAAGTTACCAACCTGCCACTCTTCTGCTAAAAGAGATCCTCTTTCCACTAGACCCACAGCTAAACTCAAAATCAAAACATTTCTTACATTCATATCAGTAATCAACCCTTATCTTAAAAATTAAAGTCAGATTAGAGGACGGAAAAAAAATAGTACACAAAAATATGCTATCCACCCTAAATACAGTGAAATTAACAAAAAAAACTTTACATCGATTCGCGCAAATCATATAAGGAAATTTTAGAAATAAAGTGGTATATAAAATGACTCCTGTAGATCCCACACTAAATAGTTTAATAACTGGCGTAAAAAAAGCCTGGCATATTTCTTTATTTGGAGAAAGCAAAGCTGATAAATTACAAATACTTACAAACTACGTGCAAAACAAGATAGAAAAGCTTGGTAAAACCAACAACCTAGAGGAGCAAACCCAAGAATTCAAAAGTATCGCGACTCAAATAAAAACAAAAAACTTCCTAATCCCTAAGGGATTAGCTGCTGTAGCTAAAAGTCGTTTTTCTAGACAGATAGAGCTTATGGAAGGTCTTCAAAAAAACCTTAACAAGCCCATACAAGACCATATCAAAGAAAATATACTTAAAGATTTGAGTTATCTAAAAACAGCCAGTGGAAGCGACTCCTTAGATATAGGAAAAGTCTCTGAATGCTTATCTAGCATCATCACCAGCAAAAACTTTCTAGAAAGCTCTACTAAGATATCTATTTTTACAAGCTATCAAAAAGACTCTCTTAACGAGCTTCACTTAAAAATTACACTCATTCAAACATCTATCGAAAATCTTCTAAAAGCAGCACAAAAACAGCGCAAAAAAGAAGACATTTCCCTATTAAGCCAATCAATAACTAATTGTAGTAGTCTACTTAAAGACATTCGGGCAGAAATAGACAAAAAAACACAACAGCCATATAGGCAAAGAAGAAGGCCCGAGACTAGGCAATCTACAGCTGCGCCACTACCACCTGAAGCTCCCGAATCGGCAGCTCCAAAGCAAACTCCACAAAAACCTCGTACAGCAAAAAAATATAAAGAGGACTACAGCTGGGAATCTTCTTCGGCTCAACCTTCAGCATCCATCCCTCGTAGAGATCCTGAGTCTCGTTCTTCACAAAAAACTGCACCACAGCGAAAAACTTCAGAAGCGCCAAGACCCCAGCCTTCACCCTCCTCACCAAAGTCCATAGAACCCACTATTCGGCTTGCTCTTGGTCTATCGCCTGATGCAACAGTTAAAGATGTGAAAAAGGCTCGTAAAGCCGCTCTACTTCAAAATCATCCCGACAAAATCAAGAAAAATTTTGCAATAGAAAAAAAAATAGTAATTACAGAAAGACAGACACTAGAATCCCAACTAAACAATGAGGAAAAAACAGAACTAAAAAAAAGAATAGATGATGGCAACACCTTTATACAAGGTCTGTTGGCACTACCTCTTGAAAGCTAAAATTTTTTCGTCAGCTTAAATGTTAAGCTAAAATATACCTTTGCCACAGCGCCCATTGGTCGCAAAATCGAGGTGTCGTTAGGTTAATTCTAGAGGAAATAGTCCGTCACGCCAGAATTAACTATTTTTTTATTGAATTTCCTCAAACAATGTGGATCCCCAAGTTAAGATGGGCGACACCCAAGCCAGAATATAAAAAAACAAATACAACTGCAGCGAAAATTTCACCTAAAAACCGAATTCTTCTTCTTTAGCGTAAAAGTTACTTGCATCTTTTTAGGGAAAAGCTCTACAATGAGCGCAAAATTTGGAGTTTCATCATGGTTAGAATTAGCAAACAAGAAGAACGTAGACAACGTAGCCCGAAAAAACACAAGGCTCCTGCAAAAAAAACAGGCCCTAAAAAAGAAAATCTTGATTTAGGGTACAAACCTCATGCAAATGCCGTACAAGGTGTGCAAGCAGGATCTTTTTTCATTCCTAAAATTAAATAACGCAAAAAAGCAATATATAGGTACCCACTATGTCAAGACACCCGAGCTACGGAAAATCCAGTAAGTCCGCACAAAAAAGAAATGTTCTCAAACGTTTCGAGCGTGTAGATGTACTAAGAAAGCTAGGACGTTGGAAAGACGGGGAAAATGATAGAGTTACAGGACTTCCTAAAACTCCTTCTGTCCCTTAATCCCAAAGAGCTCACAAGGACAGGTAAACCCTGTCCTTTTTTTTATGCTAATCACCGTCCATAATACGCAAAAAGATCTATCCATTTCTTTAACAACCTTAAAGAAGATGATCCCTTTTCTCTTAAAAAATCTAGAAGTATTCACTAACGAAGTCATTATTCACCTTGTTTCCGTACCTACGATAAGCAGAGTTCACGCAGATTTTTTTAATGATCCCTCACCTACAGACTGCATGTCCTTTCCTATAGACCCCCCCTCCAAAAAAGAAACAAGATCTCATATCCTAGGAGAAATTTTCGTCTGCCCTAAAGTAGCCTTAGACTACGCTACAAAAAAAGGAACAGATCCTTATGAAGAAACTGCTTTATATATCATTCATGGATTACTACATCTTTTGGGCTATGATGATTTAGATCCAGCTTCAAGAAAGGTCATGAGAAAAATGGAAAAAACCTGCCTTCAGATCACATCTTCCTTCTCTTTACAGCCCAAAAAGAAAAAAATCTTGTCTTAAATTACCTTTACCAGCTTTAATCACCTAAAACAAAACCAAATAAGCACCATGTCTTCTTTATACGAAATCGCCTTCTATTTAGCGCTAAGCCTCCTACCAGCTGCTATTACATCAGGACTTCACATTTCTTTACAAACATTAGGTAAATTACAAGGAAAAGAAGCCATCGGAAAAAAAACACATTTTCCCTATCTTCCTTTTTTTGAGTCGCTAAGACCTGAGCAATTTTGGGATGCCATTCTATTTGCCGTGCAGCTTACAAAAATTTTCTACTATCTAATTTTTGGCTTTGTCTCTTTCTACTTTCTTTTTATTCATCAAGCTTTCGAAAATACCACACATGTGGAACAACTTAAACACCTGTCCTTCTACACATCTTCCTTACTTGAAATTATCCTTATCATTGCAGTCTCCCTTTGCATAGAGCTTTTATCAACTCTTGTCATCGAAAAAAATCCACAGAAAGCCGCTCATATTCTCTGCTTTCCGACAGCCATTTTGATGATCCCCTGCCTACCTTTTATTCTATGCTATACAAAAATAAAACAATTCTTGACATCTCCTCAGCAACTAGAACAAAAACTCCCTCCCGATTTCAAAGAAAAGCTACTAGAATACATTAATCAATCTGAGCTAGGTCGTTATCTAGATAAAAGTGAGATAAAGCTCATTCATACAGCTATTTCTTTTAAAGATCGCATTGTCCGAGAGGTAATGGTTCCCCGTATCGACGTCTTCTCCCTTTCCTGCGAAACCTCTATTAAAGAAGCCACTCGCTATTTCTCTTTAGAAGGCTATAGCCGTATCCCGGTATACAAAGAAAATGTAGATAAAATCATCGGGATCCTCCTCTATAAAGATATTCTTTCCATTTACACAAAGCACATAGAAAATCACGAACCAGAATCGACCCTAGAAAAAACCATTGAACAGCTAGTAAAACCAGCTTTATACACCCCTGAAACTAAAAAAATTGCTCATCTATTACAAGAGTTTCGCAACAAGCAAATTCACCTTGCTATTGTTGTAGATGAATATGGAGGTACTGAAGGGATCGTAACTATTGAAGATATCCTAGAAGAACTTGTTGGTGAAATTGAAGATGAGCACGACACACAGGAAGAAAAGATTTACACACCACTTTCTTCCGGGGGATGGGTTGTCGATGCTAAAATGAGTATTATAGACCTTGAAGAAGATCTTGGCGTCAAAGTACCGCAAAGTACAGAATATGATACAATCGGGGGATATGTATTTCATAAGACCGGATCTGTTCCCGCGGTAGGATCAAAAATTCACCTTGATGGCGCAGACCTGGAAATCTTAGCTTCGGATCCCAGGTCTATTCAAAAAATAAAAATCACACAAAGAAGCCATAAAAGCCGTAAATAGTCCTAAAAGGAAAAAGAAAAGGGTTCTTTCTTGAAAAAGAAAACTCTTTAAGGCAAAATACAGCTTCTTTAAAAATGGGGAACCAGCATATGTCGCGCAGATCTATTTGCCTTACAGAACCTAATATATCCTACGCAGGGGAAATTTTCTCCTGGAAATTCACGTATACAACAGCCATAAACTTACCTAAAGGAACTCGAATCAAATTTGATATCCAGTCCAAAGGGCGTGAAATTGACTGGGAAACACCCCAAGTAAATCTCAAAGAGAAAAAAAATATGATTTGGGGGATTTTACCTGATGGAAAAACCATATCTGCTAAAGCCCTAGAATCTGCTGAAAGCGTTGTTCCTGATTTTGAATTTGTTCTCCCCTCCGAAATTAAAGCCGGCGATAATTTTGCCATAGGGATAGGAACACCTGATACAAACGAAAAAAAAATCCAAGAATTAGGAACAAGAGCGCAAACCATTGTACAAAGAAGAAAACAGTTTCTCCTATACATAGACCCTAAAGGAAAAGGGGATTACAAAGACCCTGAAAGCTTTATTATGGATATCAAAGGAAACAAACTTCATTATATTCGCATTATAACCCCCTCTCTTGTAGCTAAAAACAAACGTTTTGATATCACTTTGCGTTTTGAAGATAATTTCGGCAATTTAACGAATAACGCCCCTGAAGGAACTCTAATTGAGCTTACTTATGAGCATCTTAGAGAAAACCTCAGCTGGAAATTATTTGTACCTGAAACAGGCTTTTTAAATCTTCCTAACCTCTATTTTAATGAACCAGGCATATATAGAATTCAGCTCCAAATCCTTAAAACACAAGAGAAGTTCTATTCCCATCCTATAAAATGCTTTGCAGAACAAGATAAAAGTCTATTCTGGGGTCTTTTACACGGGGAATCTGAACGGGTTGATTCTTCAGAAAATATAGAAACCTGTCTAAGACATATTCGAGATGAAAAATCCCTTCAGTTCTTTTCCACTTCCTCTTTTGAAAGTGTCGAGGAAACCTCGAATGAAGATTGGAAAAACATCAATACCTACGTGACCGAATTCAACGAAGAAGGTCGCTTTGTGAGTTTTCTAGGTATGCAATGGTTTAACCAAGAACTAGAAGAGGGGCTTAGAACTTTTGTATTTGCCAAAGAAGGTAAAGCCATCTTACGAAAAAAAGACAGCAAAAACAACAACCTAAAAAAAATCTATAAAGGCCTAGCTCCTAAAGAACTCATCTCTATTCCAAGCTTTTCTATGGCCAAAAAGTTTGGCACTGATTTTTCAGAATTTTCTCCTGAATTTGAAAGAGTTGTAGAAATTTATAACGCCTGGGGATCCTCTGAATGCCTAACTAAAGAAGGTAATCTTAGACCCATTAGCTCTACAAGCAAAAAAGGAGTAGGCGAATTTGCTGAAGGATCTATTCGCAAAGCGTTAAATAATAACTGCCGATTTGGTTTTGTGGCGGGAGGACTTGACGACAGAGATCTATTTGGAAGTCTCTATGATAGTGATCAAGTGCAGTACTCCCCGGGGCTTACTGCTATTTTAGCTACAGAGCAAACTAGAGACTCTCTTTTTCAGGCTCTTTTCAATAGACAATGTTACGCTACAACAGGAGAAAGAATCATCCTGGGATTTTTCATTGCAGGAATGCCATTAGGATCAGAGCTTAGCACTAAGACAAAACCAGGACTTTTTTATAATCGTCACATCACAGGATATGTAGCAGGAACAACTCCTATCACCTCAATAGAAATCATTAGAAATGGCACTGTTATCCATACCATCAAACCAGGAATTCTCACTGTCGATTTTTCCTTTGATGACGACAAGCAAATTTCACAAATAGCTTTACCAGGATCCAAAGAACAGCCTCCTTTCACCTATTACTACCTTCGTGTTTTACAAGAAGATGGCCACATGGCATGGGGATCTCCTATTTGGATAGATTTACATGACCTGCCG
This sequence comes from uncultured bacterium, assembly GCA_964439595.1. GTDB lineage: Bacteria > Chlamydiota > Chlamydiia > Chlamydiales > Rhabdochlamydiaceae > CAIJXB01. The sequence continues at coordinate 4,442 of CAYTOK010000022.1, read as the reverse complement.
GTAGCAAGTCCTAAAAAACCTAAAAAAGCATCCGCTAAATAGAAAAAGGGGGTAATCCCCCCTTTTTCTTTTTTTTTACCTTTCATTTTATGCGAAAAAAACTAAAGTTCATAACATATACAAGCTTGACTATCTTGGGATTCGCTATCCTAGGAGATTTTTGCCAAAAACAAACTAAAGGCTTCCGCCTGCAAAATGTAATCCCCTCCTCTAAAGAACCATGTCCTGACTGGATACAGCCTCTTTCTTCTCAAGAAAAAAAACAAATAGAGCTCATACTAAGTCAGCCCTTCTATTTTCTAAAAAAAGGGCAACAGTGCTTCACCTTTCTTTCTGCCGATAAAAACTACGTTTTGAAGTTGTTTAGATGGGAAAAACTTGAGCCACCCTTTTGGACACATCTTCTTCCAAGCCGCCTAAGCGCTTCTATAAAAAAAGAAAGAGAAGAAAAAAAGCAGCTAGACTTTACTAGCTACCAGATTGCCTACCAAGATCTCAAAGAAGAAACCGGTCTTATCTATCTACAGCTTAATCAAGATAATTCCTTCCAAATACCCCTAGAAATATATGACAATTTACGAATAAAACATACCCTGCATACAAATGAAACTGGGTTTATTCTACAAAAAAAAGCAAAAGACTTTCTTCCCTATTTCGAGGAGAAAAGAAAAAATCATGAAGAAAAAGACCTCGAAAATTTTTTCCTTAGCTTAAAAGACCTTTTGCAGTCTCGCTCTCAAAAAGGCATTTATGACTCTGATATCAGCTTAGAACACAACATGGGAATATTAGATGGAAAGCCCCTTCTTTTTGATATTGGAAATCTAAAAAAAGAAGGAGCTTCTATACAAAAGCAAAGCCGCCTAATGCTTTGCTTTTTAGAAAAAAATGCTCCCAGCCTAGCGGTATTTCTAGAAAAAGCCCTAGAAGAAAACTAACCGCGCAAACAAGGAAAAAGCCCAAGTGCTCCACTAGCCATTGTTTCTACAGCAATAGCTGCTAGTATAAGTCCTCCAAGGCGACTTATAACACTTAAGCCAACTACCCCTAAAAATCTCTCTAGAAAAACAGCAAAATATAGACACACCCAAAGGGTTAGAGAAACTAAAAGAGCGCATAGAGTAATAGTAACCTGATTGTATATACCAGGGAACTCTGTAGTAGCTACAATAACGCTACTAATAGCACCAGGCCCTGCCATAAGGGGAATGGCCAGGGGAACTATAGCAACAGAAGCTTTGGACCGTTCCTCTTCTTCTTTCACCCCTTCAATACGTGCATTTAGCATAGAAAGAGCAAGTAAAAAAATAACAAAGCCTCCGGCTAGTTGAAAAGAAGCAATTCGAATACCTAAAAGATCTAAAAAACTTTTGCCAATCCATGTTGTGGCAACAAGTATAAAAGCCACAGCAAACGTTGCTAAAACTCCCACATGTTTCTTCTCTTTTGAAGAGCGCCCTTTTGTTAAGTTAAGCATGGAAGGTATTGCTACAAATGGGCTACTAATCACCAAAAGCTCAATATAAAACTGAATCATATCTTTGACTTGCATCTTGTTATCCCTTTTTTAAGACTTACAAAGATAAAGATCTTCTTCTTCCGATTTTCTTTCCACTATTTTCCCCATTTGTGAGTTTTTTTTTGCTATCGGCAACAACAATTTGAATATGCTTATGTTTTTGGAGCAGTTTGTCCTGACAAATATCTGCGAGTTGGAATAGTTCCTCCCTTAATAGTCGATCTTCTAGAGACAGTTTATTCGGTTTTCCTCCCTATGCTTTTAATCTGGTTACCCTTCTAAATTCTTCTCCCTTGATCTTTTGCCATACAGCTTTCTTCTAGTTACTTTGCCAAGGACAGTATGTAGTGAAATTTATAGAGCATCCAAAATTCTCTATTAGTAAAAAAAAATAGCAAAAAAGGTATATCGACTCGAAAAATAACAAAAAATAAAATTGCATAGTCCAGACTGTATATTTTTAAGTCGAGATTTTAAAAGTAAAAACATCTAATAAATTTCTTTATCACAAATGACAGAAATCCTTTATCCATCCTGTTTTTCAGCTAACAAAGCTTGTTTTTCATAAAAAATCAGACAGGGTAAAATAACAAATAAAGTTCCCACAATAACAATTACCAAAGGAAAAATGGTACCATTATATAAGGCACTTGTAAGACCCACTGTTAAAGCAGCAATTAGTAGCCTCGCACTCGTTACCAGACTTGCCGTTACTCCTTTAATATCCGGTAAAAGCTCCATAGCTTCCGGGAAATAAAGGCCAAAAACCCAGTTAGCTCCAAAAATATACGGAAGAAAAAAGCCTACAAGGAGATACGGATTTCTATCGGCTAAAGCACTTGTTACTAAAAATCCCACGGCTCCTATAACACATAAAACAAGTCCTAGTTTTTTTATTCTCTGACCTCCTAAAGAAGCTAGAGACTTTCTTAAAAAAAGACCAGCTACAGTCCAAGTACAAAGAATGAGCACTTGAAAAAACGGAGAAAAATTCTTGCTAATTCCCAACTCGGAAACAAATAAAACACCTGTATAGGATAAAAAGGCAATATAGCCTGCAAAAAGAAGACTTGTGGCAAAAGTAATTTGCCAAAAAGCAGAGTGGAGAAGCACTTTCTTAAAATCCTTCATAATACAAGACACCTGAAAGGGAAGTCTTTTTTCTTTGGGCAATGATTCTGTAAAAAACAAAAGACACAAAAAAAGACTTAAAAGAACAAATGCCGCAATAAGCAAAAAGTTCGAGCGAAATCCATATGTATAGTTTAAAAAACCACCAACCATAGGAGCTAAAGACATAATGATTGGAATCGCCATGTTCAAGCTGTTTAAAGCTTGAACGGCTTTTTCCTTCTGAAAAGCATCAAAGATAATAGCTGTCCCTAAAGTAAAACACCCCCCACTTCCGAGTCCTTGCAAAATACGACCTGCAATCATTTGTGAAAAATCTGCAGCAAAAAGGGTAAGTAAGCTTCCTGAAAAAAATAAAATTAAAGCAACCAGTAAAGGTTTTTTTCTTCCCAAAGAATCAGAAATAGGGCCATAAAAAGGGCCTGCAATACAAATTCCCACAAAGTTCCAGGTTAAAAGCCCTTGAATAGTGCTTTCTGAAACAGCAAAGGCCTTCATCATATCAGGAAACGCGGGCAAATAAATGTCCGTTTCAATACAAGCTGCAATAAAAATCACTGTAATTATAAATAAATATTTAATTTCCGTGATGCGATTCATAAGCCCCCTTAAAAATTACAAATAACATTATTACGAGTTGGCTTTAAATTCCATTTTTATTCGCATAAAATTATTTATTGTCACAATCCAACCATAAAGGACGTCCTCAAAAATCACGTAAAACAACAGCTAGATCGTTTATAGCAAAGATTATCTAGAACATGCGTACAACATTTTTTTTCATAGAGCGTTTAAAAGTTAATGACGAATCTACGAGTCAACTACCCCGCCCTAAAGGACGTAGCTTGTAGCTAAAAGATTTTTCTCTTGCTACCATCGGCCTATTGACTGTGGCCGTTACCCGGTCGGCAGACTGGGCAAACCTGCAGAGTTTTTCACAAGAATACAAGTCACTATGCTGACGGTTTCCACACTGACAAGTAAAGGTGTTTTTATGCCTTCTTCCTAAGGCATTACAATCTAAACAAAGCTTAGTACTATAAGCAGGATTAACATAGAGAACTCTTAAACCGGCACTCACAGCCTTATACTCAATTTGCTGCTGTAGCTGGTTAAAACTCCACCTGTGAAGTCTTGTTCTTTCCCTTTTTTTAGCACGAATTCTTTCTCGAATATTTGTTAGATCTTCTAGTACAATTTGTGCTGCTCCGTATTTTATAGCCTCTTCTATCACTACTTTGCTTATTTTATGGTTCTCATTTCTCATCCGGCGACTTTCCTTACCAGAGATTCTTTTAAGTAACCGCTTTGCGGATCTTGAACCGTTGGATTGAAGCTTTCGCCTTCTTGCAAGATGCTTGTCTCTATCATGGCGAATCTTGCCCCCACAAATTAACTTACCGCTGCTCATCGCAGCCACATTATTCTCACCAAGATCTACAGCAAAAGAAACTTCTCCTTCTATCTGCGAAGATTCTGGCATGTCTAACACTAAGTGGAAATACCACTGCCCTCTTTTACAAATCAGCTCTGCTTCTTTAAGTGTCCCTTGTTTTAGGTAACCTTTTTGGAACTCTCCTATCTGCATTTTTACTTTGATGCGTCCCTCCAATGTGTATAAGGGATAGGATACTCTCTTTCATCGTATATGTTCTTTTATCAAAATGGACACTTCCATTTTTTCGAAACTGCAGCGGTTTTTCTAGGGATTTCTTCGTAGCTTTCTTTGCTTTATACGCCTTACACACAGAAAAAATGGCGTTGCAAACCATTTGAGAGCCTAAAGAAGAAT
>CAYTOK010000021.1:0-28460 GCA_964439595.1 uncultured bacterium | reverse complement strand
AAACCAATAATATAACAAGATTTCAGCTAGTTTCTGAAAAAGAAGCAGCCCTTATAATGAAAAAGTTTCGGGGAGCGCCCAAAAATCTACTTTCAGAAGAGCAAGCAAGACACTTCTTTGGTACTTTGCAAGCTAAAGATGTTGACTCAAATCTGTATAATAATTTATTCGGCTCTTCTGAACCTAAAGAAACCATCCGATCGAGAATTGATCTACTTTCTAGCGGGCAGAGAATTGCTTTTCGAAATAAATTCCCTCCCAACCTTTTTCGTAATGCTCATATGTTTACTGGATCTGATGAATCAACCTATAGTAGCGGATACGAAGAAAGAGAACCTTACACAGAAACGTCTTCTTTGCAAGCAAGCATGGAAAAAGCTAGAAAAATAATTGGAGAACTTGGAATAACTACAGCCCCAAACAATCCTCTAAATAAAGTAGCAACATATCTAAGTTTCAAAGAAAAAGCACTTAAAAATGCATCACCGGAGGAGCTACTTGATCTAAACCAACCCATAACAGCACAGAGTATAACCAAATCCTTCAAAAAGTTAGCTCTTTTTATTCACCCAGATAAAGCGCCAACCTGCACAACCGATCTCAAAGACACTGCCGATAAAAGAAGAAAAGAAGCAGAAGAGCTTTTCAAAATTCTTGATATGGCTAAAGAAGACTTACTAGAAAGGTATCCAACTATTGACGGGCGCTAAATGCTTTTAGCAGACAATCCAAAGCCTCCAAAGCTAAATTGGTTAGCTCCCTTTTTAATTAGGAAAAAATGTTAATATACAAAAAAACACTAGACCCCTTCTTCCCGGCAACCAAAGTCGGTAAGACCATCTTCGGATGTCACTTTAATCCCTAATTGAAAAAACTCTATCTTAAGGATAGAGGCCACTTTGTCAACAATAATAATTTTAATAGCTGATTTAAAAAAAAGACGCCATTTCAAGCTTCAAGGGCAATAAGTTAATGAGGTTCTTAGTCATTTAGATATAATTACGCTTTTTGCAATAGGCAAAAATAAGGGTTATATGGGTCTTATCGATTAAAAGCCCTCTGGAAATGATCTCTTTTAAAATAATTTATTCTTAAATTCACCTAAGCAACTACTATTTTCCTTTAGGATTTTCTTCCTTTTTTTTATACTGCTTTTGAACTCTATCTAGGGAGGAGTGTAATTTTATGTCAAAAGAGCCATACAAGGGTCTATCAAGAATCCACAGACCACAAACATTTGCAAGCGTTCTTGGACAAGAAGCGATTGTCACAACACTTAAAAATGCACTTTTGCAAAAAAAAACGGCGCAAGCTTACCTCTTTTGCGGAACAAGAGGAACAGGAAAAACTACCCTTGCAAGAGTTCTTGCCAAAGCACTTAACTGCGCTAACCTTTCTTCTGAAGGAGAACCTTGTAATACCTGCACCAGTTGCCTAGAAATCACTGACGGGAAAAGTTTAAATGTCTTTGAAATCGATGGAGCTTCTAATAGAGGTATTGACGATATCAGAGGGCTCAATGAATCTGTAGGGTATGCTCCCTCTTCTTCCGGATGTAAAATATTCATCATCGATGAAGCTCATATGCTAACAAAAGAAGCCTTCAACGCTCTTTTAAAAACACTAGAAGAACCCCCTCCTAATGTTAAATTTTTCCTTGCCACAACAGAACCTCATAAAATCCCCCCAACGATTATTAGTCGCTGCCAACGATTTGATTTGCAAAGGATCTCCTCTGCAAAAATAGCAGAAAAACTCATGAAAATCACCAAAGAGCAGGGCTCTATTTGCGAAGAAGAAGCTCTTTATAAAATAGCAGGGCTCTCAGATGGTTCTATGAGAGTTGCCGAATCTCTTTTAGACCAAATACTTTGCTGCAGCCATGGACCTATAACAGAAACTACCGTTTCTCATGCTCTAGCAACTTTACCCACTGAAGCTTTTTTTAATTTCGATGAAGCCTTTGCAAAAAACAACCTTAAATTCGCCTTTGAGTGGGCTTCTTCCATTTTTTCTTCAGGTAAAGATTTGGCCTATTTTTTCGAATGCCTCTTAGAGCATTACAGAAATATCTTAGTTATACAAATGCAAATCCCTCAAAAAGCCAAAGAAATGTCTCCTTCTATAGAAGCTAAATATAGACACTCCGCTACAATTTACTCCGAGGAGCAATCTTGTTATATTCTTGATTATCTACTGCTGCAACATGAACAAGTAAATAAAACAGCCTTTAAAAGAGTCGGACTAGAAATGATTCTACTCCACATTTTAAAAAGCAAATATCGTATTTCAGCTGTAGACTTGGTCCTGCGACTAGAAAATCTACAAAATGGACATCCAGAAGAAGTTCCTTCGATAAAAAGTCCTTCCGTAAAAAAAGAAGAAATTACTGTCAAACCGGAGCTTTCTGCGGAACCTATCGTGCAAAAAAAAGAAGTTCCTCCTGCAGATTGGATAGAGCAAGATCTTATTCCGGTAGAAAAGCCCGTTATAGCAATAGCCCCTCCCCCTCCTACCCCTGCAAAACAAGTAGAGACTAGTTCGAAAACAGAAAAAAACACAGATTCACAAGCTAGATATGATACTATTATGCGATTTGCCTCCATTGAATTAGAAGGCACCCTAACTAAAGAATAACCCAAGGAGACCGTATGTCTAACTTTTCCAAAATACAAAAACAGCTACAAGCAAATCAGCTACAAGAGCAGCTAGCAAAAATGAAAGAGCAGATTAAAGCTCAAACATTCACAGGATCTAGTGGAAACGGCCTTGTTACTCTCGTAATCAATGGAGAAAAACAGTTACAAAGCATAAAAATAAAACCAGAGTGTGTAGACCCAGAAGATGTTGAAGGGTTAGAAGATCTTATTAAAGCAGCATTTAACGATGCCTTCACACAAGCTAATGAAGATTCTTCTATGGAACTACCAGGTGGTTTTTCGTTTCCCTTCTAAAAAAATTTAGTGCACCCTTTAAAATGGTAAAAGCCTCTCTAAAGAGTGCGCTTAAAAAATCACTCTAAAGGGTTTGCTTTATAAATATCTGCAAGCAAAGCAGAAACCTCAGCAGAAGAGCTCATCTGAAGTACTTTTTGAGCAAGTTTAAATGTGTCTAACAAAGAACAGCGACGGACTGCTTTTTTAACTAGCGGAATGTAACGAGGGGAACAAGAAAATTCACTAACGCCGAGTCCTAATAGCAAAGGAATAAATAAAGGATTAGACGCCATCTCTCCACAAATTGTGACAGGCTTATTTTGTCTTTTTGCTTCAACGACAACCATCTTAACCATCCGAATAAGACTTGGATGAGCCGGATAAAAAAAATCGCTCATCGAAGGATTGCCTCGATCAACCCCTAATGTATACTGCGCAAGATCATTTGTCCCAATAGATAAGAAATCCACTTCTTTTGCTATTACATCTGCCAATAATACCGCTGAAGGAATTTCTATCATGCAACCTACAAGAAAACTCCGAGGTTTAATTACCCCCTGAGCCACGAGTTCATCGTGCACCTCTTTAATAATTTTCTTAGAAATACGAATCTCTTGAATATCCGAAATCAAAGGCAATAAAAGTCGCAAATCCTTTCCTTGAAAGGAGCGCATTATAGCTCGAAGCTGCACTCTAAAAACAGTTGGATGTTTCAATAAAAAACGTATTCCACGACAACCTAAAACAGGATTTGATTCTCTTATGCCTTCTAAAAAAACATCCGGATTTTTGTCCCCTCCGATATCAAAAACTCTCATAACAATAAAATGAGAACCTGTTTTTTTAATCACTTCCGAGTACATAGCCATTTGTTCTTCTTCAGATAAGAAAACAATATTTTTCTCTAAAAAAAGATACTCGGAACGAAAAAGACCAATACCTTCCGATCTGCAGGCTGTTATTTCTTCTAAATCCAGTAAACTTCCTACGTTTGCATATACATGAACCGCATATCCATCCACCGTTTCAGTGACCGGATGAATATCTTGTTGTAGGAGCTTGTAAGTCGTTTTTAACCGCGTTCTAATTTCTTTATATTTTTCTAATGTAGCTAGAGATGGATTTATAATAACTTCACCGGACTCCCCATCGACAATAACATCTTGCTCTCTAAATTTTTCTAAGGCCGCAAGATCGATATTACAAACATAAGGTATACCTTTAGCTCTTGCAATCAAAGCTGCGTGAGAGCTGCCCCCCCCATTTTGCGTAACAAAAGCCCCCACTCGGGAAGCCTGGATAGCCGCTGTATGTGATGGTATAAGTTCTTTAGTAAAGATAACAGAGCTCTGCGGTATATCTACAGGGGCAACCTTGCCCTTTTCAAGTAAATGACCTAATATCCTCTTCGCTAAATCAAGGACATCGGTAATTCTTTGTTGAAAGTAAGGATCTTTAATCTTAGCAAACTTTGCTTCATAATCCCTTACCGTCCGACTAAAAACTGACTCGGCATTTTTCCGAGAACTTTTAATAACTTCTTCTACCTCTTCTTTTAAAAGGGGGTCCTCTAACATCTGAATGTGAGCTTCAATGATATCAGAAGCTTCTAAAGAACCCTCTTTTTCTAAGCTGAACTTTAAAAAAAGAAGATCTTCTCTGCTTCCTTCTATAGCCCTACGATATCTTATAATTTCTTTTTCAATCGCTGATTCTTCTAAAAAAAACTCGGGAATGGTTTCTTCCGGCTGGGTTGGAAGAAAAAACAAATTACCTATGGCCACTCCCTCACTAATCGCAAGTCCCTGTAATCGAAATTCCTGCATTACATCCATGAACTACTCCCCAAACTTGTCTTCAAAAGCCGTCTGTAACTTTTGTAAAATATGTTCCGCATCCTCTCCGTCTACTTCAATAAACACAGTAGAGTTTTTTACAGCAGCTAAGGTTAAAAGACTCATTATGCTTCTTGCATTAACAGTCTCTTTCTTACAAGTAAACCACACATTAGAAAGGCTCTCTTGTAAAATACGAACAATAACACTTGCCGGTCTAGCGTGTAGCCCCTGAGCATTTTTAACTTTTACTTTACAAGATACTTTCACGAAGTTTTTTTCCCTGTCGTTGTTTTTTTGCAATTGTCTCTAATAGCTTAACATTAAAATCTTTCGCCGAATTAAATCCCATTTCTTTTAGTCTATGATTTAAAGCAATAGTTTCAATTAGAAGCACTACATCTCTCCCTGGCTTAACAGGTAAAATGTGATAGGGTATTTTCATTCCAAGCATATCACAAAATTGCTGATCAAGTCCTATGCGATCATAAAACCGACCATCATCCCAAGCTTCAAGTTTAATAACCATATCCACTTTCTTATCATCACGGACGCAAACAACTCCGTATAGGTGAGCCACGTTGATGATACCTATACCTCTAATCTCTAATAAATGACGTGTAAGCTCCGGTCCAGATCCCTCTAAATAAGACCCCTCTCGCAGCCGCACCCTAACTACATCATCAGAAATTAATCGATGCCCTCGTTCTATAAGACCTAAAGCAGCCTCGCTCTTTCCAATAGATGAATCTCCCTGAATGAGAACACCCACTCCAAATGCTTCCACAAGTGTTCCATGGCAGCTCATACTAGGAGAAAATTCCTCACTTAAAATAAGAGCTAGTCGGTTTAGAAACTCCATTGTCTTCATTTTAGTACGAAATAAAGAAAGGCCATTTTGTTTACAAAACGCTATAATTTCTAGAGGAGGAGCAAGCCTCCCTGCAACAACTACGGCAGGAGTTTTTGCAGTAAAAATCTCCTGAATTCTCTTCAAACGTATTGTGGCATCTAAATCCTTGAGATACGAAATTTCAACTGTCCCGAGCACTAAAATCCGTTGGTTCACATAATTCTTTAAATACCCGGCAAGACTTAACCCAGGACGGTGCGCTTCAGGAATGCGAATCGGTCTAGAAAGACCTTCTTCCCCCGCCACAATAGAAAGGCTCAGAGTTTCTTTATACTTTTCATAGAGATTCTTAACTTGATACACCAAATGGCCGTCCTTCTTAATATACCAACATCACCTATCTTAGGTTAAACTCTTCATTTTTTAAAGGGAAAACTAGTTTGTATTCAGCACTTCCACGTGAATAACTGATCATAGAGGGAAATATGGTCAATTTCTCAAAATCTTTCATTTTTAATCGCTGAAATTAAAATAATTCACGCCTTGCTAGAAAAATAAAGTTCTCACACCAATTTTTCTAATAAACCATATTTAATTATTATCGTGTAAGCTGTTTTTGCACACTGCCTAAGTAGGCTTATCTGGTAAAAAGCCGTTAGCTTGCGTCTGCCACATATGGGCATAGTGTAATCCTTTATCTAAAAGTTCTTCATGCGATCCTTCTTCTATTATCTTCCCCTCATGAAAAACTAAAATACGGTCCATCTTATTAAGAGTAGCTAGCCTATGAGCAATAACAATTGTCGTACGACCTGCCATAAGAGCCTCTATTTGTATCTGCTTTTCTGTAATGGAATCTAAAGCAGAAGTAGCCTCATCTAAAATAAGAATAGGCGCTTTTGCTAACACAGCCCTTGCTATAGCTATTCTTTGTCTTTCTCCTCCAGATAGCTTAGTCCCCCGCTCCCCCACTAAAGAATTATATCCATTACTTGTTTTTATAATGAACTGATCAGCACAAGCGATCTTAGCAGCTTCTACCACATTTTCCTTAGAAGCATCTATAGCCCCATAAGCAATATTTTCCTCTAAAGAGCGATGAAAAAGAAGAGGATCTTGCGGAATTAAACACACATTGGAACGAAGAGACTCTAAAGTGACCTTAGCAATGTCCTGCTCATCAATTAAAATCCGCCCTTCTTCTACTTCATTAAAGCGTAGTATCAGATTAACAAAAGTAGATTTACCGGCCCCGGAGTATCCAACAAGTCCTACTTTCTCTCCTCCTTTAATATGCACATTTTTATTAGTAAAAAGTTTTTTTTCTCCATGATGAAAAGATACATTTTCAAAAACAATTTCCCCTTGTTTTACCTCCAAAGAAGAAGCATCCAAAGGGTCCAAAACATCTTGAGGATCTCCCATAACAGAGAGAGCCTGTTTTACAACACCTGCCGACTGAAAAAATGCAGGTAGAATTTCCGAAGAAAACCACATAACAAGAATCACATTCCATGTGGTGTTAAAAATTTGAACAACTTCTCCTGTAGAGATTTTTCCTTTTATCCAAAAAACACACATCAAAATATTAAGAGCTACTCCTTCTATAAAAAATGTGATAGAAAGAAACAAAAACATCATCGCAACATAGCGCTTAGCTAAATAATTTTTCATTTGCTCTTCTTTCTGACTAGCCATAATTCTATTTTTTTCAAATCGAAATCGGAAAAAGAGGTTTACGGCGAAGTTATTGCTTAAACTATCCACAATTTTGCCAACAAGAGAACTTCGCACTTCCCCATGATCATTAGAATATTTAATGCACTTTGGAATAAAGAAAATGCAAATAGAAAAATGCAGGGAGATCCAAACAGCCAACATAAGTGCAAAAACAGTATTAATCTGCCAAAGAAAAATAACCGATAAAATACAAGTGGCCGCTGTGGGAAGAAAGATCATAAGATTTTGTAGCATAGAAGACACTTGGACTGTCATATCATTAATCTTATTAGAAAGCGTTCCTACAAAGTGCTCATTAAAATATCTAGGAGAGTGATGTTGTATATGATCGAACATATCCATGCGCATATCAGCCTCTAGCTGAGGAAGAGCCTTAGCTCGTAAAAAGTCTCTAGTACGAAAGCCGCACTCTACAAAAACCCATAAAATAATGATATACAATAAAAGCCACTTTAGCATAGGCCATGCCATAGATCTATTCACATCAAATTGGGTAAAAACATCGATCATCCGCCCTAAAATATAAGGCCAAATAGTAGCGTCAATAGACCAGACTAAGGACAGTAAAAATATAAAAAAAAACCGCCCCCTCTGCATCCCTACAAACCGAGCAACAAAGGAAATTATTCCCCCCTTTTTACCACTTATATTTTCCATAATAACACTCACCTTAGAACTTTTAAGTAATTGATTTTTTTGTAATTAATAAATTTAGTCAAGGACAAATTCAATGCTGTTTCCTAAGCAAAACTATGGTCAGCACTTTTGAGTGAGTAACTGACCATAAGAGAAATGGCGCCAATTTCTCGAAATCTTTCATTTTTTATCACTAAAATTAAAACAACTTATTGTCTTTCTGAAGAAATAAAGCCTACGTCCTATGGTGGAACCAAACAAAAAAAAGAAACAAAGCCAACAAGTTCACGCTTACGCATTACGGCTTGCACATTTTTCTCGAAGAGAATTCGTTGACGCGCAAGTGCTGGGTTTGTTTATTTCCCCGATATTTCCTCCGAAAATAACTTGGCAAATTCGCCTAAATACAGTAAAACTGAGAAGAACAAAGGAAGGCCATTATGAAAAACCCACGCGTTGTAATTATCGGAGGCGGCTTTGCGGGACTAAATCTCGCTAAATCCCTAAAAAAAGCTAAACTAGACTTGATCCTCATAGATAAAACTAACCATCATTTATTCCAGCCCTTACTCTATCAAGTTGCAACAGCAGCTCTTTCTCCTGGTGAAATCGCATATCCTATACGGGAGATATTCAGAAAACAAACAAATACCATGGTTATTATGGGAGAGGTAACTTCCATAGATAAAGAAAAAAAACAAATCCAATTTATAAATGGCGACCTTCTAGAATACGACTACCTTGTTGTAGCTTCCGGCACTAGGCATTCTTATTTTGGCAACGATCGCTGGGAAACGTTTGCTCCCGGATTAAAAACCATTCAAGATGCTTTAAAAATTAGAGAAAAAATTCTTCTTTCTTTTGAAACCGCCGAAAGACTCGATAACGGACAAGAAGCAGCTAAATACCTAAACTTTGCTGTAATAGGAGGAGGGCCAACTGGAGTAGAAATGGCAGGAGCAATTGCAGAGATTGCACGCACCACTTTAGTAAAAAACTTCAGAAAAATCCACCCTGAAACAGCTCAAGTATTTTTAATAGAAGCCATGGAACACATCCTACCAGGATACTCAGTAAAGCTATCAGAAGAAGCTAAACGCGACTTGGAATACCTTGGGGTTAAAGTTATTACAGGAAAAAAAGTAATAGACATCACAGCAGAAGGCGTGCAGATGGAAGGGTCCTTCTTAGAAAGCAAAAATATCATCTGGGCAGCTGGTAATCAAGCCTCTCCTATTATGAAAACCTTAGGGGTTCCCTTGGATCGCCAAGGTAGAGCTCTTGTAGAGCCAGATCTATCTTTGCCGGGACATCCTGAAATCTTTGCAATAGGAGACACCTGTTCGATTAAAGGTAAAAATGGACTCCCTCTTCCGGGGATTGCTCCTACTGCTATTCAACAAGGTAAATATGTTGCTAAGATTTTAAAGGAAAACATTCCCTCCAAAGACCGCCCCCCCTTCTCTTATTTTGATAAAGGAAGTATGGCTACTATAGGCAAAGGAAAAGCTATAGCTAAAATTGGGAAGTTAGAATTTGGGGGCCTTATGGCCTGGTTTGCTTGGGGATTCATTCATATACTCTATCTCATAGGATTTAAAAACAGGCTTGGCGTGCTCATTGAGTGGATAGCTTTCTTCTTAACAGGAAGACGTGGTGTTAGATTAATCATCGGGACAGTGGATAGTGGACTGCCTAAAAAACCTAACTAACTCCTTTTTTCTTTTTTTTAGCCGGTGTCCGGCTTTTTTATTTTCTTTATTTTTTTTTCTTGGTCTTGCCTTTGGAGTAAGACCAAGAGAAGCTTTACTTCTTCCTATGTTTTTTTTATCCTTACCTTGGATAAATAAACCCCTACGCTTCCTTCCCTATCTTGCCCTACTAGGCGTCGGCTTCTTCTACGGAAATATAAGCAAAGAACATTTCCCTAAAAATAAAGCGAAAATAGAAGGGACAGCTACTTTTTGTCCTTTAGAGATCAAAGAATATCAAATGCACTTTAAAAAGGGTTATTCTCTTAAAGGCATCATTGAGTCCATGGAGGGAAACACTGATGAAATAGCTTCTCAAATACCCTGCAGCATCTCTTTACCCTCCTCTCTTAGACCTCTTAAAGCAAATAAGTATCTTATCCAAGGAACTTTAGAAAAAGAAAATGAAAAGTTTCGCTTTACTCCGAATCTAGATACTGCCTGGATTGGACTTGGAGAAACCTTTTCCATAGTTGAGTGGCGATTTAGAGTAAAAGCCTATACAGCAAAAAAAATTCAGATATTATACAGCAAACCCTTGGTGGCAAAGTTTTTAATTGCAATCACTTTGGGAGATCTTAGCGACCAACTTCTTCGATTTTCTTTTAACAAACTAGGACTACAACACATCTTAGCTATTTCGGGATTCCACTTCGGACTTCTTGTCCTTTTTTTAGCTTTTTTCTTTTCTCTATTTTTACCAAAAAAATGGGCTACTTTAGCTCTTCTTATAGCAATAACAGGATATTTTATCTTGCTTGGGTTCTCTCCTTCTATTTTAAGAGCTTACCTAGCCTGCCTCCTCTACCTTATAGGAAAGCTCTGTCATAAGGCTCCTAATTCGTTAAATATTTTGGGAACAGTCCTCCTTTTAGAACTACTTTTTAAACCTCAAAGTATTACTCATTTAGGGTTTCAGCTGAGTTTCCTTGCTACCGGCTCTATCCTCATCCTTTTCCCTATTACTTTTTCTTGGATGAAAAAACTATTCCCTCAAAGAAGTTTAAAAGAAGTCCTTGATCTAAGGATAAAAGATAAATGGGCCTATCTTTTATGCTGCTTTCTAAGGTCCACCTTCGCATTAAATCTAGCAGTACATTTAACAGTTGTCCCTGTTTGCCTATTTTATTTTACTAAATTCCCCTTAATAAGCCTCATCTACAACTTATTCATCCCCCTTGGAGTCTCTTTCTCTTTATTTTTACTTCTTCTATCCCTTCCCTTTATTTTGCTTGTACCTCCTATCGGCTTGCTAATAACTCATCTCAACCAAACCTTTACAGGATTCCTTTTAGAGCTCATTACTGAAGCCCCTAACCGATTTACTTTTTATCTAACACTTCCTTACATATCACAGAGCTTACTTACCCCCCTACTTTTTCTCTTTTTACTTGGAATCTTTTCCCTTCCCCTCTTCATAAAACCGAAGCAAAAACTAGAAAACAATATTTTCAATAAAAAAGAGCTTATAAATGCTTAAATAAAAAACACTATTAAAAACTACAAAACGCTTGCATTTCTTTAGGCAAATAGAAAGCTCTTTAGCAATCCTTAAAACATAAAACGTCTATAGGAGTCCCTTTAGCAGTATGCTAGTTACTATAAGACCGGGGAAAAGGGAGTGTGGAGTACGTCCCCACTCCCCTGAGAAAACCGCTTAGAAGGTCGTTAGCTATTCCGCGACAAGCTGCGGTCTTACCTAAAGCAACCATTAAATTTATTATAAACGAAAAGTTGATTCAATTGATAATTCGTTTTTCTGTCCAACCTTTGGAATTCACCTGAACTATAGGAGCTAATAATCAACTCTGCAACACATTTTATCACATAAGCACTAGGCATATAACTCCGCGCATTTCTTATATGTTGGACGTCAAATGGAAAACCCTTTATGACTTCTTGCGGTAAACACTTTGTTATATCCACTCCTCTTGCATGCATTAAAGACAACTTACTACTTATCTGTTGTAATGAAAAGTTGTAAGCCTCTAGTTGAAGTGCTTGATTTACCGAAGACCTTGGATTATAGGTTAAACTCTTAAAGCAACGGGAAGCGCAACCTTTAGCAATAAATGCCATCTTTTCCTCCCCTTATATTTCCATGAAATCTTTACGAAAAGTTAACAGACAAACTTATTCCCGTCTACTAGATTAGTTTTTCTTAATCTAAACATATTTCAGGAGGTCTCTTAGCAAGTTCCTGATACTGCTTAGCAAGAGCTAGCTCTTCTTCTTCTGAAGAAGTGCCCCGTAAAATCTGCGCGGTAATCTGCTCTCTTCTATCCATCCAGGTCCGCTTTAAAAGAACTTGAATAGTTTCAATGGCACCCTCTTCTTCTTTAAAGGGATTTACCCTTCTTTGGAGAAGATCACTTAAAAGCTTTTGACTTTCCTCATCTTCTAAATAAGAAGCTAAAGAAATACGATCTTTTCTCTCTTCCGGGGTCAAAGAAAGGTATACCTGAAAAAATTTCGCACAAGACGCAACTTTAAAATCCTCTTTGGAGATATTATTTTTAATAAGCTCTAAAACACGCGGGGCCTTTTCTACAGAAAGAAGCAGCCAGGCTAAAAGATCTAACTCAGGCACTTTATCGGGATTCACAAAAGGATGAACGCTTGGCAGCGCAGCTGAAGATCTTTGCATTGGCAAAGAAAAGGAAAGCCCCCCTCCCAGAGTTTCTTCCGGAAGATCGGCCATAAGAGCTAACCTTTTAAGGCTTTCATGGATCATAACAGGTTGCTTCCAAAGGCGAATACGCTCAGCTATTTGCTCTACAATCTCCGTTTTTTTAGAAGGAGATGACAAGTCTTGCCCTTTAGATAAATGCCTGTAATAAAAAAGAAGATATCCTATTCCGGAAGAGAGTAGTTCGTTAAAAGCTTCTTTACCATGGCTTTGGATAAAAGCATCAGGATCGCTGCCCTCTGGTAAAGAAACAACAGTTACCTCTACGCCTTTATCCTGAAATAGATCCCCTATTTTTACAGCAGCCTCTTGCCCTGCCTTATCTGCATCAAGCACCAAATACACATGATTTACGCCAAGTTGCAAAAGCTCCTTTACATGCAACTCTCCAAAAGCGGTCCCTTGCCCTGCTACTGTAAAATCAAAGCCTGCATCAATAAGGCGTAGCGCATCAATTTGCCCTTCTACAATAAGGGCCTTGCGCTCCCTTGCTATCCTATGGCGGCTATAGCAAAATCCAAATAAAACTTGAGACTTCTTAAAAAGAGGGGTTTCAGCAGTATTAATATACTTACCGCCAAAAGTTTCCTCCTGAAATTTACGAGCAGAAAATCCAATGACCGAGCCCATACGATCTCGAATAGGAAATGCAATTCTATCGGTAAAAAAATCCTTTCTCTTCCCCCCTTTTCCTATACGAATCAAGCCCGCCTGAGTTAGCTCTTCCTCAGAAAAGCCCTCTTCTCTTAGCAGTTTATAGAGAACTTCTCCCTGCTTAGGGGCATATCCTATTTCAAATTTACGGATAAAAGCCAAACTAAAACCTCTTTGATACAGGTATAAAAGAGCAGAGGTTCCCTCTTCAGAATGTAAAAGAAAAAAACGATACCAAAGACAAGCTCTTTCTAAAGCAGCCTTCAATCTTCCCTTGTTAAAACCTATAGAATCCTCTTCCACTTTTTCTAAAGGAACCTGAAACCTTTCAGATAAAAGCTCCAAGGCATCTGTAAAATTCATTTTTACATATCCCATCAAAAAGGAAATAGCGTCTCCATGAGCGCCGCAACCAAAACAGTGGTAATGGGAGTCCCCTTTATGAATTACAAAAGAAGGAGTTTTTTCGCTATGAAAGGGACAAAGAGCCTTATAAGCAGCACCCGCTTTCTGCATTTTAACGTAAGACGAGACAACTTCAACAAGATCTATTCTTTGTCGAAGAGCTTCTAGACTTTCTTTAGAATAAAAAGACATGAAAATCCATTGAGATCTAATAGTTCATCCCTTACACTCTAGACTAGGAAAGACCTCTTCGTCAAGGTTTTTCCCCTTGAAATAAACTAAAAAAAATAGAATAACCATGCCCGATCAGAACATAGATACTTTTGCAAATCCACTGGAGACTCCTCTGCAAGATAGCGAGCTCTCACAGCTAAAAAAGCAAACTAAAGATGTGATGATCCCTCTACTTATTAAAATTTTTCAAATTAGATTAGAAGCGCAACAACTCAAAGAGCCTCCTTCCCGGCTAGCAAGCGATAAAAATAAATCATCCCTGGAAGATTTACAAAAACAACTACTAATTCTAGACAATGATCTAAAATTACAATTACAATGGATTCAAAGCTGCAGAACGCAAATTGAAAAAGTTTCCGCAGAGCTTCACGATCCCCTCTCTGCTTTAACGGATGTAAAAAAACTACAAGCAAACCCCTTTATGCAAAAATCTTTTGATAAAGCACTCTCAAGTAATCAAACGGCGAACACAGAAAAAAAAACCTCTTTACTTTTTCGCATTAAAAAAGCTTTTGGCATATGACAATCTCTGTAAATCCGGAAATCTCCGAAAAAACTTCTCCTATGATGCTTCAATGGCACGCCTGTAAAACAAAAGCAGATGGGGCCTTGCTCTTATTTCGATTAGGAGATTTTTATGAAGCATTCTATGCTGACGCAAGTACTTTAGCTAAAGAACTAGATATCACCCTAACTAAAAGACAAGACATCCCGATGGCAGGGCTACCTTATCATACAAGCGAGCAGTACATAGATAAGCTTGTATCAAGAGGATACCGCGTTGCCATTGCTGAACAAATAGAAGATCCCAAAGAGACTAAAGGTTTGGTAAAAAGAGAAATTGTCCGTATAGTTACACCGGGAACTTTAATTCACTCCTCTCTTCTTATAGAAAACACCAATAATTTTATTGGATGCCTATCTCTAATAAATCAGCTATTCGGGCTAAGTATTTTAGATTTAACTACAGGAGAGTGCAAGGTCCTCGAGTTTCCTGATTTTTCTTCTTTTCGAGATGAATGTATCCGCTTAAAGCCCAAAGAACTTCTTCTTTCTAAAAAATGTTTTTCTTCTCATGAAGCAGCGATTCAAGAACTCAAAGAAGAACTAGGCTTCTCGCTGTTTATTAAAGAAGACTCCCATTTTCAGTTCCAATATACCTATGACTTCCTCACACGCCACTTTAGCATGCAATCCCTAGATGGATTTGGCCTTAAAGGAATGGTCTCTGCATTAAGCTCTGCAGGCGCCCTCCTTTGTTACGTAAAAGATGATTTAAACCTATCCATCAAACACATCCAGTCCATTAAAAGACAGGAGCTAGGGCAGTACATGGCTTTAGATAGCACCACTTTAAAGCATCTAGAAATCTTAGAAAATATGCATGACAAAGAGAGCAAGTGTACTTTATTGCACCATCTAGATAAAACCCATACTCCTATGGGTGGAAGACTGCTTAAATACT
Organism: uncultured bacterium; assembly: GCA_964439595.1. Classification (GTDB taxonomy): domain Bacteria; phylum Chlamydiota; class Chlamydiia; order Chlamydiales; family Rhabdochlamydiaceae; genus CAIJXB01. The sequence goes on along the minus strand of CAYTOK010000021.1, from coordinate 13,262 downwards.
GGCTATCTCATCCGCTACTTTCTCCTTCTTCTATTGAAGAGCGTCAGGAGGCTATATCCTTTTTCATACAGTTCCCTTCTTTCAAGGATCTTTCTAATTCTCTTGCTAAAATTAAAGATCTAGAAAGGCTAATCATTCGTTTGGAAACAGGATTTGGAGGCCCTAAGGACCTCCTAGCACTCCGTCTTTCCCTAGAAGAAGCTCCGACTATCTTATCACTACTTAAAGATGTCTCCTCTTCTTTACTAAATACTCAAGTACAAAACCTTTGCAACATCTCCACATTAACAGAAAAGTTAAAAAAAGCGCTGCAAGAAGACCCTCCCTTAAGAGTAAGCGATGGGAACGTCATTCGAGAAGGTTTTTCCTTAGAACTTGACGAGCTAAGAATTCTCTGCTCGGATAGTCAAAGCTGGATTGCTAAATATCAAACAACGCTAAGAGAAGAAACAGGCATTAGAACTTTAAAAGTAGGATACACTAAAGCATTTGGGTACTACATTGAAGTAAGTAGAGCAGGCGCAGAAAAAATGCCCTCTTCTTTTCAAAGAAGACAAACGCTAGTCAATACAGAAAGATTTATTACTAACGAACTAAAAGAATATGAGCACAGGGTGCTTTCCGCAGAAGAAAGAATAGCAGGGATTGAAGCAGCTCTTTTCCAAGAGCTCCGCATGGAAGTCCTCTCCTACGGCGCAAAAATCCGTTTAATGGCAGAAGCTATTGCGCATATAGACTGCCTTTCCTCCTTAGCTCTTTGCGCTATAGAATATAATTATATAAGACCGAAAGTAGATGAGGGCCCTATTTTTCATATAGAAGGGGGTAGACATCCTGTTATTGAGGCAAGTCTGCGATCTGATACATTTATCCCTAACGATGTGTACCTAGATTCTTCTGATAACCGCCTATTTGTTATTACAGGACCTAATATGGCCGGAAAATCCACCTTTATTAGACAAGTCGCACTTCTTGCTATCTTAGTACAGATAGGCTCATTCATCCCAGCTAAAGCAGCTCATGTAGGGATTATCGACAAAGTATTTACCCGGATTGGGGCTAGTGATAACTTAGCCAGAGGGCAGTCTACTTTTATGGTGGAAATGGCAGAGACAGCGAGCATTCTACATAATGCTACTAATAGATCTCTTGTTATTTTAGATGAAATCGGTAGAGGAACAAGTACCTATGATGGCATTTCTATTGCCTGGGCCGTTGCTGAGTATCTTCTAACTACAGAAGGAAAAAAAGCAAAAACCCTTTTTGCTACGCACTACTGTGAATTAATTGGATTAGAAGAGAAAATTCCTGGGGCAGTCAACTACAACATTGCCGTTCATGAATCTGAAAAAGGCATTGTTTTCCTAAGAAAAATCAAACGAGGCGGCACAGATAAAAGCTATGGAATTCACGTAGCTAAGCTAGCAGGGCTTCCTACCCCTGTTTTAAAAAAAGCAGAATCGATGTTAAAGGCCTTAGAAAAAAATGCTCCTAAAAAAAGTTACCTCCCTAAAGAAGAGCAATTATCTCTTTTTTCCGCTCCAATAGAAAGCCCTTTCCTTACAGAGATTCGCAACTTAGACATCAATCAACTCACGCCTATGGAAGCCCTTCAAAAGCTCTTTGACCTAAAAAAAAGAGTAACCTACTCGTGAAAAGAGATCCCCTCTTACGACTCCTTCTTGCCTACAGTCCAAGTGCCGCTGAAGAGCTTGCCTGTAAACAAGAAATGCTCGACTTTCTACAAAAAGAAAAAAACTGTTTTGAAAGATCTTTAAAAACAGGTCATTTCACAGCGTCAAGCTGGCTTATTAATAAAGCTAACACTAAAGTCCTTCTTATGCATCATGCTAAATTAGATATCTGGTGCCAGCTAGGAGGCCACTGCGATGGAGAAACAAATGTACTTTCTGTAGCACTTAAGGAGGCAAAAGAAGAATCGGGAATTCAAACAATCCTCCCTTTAAGTAAAGATATCTATGACATAGATATCCACCTGATCCCGGCAAACCACAAAGACGAGGCTCATAAACACTACGACATTCGTTTTCTTCTGCAAACAACAGGGGATGAAGAAGTAGTTGCTAACCACGAATCCAAAGCTCTTGTATGGTTTGATAAAGGAGAAAAAAATCTTCCCACCAAAGAAAGATCTATTCTTCGCATGCATGAAAAATGGCTAAAAAACCATTACTAACTTATTGCATCTAAAGCTTAAAAGAGACAAACATAGCTTTAACTACATTCAAAACTTAATATTAAAAAGCAGAGAGAAATAAAAAAATAGATGTACTAAAATTGATTTAAATGAGATAATAAGAGTGAAATTATTAATATTAACTCATTTATAGGCTTATTTTGTCATTTAAAAATTTTAATCTCTGTGAAGACTTGCTACGCGCCATTGAGGAGAAAGGGTATACAACGCCAACTCCCATACAATCTCAAGCAATACCTCTTATTTTAGAAGGAGGGGATCTATTAGCAGGATCTCAAACAGGGACCGGAAAAACGGCAGGGTTCACTCTACCTCTACTACAAAACCTTCTTAAGAGAAGCCGTAAAAATATATCACCTTCACAGGGAACTGTTACAAGAGCTCTTATTCTAACACCAACAAGGGAACTAGCGACACAAGTAGAAGAAAGCGTAAAAAGTTACGGCAAACATTTACCCTTAAAATCCACCGTGATTTTTGGAGGGGTGAATATTACAAGCCAAATCAATAGAGTACGAAAAGGTGTTGATATTATCGTAGCGACGCCGGGAAGACTGCTAGACTTAATTGGACAAAAAGCTGTTTCCTTAGCAGATATAGAAATCTTAGTCCTTGATGAAGCCGACAGAATGCTGGATATGGGCTTTATTCATGATATTAAAAGAGTGCTGGCCCTTCTACCTAAAAAAAGACAAAACCTTCTTTTTTCCGCCACCTTTTCCCCCGAAATAAAAAAGCTAGCAGATGGTTTATTAAACTCCCCTAAAATGATTGAAGTAGCCCGCCGCAATTCTGCAGCAGAAGGAGTAACTCAATTAGTTCACCCTGTTGACAGCAAACGTAAAAGAGAGCTTCTCTCGTTTTTAATCACTTCAGAAAGCTGGAAACAAGTTCTTGTCTTTACAAGAACGAAACATGGAGCTAATAGACTTACAGAGCAGCTTGGTAATGATGGCATAAGCGCCGCAGCTATCCACGGGAATAAAAGTCAAGGAGCTCGTACCAAAGCCCTAGCAGATTTTAAGCAAGGATCTGTAAGAGTCCTTGTAGCAACAGATATTGCAGCAAGAGGTATTGACATCCAAGAGCTCCCCTACGTTGTGAACTTTGATTTGCCAAATGTACCTGAAGACTATGTACATAGAATCGGAAGAACAGGAAGAGCAGGAAGCCTAGGTAAAGCCGTATCTTTAGTTTGCATCGATGAGCACAAACTACTCCAAGACATTGAAAAGCTCCTGCATAAAGAGCTTTCTAAGGTAATTATAGAAGGATTTACGCCGGATCCAAGTATTAAAGCGCAGCCAATTATAAATGGAAGACAAATGCCAAAAGGCACCAAGCCTCCCGTAAAAAATTTTGGAAACAAACCTAAATACCCACAAAAGAAGCCCTATAGTAATTCTCGTTAAGTAACTTAAAGGAGAGGACATGACTGCCTATATCAGCAATCTTTATAAATACGATACTAGATATGGAGATGGGCTAGTCAGTCCTATGCGCAGCTGCGCGACAAGCCTTTCCCTTTCTTTCTCTACTTTAAAAACAGGGGACCATCCTGATCTACTAAGCTTAGCAAAGCGCATAGGAAATGTAGTTAAGCACTTCTTTGCAACCGTTTTATCCTCTATCCCAGCAGCCGTAGGGCTTCTAATTAAAGCCTGCCAAAAAGAGCCTCAACAACTCCGCGCCGGGGTAGCAAATCCAATAAGGCATCGCTCTCTATTAGATATACTTGATCGTAGACAACCAGCTCAGCAGGATATTCCTTCTAATATAATCGCTAGAGAAAGGGCTGATCTTCTAAAAACCCTAGACCCCAACTTGCTAACACACATAGCGACATGGTTAACTCCTAGGGAACAAGTCACGGCCATGCCCACTTCTAAATACGTAAAGAGTGCTATGAGGGCCTCTCCTTTATGGAGCCACTTTCTAAACCATGAGGATTTTCGGATCCACGGGGCCACCAGATGGTCTATTAAACCTATTGATCCCAAAGCGCCTCAATTAAAGTACACACCCGACAATAAAGACTACCTAGAAAAACCTTTTGAACAGCTGCTTACCTACCACGTGATGTTTGCTAATAACCCTTGTCCCGAAATAGATCTCTTTCAGTATTTTGCTAGAATTATGAAGGGAGGACCTTTAGCTTTTGCTAAAATACCTAAATTACGCCTAGAAATCCCCTGCGAAAATCTAAGCCCCGAACTGCTTGATAGCCCTCTATCAGCCTTTTCAAAGGCATTAGAGAGCCCATTTACCTACCCAGGATTTGATGTGCCGGCTCATTTAAACCAGGGACCCCAAGAGCCGAGCCTGGGAGGCGAGCACTCTTTTCTTATAGGATTCGACGTTAATAATGTCCCTTTCTTCTCTTTAAGGGTCGTCCATGCCGAAACAGAGGGGGAAGGAATCCAATCTATGATTATCTTTGCTAAAAACGCCGATGGATTTTTTCAAATAGCAAACGGCCCTTGGGAAGCTAATACACTAAGATTAAGTAATGATACTACTTTGAACTTCCTCTTAAGACTTCTTAATAACGAGACCCTTAGTTTGAATATGCCCCAGGGCATAAAACTCTACAAAAAACCTGTAGAAAGCTAAAATTCCAAAGCAAAGAAGCTTTGCCCGGTATCTTCTTTGGGTTTTCTTCTAGATACTTTTGCTAAAGGAAAAAGAGAAAGTGAGGTAATCGTATCCTCTAAATTCTTCACTTCCTGCTCTAGCTCTGAGGAGTGCTTTTGCGCTTTTTGCAAAAGCTCCAGAAGATGTTTTTGATCAACATTTTCCTCTAAGTCTTTTAAAAGCCTTTTTTTTTCCAAGGCTTCAATCTCCGTAACAGCTAGAGCAAGATCTTCCTTAGCCTCCTCTAAAAGAGCAATCAGCCTTTTTTCTTCTAAAGAGCTTGCTTCCTCTAGCTGCGCATCTAAAGAGACCGCTATAAAGCTGCTACAAATAGAGATACCTAAAAATAGTAAAATCTCTACGTGTGAAAAGCACTGGGCATCTACTACAAAAAGCAAGCAGGCTATTAAAGAAAGCGCCAGCCCGGAAAAACCCCAAAAACAGGAGAAAAGAAAAAGTAGCACCCCTCCCATATAACAAGAAGAAAATAGGAAAGGTCCCATTAAAGTAGAGGCGGCAAACATAGGAAATACGGCACCACCAAGATAAAAAAGTCGAAACATCCTACTTTTTACCATGTTTCTCCTGGCAAGATAACTCCCACAATATTTTTGCCACGGAAATAAAACCCTTTTTAAAACATTCCCATCTAAAATGCTCGTTAGGAGCATGTACATTATCTGTAGCCAGAGCAAAGCCAAAAAGAGCTACCTCTCCACCAACAGCTTCAGCAAGCTGCCGGACAATAGGAATAGAGCCTCCGCAAAGAGTATACTGACAGGGCTTTGCAAAAACTTCTTCCAAACTTTTTGTAACTACTTTAGTTAAAGGGGAAGAAAAAGAGCTTCTAAAAGCCTTAGCGCCATGATGACATGATACCTTCATTGTAGCACCCTTTGGAGTATTTTTCTTAAGAAAAGCTTCCAAGTTCTTAGCGATAGCTACGGGATCCTGATCTCCCACCAAACGGCAAGAGATCTTAGCGTAGGAAGAGCCAGGGATGACCGTCTTAAATCCCTCTCCTGTATACCCTCCCCACATACCATTGATTTCTACAGTAGGTCTAAGCCAGCAAGCTTCCCTAGATCCAACCCCCTCTTCTTGAGAAAGAGCTCCCACGCCAAACTCTTCTCTATATTTCTTCTCATCAAAAGATAGATTCATCTTAGCAATTTCTTCTTCAGGTAGAGCTTCTACTCCGTCATAAAAATGGGGAATGGTCACTCTACCCTTTTCATCCCAAAGCTTCGATAAAACTCCCACTAGAATGCGATTAGGATTTAAAGCAATCCCTCCATGAATGCCAGAATGCAGGTCCGTTGCTGCATTTACACACTCTACATGAAAAGCCACAATCCCTCGATATCCCATAGAAATCCCCGGAACACCTGGATCGGGCAGGTCAAAATCGATAACACAAAGGGAGTCCGCCTTTAAACGCTCTTTATTTTGTTCAATAACAGCTTCCGTTCCTGCTCCCCCCGACTCCTCTTCTCCTTCTATAAATAGCTTTATCTGTAAATCTTTCGGCAAAGTAATATCTTTTAGAGCCTCTAATACAGTTAAAGAAATGAAACACTGACCTTTATTATCAGAGGCTCCCCTAGCAAAAATCTTCCCGTCTTCCATCCTGGCTTCAAAAGGGCTGCTCTTCCATAGCTCTATAGGATCCACAGGTTGGACGTCGTAATGGTGGTATAACAAAACACTGGGAGACTCTTCTTTTCCCTTGGTAGAAAAGACAACTGGTAGTCCGGGACTTTGCAAAAGCTCCGTTTTCATTCCAATTTTCTCTAAACGCTCTAAAAGCCAATTAGCTGTTTTAATACACTCCCCCCTAGACGCAGGATTCGTACTAATGCTGGAAAAACCTAAAAACTGAAAAAAATCTCTTAAGATTCTTTCTTCATTTTCCTCGAACCATCTCGTGAATTTCTCCCTAGGGAATGACATATATACTCCTTGCTGCACTCATTCTAACTTCCTCTTACAATTGTGCAAAGAAAAAAGCAAACCTCTTTTCTTTCTACTAAAACCAAAGGATTTATCAAAAAACCTTACTTTTTAATATTGACTAATAATTAATTATATTAAATTATAATAATATGACTCAATTGTAATTAGGATATCACTATGTCATCATCAGAAATTATAACAAAAGATCATTCGAATGATTATTACACGCGGTTAAGCGACCAAGCCACCCGTTCCGTTGATTTTCGCTCAATTACAAGTGTGGCACACAAATGCATAAGCAACTTCCCCAAGAGGATTACTGAACAGCAATTTATAGAGCTATCCGAAAAATTGACTAACCAAATAAATACTGCTAAACCTCTCAAACCAGACGGCACTCTTGCCAAAATAGGTCATTGGATCGCTAGTTGGAAAAATCCTGACACTAGAGAAGCTGCAGAAGAAGCGGTTGCAAAACTAAGAGAACAGCCTAAAAAAAATGCAGAAAAATTTCTTGAGTGCGCAGAAAAACTCAATGGCCTTCACGAAAAAACAGACTGGCTTTCTAATTGGCGTAAAACTCGACTTACAAAAGAAATAACAGAATTAACGATGTACGTATTAGATAAAGACACGCTTTCAAAAGACACTGCATCAAAGATTACATCTACGCTATTCGAAAACTACCTAGAAATATCACAAGCCTTTACAACCAACCAAAAAGCCCCTGAAGAAAAAAAAGAGCCAGTTCATGGCCCTGAAATTGCTAAAAAGGTTCCAGACATTTCTCTTGCTCTAGAACCAAAACTACCACCTCCCATAGATACAGAAAGTATTATTGCTGAACTTCAAACTGCTGCTACATTAGCTGCAGAAGCTGCTAACTTATCCAAAGACGCTAGATTGAAAGATTTAGTTGACGAAGCTAAACTTCAAGCTGATAAAGCTAGGACTCAGGCTGATCTTGCAGCCTCCTTGTATGACAAGATTACGGAGAGCTTTCCTAATCCTTCAAGCTATACAAAAGCTACTGTTTTAAGAAAAGCTAGAAGCATTTATAATGAGACCCTGAATGCTGCCGAATCAGCTGAACATGCTGCTACTCAAGCTGCATCCTTTGCTAAATCACAATCTGAGCGCATTGCGGCTGCTAGAGCCAAGAGTCCCATCGCACCTCTTAAGGATGACATCATTGAAGCATCCCCTCTCCTACCGCCTCAAAAACAAGCATCTAGGGAGGCTTCACCGACTGGTCCTGTACAAGAAACAGCAGCTGACAGACTGCAACGAAAGATAACAGAATTTACTGGAAAACTAATTAGCCACACGGATGACCCTATCAGACTCGCTGCAACTCAAATACTAAGAAAACTCAATCAAAATCGTGACAAGTACTCAGAGCAAAAATTAGATCTTGTGCTTTTAGCTCTGAATAAAATCAAAAATCCCAATCCTCAATTAGTTTCAGATCTTTTGGATTGTCGAAATGACCAAATAAGTCTTATTACCAAAGCACTTAACCAAACCCCCACTCCTCTTGAGTTTATCAATAAAATCTTAAAAGCACCTACTACTACAATAGAAGTTATCCAATTAGCTACTGAACAAGCCTTGCTTAAAGATACCATAGAAAAACTCCTCACTCTTAATGAAATGCAGCTTAACCTTATCAGCTTTGCATTGAAAGCTCCTTCCGCAATTCCAGCTAAGATTATTCTAGACCTTATAGAAAGCCCTCCCCCTTCCTCTATCATCCCCCTTCTAGAATCTGCTTTCTCTAAATCAAGAAACACCTCTTCTCTGCAAAATGTTATAAACTCCCTTAGAGATCTTACAGAAACTCAAATACCTCTTGTCGAAGCCGCAACTAAAGCAACTAAAACGCTAAGAGAATTCGAAGAAGCCCTCTCCCGTATAACCAGTAAAGGCAGATCATCTCCCTTACAGGAGGCAATACTCCCGGATCTAACAGGGATAGCAGAACAAACAAAAATCAAAGTACAAGACCTAGGGACACAAGCTGCAGATCTAACAGATGCAGCTGAAGAAACCCTTAAGAAGGCTTCTAAGCTTACCTCTCAGGGATTTAGTTGGCTAAAAAACCGCACCACCGGTCGAGATAAAAAATAACTGCTACAGTTAACCTAAAAAATAACGTTAAGAATTGTTAGCAAATAAAATACGTATAATCCTACTAAGGGGGCCCTCTTTTCACTAAGGGGAAGTCATACTATGAGAAAATATCTAATAGGAAATCTAATACTTTTAACAGTAACGCTGAGCTCTTGTGAAAAGAGAAAGGTCTCTTACATAGAAGAAGAGCAAGGCTCCTCCTATAGTAAAAGACCCCAAGTAGTTATCATTCAGACAAATGAGTTTAGTAAAGACTCTAACTAACCTAATATACCACTTTTTTGCACGATGATTCCAAAAACTGACACTGGAACCACATAACGTATAAAAATAAGCCAGACAGCCCAAGCCCACTTCCAGGAACTTCCCGCAATAAACTCCTGCCAAACCACGTTTTTATCCATCCTCCAACCTACAAAGAACGCAGTTAACCAGCCTCCTACAGGCAGAAGCCATACTGTCACGAGATGGTCCATGGTGGAGAGAAAATCCATACCATAAATGAGTTCCCAGGAACCTAATATAGGAGTTTTAGAAAAGCAGCTAGGAAGACCAAATAAAAAAGTAGCTAACCCTACAGCTATTGCTGCTTTTGTCCTTTGCCACTCATACATATCAATTAACGTGGCAGCAACCACCTCAATAAGGGGAACTGCTGAAGTTAATGCACAAAAAAAGAGTAAGACAAAGAAGATGCTAGATAGAATCAAAGATCCCGGTAGTTGGTCAAATAAATAGGGAAGAGTTTGAAAAACAAGGCCGTATCCGCCTTGAGAGGGAAAATCAAAAGTAAAAAGCACAGGAAAAATACTAAGTCCAGCTAAAATTGCCACTAAGATGATCATGGATCCTATGATAATACCCATTCTAGGGATATCTTCCGATTTTTGCATATAGCTGCCATAGGTAATCATAATCCCTTGACCTAAGCTAAGCGTAAAGAAAGCAAGCCCTAGAGCTTCTAAGATACTTGTCAATTTAAAGGTTCCCAAGTTTGGCTCAAACATAAAACTCACAGCTTTAGAAAAGCCGTCAAGTCCTATAGAGTAAAAAAACAAACAAAGCAAAATCACTAAAAGAGCCTTTGTCATCATCTTGCTCCACTGCTCGATCCCTTTCCTGACACCGCTCACTACAATACTCACAGTAATTAAAGTAAAAAGGCCGTGCCAAAACATAGAAATAAACCCGGAAGAAGATAGAGTCTCAAAGACGGTAGATACTTCTTGCGAAGTTTTTCCTTTAAATATTCCGGTTAAGGACATTAAGGAATAGCTCATACACCAGCCAGCAATCACACTGTAGTAAGACATAATTAAAAAAGAAGCAAGCACGGCAATCCAACCAACGGATCTCCATTTAGAAGAAATACCCCTGCCGGTAAAGGCTCCGACAGCAGAAAGCTGAGCATGCCTCCCTAAAACAAGTTCTCCCATGAATAACGGAATACCAACAAAGAGCACACAGAGGAAATAGGCTAAAATAAAGAGGCCTCCGCCTTCTTTTCCGACGGTATATGGAAATTTCCAAAGAACACCCAAACCTATTGCAGATCCAGCTGCCGCAAAAATAAAACCCAGCCTAGAGCTCCAATGTTCTCTTAATTGACTCATAAAAATGCCCTCATAAAATATTTTTCCATTCTATTTTTAAAGCTTAAAAAGCAAGCTTGTTGTAAAATATGGTTTAAAGTCAAGAACCTTATTTTACTCTTTATGCTATTTAATCAAGACCTTGTAGAAAGTTATCCCTTAAGTGCCGGGGTATATCTTATGAAAAATAAGCAGGGCACCGTCATTTATATCGGTAAAGCTTCCTGCCTGAAAAAAAGATTAAAACAGTACTTTGCCATAGGCAGAGATACAAGAGCTACAATCCCTCTTCTACTTAAAGAGCTTTTTTCTATAGATACAATTATAGTACCAACAGAAAAAGAGGCTCTTCTACTAGAAAATACACTTATAAAAAAACACCAACCCAAATTCAATATTCTTCTTAAAGATGATAAAACTTTTATCAGCCTTTCAATTAACACAAAAGAAAAATGGCCTAAACTTAGGTGGAATCGCTTTAAACAAAAGCCTAAAGATGGAGCATTCCATTTCGGGCCTTATACTAGCGGCAAAGCAGCAAGGGAAACTTTCGAATTAATCACCCACCTTTTCCCCTTAAGACAGTGCTCTGACGAAGAGCTTAAAAGAAGAACAAGGCCTTGCATGCTTTATGACATCAAAAGATGCCTAGCCCCCTGTATGCATAAATGTGATGAAGCCGAATATAATATACACGTGCAAGGCACCATCGACTTTTTACAAGGAAACAGTGAAAATCTTTGTAAATCCTTAGAAAAAAAGATGCAAGAGGCCTCTGAAGCCTTAGAATTTGAAAAAGCAGCAGCCATTCTTAAAGCGTTAAGACAGGTGGAGCATGTCACAAAAACACCGACTCTTATTCTTTCAAAATCCGTACAAAATAACACCGATGTTCTCGGCTTTTATAGAGAAGGGGATAAAGTCTTGCTTGTGCGTATGCTTTTTAGAAATGGCACCCTATCCGGCGCTAAGAATTTTTTCTTTGAAAACACCCTTGAAGATGATGAGGAACTTCTTTCCTCCTTTCTTTTGCAAGAATACATAGAGGAAGCCTCTCCTAAAGAGCTCTTCCTCCCTTTCCCCTTATCTTCTAAAGACACCATTTTGAGCATACTAGAAGATAGGCATGGCAAAAAACCGACATGCTCTTTCCCTCAAAAAGGGGAAAAAAAAGAGCTCCTGGACTTAGCAAATAAAAATGCCAAGGCAGCTTTTGAGCAGAAAGCTAGAGAAAAAAACTCTTTAGAAGACCTTTTATACAAGCTGCAAGAAACATTACATTTAACTCGCTATCCTAAAAAAATAGAATGCTTTGATACATCTAGCTTATCAGGAACAAACCTTGTTGCCGCCATGTGTGTATTTATAGATGGAAAAGAAGATCCGAAAAAAAGAAGACTCTACCATGTTAAAGACATCCACACCTCTGATGACTGCGCAGCAATACGTCAGGTTTTAACAAGAAGACTTCTCACCGCTAAAGCAGAAGAGGACTTCCCTGATCTACTTCTCATAGACGGAGGCAAAGGACAGCTAAATACAGCCCTTGAAGTGCTAAAAGATCTCGATCTCATCCATATAGATGTAGTCTCTCTTGTCAAAGAAAATGCAAGACATGATAAAGGCCTAACTAAAGAAAGAGCCTATATTGCAGAAGTAAAAGACGCCATCGACTTCCCGTCCCACTCTCCTCTACTTTTTTTCCTACAAAAAATACGAGATATCGTCCACTCTAAAGCAATTACTTTTCATAAAAAAACAAGAGCAAAAAAAACCATGGGAAGCGCTCTAGATAACATCCCCGGAATCGGCCCTATTAAAAAGAAAAAACTCCTAATCCATTTTGGTAGCGTACAAAATATCCTCTTACACAAAGATGATCTCATAGAAAAAAACTTAGGCTTTACACTTAAAGACATTGAAAATATAAAAAGCCATTTACAGAAAGACTAGAAATCACTGAGGTGGACTCCAATAGATAGACTAAAAAGACTACTCTAAATCGAATGAATTTCCTATTTTTATATTAACCTCTACCTGTATATATCGAGGCAAAATCGTTACGAAATTAGATTATTTACTATTCTTGAAAAGAAGTATAAAGTCCTGCTTGACAAAAAGCATGGCTAGAGAACGCTTACAAATATTCACTCCGATCGGGAGGTTCAGTTTATATGCAAAGCATTCACTATGTTCTTTTCAAAGATATTAGATTTTAGCCAGCTTCTAATACAAAAAACCAAAAAGGTATAAAGGAATAGTGGAACCATATCCTACCAGAATATCATCAGCAAGGATATAGGCATTTTTCTCACCTCGTACCTGCTTACCTGTTTTCCCTTTTCCCCCGACCTCCACTATCATATCATTAATGCTAAAATCTCCTTTAGTACTATAAAAAATGGGGATTTTTTGCATTTGTATTTGATTTACTAAAAAAGTTTCCCTTACTTTTCCTTTTTCTTGATCTTTAGCTAAAGAAAGGTTTGCTGCATAAATAAGATTGGTATTTTCAGGATACATCTTTACCGGATTTCTTAAAAAAGCTTGTCCGGAGCTTTTAGGATAAATAAAACGAATCAATCCAGCTTCTTCTAAGTACCGTAAATAAGAAGAAACCGTTTCAAAATCCTTCCCTAAATTCTTAGAAAGTTTCGAAGCATTAAACTCTCCGGGAGGTCAACTACCCCGCCCTAAAGGACGTAGCTTGTAGCTAAAAGATTTTTCTC
>CAYTOK010000020.1:0-29992 GCA_964439595.1 uncultured bacterium | reverse complement strand
TCAAAAGAAGAGTTTAGCATGCGTTAACAAAAGAATTTATCACAAGAAAAAAAGAGGCAGCGCTTCCTCCATGCCCTGAAGGGCAAGGTTTCCGCGCTGTCAAGAGGATGAAGTAGTTTGTTTTGGCAAAAAAAGCATTTTTTACACCCGATACGTGTCTTAGAAAGGAGATTGAATTAGCTGCCATCTAGAGAGCAACTTGTCGTATTCATCCGTTTTTTGCATCTTTTTAAGGCCTTTATTGAAACGTGCAATTAAATTGGGGTATTTACCTTGTATAGTAACTAGACGAAGTCCTTCATCATTTAAAGGGGAAGATGCTATTTTTAACTGATGCACAAAGGAACCTCTTGTAAAAGATTCTGCAATTAAAATAGGAAGGAGTGCTCCGTCAATTCTTCCTGTAAGAAGGTCATTGATGAGTGAAGAAGCTTTATCATATGTTCGGATGAGTATTTCGGGATATTTTTCTAGTATGAGAACGGAGGAACTATCAAAAAGAGCCCCTACTTCTTTTCCTTTTAGATCATGCAAGGATTTATATTTTGTATTTGATGGAAGGATTAAAACAGGACCTGTAGGGAGATAACATTCAGAAAAATCATAAGTAGAAAGGTTAAAGGTATAGGGATATAAAGAAGTTAACACCGCTGGGTATGTTCCTATTTTTAAGCCTTGAAGCAGCGTATCCCAGTTAGTGTTGATAACAGGAAGAGACAGGTGTTCTTTTTGTCCTATAATAGTTAGAAGCTCTGTAGAAAAACCTATCACATTATTTTCTTTATTCATAAAATCTAAAGGGTACCAAAGAGGATCGATAGCCACTTTATAGGTTTTAGGAGGGCTAGGCTCGCACCCGGCTAGCGATAAAAGACAAAGAGATAGCATGATAAAAAGTCTAGTAAACATGTGGCAAATCCTTTATTTTATAGATGAAATCTAGCATAAGCTTTTTGAGGAAAAAAATATAGTGTCTAACGCAATTAAGAAAATTCTTGTAGTTGTCAATTTTGGAGGGCCTAGAGATCTTATAGAGGTGCCTAGTTTTTTAGTTTCTTTACTAACCGATGAAGATGTGATAAGAACGCCTTTTCCTGCTTTTTTTCAGAAATGGTTTTTTCGTAGGATAGCGTTAAAAAGAGCCGTAAATGTGGCAAAAGATTATGAACAAATAGGAGGAGGCTCTCCTATTTTTGCAGATACAGAGTGGGTTGCGAAGGAGCTTTCTAAGCAATTAGAGCTTCATACCCTGACATTTCACCGCTATATAGAAAGTACGCATCCTCTTTTTTTAAAGGCTCTTTATGAACTAAAACCAGAGGAGATTGTGGTATTTCCGTTATTTCCTCAATTTAGTTACGCAACTACCGGAAGTATTGCTAGGTGGTTTTCGGTACATATAGACTGTAATTATGTAAATCGTATGAAGTGGATTCGCTCGTATTCCAAGAACACTTTTTATATCCAAGCTTTTATTTCCCTCATCCAAGAGTTTTTGCTAGAGAAAAAGATTAAGGAAGAGGAGGCTTTGCTGTTTTTTTCTGCGCATGGTGTCCCAGTAAAGTATATATTGGAGGGAGATAGCTATCAAAAAGAATGTGAGGAGTCTTTTTTTGCGATAAAAAAAGCCTTTCCTTTAGCGAGTTCCTTGCTTGCTTATCAATCTAAATTTGGAAGAGGTAAATGGCTGGAACCTTCAACGGGAGATTTATGTCAAAGGCCAGATAAGTGGCTTGGAGAAAAAAAACATGTGGTTATTATACCTCTTAGTTTTTCTTCAGATCATATTGAGACCTTATTCGAAATAGAGGAGCTTTATATTAACTCTTTGCGCTCTTTGGGTGTTTCTGCCTATAGATGTCCTGCTTTAGGAAGAAGAGATGATTGGATCCATGCTGCTGCGCGCATTATTCAGGAAGAAGCGACGACTTCGAACCAGGCTTTGGTTCGAAGGAATTAATGGCCTGTAAAAAATTGTAAGAAACAGCTTTGTAAGAAGTAGAAAATTAAGATGCTCATAATAGCACTTGCTGGAATAGTGATAACCCAAGAAAGTACAATTTCTTTGATCATATTGAGGTTTAAGGCTCTCATTCCTCTTGCCATGCCAACTCCTAAAACAGCGCCCACAATACAGTGTGTAGTTGATACGGGGATGCCCATTTTAGAGGCAAGGAGAATAGTTGTAGCTGCGCTGAACTCTGCAGAAAATCCTCTAGTTGGAGTCAGTTCTGTGATTTTCTTGCCGATTGTCTCTATGACTTTCCATCCCCATGTAGCTAACCCGATAACGATGCCAAGACCCCCAAATGCTAAAAGCCAAGAAGGCACAATGGCAACATCTGAGATGGCTCCATTTTTAATTACATCTAAAACAGCTGCAACAGGGCCTATGGCATTAGCTACATCATTGGCTCCGTGAGCAAAGGCAACAAAGCATGCACTTAGAATTTGTAGATAGACGAACATTTTTTCTACAGTTTTATATTCTGTATTTTTTTCAAAAAAACAGGTTTCCTTTTTGACTTCTTGCGTTAGAGTTTGTATTTCGCTAAGTAAAACGGAGACTTTATCGTGAACTTCTTCGACAGAGCTAGACTGTACTCTTTGCAGGTGTTTACTTGCTTTTTCTAAACTAACGATGTTTTGAGGGCTAATGGAAGAAGATTTTGGGTATCCCATGGGAGTTTCTACTTTTTGAACAAGCATCTTCGCAATAAAAGCTGCTATTAGACCTACAAGAATTGAGATAAAGAAAACTTGAGCAAAGGAAAGGGTGAGATTGAGATTTTCTAGACCTTTAAACATCAAAATAAGGGAAAAAATAAAAAAAACTGTAAAAATAAGAAAGGGGTAAAGTTTTTTAGTTGATTCTACGGGATTTAAGGCAAATAGTATTTTTTTCTGTAACAAGCTGAAAACTAGATAGGAAAAAATGCCACTGATAATAGGAGAAGCTACCCAGCTAAATACAATTGTAGAAAGCTCTTCCCATTGAACGGCTTCTACCCCACCTACAATAAATCCAAAGCCAACAATAGACCCAACAATTGCGTGGGTCGTGGAAACAGGCCAGCCGCAATAGGAGGCAATTTGTAGCCAGACCCCGGTAGCTAAAAGAGCTGCACACATTCCTAGAATTAAGAGGGTGGGATCTGTTAAGAAAATATCTGTGTCAATGAGCCCTCTTTGCATGGTTTCAGATACATTCGAGCCCACAAAAAAAGCGCCACTGAACTCTAAAACAGCAGCAAGTAAGACGGCTCTTCTTAAGGTTAGAGCGCCAGATCCAACAGAGGTACCCATCGCATTTGATACATCATTAGCCCCGATGTTCCAGGCCATATAAAACCCTACAACTAACACAAGAATTTTAAAAAATAACTCTACTTCCATAGGGCTGTTATTTCAACTCCAATATCATGCGGATTCTATTAGCCAGTCTTTCAGAGAGTTCGGCAATAGAGCCTATTTGCTGAATGAGGTTCTCCCAAAGGTAGAAAGAAGCAGCAGAAAAGGAAGGATCCTGACACAAGATTTGCTTCATAAGTTTTCTTTGCATTTGCCTTGCTTCATGTTCTAAAAACGCAGTATGTTCTACCATGCTTTTTACTTTTTCAGCACCAAGGCCTCCAAAAGAAGACTCTAAAAGCTCGTCTAACTCTTCAATAATTTTTTTTGATTGCAAAAATACGGCAGCGCTTTTTTTATAAAATTCTTCTAATCCTGTCTTAAGTGGGGGGGCAATTTCTAACAGTTTAAAAGACAGGAGGATGCCAATTTCTTCTGCCTTATCTGCAATGCTATCTTGGATGGAAAGGATGTCCAAAAAGTGAGATCTATCCATCGGAAGAAAGAGGCTTTTAGGTAGGTGGTTGCGGATGTCATTTTTAGTAAGGTCAGCTTCGTGTTCTAAATTAGAGAGTTCTTTAGAGAGTTTTTCTATTTTTTCTAAATCCATTTTAGGAAGAATATCAAAAATAGTGGAGAGTTTTTCCATGCAATTATTTACCCGCTTCATATGATTTTGCAAGGGGGCAAATGGGGATTTTCCAAATAATCTGGCTATCGTAATCATCGACCAATTCCGTTAAATGAGTTATAAGCACTATAGCTAGGAGAAGCTCTTTCTGTAAACATCTTTTTGTTTGCCCGTATTAAGAGGGAAGAGGCTTCCCGCAGGGAGCGTGCAGTAAAATCTCTGTTTTTTCTGTAATTTGCATGTCATTATCTATTTCAGAAGGGTTATTGATAGCGATTACATCTCCTCTTTGTAGATATTCGAAAGCTCTAGATTCTTTAGGGTGGATTTTAAGAGAGCTTCCTAGTGTTTTCTTTCCTTTGACTCCGCAAAGGAAGAAACGTTGTCCTTTAAACGTCTCTACAGGAGGGCTGACTACACGGTAGAGATTATCTTCTAAAGGAGCAGGCGGGGATTCTAAAGAGCGAAGAAGGATATAAGACATTTTAAGGGAACTAAGATTGATTTGACAGGCTCTTTGGATGTCCTTAAGCATTGGATGCTTTTCTAGGGGTCTTTGAGCAAAACAAGGAGAAGATCCGTGTTTTAACGCAGGGCAGTTCCCTTTCCAAAGACACGGGGCTGCTATCGGTATTTTTAACTCAGCTATTCTATCTCGAAGGGATAAGAATTTACGGTTAACTTCTGTTGCTGAGGATTCTACGATGAGTAAGTGGCCATCAGATTCTAGGAGAGGTAAAAGCCATTGAATATAGTTAATCTGTTCTCCTTCTGAAGGGAACATAGTAAAAAGACTGTGCGAGAGTACAATAAGGTCCCATTTTCCGGTTCCTGGAAATCCTCTTACATTTTTTGGGTCGCCGGTTCGAATAGATATAGGATAGCCTAAATTTCCACAAATATCGGCTCCATGTTTAAGAGCGATTTCTTGAGTGTCTAGAGCGAAAATTTCTGTAGCGCCGTGCTGTGCGGCAGCTAGAGAATAGGGGGCAGAGGCCGCTCCTAGCTCTAGGACTTTAAGGGGTCTTTTAGGAAGTTCTTTAAAAAGGCTTAGGGCTTCCGCATATTGAATAGGCCACTCATACATAAGGTAAGCGCCAAGAGCTTCTTTAGAGGAAAGGCTTTTAGATTCTCTATACTCTAAAAGACTTTTAATTAAGGACTGAAATTCTCTAGTTTGTAAGCGGTCTTCCGGCCCAAGGGGTAACTCCATAAGTTTACGCCACTTAGCAATAAGTAGAGGATATAGTATGTCCCACTCAGGGTTTACAGTCTTAGGTCGTTTTTTCATGAAAAAATCGCTTTTTTTTCTGCTTCTGTCATTTCTCTGTAAGTTCCTTCCGGGATGTCTCCAAGAAGAAGCCCCCCAATACGAATTCTTTTTAATTCAAGAACTTCTAGGCCTGCTTGCTGCACTAAAAGACGAACTTCTCTTTTTTTACCTTCTTTAACTACGATTTTGAGTGTGCCTTTTCTTACTTTGGTGACTTTAACAGGTTTTACAAAATCTCCGTCAATATCAACTCCTGCAGAAATTTTTACAAGGTGTTCGTGGAAAGGTTCGTTTTGAGTTTTTACTAAATATTCTTTGGTGATGTTTGCAGAAGGGTGGATAACTGAGTTGGCAAAGTGTCCGTCGTTGGTTACAATAAGAAGTCCGGTGGTTTCTCTATCAAGGCGTCCTACGGTAAAGAGTCTTTCCGGGATGGCTCCAAATAAATCTCTTACAATTCGTTTGGTTCCTACCCGAGCGTTAGAACAGATATATCCTTTAGGTTTATTGAGAAGGAAATATAGCTTGGATTGTTCTTTGGAAAGTTTTACCTTGTCTACAAGAATTTGATCTGTTCCCCAAGACACAAGGGTTTGGGGTACTGTAACGACAACTCCGTTTACAGTGACTTTTCCTGCGAAAATGAGCTCTTCAGCTTGTCTTCTTGAAGCTACACCTGCTGCTGCAAGTGCTTTACTTAATCTTTTTTTTTGTTCCATGCCATAGATGGTACAGGGATTTTGAGTAAAAGGCAAGAAATCTTGACTTTTTTCAGGAAGTTTTAGTGTTTGTTTATTGGTTTTTTCTGGCATGGGAATTATTTCCATGATACCTTTTTGTTTTTATTCAGCTCTTAAAAAGGATTTTTTTGTGAAACAGTGGCTATTTGCGCTATCTTTAATAATATTTTCTTTGCATGGAGAAGAGAGGGTTCAAGAAAAATTATACAAAGACTGGGGACAAAGTTTTCAGGTTCAAGAAATTATTTACGAAGAGAGGACGGAATTTCAAGATTTAGTTATTTTTCAAAATAACATGTGGGGTAAAGTTCTTGTTTTAGACGGAGTAATTCAATTAACAGAGAAAGACGAGTTTATCTATCATGAAATGATGGCCCACGTTCCTCTTATAGCTCACGGAAGTGCTGAAACGGTTCTTGTTATTGGCGGTGGGGATGGAGGTGTTTTAAGGGAGTGCTTAAAACACAGCTCTATTAAGAAGATTGTTCTTGTGGAGATCGATCCTGAAGTGGTTTTTTTTAGCAAAAAATATCTTTCATTCATTTCACAGGGTAGTTTGGATAGTCCCCTTGTGGAAATTGTCATTGCCGATGGAATGGAATATGTGCGAAGCACCACTGAGAGGTTTGACGTGATCTTATGTGATTCTACGGATCCCGAAGGTCCTGCTGAGGTACTATTTACGGAAGAGTTTTATAAATGTTGTAAAAATATTTTAAAGGAAAAAGGGATTTTTGTTAATCAGGCAGGTGTGCCTGCTTTGCAGGGGGAAAGCCTTAAAATGATTTGTAGCAATTTACGCAAAAGCTATCAAAGTGTGTCTTTCTATCTAGGCGTTATTCCCACCTATATTGGTGGATATATGGCTTTTGGATTTGCTACAAAGGGGGACATAGACCTTCCTCGGGATTTTCAGGAGATAAAATCTAGGGTGGAGAAAATACAAGGGAACACCTTATATTATAATGCAAAAGTTCATCAGTCCTGTTTTTCTTTACCGAACTTTATTTGGGAGATACAAAAATAATTACCTGTCTATGAGTTTTTTTGGTAGGCTTGAGTTAGTGTGGTTAGAGAAAAATTTTAGGAGAATATACTATGGCAAAACTTATCTTGCTTCGGCACGGACAGTCTGCGTGGAATAAGAAGAATGTATTTACCGGTTGGGTGGATATCCCTTTATCTGCTCAGGGAATTCAAGAATCTACTTTAGCAGGTAAGCAGATAGCAGATACTCCGGTAGACGTTATTTATACTTCTGAACTTGCCCGCTCTCAGATGACTGCTTTTCTTGCTATGACTGAGCATTTTTCAGGAGGGGTTCCTTGTGTAATGCATAAGGGGGGCTCTTTTTTAGAAAAGTGGTACAGCAAAGGCGATGATACGGAAGGGCTTATTCCTATGTATATTGCTTGGCAATTAAATGAGCGTATGTATGGAGACTTACAAGGAAAAAATAAAGAGGAGATAGCCGCTGAATTTGGTGCAGACCAGGTGAAGCTTTGGAGAAGAAGTTATCGGACGGCTCCTCCGGGCGGAGAAACTTTAGAAGATACGGCAAAAAGAGCTATTCCTTTTTTTTCAGATGCGATTGTCTCAGATCTAGCGAAAGGAAAAAATGTGCTCCTTTGCGCTCATGGTAACTCTCTTAGAGCTATTGTTATGTCTATAGAGAAGCTTTCAGAAGAAGCTGTTTTACAGTTGGAGATTGCCACGGGGGCTTTGCGATTTTATGAGTACCAAGAAGGAGTCTTTACTAAAGTATGAGTGAACCGATCTATCTCGACAACCACAGTGCAACTAAGCCTTTCTTGGAAGTTTTAGATGTAGCAGGAAGAGCCTCTAGGGATTATTGGGGAGCAGGATTTTCTCCGCATTTTATAGGACAGCAACAGGCTTATCCCTTAGCAAGGGGAGAGAAAAGCTTATTAGAAAGCCTCGGAGCAGGAGAGGGTGACTTACTTTTTTTTAGTAGTGGCTCAGCTGAAGGGCTATATCATGTTTTATTAAACACCTATTTAGAAATCACAAAGCAGACAGGGAAAACACTTATTCTTACAGGGCAAACTGAAGAAATGCCTTTAAAGCTCATAGGAGAGAAGATGGAGTCTTTTGGCTGTCTTATAAGAGAGATTCCTGTAAATAGTAAAGGGCAAATCACCAGGCAAGCACTTGCTAAAGCTATTACCCCAAAGACTGCTATTTTTTCTTGCTCTTGGGCAAATGGCTTAACAGGTACGCTTCAACCTATTTGGGATTTAGCTGAGGTGTGTCGAGAAAATAATATTCTATTTCATGTTGATGTCAGCTATTTAGTGGGGAAAGTATTTTTCCGTTTTCAGGATTTAGGTGCTGATTTTATCACTTTAGATGGTTGCTTAGTGCACTCCCTTCCAGGCACCGGGGTTACTCTTGTAAAGAAGGGGACTGCTATTTCTCCGTTTATTCCAGGTAGGTTTTCTCAGTCTGTTGCAGGAGTTTCTACACTTGCTCATGCTGTTTTTGAGATGCAGGACAAATTTGAGCATTATTCTATGGAGACAGTTAGATTAAGAGATCTGTTAGAATCTGAGATTTTACAGCGTATTCCCGAAGCTATTATTTTATGTAAAGATGCTGATAGGCTTCCTGATTGCTTTGCTGTCGCATTTCCTGGAATTTATGCAGAGGCGCTGCTTTACCTTTTGCATACAAAAGGTATTTATGCCTCTATTGGGGGAGGGAGATTTCAGGAGTTAGAAACAATTTTACTTCATATGGGGAATCCTCCTCATATTGCTAGTTCAGCTATTAGTTTTTCTTTAGCTTGGGATACAACAGAAGAAGAAATTTTGCGGGCAGCAGAAGAGATCTCTTTTTCTGTTAAGCAATTACAGGAGTGTTCTAAAGGGGTTTTTTTATGAATTCGTGGCAGTTTAGTCGAAAACTTGCAGAGAAAATTGAAAAACCTAAATTTGTTGGGAGCTTTTCTTTAGAGGAAGCCTCTCAAAGGAATATGCGGCTTGCTGTAGGATTTTCGCAAAATATAGAGGGATTCAAAGTAAGGTTATTTTGGTTAGTGGATGAGTGGGATGGTATTATTGCTGATGCTAAATTTAGTGCTATAGGCCCCCCGTCTCTTCTGGGTGCAGCCGAAGCTTGCTGTGAAGTTCTTATGCGCAAAAATTATGATCAAGCTCAGAAAATTGGAGCGGACCTTATTGATAAGCATCTAAGAGATAAAAAAGAAAAAGAGGCATTCCCTAAAGAAGAATACCGCTGTTTAAATCTCGTATTGGATGCAATAGAAGACGCTGCCAAACAGTGTGTAGATATTCCCCTTTCTGAGGAATATGTTCCAACTCCTATGCAACCTTCTTTAGAAGGAGGATTGTACCCAGGATGGGAGGATTTATCGTTAAAACAGCAGATAGCTGTTATTGAAGATGTAATAGCTATGGATATTCGGCCTTACATTGAACTCGACGCCGGGGGGATTGAAATTCTTAGCTTAACAGCAGGAAAAGAGTTAGTGATTGCTTATAAGGGAGCTTGTACTACCTGCCCTTCTTCCATAGGTTCTACTCTGCAAGCGATTCAACAAATTCTATCTGCTAAAGTCCATCCGGATATTAAAGTTATCCCGGATAGCAGTTTTCTGACAGGTGGTGGCTAAAGTTGTTCTTCAATTAGCTCGTTGCGAATGAGTGTTTTTTTGCATATTTTTTTAGGTTTTAGGTATTTTTCTAAAACCTCTGCAAACGCTTCAGAAGAGCAGTGGTTTCCACAGGTGAAAAGGTCTATAAAGCAGGCTTTATGTTCTGGGTAGGTGTGAATGCTGGCATGGCTTTCTTGTAAAAGAATCGCCATGGTAAAGCCATTGGAAAAAAAAACAACGTCTTGGAATTTCAAAATAGTGGCTCCGCTTTTTTCTGCAGCTAATAGTAAGGTGTTTCTTAACTCCTTGATATCAGTTAACGCTTCCATTTCACACTCCCCGTAGCTAGCTAAAAAATGGATACCATGGAATTCGTATTCTTCAGAATAAGCGAAGAGGGGTAATAGATATAAAAGTGGTAGAAATAGTAGTTTCATTTTTTTTGGCCTTTTTGAATTTCGCCGGAGCGCAACTGTATAGTTTCTCCGGAAGGAAGTAGTATACAGAGGTGTCCTTCAGGAGAAACTCCTTGGGATATGCCAGTTAAAAGGTCATTTTCAGTTTTCCATGAAATAGGTTCTTTTAAGAAGGCAAGGTGAGCGTTATAATAGGATTGGAAGGGAGCGAAGCCCTCTGTTTTAAAAAGGGTAAGGTCTTCTATGAATTGACTTAATAAAGAGGATAGAATTTGATTGGTAGGCCATGTTTTTCCGCTAACTTGCCTAAGAGAAGAGGCTGGCTGGTCTATGGTTTCTAAAAGAGCATCCGACATATTTATATTCAAACCAATACCAAGAATGACACCCAGATATGGGTCTATTTGTATGGTTTCACAAAGAATACCCCCTAGCTTTTTTTGTTCTAACAAAAGATCGTTAGGCCATTTGATCTGGGGAGTGAAGTTGAGCTTCTTTAAGCACTTAACACAGGAAATAGAAAGAAGTTGAGAAATGTTTGCTACGTAGAGGAAGTGCTTAGGTAAACAAAAAAAGAGAGTGGCGTATAGGTTGCAATCTTTAGGAGAAATCCACTTTTTAAGAAATCGCCCTTTACCCCCTGATTGCTCATTTGCTGTAATACAAGATATCTTGTGGGGGTCTAGTATGGAGGCGTTTTCTTTTGTCCATATGTTTGTTGAATTTATAGATTCAAAGTGAATATAATTAACTGGCGTTGTTTTGCTCATTTTTTTCGTTCAAAATAAAATATTTCTGTAAGGAAGCTGTGCAATCAAGTATAATCCTAAGCTAAAAAAAAATCCATCTTTTTACTGTGTTTTGCTATGTGGAGCTTTCAATATCTTTCTCGAATCGATTTTCGAACGATTCCTATACTCATTATGCTTATGCTTATGAGCTTGTTTGTCATTTCGGCCACTACCTGTGGGAGTGTAGATAAGTTGGAGGATAGTTTTTTTACTCCCTTTGTTGTAAGCCAAATTAAATGGTATGGAATAGGTTTTTTGGTTTATTTATTTTTCGCAGCTTTTGACTATCAAAAACTGCGAAAGTGGAGCTTTTTTTTATACTCTTTTACCGTTGTTATGCTTATCGGTCTGTTTTTCACTGATCCTATTCAGAATGTGCAAAGGTGGTATAGAATTCCGGGTTTGGGGCTAGCATTTCAGCCTTCTGAATATGCTAAATTATGTGTTGTTATTGCTTTAAGTTGGTTTTTAGAGAGAAAAACACAAAATATTCAAAGTCGTAAGACGGCTTGGCAAGCTATTTTAATTGTTGCCCTTCCTTTTTTTCTTATCCTAAAACAACCGGATTTGGGCACTGCCCTTGTATTATTTCCGATCGCCCTTGTGATGTTTTATTTCGGAGGAATAAAAAGGCGTATTATTGTTGTTATGTCGTGCATTGCTATGGTGGGATTCCTTTTTGTATGCTCTTTATTTTTAGGGATTTTGCCGTATGAAGAAATGCGTCCTTATGTCACAAAAGTCATCAAAGAATATCAATACGAAAGGCTTAATCCAAATACCTATCACCAAAAGGCATCTCAAACAGCAATTGCTTTAGGTGGTATGTGGGGTAGTGGATGGAGAAATAGCGAGTTTACTGGAAAACAGTGGTTACCCGCTGCTCATACAGACTCTGTATTTGCGGCTTTTACAGAAGAATTTGGCCTAGCAGGGGTCTTTTTTATGCTGCTTCTTTTTTTTGGTTTAATTTATTTTAGTTTTCAGGTAACTGCTGTAGCTAAGGATAGATTTGGAAGGCTTCTTTCTGCGGGGATCACGGTGTATTTAGCTATGCATATGATTGTAAGTATGGGAATGATGTGTGGATTTTTACCGATTACGGGAGTGCCTTTAGTATTGATAACTTATGGGGGCTCATCTATTCTGTCTACAATGACGGCATTAGGTATTATTCAAAGTATTTATAGCAGAAGGTTTATGTTTTAATGGAAAAGCACTTGTTTTTATTTTCTCCTGGCAAATGGCTTGGAGAGGGAAAGATTCATTTGAACATGGTGGAAGAAGAGCTTCTTTTTTTTACTCGTTGGAAAATAGAAGAAAAGGAAGAAAAAGGCTGTATCGTTTGTACACAAGAAATTCAAATCAAAGGGCTTTCTGACATTATGATAAATCAATTTTCTTTTTTCGATATCACTTCGTCAGGATTTTCTCTTGATATGGAAAATTATGCTGTGGGGAAGATTAGTGGGAAAGGATTCATCCAAGAAAAGAGAATAGGGTGGGAATTTCGTGTGCAAGAGACGGGATTTGAAGGTTTTGAATTTTATGATAAGCAAACAGATGAGCTTTATTTTATGCATGGTGAATTTTCTACTCCTGATGATCTTCGAACAAAAATTAAAGGTAAAATTTGGCGTCAAAATCAGTTATAAGGTAAAAAAATATGAATAAGAACTTTTTATTAGCTTGCTCTCTGCTACTTTGCAGTTGTTTTTCTAAGTCAGCTATGATGACGCAAGAAACGTTTACGAGTGTGCAAGTGGGATTTCCGGTACAAAGAGTAATAGATGCTAACGGGGAGCCATATACGATTCGTTATAAGAATGGATTAGAAGAATATGTATATGTAGAAAGAGTCACTAATGGCAATCAACTTATTTATGAAAATCACTTTATTTTACATGTTCGAGATGGAGTTGTTGTAGGTAAGTCTACAACTCAAGAAAGAGTGCCTCCATTTGATATTATGTATCAGGATGACCCGAATCATAACCAATATCCTTAAAAGGTCTTATTCTTAAGGGGTTTATGATAAGAGCACTGGAGATGGCTTCCTTTGGTGTTTCTGCGCATTTACCTAAGACCTTTAAAAATTTGAGGATAACTAATTCTTGGGTATTAAGCTGAGCCAAGGACAGGGAACTATGCTAGTCTTTAAGTAACTCATCTAGGGACGGACGATTATCTGGATTAAGGTCCAACATTTTTTGGATAAGTTTTCTGAATGTAGAAGAGCCTTTTGGTAGGGCCGTATGTAGGTGCGTGCGAATTGATGAAATGGCCGGTTCCGTAGGCTCTAAAAAGTCATCTGGATCGACTTGATTGTAATAAGCTGGTTTGTGAGTAATTGCTGTATAAAGCATATAGCCTAACTCAAAGATAGCAGTTTTTTCTGCTGCATTTTTATAAGCTGCAAAAACTAAAGAAAAGGCATCATTAAATTGCCCTGCTTCTATAAGTGCATTTATTTCTAAAATAGACTTTTTATTCGTGAATGTAGGCTGTGAATTTAATAATTTAGAGGTTGTTTTTAAGGAGAGTTTTGCATTATTTTTAGTGATTGCATTTGCTAAAACTTGAAGACGGTTTAAAATTTGAATATCGGATTTTAAATTACAACACGCTGTGACTCTCGGTTGATTCTTTAATGCCCAAGCTTTAAATTCTTTTTCAGTTTTAATAGCAGGAGAATTTTCATCATAATCCCCCAGCTTAAATTGAGGCTGCTGGATGGAGCCTATATTAAGAATATTTTGTAGTTTGATGTCTAAATGTAAAAATCCTATTTCTCGGAACTCTTCTAAGGCGAGAATGACAGACCTATACATTTGTTGAATGTCTGGTGCTGTATAGCTTTTTAATTGAGTGAGAGCATCCCCGGAAGCTAGTTCGTATTCTTCTTCAAAACAGGTGTTTTTTTTTCTGATATTAAGAACTTTTACTAGACAAGAGGTTTTATCGGATTCTTTTTGATGATCCATTACACGTTCGGTTACTGAATTTTTAGAGAGGGGAGCTTCCGGTTCTTTTAACGACTTTTTTATCGCAGTAAAAGAGCCATTAGCCACATCAAGTGCTTTACGAACTTCTCCGTATCCCCCCCTTTCTAGATCGGAAATATTATAACGAATTATTACATCCCCATTTTCACTAAAAATATCATAATTATTTTTGGTTTTTATCTGGCCTTCTTTAAGCTTAAATCCTTTTGCGAATATTTTTGCTATAGTGTCGTGCGTGTTTTTTGCTGTGGTATCAGGTTGATTTTGTTGTATTTGCTCTATAGACATTTTAACAATTGGAATGCGGTCTTGTAGATATTTAGGGAAATTTGCCCTCTGAGCTCTTACTTCCTGTAAAGAAGGGGAGAATAGTTTTTTTGCTGCGCTTTTTATTTTAATATAGACCTGTTTTTCCGTCGAGTCTGCTTGCTGGATTGTTATAGGCATATAAGCACTATCTTCAGGTTTAGTCCAAAATCCTTCTCGTATGGTATGAATCCCCCAGGGATAGATCTTATATCTAATGTTAATTTTTAGGTCTAAACTAGTCGCTTTGTTTGTTGTAGATGGAGTTTCTGTTATAGAGAGATGCCTGCCTGAAAAAATACTCCAAAAAGACCCCTCTTCTTTAATAGACTGGGATGATAGAGAATACTGGGGGAAGTGGCTTGTTTGTGGTAGTGTGATTTGTGGATTTTGACCTAGTTCCATGGTAGGACGCCTTAGTTGTGAGTTGTTAAATTATTAAATGTAATTTAAGTTAATTAATTTAAGATTTTATCTAGTTTAAGTAGTTTATTTCAATTAAATTGATATCTTTTATTTATATTTATTTTTTTTAATATAAATCTTTCCGAAAGGAGTATCCTTTATTCTCTCCTCTTTGCGATATTTATTTTTTTATATTTAAAAACTTGTTTTTTGTAAATTTTTTTTAAAGATCAACGCTCAGTTTTGTGTGAATCGGAAAAAAAAATAGCAGAGGATATTTGAATATTTTACTGAGGTTTTCTTTATCTATATTCTTTATTTTGAGTAAGTGGTTGCAGGATCCTTAATAGCGCGCAAATTTGTTTATTTTTTAAATAAAAAAAATGGCTAATGTAATTTTATTAAGATAGGTTGAAAGGAGCTTTTTTATGGAGAGTAGTGGTGTGGTGCAGCGAAATTAAAATTTTTCGACAGGTTTATTCTGAAGGTTTAAGAGAAAAAGACCGGAGATTAATCCGGTCTTTTAGAGCTTTTTTACGCAACTTTAATTTTAATGTCGACGCCGGCCGCAACAGGAAGAACCTTTAATTTATCAATGGTATCTGGTGTTGGGTTGAGGATATCTAACATGCGAATATGAGTGCGTGTTTCAAACTGCTCACGGGATTTTTTATCCACGTGAGGAGATCTAAGAACGCAAACCTTTTCTATTTTTGTTGGTAAAGGAATGGGGCCTACAATACGAGCTCCCGTTCTTTTTGCTGTTTCTACGATGTCTTGAATGGAGCGATCGAGAACTCTTTGATCATATCCTTTCAAGCGAATTCTAATTTTTTGTCTGGATTGTTTTCCCATAAATAGTTTCCTTAAAAGTGTTATTTCTTTAAAATTTCTTCTTGTATTTTAGTCGGCACTTTTTCAAAGTGGCTCGGTTCCATCGTATAGGTAGCTCGTCCAGAACTTAAAGAACGTAGCTGAGTAGAATATCCGAACATTTCGCTAAGAGGAACTTCAGCATCGATGATGACGTCCGTTCTTTGCGTTTTTTGGTTCATGATCTTTCCTCGTCTTCTATTGACATCTCCAATGACATCTCCCATAAATTGATCTGGGGTTGTCACTTCGACTTTCATAATTGGTTCTAGGAGAACAGGTTTCCCTTTCTTAGCCGCTTCTTTTAAAGCCATAGAACCGCAAATTTTAAACGCCATTTCACTGGAGTCTACTTCATGGTAAGAACCATAGGTAATTGCAATCTTAACATCGACAAGAGGATATCCAGCAAGAACACCTGTCGCGATTCCTTCTTCAATACCTTTAATGGTGGGATTGATGTATTCTTTAGGAATAGAACCGCCAACGACTTTGCTGACAATTTCATTTCCTTTGCCCATCTCATTAGGTTCGATTTCCAGACAAACGTGCGCGTACTGGCCGCGACCTCCGGACTGCTTGACATACTTTGTCTCTGTTGAGCTAGCTACGGTAATAGTTTCTTTGTAGGCAACTTCTGGTTTCCCTACATTAGCTTCCACAGAAAATTCTCGAAACATACGATCTCTTAGAATCTCTAAGTGAAGCTCTCCCATTCCAGCTATAATGGTTTGTCCAGTTTCCTCGTTAGTGTTTACTCGGAAAGTGGGATCTTCTTCTGAAAGAGAGCTTAAAGCCATAGAAAGCTTTTCTCTGTCGGCCTTAGATTTAGGCTCAATAGCCATAGAAATCACAGGCTCTGGAAACTCCATTTTCTCTAAGAGAAGTGGGTTGTTTTCAGAACAAAGGGTATCTCCCGTACTTGTATATTTAAGTCCAATACAGGCTGCGATATCCCCGGTGAAGAAGTCATCACGGTCATTTCTTTTATTTGCATGCATTTCT
Organism: uncultured bacterium; assembly: GCA_964439595.1. Lineage (GTDB taxonomy): Bacteria > Chlamydiota > Chlamydiia > Chlamydiales > Rhabdochlamydiaceae > CAIJXB01. Next base: position 13,559 of record CAYTOK010000020.1, on the reverse strand, counting down.
AAGAGTCTGGAAACGCGCTCTTTTTTATCTTTTGTTGTGTTAATTAAGGTGCTTCCCTTAGTTAACGTTCCTGCATAAATCCTTACAAAAGTCAGTCTTCCCACATAAGGGTCGGACATGATTTTAAAGGCAAGAGCAGCAAGTGGACTATTATCTGCCGGCACGATCTCCATAGGAGCGTCGGTAGACATGTTAATTCCTTTAATTGTACCACGGTCTAAGGGAGAAGGCATCCATCTTACGATAGCATCTAAAAGAGGTTGAATTCCTTTGTTTTTAAAAGCCGTTCCACAAAGAACAGGAGTAAATTTATTAGAAACCACGCCTTTACGGATAGCTGCGTGAATTTCTTTTTCTGTAATGCTTTCTGGGGCCTCTAAAACTTTAAGCATAAAGTCTTCGTTAGCTTCATCCATAGTAGCTAGCTCTTCTAGTAGCTTGAGTCGTGATTTTTGACAAGCATCTAAGAGGTCTGCAGGAATTTCCACTGTGTCATACTTCGCTCCCATTGTTTCATCAAGGAAGAGATAAGCTTTCATAGAAACTAGATCAACCATACCTTTGAATTCGGATTCAGATCCAATAGGATACTGCACTGGAATAGCATTAGCTCCCAATTTGTCGATCATTGTTTGGACTGCATTGAAAAAATCAGCCCCTATACGGTCCATCTTATTGATAAAAGCAATACGAGGAACATTGTATTTGTTGGCTTGTTTCCAAACTGTTTCTGATTGTGGTTGTACTCCTGCGACTGCGTCAAATACCGCAACGGCGCCATCGAGAACTCTTAAAGAGCGCTCTACTTCAATTGTGAAGTCTACGTGTCCAGGGGTGTCGATAATGTTGATCTTTTGTCCTTCCCAGTGCACGGTAGTAGCTGCAGAGGTGATTGTAATACCCCTTTCTTTTTCTTGTTCCATGAAATCCATGGTAGCTGCGCCTTCGTGCACTTCGCCGATTTGGTGTAATTTTCCTGAGTAGAATAAAATACGCTCAGTTGTAGTCGTTTTACCAGCGTCGATGTGCGCCATAATGCCGACATTTCTTACGTCTTCTAACTTATCGGTATCTGCTCTTTTGCTCATATCCTTCTCCTTAGGTTACCATTTATAATGAGCAAACGCTCGATTAGCTTCTGCCATTCTATGTGTATCGTCTTTCTTTTTAATGGTAGACCCTTGATTTTGGAAGCAGTCAGCTAGTTCAGCAGCGAGGCCATCTTCCATGGAGCGACCAGCTTTGTCTCTTGAGAATTTAATGATCCATTGCATTGCCATAGCAATTCTTCTGTCAGAAGGGATTTCCATAGGGACTTGGTAGGTAGCTCCCCCAATTCTTCTGGATTTTACTTCCAAAGCAGGCTTTGCATTTTCAAGAGCTTGCTCAAATGCTTCTAAAGGATTTTCTGATTTAACACGTTTAGCTAGCTTATCTAGTGCATTATATACGATTTTACTAGCTGTGGATTTTTTGCCGCCGTACATTAATTTGTTAATGAATTTAGCGAGTACTATACTTTTATATATCGGATCGGGATCGATCTGCCTTTTTACGGCGCCTCTTCTTCTTGACATTTTGTAGTCTCCTAAAATTTTTTTCTGTATTGATCCAAAGGCTATTTACTTGGCTTTTTGTTTAGTGTGTACAAAAAACCGATCCGAGATTGTCTCTGCAGGCGATTAGGTGTGCAGAAAGAATCGCGAATCAGGATACCCTATTCATTATGGAAGGTATCCTAATATTACTTAGGACGTTTTGCCCCATACTTGGATCTGGATTTTTTTCTGTCTTTAACAGCAGCACAGTCAAGAGCACCCCTAACGATGTGATATCTTACCCCTGGAAGGTCTTTTACTCTTCCGCCTCTTACGAGAACAATGCTGTGCTCTTGGAGGTTATGGCCTTCTCCGCCGATGTATGCAATAACTTCTTGACCGTTAGAAAGACGAATCCAAGCTACTTTTCTAAGAGCAGAGTTCGGCTTTTTAGGTGTTTTTGTTTTTACCTGTAAACAAACCCCTCTTTTTTGAGGACATCTTTGTAGAGCAGGTGATTTCTTTGCTCGTACCTTGTTGATACGGCCTTTTCGAACGAGTTGATTAATTGTAGGCATCTTAGCCTTTCTCCTTGAAAAACTTTTTTTAAATTACGCGATAAGGAAACTATAACTGGATTGTAGAATTATTTGCAAAACCATTTCGCTTTTTTGCTGTGGAAATTAGCAGAAACTTGATGGGTTTTTTTTTAAAGTTTTCGAGTTTTCGCTCGGATAGTATTTATTTTATTTGTGGCCATGCTTTTGTGGCGTAGTTAAGACGGTAAAGTTTTAGATTTTTTAGTAAATATTCTCAAAATTCATACAAATTTCTGGCATTTTATCTTTTTTAGAGGAATAAGAAAGATTTAGTCTAGGCAAGAAAGGAATTAGCTTTTTATATGATGAAATATTTTTTATTTGTAGTGTCTTTTTTTTCTGGAGCTTGCTTGTTTGGGGTAAGCCAGTCATTTCAGCTCTCCAAAAAAAACATCCATACATCTATTGAGGAAATGCTCTCATATCATGTCGAATATAAATCCTTTTCTCCTATGTTAGCGAAAAGGAGTTTTAAGTTGTTCTTGGATCAATTTGATCCTTATAAAGTATATTTATTAGAAGGAGAAGCTTCTCCTTTTTGGAATATGAAAGAAGAATTTCTGCACCAAGTTGTTATAGGCCACCAGCACGGTGATTATTTTTTTTATGAACAAGCAGCTCGCGTAATTCGAGCTGCTATTTTACGTGCTAGAGAATATCGCAAAAAAATACAAGAAGAGCTCGCTATTCAAAGAAATTCAGATCTTTTTTTTGATGAGGGGGTTCTTTCCTATGCTAAAACAGAGGATTTATTGCATGAGAGAATAAAAAAACAGTTACTCCATATGCTTTATATGGAAAAGCAGCAAATAGGAATGGAAGTTTTGTCTGAGAGGGATCAGCAAGATATTTTAGCTCTTTGTGAAAGGCGAATAAGAAGAATTGAGGAGCCCTACCTCTCTTCTGATAAGGAGCATTTTTTGGCTATGCATGTTTTAAAAGCTTTTGCCAAAAGTCTAGATGCTCATTCTTCTTTTTTTACTCCTGAAGAGGCTAGTGATTTGAGAACCAGTTTAGAAAAACAGTTCGAAGGTGTGGGCGTTGTTTTAAAAGAGGGAGTAGGGGGGGTAGTTGTAAAATCCGTAATTCAAGGGGGGCCTGCTGATAAAAGTGGCATGGTGACTTCTGGAGACCTTATTCTAGCTATCGATGGGCACCCTGTTTTAGAGGACTCTTATTTAGAAGCTATGAATTGGCTTAAGGGCGATCGGGGAAAGAGGGTACTTTTGACTCTCCAGAAAAAAAACGGAGAAATTATTTCCTTGGGATTAGTCAGAGAGAAAATTGTTATTGCCCAGGAATTGCTACGCTTTGGAGCTATTCCTTATGGAGACGGAGTGATAGGTGTTGTGGAAGTACCATCTTTTTATGAAAGTAGTGATGGGCGTAGTTGCGAAAAGGATATGAAAGAAGCTTTGCGAGGGCTTCGCTCTTTAGGAAAACTTCACGGACTTGTTGTGGATATGAGAGGGAATTCCGGAGGGTTTTTAAGTCAGGCAGTAAAAATGGCTGGATTATTTGTATCTAGTGGCGTAATTGTTATTTCTAAGTATGCTGAAGGGCAAATGCGTTATTTGCGAGAGCTGGATGGCAAAATTTTTTATGAGGGCCCTCTTGTTTTATTAACTTCCAAAGCCTCAGCTTCCGCTACTGAAATCGTAGCTCAGGCTTTGCAAGATTATGGCCTTGCTTTAGTTGTGGGGGATGAAAGAACGTATGGTAAGGGGACTATTCAGTATCAAACAGTAACAGAAGAAGGCTCTTCGACGTATTTTAAAGTCACAGTGGGTAAATATTATACTGTTTCTGGTAAGTCTACACAGATTGAAGGGGTAAAAGCAGATATTGTTGTCCCAACCAAGTATTCTCCTTTTAACATAGGAGAAAAGTACCTTCCGTATGCTTTAAAAAATGATCAGGTTCCTGATGCATTTGTAGATCCTTTGGCAGATGTAGACTTACGCAGTAAGGCCTGGCTTAAAAAAAATTACATTCCCAATTTGCAGAAAAAATTTTCTTTTTGGACAGAGGTTCTTCCTCTTTTAAAGACAAATAGCGAATATCGGGTAAATCACGATAAAAATTTTCTTTATTTTCTTCGGTTTTTAAAAAATGAAATTCCATCTTCAGAAGAGAAATGGAGCCCTTCTCTTAACTTTGGCGTAGAGGATTTGCAGCTTGTAGAGGCAACCAATATAGTCAAAGATATGGCTCTTTTACAAAAATATAGTAAAAATAAACGTTTTTTGCAGAAATGACTTGTGAAAAAATCAGAAGAGCTTTACAGTTTTGAGCTTTAGTGTGGCCGGATAGCTCAGTCGGTAGAGCAGAGGACTGAAAATCCTTGTGTCGCTGGTTCGATTCCAGTTCTGGCCACCATTTTTTAAAGCATTCTACGCATAGACTCTGAACGTTTTTTAACGCTAGGAGTCATCATGCAACAATCTTATCAAAAGTCTCAATTTCCGCATTTTTTACGCAAATGGTCTGAATCAATCAGAACAACTTTGCTTTCAAACTTTCTTGGTTTCAAACAAGCCTTTTTGCTATCAACTTTTCCCTTCAATGCGGAAAAATTGCGTAAAAAGCGTATATTTCGTTCGTGCTTCGTACAATTCCTTAGGAGAAATACGAATCGGAACTACGGATTAATTGTCCGATTCCCTTTTATTCCAAATAATCTATAATCACTCTCTTAAGGTAAAATTTATGGCTAAAAATTCAGACAACATCCGATGCATTCGCAAGTATCCGAAAAAGGATGGCAATATCAGTTCGTGGAAGAGGCACTTGTCATATGCATGGTGGAACTTCAAAAGGACCCATCACAAAGGAAGGGAAGAACGTTCCCGTGGAGCCGCATTACGGCATGGTGGGCATACTAAGCGGGCAAAAACTCATCATCTCGAAATCACAGCTCTCATTCGTCAAAGTAAAAATTTACTTATCTCATTGAGCTGAATCATTTCTGCCTTTTCTGATGTTTGCTGATATTTTCGTTGTAGTTGACGTTACGTAATCCTGTATACTGGTAGCTTATTTTAGATTGGAATTTGTTTATGGAACATAGCATTACATCGCTTGCTAAAAAGGCTCGAGTGACTGTTCGTACCCTAAGGCACTACGATCAGATTGGCTTGCTAGAGCCTTCAATCCGTATGGCAAATGGGAAACGCATCTATAGCGATCAAGACTGCATGCGGCTTATGGAAATTGTTTTCTTTAAAAAGGTCGGGTTTAGCCTGCCTAAAATCAAAGAAATTTTTGGCTCAAAAAACATTCTTCTAGCAGCGACAGCTGCTTTGACAGCAAGAAAACAAGCGTTAGCCAAAGAGATCAAAAAGCTGCAACGTCATACGGCCTCTATCGACACGATCCTTCCTCAATATAAGAATTGCAATATGAATCAGAAGGAAAGACTCGAAAAATTCTGCTCTTACCAAAATTTGGTCAAAGACATCGAAGATATGCAGATGCAGCAGATTGGAAAAGAAGCGGTTGAAAAAGCAAAGAAAAAAATCGAAACCCTCTCCGAAGAGAAAGTAGATGAGATAACAGACCACTCCAATAAATTGATGAGAGAGTTTGTAAAAGCGGTCGAACAGGGGCTCGATCCTGCCTCAAAAGAAGTTCAGAAACTCATTCAATGGAACTACGACTTGATGGCTGAGTTTCATGTGGTAACGAAAGAAATTTTCTTAAAACTTCGTGATCATATCTTAGAGCAAAGAGAATGCTATTCAGCTTATCATCCAAAATTACCCGAATTTCTTTATGAAGCAATGGATGCGTTTGCAACTAAACATTTCAAAGATAAAACAAAGGTGTCAAATGACTAAAGATAAAATAATAACAGTTCTTAGTGCCCTATCATTGATAGGAAGTAATTGTGTAATCGCCTCAGAATCATTACAAAGCCCTGTGACCGTCCTCGCCTCTACCGATAAACTAGAGGGGCTGGATGCAATGATCAATAAAGCGCTTGAAACATTCCGTATCCCTGGTGTTGCAGTTGGTATTGTTATCGATGGTAAAGTGGTTCTCACAAAAGGCTATGGCTTACGTGATATAAATAATGGGTTGCCAGTGACCGAAAACACCCTCTTTGCCATTGGATCTTGCACCAAAGCTTTTACCACGCATGTTATAGGTCAATTAGCTGATGAAGGGAAAATCTCCTGGGATGATCCAGTCATCAAGTATCTCCCTGAATTTCGCCTTAAAGATGAATATGCCACATATCACATAACCATTCGGGATTTGGTTACTCATCAATCGGGTCTCCCACGGCATGACCTTCTATGGTATAACGCAGATATTTCTAGAAATGATTTGTTGTCACGTCTCCAATATCTAGATTCAAGCACCGACTTGAGAGGTAAATTCCAGTATAACAACTTGATGTATGTAATGGCAGGCTTAGTCATCGAAAGAATCACTGGACAAACTTGGGAAGAAGCTATCCGTTCACGAATCTTCATTCCTCTCGGAATGAATGGATCGAATTTGTCTGTTGTGGATTCTCAGAAAAGTGATGATTTTTCTCTCCCCTTCAGAGAAAAAAATGGATCTATCGAGTCAATTCCATTTAATAACATAACGATCGCAGGTCCCGCTGGATCTATTAATTCAAACGTAGCTGATATGGCGAAATGGCTGGGTTTGCAATTCTCTGATGGTTCTTTTGAAGGACACCAGTTTCTTAAAAAAGAAACGCTTCAAGCAATGCAGACCCCTCAGGTAGCGTTGAGAATATTTCCTGAAGAATCTTCAGCTTCCTTTGGTTACGGTCTAGGATGGATGGTTGGCATGCATGAAGGACATTACCTGGTAACACATGGAGGAGGAATCGATGGATTTATTTCTTCAACAGGATTTTTGCCTAAAGAAAAAATCGGCGTTGTTGTTTTAACAAACAGTGATAGCGGAATGATGTTTGCAAATAGTTTAGCCGAAGCCATCTTCAATCAGATTTTAGGAATTCCAAAAGAAGATTGGATGCTGAAAGCGAAAGAAAAAGATGACAAGATGAAAAGTGCGCTCCAGAAGAGTTCAGAAAAACCAGAGGATTTCCCTTCGGTAACCGCAGGAATTGTTCGTCCCTACAAAGATTATGTCGGCGAATTTGAGAATCCTGGTTATGGCACAGTACGGGTTTATAACGAAGGAGATGCTCTCATTCTATCCTATCAGACTCTCTCCATTCCACTAACCCATGGATGTTATGATCATTTTATTGGAACATGGGAAGGAATTGTAAAAATGCCTTTCAACTGCTCTTTTACTAGAGATCGTTTCGGAGACATCTCAGAATTGGATTTGCCGATGGAATCTGCTGTAGAAGCTATCACATTCAAACGAAAAGCTAGTAGAGAACTCCTGACTCTCGATTACCTCAAACAATTTGAAGGAGTGTTTGAAAGCGATTTATTTTCATTCGATATTGGGCTAAAGGGTAACCAACTCACGGCTACAGTGCCTGGTGCTGCGTATGTATTGGTTCCTGAAAAACCTTTGCAATTTAGTATAAAGGGGATGCCAGGATCTATGATGTGTTTTACATCAGAAGCAAATGGGACAGTTGGCAGTATGTCGTTTGTCACACCTAATGGTTCATTCAGTTTTAAGGTAAAACAGGCGGAATAACGAGAAACAAGTAATTCATGATGCAAAAAGACTATATCATGAGAATTGTCGAGCAGTTTGTGCAGGCAATTCTCGCCATCATGCGCCGCAGGAAGAACGGGGAATATAAAGAAGCCCGAGAACAGGTTCGCACTGCGGCCCTCTATCTCTTAAGAATGGACATCGATTTGTTGCTTTTGTTCGATAATGACTATGCACTGGATCATTTTAAGGATTTTGCAAGCCGACTCGACACTGAAAAGTGTGTATTAGGTGCAGACCTTTTCCAAGAGCTGGCACTCATCGAAGAAGCTGAACACCAAATGGCTATTGCAGAGCGTTTAAAAAGCTTATGTCTATATCTCTATACGACAGCTCTTCCAAAAGAGAAGCAGTTTCAAAAGCCAGAATATTTTGCAAAAGTCACCGCTCTCATTCAAGAGCTAAAAGATCGGCCACTCTCAGGGGCGGTCCAGGTAAGTGTGTGTTCCTATCAAGAATTCGTTGCCAAACTCTCTGAAATGAATCCGTAGGGGAGGGACCTTTTCAGTTGTTAAGGAATCCTTACTAACTGCTTTTATAGGTCAATTGTGCAGGCAGCGCCTGCATAATTAGCCCTGATCTGACAGCCAAGGATTTCCGCATTTTTTACGCAACTGACCTGAAACCAAGCGAATATTTTAGGGCTCTCTGGAATAAAGTCTTAAATGGTTTGAGAGGAAAATCGAATTCTGGTTTAATCTCTGTTGTTCAGAGTTTTATGCCGAATGGGTCTGAAAATCCTTGTGTCGCTGGTTCGATTCCAGTTCTGGCCACCATTTCTCTTGCCGGAGAAAAGGGAAATATAAGGGGAATATCAATTCACCGCTACTAAAAATCTATACAAATGTATTCATTGCATAGACACGTTGACCAAGCAGTTCTGTCAACGGTTAGCCCTTGAGATCGCTCTCAAGCTGTTCGAGAAGTTACCTTGTCATCCAGGTCGAGCGTGAGCAGGACCTGGAGAAACCCGAAAATGCGCAGCAAGCGCGGCTTTAAGCTTTCGGTATGCTCCTATCCAAAATACCCAAACATGTTGCTCTCGATTCCGTGCAGGTAGAGGGCAAGTGACTTGGACATTTTTATGCACTACTTTCATAGGACACTTAGAAGGAGCTTCCGAGAATTTAAAAAAGCGACGGGCTATACAAAGCGCCGCCGCATGATGTGCAGTCAATCCATATCTTTTAGAAAACTTGATCTTTCCGATGATAGAGGTGCAGGCAGGGGAGACAGATAGATACTCTACTCCCTCTTTAAAGGCCCTACGTTCTATGCTTTCTAAGATATGGGAATAACTAAAAGAGGAGAGCATACGAGCTCTTCCCTTGTTATCCTCTTTTAGGGTGGCTTTTTTTTTAGTGAAATCGAGCTTTTCTGCAATGATAGGCTTTTTCTTTTCTTTAGCAAACGCTACGATCTCTTTGGCTACATCCCGAATGAAAGCTTTGGCTCTATCTTTGCTTTTACCGTAGGTGGAAAGAGGGATGCTCTTCTTGTGAACAGGATTGCCTTGAGAGTCTATTTCTGTAAGAGCGATATGGTTTACGTTAATGTCTATCCCAATGCCGCCGAGTGCTTGTTTCGTTGTAACAGCAGGTTTTTCTATGGAAAAGGAAACAAAGACTCTCCATCCTTTCTCATCTTTTTTAAACCGGTAGCTTAAGGCTTGCTTATTTTTTAGGGCTGTCAGTATCTCCTCTTTGCCGTAAACAAACCGGATATCTGAGATAAGAAGGTACTTAGTCTTGTGTTTTTCTCGGGCAGCATTTGGCAAGCGAAGTCTAAGGCAAAAAGTTTCATCTTGCAGTGTTAAAACGCAGCTTTGGTTTCCTGCTGTTTCATCGTGAGATCCAAGGCAGAAGATCTCCGAGTTTCTTTCTTTGGTATAGTCTTCTTTCCACTCTTCAAAGGAAGAGTAGCCGTTTTCTTCTAGATGAAACTGGGAGTGAAATAGCTTTTTGCCGCCAAAGCAAAGGGAGATATTACCCTCTTTATGGTCTTTCTCTTCCTTAGCAAGGCGTTTTTCAAGGTTATCAAGCTTCCGTTTTTTTTGGTGTTTTACTAGAGCACTTTTAATTTTAGAGATTTTCTTTGTAAGAGTTTTTATCTTCTCTTTAAGAGAAGGTATGCGCTGCTTACGAGACTCTTTAATAGCAGAGATTTTCCCTAAGACAGAGACTCTACAAGCGTTAAACTGCCGAGCCGTGATCTTGTACTTAGCAATGTAGTCTCTTTTAAGATCGTTAAGGAGAAGACCTTTTAAAAGATCTCTACAAAGAGATCTTTCTACATGTCCATATAAGGTGGCATATTCTTCTAAAACCTCCTCTATGAAAAGATCAGTCTGAAACCGTGTCTGATAGGAAAAGGTTTTTTCTTCACTCATCTTTTAATAGCACCTTGGCAGCTTCTATAAGCTTCTTGTTCTTATGACTCCTAGCTCCATAAAGACGGGCAGAAAACACCGTGATGATTTCTAATACGTCTTTTGCTAGATCTTCTTCAAAAGACAAATCCTCTCCTTGATTGATGATCACGACCTCTACGTTATGGATCTCACAAAGAGTAAAGATAAGCTCTGATCCAAACCGTAGAAGACGATCCTTATGTGTGAGAACCAGTCTTTTAATTTTTTTTGATAAGATAGCGTCTATAAGATTTTTTAGTCCACGCTTTTTATAGTTCATCCCTGATCCAAGATCAGCAAGAACTTCACAGTTCCAGCCATGCGCTATGCAGTAGGTAGCTAGGGCTTGCTTCTGTCTTTGCAGATCTTCTTTTTGATCATGGGAAGAAACTCTTGCGTAAGCATACGTAAGAGAGGGTTCGATACCCTTAGCAGAAACACCCAAAAGACGGCTTACATCGTAATAACGAGTCCCTCCTTCGGTGATTTTTTCAGGAGCAATCTGCCCCATCCTCTCCCATCTACGAAGAGTTTGAGGTGTTACTCCTAGGATTCTAGCGGCTTCGCCGATTTTGATTAATCTATTCATATCACCATATAATATAATATATAAACAGATTTAGTCAAGCAGTTAAAAGCCCTCCTGTATGGACAAATATACAACAAGAGTTTCACATTTGTCCGCGGCAATCATAACCACCTTGCAATAAGTCTGTTACTTTTGATCCTACAAAATAGCCAGGAGACCATAAGGCTCCTCTCCATAGTTTTTCAAGAAGGCTTGGATAGTTTTCTCTGGAAATTAAATAACTTTGCTCTCCTTTAAGGGCTATTTATAAGTAATTTAGGAGTCATTTTTTTAAGATGGTTAAGTTAAGAATCAGGCTTGAATAGACATTCAAGAGATATAATATTTTATCACCCTTCTCAGATAAGTTAGAAGGATAATTTTTTATTTGTTATTTCTCAAAGAGAATTCACTGACTCGCAAGTGCTGGATTCAACTTATTCAGTCTATATTTTTCTTGCAATATTGCTTTACATAGGAGACAATATACTTTGAATAGCAACTCTTTTTATATGGTAATTTCTACAGAATAGTTTAATGCAGGATGCTTGGATGACGAACCTTAAAAAAAAATCGCACACTGAAAAACTATTACTTCCTATTGGAGTAGATGATTACCAAGATCTTATAGAAGGCGGTTATGTCTATGTTGATAAAACCCTTCTTATTAAAGAATTTTGGGAAACGGATGGCAAAGTTGTCCTTGTTACTCGCCCAAGACGGTTCGGAAAAACTATTTCCCTCTCCATGCTAAAATGTTTTTTTGAAATAACCGAAAAATCCACTTCCCATCTCTTTGAAAAGTCTAAAATTTGGCAAGAAGAGAAATTTCGACAATTACAAGGAACCTTTCCTGTAATTTGTATTTCTTTTAAAGACATCAAAGCCAGCTCTTGGGAAAATACCTACGAAGAACTAAAAGAGCTCCTAGCAAAAGAAGTGCGAAGAACTCTTAAACCCTTGGAAGAAAAACTAAGTAAAGATTACAGAAAAAAATATCAAGCAATACTTGATAAAACGGCTAATCAAGCAGAATTTACTGAATCCCTACTATTTATTACAGAAGCCATTAAAGAGTGTTTAGGAAAGTCTACAATCATCTTAATTGATGAATATGACAGTCCTATTACGTATGCATACACACATAAATTCTATAAATCCATGGTAGATTTTATGTGCAACTTACTTTCTAAAGCACTAAAAGGAAATCCTCAACTGCACAAAGGGTTTATGACAGGCGTTGTCAGAACTGCTAAAGATGGCATCCTATCTGGATTAAATAACCTCAATATCTGCACGATGCTCGACAAAAATTTTGCAGATAAATTTGGATTTATGGAAGAAGAGGTAAGTAGACTTTTAAATTTAGTTAACAGGCCTGATAAGAACCAAGAGGTTAAGTCTTGGTACAATGGATATAAAATTGCTGCTAAATATGCATCGGATCCTTCTCTTGCCCATTTTTCTTGTCAAATTTATAACCCGTGGTCTTTGTTAAAATATATTGAAAGCTCTTGCATGCCTGAAACCTACTGGGCAAATACCGGAAGCACAGAACTACTTGAAAGGCTTATTTCTGAAACAAGCACAGTGATACAAAATGAGCTCAAAATCCTCTTGGAAGGCAAGGCTTTGGAAAAAAAAACCATTAATCAAGATGTAATCCTTTTGGATTTAGATCATAGAGAAGTAGAACCTTGGAGCTTTTTGTTTTTTGCGGGATACATCACTGCCGTAGAACATCTTTTCACGAATAATAAAAATTATTATACTCTAGCTATTCCTAATGAAGAGATTAAAGAGCTCTACAAAAAACTTGTTCTAGGCGCTATTAGTAAAAACTTCTCTTCTATAAAGTTAGAAACGTTACTAGAAGCCCTTGTCGAAGGCGAGATTGCTCTAGTCAATAACCTTTTAGGAGATTTTATAAAAAGCTTTTGTAGCTACCACGATCTTTACGAAAAAGACCTAGAAAGCAGTCTACATCTTTTTGTCTTAGGTCTTTTAGCATCCTTAGCAGATACCTACATAGTCTCCTCCAATTTAGAATCGGGATATGGCCGCTATGACATTATGCTTTGTCCTAAAACGCCAAATGCAAACCTCCCCGGCGTATTATTAGAGTTCAAAAAAGGAAAGAAAAAGGACTTGAAAATTCTAGCAGAAGAAGCATTAGAGCAAATCAAAACTAAAGACTACAAATCTCAACTTAAGAATCTTGGACACTCCGGGAAAATCTTATGCTATGGCATCGCTTCTTATAAAAAAGAAATCCTAGTGAAAATAGAAACTTTTTCTTAGATTCCTTTACTTACCTCTAAAGGAGCAAATAGGGATTGCAAATCTTCCAAATTCATTATGAAAAAGGTTCTAAATAGAAAACCTCTCTCCAAGAAGAGGGATCTTTAAAAGATTTCCATTCTGCGAAATTATTTCTAATATCTTTTATCGAGCCAGGCGTCTAAAATCATCCCAAGAGCCAAGGGCTTGCTCTGTTAAATCGATTAGCCCTTTTTCATAATCTTTCTTGATTTTTTTATAATCTGCCTCACCTACAGCTGCATCTGAAGCAGCATCTCTAGCACCTTTCAAGGCGTTAAAGTCTCTAGTAAAGTTCCTCTCTAAACACTTAAGCCAAGTTTCGTGACCAATAAGAAATTGATGACAAGTATCCGAATTATCTAGGTGTTCCTTTACAAAGCTTTCAGCTTTTTCTAGATCGGTATCAGTTAATGCGCTACAGCGAAAGTACAGCATGTCTCTTACGTCAATAGGAA
>CAYTOK010000019.1:0-32177 GCA_964439595.1 uncultured bacterium | reverse complement strand
ACCACACAAATTTATCTACATTTCATCACTTATTCTCTGCTGTCAAAACATCAACACTGGCTCTTACGGCTCAGCTTTTCCTACCTCGTCGTCTTATTTAAAAGACTGTTTCAGTAAGATGCCAAGACTATAGCGAATATATCCCTTTTAGCGCAAACTTTTTGTTTTTTTTTTAATAATCCGCTGTGAATTTAAAAAATCAAAAAATAAAGTATTAAGAAACAGAAAAGCTCTCAAATTTTATAAGAAAAACGCTTTTTTTATTTACTTATGGGGATTTTTCTTTTTTAAAACATAACAAAAAGATAACAATCCCTATAAATACGTTGTTTATCGTCCCAAAAACAGAAAAACCATCCATCCATAAAGGAGCAGAAAAAAGAACCACTGCTAAAGGAAGGTTTAAAAAACGAATAAAACGAATGCATTTTGATAAAGAAATTACGGAAAAAGCAAAAAGAAGCGGCCCCACTATATATAAACTGTCTGCTCCAGGACGAGCTATCCCAAGCAGAGCAGAAGAACTCATAAGCCAAATACCTATACAAGCAGAAAGAAGTAAATTCCAAGGAAAACTGAGTCCTAAAGAAGCAAAAAATCCCGACTTGTAACATGCGGGTTTTTCAGGTAGTTCAGACTTGTTAATACCTGACCAAAAAACTTTCCAAAAATTCTTATTATTTTTCTTAACAAAAACAAGGAGTTCCACTGTAGCAACAACCTCTGGAGCTGTTAAAAGGATCATAATAAGCATACAAAAAGCAATAACAAGACAAATGCCGCACCAAGCCCCCACAAAAACCGGTTGAGATGCAATAAGAAGAATGCTCACCATTCCAGCTGGAACAACCATAGCTCCAAAAAAAATAGTAAGCCAAGGCATTTTACGCCATCTTAAAAAGCCCCCCATCCACCCTAAAAGAAACTCTAAAAAATATACAAAAGCACCAAGTCCAGCATCCGGAACGGGAAATAATTTAGATACGCTAGAAGTTATTACCTTTTCAGTGCCCCCTTGAAAAAAAGGGTCATATACTTCATGGATATAGCCAAGTTGATAAGACGCTAAATATCTAGATAAAAACCAACAAACCATAGCCAAAAAAATAGTCACAATTCTAGGAGACCATGCAGAGGGGTTAAAAGACCATCCTGGAGGATTCGATTCCTCTTCTTTTTCTTCTTTAAAAAACCCAAGAAGAAAATTAGATAACGTGATAACCAAAAACCCTATGAGCGTATCGCTTACATAAAAAGACGGCTCCTTTGCCCAAAAAAGAAGAGGGGCCATCTGAAGCCAGATACCTATAAAAACACCTACTACATATAAACTTCTTAGCGCAGTTTTATAAGCAAGGAGTCCCAAAACACAAAGAAGTATTCCGGAAATATAATCACTAAAACACATCAAAGAAAGTTTACAACCAAAAGTCGCAGGTGCTGCTAAAAGCCAAAAACCCAAAACGAAAAAAAATAAAGGTATTTTATTTCTAGATCCTTCCGTCATGATTTTTGTTTTGCCACCCAAGCACTAGGCTTTAGTTTATTTTCATGATACCAAGCTAAAGGTTCTTTTTTTAACTCTTCAACCCAAAGAGGATATACTTCTCGTAATTTCTTTTTAGGGTACCATCCAAGTGTTTTTTTAGCTCTAGTTACATCTAACTCGTAATGATCGTCGGCTAGTTCTATCATCCAAGGCTTAATAAAAGTCTTTTTCACGAAAGGTAGGTGCTGTTTTATAACCGCGCCTATCTTTGCTAAGGGTTTAGGTAAGGATATCGTCTTCCATTCCTTTCCATAGATTAACGAAGAAAAACCTCTTTGTAAAGCATCATAGCTAAGAGTTTCTTCTTCGCCTATAAGTACTGTAAGCTCTTTAGGAAGTTCTTTTCTTTTTTCTACAGCAAGCCTAAGAGCCTCTATTACATCATCCATATGCACAAAAGAAGCTCCGTGCGTAAGATCTCCTGCAAAAACATGACCTTCCAATTGATTTTCATAGATTCGTTGAATTTGATTAGAAAGAGGAATGGAATGGCACCTGTTATCATATACCCCTGCAATACGCATCGATACAATGCTCATATCACCTCGAAGCTCATGCATTAATTTTTCCACAAGAACTTTCGATTTAGGATACTGCCACTTGGGATCAACGGGCCAATCTTCCGTAATTTTCTCTCCAGGTAGACAAGGAGCATGAACTAACATTGTACTAGAAAAAATAAACTGATCACAGATAAATTCCTTAGCTAATCCTTCTAAAAGCCTTCTAGTCCCATCTACAGTAATCCTTTGGTAATTACCCCATCCCCCACCGGTAAAACTATAGTAGGCAGCAAGGTGAATCACGGCAACGAGCTTATTTCCATACTTTTTCTTTACATACTCCAGTCCACAAGCAACGCTGTCATCTGATCCCATATCAACGCTAACTAGTTCCATTCCTGGCAAGTTTCCCGCTAAGAATACATCAAAGCCAACTACTTGATATTTCTCAGCAAAACACTCTGCTGCTTTAAAACCAATTCTACCGCTACACCCTGTAATAAGAATTACTTCTTTCGACATAGATACCGCCTATTTTTTAATATACACCTCATAATGTCAAAAAATAATTAATTATTCAATATATTATTTAATAGAAACTATAAAAGACTTAAAAGAAGATTCAAAAAATTGGCAATAAAGGCGCACTGGACATAGTGCTACCGCAGCTTATTTGACAGGAGGAACTCTCTTGCTTTGCGATAAAACTCCAGCCGTCATGGTGAAGCGCATACCTTCTTCCATGGTCATATTCAATTTTTTCACTTGAGACCTTGGCAAAATAACTGTATACCCTCCAATTTGATAACTCATGGGAAGATACACAGCGACATCACCCTCTTCTCCAATACCCGCAGGTCCTTCCAAAAAAGAATCCCTCGTCACAATACCCACAAGTTTCATGCCTAAAATTTCAACAACAACAACCTGTCCCTCTTTACGACTATCTTTAGAGCGAAAATGGCTCATTACTTCCCCTATAGAGCTATATAACGTCTTAACTAAAGGTATACGGCTCAAAAGCGAATCAAACCAGTTGGATATTCTTTGAATAAGCCAATTATTGATTATAACCCCAACAATAAAAATCAGAAAAAAAGCAACTAAAATACCAAGCCCCGAAAAATAATACTCTTTTCCAATCAAGGCCTCCACCGGAGCTTTGAAAAGAGCTTCTAATGTATTAAAAAGCCACATCAATAAAGCCAGTGTCAAAGCAACAGGAGCCACTGCAATCATGCCTCTTTTAAAAATCTTACCCACTTTAAACACCTCCTAAATATATATTTAAAAAACCCATGTCAGTAAAACACTTCTTTATATCTATTTTAAACACCTCAAGAAAACTCTGATGCAAGGAAAGATCTCCCCAAACAGACTCCGAAGCCCCCTCTAAGACTTCCTGCTTATACCCACTGAAAAGAGCCATAACAGTAATTTCTTTGTCTTTTTGAAAAATAAGACGCCAAGATTTATATGCCTGTAAATATAAATCTGAAGATATTTTTTCTATTCTATTACATGATGTTTCCTTGGTAAAAAACCGGAGCCTTTCCTCTAGGTTACATAACAAATTAGAAAGTCCAGCTTTCTCTAAAAAGGTGATTTGCTCTAAAGCAAGCGTAGAAAAAATCACCTTATTGGGAGATAAAGACCCCATTTCATCAAGCCAACCACAGCCTGCGTCTGGAAAACTATCTGCATATGACAAATAAGGCTTCACATCTAAAATAGGGGTTCCATCCAATAAGTCATGCCCCTCTATTACAAGATTTAAGCCTACAACAGAAATAAGCTTTACACAAGAAAGGCCTATTGGATTTGGTCTATGAGGGGATCTTGTAGCAAAAACACCTTTTTTAGAAACAGAGCGAGGGGGTTGTATTTTAGGGCGCCAAGAAGAGACTTTGTGCATCCAAAATACAATCCAAATCCTATCAATTCCTTGTAAATCTTCTAAAGCTTGTTCATAATTCTTTCCGGGCAAAAATTGCAAAACACCTTGATTGTGTAAAGCAAGACTCCCCTGTCTTGGCAAATCTGGTTTATCTCTAAAAGAAGAAGAAAAATAGGCAACAGGATCTATTTGAACCATTTCTTCCCTATCTTGTATTCACATATTGAATTTGCCAATAAGGATGGCTTTCATCTTTTTCATAATTCCCTGTAGCAGCGTTGTATATTTTAACAGGGGCAATATTTTCGCCATATCTTTGCTGCAAGTATTTTTCAGTTTCATGAGGGATATACGCTTCTACCCCATCGAAATTGATTTTCTTCAACGGAAAGACATAAGAAAATGGGGTAGGAATCGTATACCTTGACTCCCAAGCCTTCCAGGATTTTGGTAAGAACACGCTCTTTCCGTTAGATAAAATAGATCTCACTTCTTTTTTCTCTCCATCAAGAGCAAAGTGATAAATGTCAATAAGAGCATTCACTTCCTTTACGTATATTTTCAGATAACTTTTAGGGTTATCCCTACTAGACCAGTCTTGAACCATATATTTATTAGGATCTAACGAAGAAAGAACATGGCGCACGTTATCAAAATCGGGCTGCAAAATAGCTATATCCAAATCCCAGTCCCAAGGGATAACACCACCATAACGATAAGCCCCAAGACAAGAGCCACAATCTAACCAGTAAATAATTTCCTTTTCATTTAGTAGGGAAACTATATCTTTAAGCGCCTCTTTTTCTATTTTTAACTTATCCAAATCCTCAGGTCGTCTTTGATATCCCAAAGAAGATACTTTTTCAGCCTCGTTAAATGACGTTATAGCTACGCCCAAAGATCTGTAGTAAGCATTTTTAGACTGAAAAAAAGCCCCCCCCTCTTCAACACTAAGAGCTATTTTTTCTTGTTTTTTTCGCATATCTGCTGATAGATAAGAAGCGCCTTTTAAAACAGTACCAACAATAAGACTAGAAGGCAAAGCAAGGTAAGCTGCGGCTGTTTTCACCCAAAGAGCAGGATCTTCGTAATTAAATCTTTGTTCTAAGGAATAAACAATTACCCCATCCTCTGCTTGTCTAGGTATAGCAACTCTTCCGGCAAATAAATACTGCGTGGGAGCCAAACACAAATTAGCAGCTTTTTCTATGCCCTTGGCATCTTCACTGGATACATTAAAAAAACAACTAAGACAAAGTGCATGATAAAAAGCCACCATAGGAAGCCCTGCCTGCATAACCCACAAAGAAAAACTATTCCAAAGCGACATCATTACTTAATCCCCCCGATGTAAAATGACATAGAAAAAAACTACAGATATCCGGATTATCCGGATATCTGTAATATTTTCCAAATCTAATATGCGAAGTTAAGAACAATATGATTTCTTTGAGACAGCTTAGAGCTAAAAAAAACAACCAAAGGCTTTAAATTTTTATCTTTCTTTTAAATCCACACAACTCCCTAACGGGCAAAAAGCTCCCTGTAATATAATTGGAAAAATTCAGCATTCACTATGGAAAATAAAATAATTAACAAGAATTTATATTAATAATTAGATTAACCATCACATAAACATTTACTTGTAAAAAAATTATATGAAGTTGAATCAAAATAACCACTTGTTAAATAGACAATTTTTTGGTATGCTCTAAAATAGAAGTAAAACCTTTTAGCTGGCAGGAGATCCATTGAAAAAGCTTATTCGTGGTATTTTAGAATTTAGAACAAAGTGCCTTGAAGACTATATTGTTAATTTTAGCCACCTGGCAGAACGGCAGTCTCCTGATGTTCTTTTAATTGCCTGCTCAGATAGTCGAGTAGCCCCCAATGTTTTTGCATCTACAAATCCAGGAGATGTTTTTGTTATACGGAATGTCGGAAATATCATCCCTTCTACAAAAGAATCCCCTCCTGAAAGTGCCTTTTCAGAAGCCGCCGCTATTCATTTCTCACTACAAAATTTGCCTGTAAAAGATATCATTGTTTGTGGACACTCAGACTGCGGCGCTATGAATGCCGTACTATCCGGAATAGATAAGCTAGAGGATGGCAATCTAAAAGGATGGCTTTCTTTTTGCGGATGCAGCGCATCACACTTAAAAGACTGCAGCTTCACAAACAAAGAACTAAGCCAAAACAATCAACTCTCCCAAATAAACGTCATCAAACAAATAGAACATCTAAAAACTTATCCCCTCGTCCAAAAAAGGCTCAAGGAAGGAACTTTGAATATTCACGGGTGGTATTTCGATTTAGCTAAAGGAGATGTCTACAACTTTGAAGAGATTTATGATCGTTTTGTTCTCATAGATAATGATGAAGCAATAAACATCCTGCTAAGACTAAAGTAGCCTACTTAAATAGATCGTCAAACCTTGCAGCTCCACCTGAGTTTTTTTTTGTCGAAACAGATTCCTGTTCTCGTACTGCAAATTCCTCACAAAAGTTATTTGCAGAGCAATCTACAATTTTCTCTGTTCCCGGAATTTTACAATTATTAGAAAGCCCTACTTGATAATACTTGCAACCCAAACAGCAGTGAAGCGATGCCCCACAATTTTCACAGTAATCCCTAAAACCTATTTTTTTAAGAGGACCACTCTCTATAAAAAGGCCACATTTAAAACAATTCATAAAGCCCTCACGTATTCTCGTTCACTTGCAACTGCCTCATCATACTCTTAATATCAAAAGAACTAGAACTACTATATCGTTCTTTTTCACCTACCTCTTCTTTAGAATAACAACAAGCTAAAAAGCCCAAAGTAAACACGTTGATTCCATGGAAACCAGCTAGCTTTAAAAATGCACTATTTTTCCGTTCAGACAAAGCTTCCCCGTCCCCTGTATTTTCTTGTAAAACAACCACCTGAGAAGAGCAGCTATGCTTTGTAGCCATGCTAAGAGAATATATAACAATGGAAGCAGAAGCAATAGAGCCGATTACAGGAATACGAGAGCTTTTTACAAAATGGGGAGAAAGAAGAATCTCTTCTCGTGTAAGTAACGGACTTCCCAAAGTCGAATCTACAGAATGTAGCATTAACAACTCCTTTTTAATACGGCAATTGTAATGAACGGGGATTTCCTTGCAAGAGGGATTATTAAATTTCCTTAAAAAAAATCATAATATTAATTTTCAAGAAACCTGTTCAGATAACAGAGTAATTTCGTCATTTATCCTCTCAAGTTTATCGACAATTGAGGCCTCATTAAATTCCTTTCTTTCTTTAAGTTTTATACTGCAAGCTTCTTCTAAGTCTTCTGATAAAATTTTAGAACGTCCCTTTTCCACACCTATCATACCAGCTTCATTCAAAATACCTGCTAATGCAGCGCCAGAACAACCACCCGTACGGTCGGCAATGCTCCCCAAGCTCACTTCCTCATCAAGGATAAACTTTCGAGCATGAACCTCTAAAATAGCTAATCTAGCTTCGCGATCAGGCAATTCAATAGTCACCTTGTGATCAAACCTCCCGTCTCTTGTAAATGCCGGATCAAGTGCTTTCTTTCTATTGCTTGCAACAATTATAAAAACATCTTCGTTAGAGGAAAAACCATCCATCTCCGTTAAAAATTGATTCAAAATTTCGACCTCCCCTGAACCTTTACCTCCTCGACTCCCCTCTCCTCTTGTACACGCAAAAGAGTCAACCTCATCTATAAAGATGACAGCAGGGGCCTGTTTTTTAGCTTCAGCAAAAAGCGCTCTAACTTTTTCAGGACCAGCTCCCACATACCTCACCATAAATTCAGATCCGCATGCATAGAAAAAAGGCCTGTTAATTTCCGAAGCAAAGGCTTTTGCTAGAAGAGTTTTTCCTGTCCCAGGAGGTCCACTAAATAAAATCCCCTTGGACATTTTAGCGCCAAGAGCCTTTGATCTTGCAGGATCTTTTATAAACTCTATAACCCTTTTAAACTGCTTCTTGGCCTCAGCACACCCTGCTACATCATCAAACGTGATCTTTTCCTGCGCTTTAGATACAGGCTTTATCTCCTGGTCTTTATCGTGAGCCGAAGGGAGTTGACACTTTAAAATACTCGATAAAAAAATAGTCCAAATCTTAGTGGCGGTGCAGATAAAAATAGCAGAGGAAATAGGCACAGCGATTACACATGTAGAGATAATTGCCCACGAAGCAAACGCCTTTATAGCAAAATCAGCTATACGCAAACCCAGTAAAATGCTTTTTTTTCTATGATTGAGACTATCTTCTTCTGCCAAAGAAATTTCAACAGCATTACTCAAATAGTCCAACACATGATCTTTAACACAGGTATCTATTACAAAGTAAGAAAGACCAAAAATGGCCCCGAGAGGACCTGTCATGTTAGTCAAAGAAAAACTTGAGCTTGTGCCCAAAGACCACCCCAAAAGACTACTTGTCAAAGCAGGAAAAAGCATATTAGAACCACTCATACGACCTCAACATCTTAATTTACAAGAGCCATATTATGACATAAACACACAATTATTTATATCACAAAAAAATAATCATATTTTTTAAAATTATAAAATAGATTTACTGCAACATAAAAATGGTAAAAAATTATCTAATAGTTGACAATGCTTTTTCTACAGGGGCATAACTTAGACGGTGAATAGGACAGGGCCCTATTCCCATTAATACTTCTACATGCTTCTTGGTAGGATATCCTTTATGGATAGAAAAGCCATATTCCGGCCATGCTTTATCATGTTCCAGCATAAGCCTGTCTCGAGTTACTTTAGCTAAAATGGATGCTGCTCCGATGCTATAAGAAAGAGAATCTCCCTTTACAATCGCTTTAGATGGCATAGAAAACTTAGGAGATCTATTCCCGTCAACAAGAACAAAGTCTGGCTGCAAAGACAAAGCCTCTACAGCTTGCCGCATTCCTAAAAGGGTTGCCTGCAAGATGTTGAGCTCGTCAATAATCTCTGCTGCTATTGTTATAATAGAAAAGGTCACTAGGGGATTAGAAACAATATCAAGATAAAGCTCTTCCCTTTTTTTAGCAGAGAGCTTTTTACTATCATCTATGGCAGAAAAAGACACCTCTTCTTTTGGCAAAATACAAGCAGCAACAACAAGAGGTCCTGCTAAAGGACCTCTACCTGCCTCATCAACACCTGCTACCAAGAAGTGCCCTTCTGCCCAAGCTTCTTTTTCAAAGAAAAATTTACTCTGCTGCACCAGGTTGCTCCACAGCCGCCTTAACAACTTTAGGACGCATTCTTTCTTTAACCTTAGCTTTCTTACCAGAAGCACCTCGAAGGTAGTATAGTTTGCTTTTGCGAACTTTACCACTTTTAAGAACTTCCATCTTAGCAATTCTTGGGCTATGGAGCATAAATACTTTTTCCATACCAGAACCATAAGAAACTCTATAAAGAGAAAACGTAGAAGAAAGACCACTACCTTTACGGGAAATTACTGTTCCAGTAAATACCTGAATCCTTTCCTTTTCTCCTTCAATAATACGCGTATGAACAGCTAATGTGTCCCCTATACAAAAATTAGGCACTGACTCTTTTAGCTGCTCTTGTTCAATCGATTGAATCAATTGATTTTGTTTCATAATTTTTTCTCCTTGAGACCCTCTCCTAACTTATTATATAAATCAGGACGAACCTTTTTTGTTTTTTCTAAAGCTTTATGTCTTCGCCACTCGCGAATTTTCTCATGGTTACCACCTGTAAGTACCTGAGGAACTAACATCCCCTCAAAATCCAGAGGTTTCGTATATTGAGGCCCATCAAAAAATCCACCCTGAAACGAATCTTGAAATACAGCCTCTTCATGTCCCAAAACTCCGGGAATAAATCGAACTAGTGCATCTACAAGCACAATAGAAGCAAGACACCCATTTGTTAGGACATAATCTCCTATGCTGATTTCTTCATCTATCTCTTTTTCTAAAATCCTCTCATCAATTCCTTCATAATGCCCACACACAAGAATAAGATCCTCATAGCCAGCCAACCTTTCTGCAATAGCAGAAGAAAGCACTTCCCCCTGAGGGGATAGATGAATCACAAAAGACTTTTCGGTCTTTACTGAGCGTATTGCTCGGCAGACAGGCTCAGGCATTAACACCATCCCAGGTCCACCGCCATAAGGCCTATCATCTACTTTCTTGTGCTTACCTTCCGCAAAATCACGGACATCCACAAGATTTATCTCTAAAACCCCTTTATCCCTAGCCCTTTTAATCATACTTACATCAAAAGGCCCCTGAAAGTAGTCCGGGAAAAGAGATAAAATGTGAATGCGCATAGATTCCTTTACGCTTTACGTGCCGCTTTTTTCTCTCTTTTCTTAAGAAGCTTTTGTTTATACACTTCTTCTTTTCTTGCTCGGAGCTTATTCAAAGCTTCTGGCGCATTTTTTGCTGCCAATGCTTTTACTTGCTCAGACATCTGAGCGCCTTGTTGGAGCCAGTAGTCCATTCTTTCTTCATCAATCTTGCAATTATTTTCCGTAAGGTAAGGTAAATACCAGCCTAATTTCTCTACGTATTTCCCGTCTCTTCTACATCTCGCATCAGCTACTACAACTCGATACGTTTGTCTATTGTTACAGCCTTGCTGTCTCAAGCGAATCTTTAACGCCATAAAAAACTCTCCTTTGTTCCACTTTTTTTAAGCATTTGCTTTTTAAAAGCGGGCATATCTTTAAAAAACTCTTTCATCTTTTTAAATTTCTTTATAAGCCGGTTTACATCATCAACATGAGTTCCACTTCCCCCGGCAATTCTTCTTCTTCGACTGGGATCTAACTCCACTCTTTCTTCACGTTCTTTTAAAGTCATCGATAAGATAATAGCCTCCGTTTTACGAAACTCCCCTTCATCAATCTCTAACTGATCTAGAGAAGGCATTCCAGGAATATTCGGCATCATCTTCAATAAACTTTTAAAAGAGCCCATTTTCTTCATTTTAGACATTTGCTGTAAGTAATCATTATAAGTAAAGCTGGCCTTAAGCAGTTTCTTTTCTAGATCTTTTTCTTCCTCTTCCGAAAATTGCTCTTTAGCTTTTCTTACTAAATTAATGACATCTCCCATTCCCAAAATACGATCAGCCATAGATTTAGGATTAAAAGGCTGTAAATCGCCTATCTTCTCGCCAACACCTTCAAACTTTAACGGCTTCCCCGTGACTTCGCGAATAGATATAGCAGCTCCAGCTCTTGCGCTGCCATCTAACATTGTTAAAATACTTCCCGTTAAAGAAAGGCGTTTATCAAACTCCTGGGCCACTTTCACTGCATCTTGACCTGTATTTGCGCTTGCTACAAAGAGTATTTCTCCAGGGTTTAAAATAGCCTTTACCTGTTCAAGCTGCTCCATTAATTCTTCGTCGACGTGTAACCTTCCCGCAGTATCAACAAGTAAAACATCATACATCTCCAACTCAGCTTTACGAAGAGCTTCCTTCGCTACTTTTCTTGGATCTGATTCTCCCTCTATAGAAAAAACAGAAACTCCTATAGAGGCGCTAAGCTGTTTCAATTGCTCTATCGCAGCAGGCCTTTGCAAATCACAAGCAGCAAGAAGGATTTTACGCTCTTTATCTTGTTTAAGAAGATAAGAAGCCAACTTTACACACTGTGTTGTCTTTCCCGATCCCTGAAGGCCACAAAGCAAAACAACAGAGGGCCTTCCTCGTAAAACTAAAGAAGACTCTTCAGATCCCATAAGAGCAACTAGCTCATCATGAATAATTTGAATAAACTGTTGATCTGGGGTAACAGATCCTAAAGCAACACTTCCTAAAGATTTTTCTTTCACTCTTTTAATAAATTGGCTAGCAACGGTATAGTTCACATCCGCATCCAAAAGGGCAAGACGAACCTGTTTGATAGCATCAGAGATGTTATCTTCCGTTAAAGCCTTCTTCCCAGTTAAAGAGTTAAAAAGCTGTTGAAATTTTTCTGTCAACGATCCAAACATACTAAATACTTAAGCACAGGGTAAATGTTTTACAAAACACCACAAAGGATAATCTAGAAACTCATTCTATTTCAAGAAAAAAAAAGCGTTCGTGCCCACCATAATCGTAGGACACCTCTTTTTTC
The DNA here is from genome assembly GCA_964439595.1 of uncultured bacterium. Classification (GTDB taxonomy): domain Bacteria; phylum Chlamydiota; class Chlamydiia; order Chlamydiales; family Rhabdochlamydiaceae; genus CAIJXB01. The sequence continues at coordinate 20,096 of CAYTOK010000019.1, read as the reverse complement.
TTCCAACAAGGGTCTGAAAATATTTTATATAACATATCTCCCTGCCCCGTCCCAATCTCTAAAAAAACCTTACCTTGAGAAGCTAAATACAAAGGCAAATCCTTTGCCAAGCGCTCATAAAAAACCAAACCATCTTCTCCTCCAACAAGAGCCATCTTAGGCTCATAACTCTTAACAGAGGGGTGAAGCTCCTCGTATTCTCTATAAGAAATATACGGAGGATTACAAAACACATAATCTATTTTTGTTCCGATAAAGGGATCTAACAAATCCCCTGAAAAAACTGTTACAGGAACTCCATTATTCTCTATATTTTTCCGACAAATCGCCAAAGCCTCTTCGCTCTTATCCGATACATATACGGATAGTTCCGGAAACTTTTTCTTTAAACTAATTCCTATGCACCCACTGCCAGAGCAAATATCAGCTAAATTCTTTCCGAAAAGATCTTCTTTTTCTAATAACTTAGCAGCTTTGTCGACTAAAATTTCAGTTTCAGGCCTAGGAATTAAAACATCGCTAGAAACACACAAAGAACAGCCGTAAAACTCCACCTTTCCTATAATATACTGCACAGGCTCAAAGCATGCAGCCCTTCTTATATAAGAACGCAGCTCCGCAATTTCAAACTCTTCTAGAGGGCACTCGAATCGCATATACAAATCAATTCGCTGCAGCTTGAGAACATGCGCAAGAAGAAGCTCTGCAACAAGCCTCGGAGAAGACACTTCTTTTTCTTTTAAATACTGAGTGGAAAGCTTCAGCACTTCTCCAAGAAGCTTCACTCCTGCACCCCTCCTGAAAGTTCCTTCTTGTAATAGTGAGATACAAGTCCCTCTGTAATCTCATCTAAGTCCCCATCTATTACCTGATCAAGTCGATAGAGAGTCAAATCAATTCTATGATCTGTAACTCTATTTTGAGAAAAGTTATACGTCCTAATCCTTTCAGATCTATCTCCACTTCCTACCTGCGAGCAGCGCAGGTCAGCCCGTTCTTGATCTAGCTTTCTTCTTTTTTCCTCTGCAATTTTAGCAGATAGAAGACGCATCGCCTTATCTTTATTTTTGTGCTGGCTTCTTTCCTCTTGACAATACACCACTGTACCTGTCGGAATGTGCGTAATCCTTACAGCAGAATCTGTTGTATTAACGTGTTGCCCCCCAGCTCCAGAAGATCTATATGTATCAATTCTAAGTTCAGACTCATCTATATCTACAGCTTCTTCTTCGTCAGGCTCTAACATAACAGCGATCGTGATAGCAGACGTGTGTACTCTACCCTGAGCTTCTGTCTTAGGAACTCTTTGCACCCTATGAGTTCCTGCCTCATATTGCATAAGTCGATGCACATTCGGCCCGGATACAGTCATAATATATTCTTTAAACCCACCCATTTCAGAAGGAGTCGAACTTAAAAGCTCATAAGCCCATCCCTTCTTGTCGGCATAACATTTATACATTCTCACACAATCTCCTACAAAAAGGGCAGCCTCATCCCCTCCAGTCCCTGCACGAAGTTCTAAAATAATACTACGACTATCTCTAGGATCCGGAGGAACAAGAAGTGTTTCAAGCTTTTTTTGCAGAGTTGGCTGATCTACCACCAAACGTTCAATTTCATCTTTAATAATAGCTATGAACTCAGGATCTACTTCTGTTTTAAGAAGCAGTCGGTTTTCTTCCAACTGCTTAGCACATTGACATGAAGCATTCCACACTTCCTTAACTTCAGAAAGATAGGCATGCTCTTGCGTGATAGAGCGATACATTTTTTGATCAGAGAGAATATGAGGCTCACCAAGGAGGTGCTCTACTTCCTCTAGCCGAGAAAGTAATTTATTTATTCTCTCTTGCATGTTTTACTTCTTTTGACGCTTTTTTGGTTTATCTTCTTCTACAGCATCTACAGCTTCTACCACTTGAACCGCAGGCTTCTTGTACCTTTTCATAAACTTATCTACACGCCCTTCTGAGTCCACAAACTGATTGCTCTTCGTCCAAAAAGGATGAGAAGCCGAAGAAGTAGAAAGACGGCAAACAGGATACTCTTGCCCTTCAAATGTTTCCTTTTCTTTTACTTTTAGCGTAGTGCCACATACAAATTTAAAACCAGTAGAAGAATCTACAAAAAGAACCTTCTGATATGGTGGATGACCTTCTTTCTTCATACAAACTCCTGAAAATTTCGTTACAATTTAAACAAGATAGTAAAACGCACTTGGCCATTAAAAACAAGTATTTTTCCTAAAGACCCTGTTTAATTTTATATTTTTCTGCTAAATAGGCCATTCTAGCCGATAAAAGCCCCTCTAAGACACCCTCTTCATAGCGGACAAAGGGATGGTTTTCTAAAACAGGGAAATCATTAATTTGCATTAAATCATCCTCAGTTATCGTAGAAATAATTTCTTTAGCAGCAACAAGCAGTTTTTTTTTCTGCCCCGCAACCAATTCATCAAATACTTTCTCCACACCTACTTCCTTTTTTTTTGAAAAAACGCACGTAAAAGCCCGGCTGATTCTTCAGCTAACACACCTCGTGTCACGGACAGTTTATGAATAGGATGATCCAAACCCAGCAAATTCACAAAGCTTCCATCGGCACCCTGTCTTAAATCAGGAGCTCCCCAAACAACCCGCTCTACGCGAAAAGAAAATAGAGCACCTGCACAAAGACTACAAGGCTCCAATGTGGAATATAGGGTAACCCCTAAAAGCCTCCACCCTCCAAGAACCTCTGCAGCCTTCCTAAGACAAAGAACTTCTGCATGAGCGGATGCATCTTGCAAGGCCTCTACAAGATTATGCGCTCTTGCTATGATCTTACCATTAAATACAGCAACAGCCCCCACAGGAACTTCCTCTTTAGCAAAAGCCATCTTCGCTTCGAAAAGAGCCTCCTCCATAAAAAGCGCATCAGAATCTAGCACACAAACCTATTCTTTTTTTAATGAAAGACACTTTTTCCAAGGGAAAAGTCGTACAATTATTTTTAAAAACGATTTTGCAATCATAGTTATTCACCTTTAAACCCAACTTATGCTACAATAGGTGATGAGAAACTGTAACAGATGAACTCTCAAATTGCAAGCAACCTCGCTTATTTAAAAATAAGCGCAAGATTTTGGTTGATCTCTTAAGCTTTGTTAGGTTACAATGTTCTCAATGTTTTAAGTTTTTAAATTTTTGTCTACCTTTTAAACTCTCAATATAGGGAGAATACAGATGTCTTTAGATAAGGGTACTAAGGAAGAAATTACCAAGAAATTTCAGCTACATGAAAAAGATACAGGATCTGCTGATGTACAAATCGCAATCCTAACGGAAAGAATTACAGAATTGACAGAGCACCTTAAAGCGGCTCCTAAAGATCACGGATCGAGACTTTCACTTCTAAAGCTAGTAGGGCAAAGAAGAAAGCTTCTTGACTATCTGAATTCCACAGACACCAAACGATATCAAAATCTCATCGTTCGTCTTAACCTCCGTAAGTAAAGTTCCTTTAAAGCAGCTCCTATTTGTCTTAAAATAAATAGGGGCTATTTTTTTTGTTTTTTTCTTTTCTTTTGCTTTTCTCCAAATTTCTGCTATACTCGCTTTCTTCAGGTTACAAACACCTGAAAGCGGGACATGGATGAAAGGCCCTCTTAGAAAGAAAAATCTTTTCGTTCTAAGTGGTCAATTCATCTCATAACCCGTAAATATTATACATTCACAATCAAGGATTATATAAGATGAATAAACCCAATGAACCAAGTCAACTTCACGTTTCCGTTGGAGGCAAAACCATAACCTTCGAAACAGGAAAAATAGCTAAGCAAGCCAATGCAGCTGTTACAGTGCGTTGTGAAGATACACTTCTTCTTACAACTGTATGTTCAGCAGCTAAACCAACAGAAGATATCGACTTCTTACCTCTTAAAGTAGACTATCAAGAAAAATTCTCTTCTGCTGGAAAAACTCTCGGCGGCTTTATTAAAAGAGAAGGAAGACCTTCTGAAAAAGAAACTCTTGTTAGCAGACTTATAGACCGTCCCTTACGCCCTCTTTTCGAAGATGGGTACTACAAAGAAACACAAGTTCTTTCTTATGTTTACTCTTACGATGGAGTTAACTCTCCTGAGCCTTTAGCTATCTGCTCTGCCTCTGCTGCACTTGTCCTATCAGACATCCCCTTTATTAAACCTATTGCAGCAGTACGCGTGGGCCTTATAGAAAATCGTTTTATCATAAACCCCACACTGCAAGAACAAGCAACTTCAAAATTAGATCTAATCCTAGCGGGATCTGAAGACGCTATCCTTATGATCGAAGGCTATGCTGACTTCCTAACAGAGGACCAAATCATTGAAGCGATTGAAGAAGGCCATAAAGCCATTAAAGTCATTTGCCAAAAGCTTTTAGAATGGCAAGCTACTATTGGCAAACCAAAGAATAGAGATCATATTAAGCTAGCCCCTAAAGATCTAGAAGATGAAATTCTCAATAACTACAGTAAAAAACTACAAGAAGCTCTTCGCATTAAAGAAAAACAGCTAAGACAACAAGCTATAGATGCGATAGAAGAAGAAGTTACAGAGCTTTATCTACCTAAAGAAAATCCAATTTACACTGCTTTACATGTAAATGGCAGCTTTAAAAAGGCTCAAGCTCATGTAATGAGACAAATGATTCTAAAAGAAAATGTCCGAGTAGACGGTAGAAATTGCACAGAAATCCGTAAAATTAGCGTAGAACAAAGTTTACTTCCAAGAACACATGGAAGCTCTCTTTTTACTCGAGGAGAAACACAAGCACTCGCTGTTGCTACCCTCGGAGGGGAAACCATGTCTATGCGCTATGAAGACCTAAATGGCGATTGGCATAGAAGATTTTATCTTCAGTACTCCTTCCCTCCTTTTTCTGTGGGAGAAGTCGGAAGAATGGGAAGCCCCGGAAGAAGAGAAATTGGACATGGAAAGCTTGCGGAAAGAGCGCTTGCTATGACAATGCCTTCTCAAGACAAATTTCCTTACGTTGTAAGAGTAGAGTCTAATATTACGGAATGTAACGGATCCTCTTCTATGGCTTCTGTCTGTGGTGGCTGCTTAGCTCTTATGGATGCTGGAGTACCCATTAAACATCCAATAGCCGGTATCGCTATGGGATTAATTTTAGAAGGAAAAGAGTACGCTATTCTTTCTGATATCTTAGGAGCAGAAGATGCTCTAGGCGATATGGACTTTAAAATAACAGGCAGTGCTGAGGGTGTAACCGCATTCCAACTAGATATTAAAGTAGAGGGAATAACTGCAGAGATTATGAAAGTAGCCCTTCTGCAAGCAAAACAAGGAAGAGTGCATATTCTAAACAAAATGTTGGAAGCCTGCCCTCAAACTAATGCTTCACTGTCTCGCTTTGCTCCACGGATTGAAGTACTCCAAATTAAACCAAGCAAAATTGGTATTGTAATTGGACCTTCCGGAAAACAAATCCGCGCAATCATAGAAACAACAGGCGCTCAAATTGACATCAACGACAGCGGACTTGTCAGCATTTCTTCTACTAATCCAGAATCCATGGCAAAAGCAAAAGAAATGATCCTAGGATTAACTGCTGAAGCTGAAGTTGGCAAAACATATAAAGGCCGCGTCGTATCCACAACAGCTTTTGGAGCTTTTGTTGAGATATTCCCAGGAAAAGAAGGTCTTTGTCATATCTCTGAACTTGCTCACGCTAGAGTACAAAATGTAACTGACGTTGTTAAAGAAGGAGATGCACTGGAAGTGAAGGTATTAGAAATTAATGACAGAGGACAAATTAAACTCAGTCATAAAGCTATAATCCCACCTCCTGCTAAATAACGTAACTACTGGCATCCTTAAAGAAAGCCCTTTAAGGATGCTGTTTATATTTATGGAAACTTCTTTGTATGTTTCGCTCTACTAACAAAAACTCTTTATATATCGCTCTTTTTGTTGGATTCATTGACTATCTGGGTATCGGCCTTGTCTATCCCCTTTTCTCCTCTATGCTTTTTGATGTCTCTTGCCCCATCCTCCCCCACGATACCGCCCACTCTATCCGAGGTATTTGGCTTGGAGTACTTTTCTCTCTTATGCCCCTTGCGCAATTTTTAACAGCCCCTATTTGGGGGGCTATCTCCGATAGTAGCGGAAGGAAAAAAAACCTGCAATTTAGTCTATTTGTAGCCCTAGTAGGATATTTAGTGGCATTTAGTGGAGTTTTATTTAGTAGTCTTTTCCTACTTTTAACTTCTAGAATTCTTATTGGCTGCGCCTCCGGTAATACTGCTATCGTTCAAGCGGTAATTGCCGATGTAAGTAAAGAAGAAGAAAAAACAAAAAACTTTGGCCTTTACAGCATGGCTTTAGGTGTTGGCTTTACGATTGGCCCTTTTTGTAGCGGAGCTCTTTCCTCTATAAACTACAGCCTGCCGTTTCTTTTTACCATTTTCCTGATTGTAATAAATATAGTTTTTACTCAATTTTTTTTTAAAGAAACACATTTCCTTCTAATTAAACGTACCCTTTCTTGGAACATGGGTCTTCTCCAGATGAAAAAAGCCTTTCTTTATAAGGGATTAAGGACTCTTTTTCTATGTTCTTTTTTAAACCACTTTGGATGGTCTTACTTTTTTGAGTTTATTCCTGTCTTTCTGATATTTCGCTTCGCCTTCACGCCAGGAGATTTAGGAGTTTTCTTTGGACTTGCCGGCGCCTTTTACGCTATTAGCGCGGGTGTTTTAATACGTCCTTTCATTAAGGTTTTTAAACCAGAAACACTCTTTTTTAGTGGATTGCTTCTGACCTCCCTATGTATTTTTCTCATTCCCATAAATCACACTCTTAGCTATCTATGGATCATTATTTTCTTTGTTTGCTATGCAACATCCCTCACATCACCAACAGCTACAACTCTTGTGTCTAATTCCTCTAAAATGCAAGGAGAAACTCTTGGCATGTTCAGCTCTGTCAATGCTGCAGCCCTTATCTTAAGCCCCCTAGCTTCAGGCTCTTTTGTCGGGAACCATCCCACACTACCCATGTGGATAGGAGGAGCTTCTATGCTACTTGGAGCTGCCATATATCTTATCACTTCTTGGAAGAAAATTTTCTCTCGATAAAAAAATCATAAAAAATAAAAGATTTCGCTGCCTATCTAACAATACTTACTGAAAGCTAGCACCCATTTACAAATGTTTCTACCCTTTCAATTTATCAATTAAATTAGCAACGAGCCCGGTCCAGCCGGTTTGGTGACTAGATCCAAGTCCCTTACCTGTATCTCCATGGAAATATTCATTAAATAAAATATAATCTTTCCAGTGAGGATCTTGTAAAAAAGGAAAGTCCTTTCCCCTAAAAGGCCGACCGGATGTTTTATCTTCTTTAAAAATAGAAATAAGCCTTTCTGTAAATACTCTAGCAAGCTCTTCCAAAGTCACGCCATTTTCTGAAGGAAATTTAGTGTCTTTAGGAAATGCCGCCCCAAAAACCTTCATAGAGTCAATAAATAAATACGTTGTAGGAAACCATATAGGCCCTCTCCAATTGGAATTGCCTCCTTTTAACTTAGAGTCTGACTCCCCCGGCTCATAACCGACACTTTTATCTTTAAAGCAAAAAGGGTTTTTCTCATGATACTTAGAAAGACTTCGAAGGCCATAGGGAGATAAAAACTCCTCGGAATTCCAAACATAAGATAAAATGTGTGAGAGTTTTTTCTCTGTTACCAGGGAAAGCAAATACTTTTTTGACCCGTTATCATTTATCTCTATAACGCATTCTTTGACAAGGTGCCTCCTTTTCTGCATAAACCAAGTGAAGTTAGTTTTAAATTCGGGGAAAGCATCTAGCTCTTCTTCTGTAATAATATCTACTGCATATAAGGGAATCAGTCCTACAAGAGATCTCATGCGGAACTTATCAAAAGCGCCATTAGGATAAACTAAAACATCATAAAAAAAGCCATCTTCTTCGCTCCAAAGAGAATAATCACGCCCGCTTACATTTTGTATAGCGTGAGCTACATAGACAAAATGTTGAAAAAACTTGGTGGCAAGAGACTCATATGTTTTATCACTTTTAGCTATCTCTAAAGAAATACGCATTAAATTCAAACAAAACATCGCCATCCAACCCGTTCCATCAGATTGCTCTAAATGAGCCCCTCCTGGAAATTTTTCAGAACGGTCCACAATTGCAATATTATCTAATCCAAGAAACCCCCCTTCAAAAACATTATTCCCTGCGGTATCTACTTTATTCACCCACCAAGCAAAATTGATAAGGAGTTTATGAAGACACCTTTTTAAAAAACCAATATCTCCCTTACCTGTTTTATCTTTTTCCATCGAGTAAAGACGGTAAGCCGCCCATGCTTGCACAGGGGGGTTCATCTCTGAAAACTCCCATTCATAGGCAGGAATTTGTCCATTAGGATGCTGAAATTGATCAAAAAGTAAAAGCCAAAGCTGCTCTTTAGCAAACTCCATGTCCACAAGAGCCAACGTTAAAGAATGAAAAGCTAGATCCCACGCCGCAAACCAAGGATACTCCCATTTATCTGGCATGGAAAGAATTCTCATAGAGTTTAGATGGTGCCAGTGCTCATTGCGTACCTTATTGCGATTAGCAGGAGGAGGCATCTTCGGATTATCTCCATCCATCCAAGTTTGAATATCACAAAGATAAATCTGTTTATTCCAAAGCATACCTGCAAGTGCTTGTCTTTGTATTAAGCATTCATCCGTAGTAGCTTTTTTAGGGTGAACGGTTTTATAAAAATCATCAGCCTCTTTTTTTCTCTCGGTTACTATCTTTTCTACATCAGCTAAAGGATCTGCGATTTTCTTTGTTGTTAAACGCAAATACACCTCAACTGAGCCTCCTGGAGCCATTTTAGAAAAGGTGTAGTGCAAGCCAGCTTTTGTTCCCTTATCTTTTCTTACTGTCTCTTCTTTATTCACAATAAAGCGATGGAATCCATCTTTATAATATCCCTTTTCTGCTTGGCGGGTTTCGTTGTCGGTAAAAAGAACTTCTGCATGTAAAGAGCTATAAAGATAGAATTTACCTAGATTATAATTAAAAGCTAGGGAGGAAGGGGAAGCAATGTTGCTTCCATCTAAAGCTAAACAAATAGCTTTATCACCCGCAGCCTTTACAATTTCAGGGACTTGTAACCTCGTTTCTCCCCAAGACCACTGATTGCGAAACCAAATTTGCGGAATAATATGCAAATCTGCTTCTATAGATCCTCTATTAAACGCCTGCACTTTTATGCAGGTATCTTCTTCTGAGGCTTTTGCATATTCAATAAAAATATCAAAATAAGCATTATTTGCAAAAACACCCGTATCTATTAGTTCATATTCAGGCTCTTTTTGTCCTCTTCTTCTATTTTCTTTAGCAAGCTCTTCGTAGGGATATCTTGCATGAGGATATTTATAGAGATACTTCATATAAGAATGCGTTGGCGTAGCGTCCAGGTAGTAATAGCACTCTTTGACATCTTCTCCGTGATTACCCTCTTCATTAGAAAGGCCATAGAGCCTCTCTTTTAGTATAGGGTCTTTTCCATTCCAAAATGCTGAAGAGAATGTAACAACCTGATACCTATCACACCAACCAGCAATGCCATCTTCTCCCCAACGATAAGCTCTAGAAATGGCCTGATCTTGTGGAAAATAATGCCAAGCATCTCCATTCCAACTATAATCTTCTCGAACAGTGCCCCAAGATCTCTCTGCCACATACGGACCCCATTTCTTCCAAGTAGCACTCTCTAATCGACTAGATTCTACTGACATCGATTTCCCCTTTTTTATTTCCATTTAGCAAAAATTCGAAATTAGAACAACTTATTTATTAAGTAAATAATTTTATAAAAAAAAGGAAATAAAACTAGGATTGCAATTCAAGAAAAACTCTATTATACCTAAACGTAACTAGAGAAAAAAATGACACCCAAAAAATACCCCAAAGAAATTGCAATAGCGTGCGTAAATGCAATCTGGAATGCTAAAGATCTTACTATTGTCCACCAAGATACCTTATTCACAGCCTACTTGGGAATTTTTATTAACTCAGGCGTAAGCTTATACTTATCATAGACACCATTTGATTTTCTTTGTCCATTGGCCACTCACTTCTGCTCAGCCCAGCCGCGTTTAAAGGCGGCTGATCTGAACTTCGTGGCCTGGCATTTATTTTTATCAAAAACGTCAAATCATTTCTTGTCTAACCGTATATAATTTTTTTTCGTTCAACAGCGAATCTAGCATCCTCTAAAAGATCCGATCCATGTACCTTAACTTCAAAATAAGAACCTATATAATCACGCAAGTTAGAAAAACCAATACGGAATCCCTCCTCGGGCCCCCTCGCTCCAAGAAACGGAACTGTTTCTTGACCTATTCTGATTTTAAGCGCCATCACCTCATCTGCCGATAAGTTATACTGTTGACCAATTTGTAAATTAGGTATTTCTAATATATTTCCCCATTTCGGACTTAAGAGTTTTGCTGTGAGGAGTGCGTCTGATTCTTTTACTCTAATAGCCTCATCAGAGATCTTTCCAGCATCAGTTTCTATTAAGTGAAAATGATATACGTAGCGAAGGCAGGCCTTAACTACCAAAGCAATTATCGGTATAACGACAGTACAATAAGCTCCCATCTTGGCGGCCGTTGCTATATAAGAGGATATATGCTTTTTATACAAAGCACCTTCACTCTTACCAATAGTGGCAAAACCCGGAAGAACATGTGCTTTTCTGCCACTAAAATTGCAACAATCCCCTAAAAAAAAGAAATCATCTACTTTTTCTAAAATAGTATGGCCCAAAGACTGCGCATGTTTTCCGTAATAAACCGGAGTAAAAAATGGAATAGAATTCATAAAATATTCCTCTTAAAGGTTAATTGATTAAGCTAAAAATAAATTAGTTTATAAAAAAACTATATCACAACCTGCAACTTAAATTCAATTTTAAAATAAATATAACACAAATATTTTCTTAACAATCCCTTGAAAAAAGCAAAAAAATCGATTTTTTTACATAATTTCCTTGAGGTCCTTGCTAAAAAAAGGCTAATTACGTATTAGAGAAATAAGTAACACTTAAAGGAGCCTTATGCCACATGGTATCGTCTGCAAAAAAAAAGCAAAAATTTTAAGTTTTTTAGTCTTCCTTGTAGGACTTGCCATCATATCTTATACTAAAACATGGTGGCCGGGTGTATTACTAGCTGTCGGCATACCCCTCGCTCTTAAACAGTATCTACAAGGTAGACGTTACGACTTTGGCATTACGCTTTTTGTCTTCCTGGGAGGATTTGTTACAGTTGCTTTTGACATACAGTGGGAAGTCATTCTACCCGTTCTTTTCATCATCGGCGGCATATATATACTCTGTCGTGACTTTTTAGAAGGCCCTCTTTCTTCTGAAGTAGAAAAAGAAGAAGACATCAATGAAGAAATCGAAGAAGAAAGCCACAAAAAATAACCACCAAGAGCTTTTTTATGGATAAAAATTCCTTAGCAAATCCCTTTCAGACGCTCACTGCACTTTCAGAAAGCCCTGAAACACTTTATTACTCGCTACCTGCCTTAGAAAAAGCCTTAAAAAAGCCTTTATCAAGACTCCCTATCTCTATTCGTATTATGCTAGAATCTCTTCTTAGAAACTGTGATGGAAAAAAGGTGACAGAAGCAGATATTCTTCGCCTTGCCGCATGGAATCCCATTAAGCCTAGCGATAAAGATATTCCTTTTGTTGTATCTAGAGTAATTCTACAAGACTTTACAGGAGTTCCCCTTTTAGTTGACCTTGCAGCAATGCGAGATGCTGCAAAGGCTGAAGGGAAGGATCCCACCTGCATTGAACCCATAGTTCCTGTAGACCTTGTCATCGATCATTCTGTACAAGTAGATAGATCTGGGAAACCAGATGCTTTCTTATTTAACTTAGAGCTCGAGTTCCAAAGAAATCAAGAAAGATATGAATTCCTACACTGGGGAGAGCAAGCTTTTAAAACCTTTAAGGTGATACCTCCAGGCGTTGGCATTGTACATCAAGTAAATTTGGAATATATAGCCTCTGTTGTGACAGAAAAAACACTTGATGACTGCTCTCTTCTATACCCTGATACACTCGTTGGCACAGATTCCCATACGACCATGATCGGAGGCCTAGGAGTACTTGGATGGGGTGTTGGCGGTATCGAAGCTGAAGCTGCCATGCTAGGACAGCCTTGCTTTTTCCAAACACCGGAAGTGATTGGAGTTCACCTAACAGGGTATTTGCAAGAAGGGGTTACAGCAACAGATCTGACCCTTCGCATTACAGAGCTTCTTCGCAAAGAAAAAGTTGTGGGTAAATTTATAGAGTTCTTTGGCAAAGGAGCCTCTAACCTATCTCTTGCCGATAGAGCAACGATTGGGAATATGGCTCCAGAATATGGAGCTACCATCGGATTTTTTCCTGTTGATGATAAAACATTAGACTATTTAGCTCTAACAGGAAGAGACTCTAAAGACATTCAAAAAATCAAAGAATACCTACAAAAACAACACCTTTTTGGAATACCTCAAAAAGGAGAAATCGACTTTTCTAGGGTGATTGAACTAGACTGCTCTAAAATAGCCCCCTGCGTATCGGGACCTAAAAGACCTCAAGACCGCATTGATCTTTCAGAGATAAAATCTTCTTTCCAAAAGATTTTAACACTTTCTCTTAAAGAAGGCGGCTATGAAAAAGAGCTGTCTAAAAAAGTTTGCGTACACTCTAAAGGACACTTTCATGTAAGGGAGCCCCATATTACAGGAGGGATTTCAGAGTTAAAAAGCATAAAGGATGATCCTTCTTTTAGTGAAAGTGAAATGGTGACCAACCGGCCTATTACCTATGGAACGATCAATCCTGGATACACACAACATACAAGCTGCGATATAGTCCTTGACCACGGATCTATTGTCATTGCAGCTATTACTAGCTGCACAAATACAAGCAATCCAAGTGTCATGATTGCAGCAGGACTTCTTGCTAAAAAGGCAATAGAAAAAGGGCTAAAAGTCAACTGTAAAGTGAAAACGAGCTTAGCTCCCGGATCTCGTGTTGTCACAGACTACCTTGAAAAGGCAGGACTACAAAAGTTTTTAGATGAATTAGGCTTTCAGCTAGTCGCCTACGGCTGTACAACGTGCATAGGCAATAGCGGTCCTTTAGATGAAAACATCGAAAATGCGATTAAAGAACACGACCTTATCACGGCAAGCGTTTTAAGTGGCAATAGGAACTTTGAAGCTAGAATCCACGGCGCTATTAAAGCAAACTTCCTTATGTCGCCTCCTCTTGTAGTAGCCTTTGCTCTTGCTGGCCGTATTTCTATTGACTTCACCCATGAACCTATAGGATATGGGATAAATAAAGAGCCGATCTTTTTAAAAGACCTTTGGCCAACAAATATAGAAATTGAAGAGGCTATCTCTAAAGCGCTCTCTCCAGAAACATTTCAAAAACGCTATGGGAACCTTGCTTCAGAAAATGTCCTTTGGAATAACATTAAAACGAAAAAAGGCTCCACCTATAATTGGCAAAAAGATAGTACCTACATTCAAAGACCTCCTTTCTTTGAAAGATTTACCCTTACCCCCCCTAAGACTAAACCGCTGCAGAATATGAGGGCGCTTGCTCTTTTTGGAGACTCCATCACGACAGACCACATCTCTCCTGCCGGAGCCTTTAAACCAAGTACACCAGCAGGTAGATACCTTATCTCTCAAGGAATTCAGGAAGAAAATTTTAATAGTTACGGAAGCAGAAGAGGGAACCATAACATTATGCTAAGGGGAACTTTTGCTAATGTCCGCCTACGTAACGAGATGACAAAGCTAGAAGGGGGATTTACTAAACTACTTCCTGAAGAAACAGACATGCCTATTTTTGATGCCTGTGAAATCTATGCAGAAAAAGGGATACCTTTAATTATCTTTGCAGGGAAAGACTATGGGATGGGAAGCTCAAGAGACTGGGCAGCTAAAGGAACAGCTCTTTTAGGAGTGCGTGTTGTCGTAGCTAAAAGCTTTGAAAGAATACACCGCAGCAACCTTGTTGGCATGGGAGTACTACCTTTACAATTTAACGAAGGGATGGGCATAGAAACTTTAGGGCTCACAGGTAACGAAGAGTTCTCCCTTCTCCCTCTAAGTGAAGACCTAAAACCTAATCAAAAGGTCACTTTAGAAATAAAGTCAAAAAAAGAAATTAAAAACATAGAGCTCATCTGCCGCCTTGATACAACTAATGACATCGAATATTATAAGCACGGAGGTATCCTCCCTTATGTTTTAAGAGACATCTTACGATAAAAAAAACATGAGTCACACCATCTTTTTATCTTCAGGAGCTCATTCATTATCTACTTTCTCAGGAATCTGATTCCAAAAAATGAAATTAAGCACAGTTTTTTAATAACAAATAAAAATAACATCAACTTACATCAAAATAAAACACAAAACAATTATCATAACATCAGAGAATAACCACATTAAATAAACGCTAGATATTTTATCTTATATTTAATAAAATGTGAAAAAAAGGAAAAACGCTTGTCAAAAAAACCGGACCAAACCCAACCCAGCTTCTCTTTTTTCTCTTCTTTAGAGACAGATCTTCTTTACTATGAAACTCTCGCTAGGAAAAAGGGATTCAAGCAAATAGCTGGCATCTCTTATGATGGGCTAGACTGCCTCTCCGGCCCGATTGTCGTGGCTATAGCCACCTTTTCTAAAGATATCATCCTACCTGAAATGCACACTGTCCACTGCCTTACAACAGCGCAAATACGATCTTGTTATAACAAGATCTTGCAGCTGCCCGGAATATCTTACGCAGTAGAAGTGATTGAACCTGAAAAAATTGACGAGCTAGGGGCCTTAGAGGCCACTTCACTCGCTATGAAAGAGCTCCCTCTTTCTCTTTCTAAAGCCACGGACTTTTTACTTGTAGAAGGAAGTCAAACTCCTTTTAATCAGAAAACCTCTCAACCTATACTTAAAGGAGAGCAATTTTCCTTATATATAGCATACTCTTATATCATAGCTAAAGCCACGCGTAATGCTATTTTAGAAGGACTCGATGCTAACTGGCCTGAGTATGGCTTTATACAAAATAAGGGATATCCTACAAAAGAGCACCTTAAAACCGTCAAAAAACTAGGACTTTGTCCCGCTCACAGGAAAAGCCAGCTGCAGCTATTAAAAGCGCTCATACCAAGCCACACTTCTTTGTGAAGCTACCAAGTATAAGTTTCATTTTCCCTACGAATCTCCTGCAACATCCTCTGAGTCTCCTTATTATCAAAAATAACATCTACTAGGCGATTTATATTCGGCAAATCAGCTTCAATCTTTTCAGCAGCTGCTAAATCCTTATCAGCGTGTGCCTTTGCAGCTGTAGACGTGAAAAACTCAGTTGCTATTTCTGTAGAATTACCTCTCGCTATTTCTCTAGTTTTCTCATTTCTAGTGATAATTGTCTCTTTTACTACTTGCTTACATTTTTCATAATCGATGAGCTTAGTATCTTGGTCTATAAAATCCTCTATATTATCTAAAACCAGCTCTTCCACTAGGTTAAGTAAAAAAAGCTGCGGATCCGTAAGCTTCTTACCCGTTGTAATAAGACTTTGGATGTGATCTTTCGCTACTTTAACTAAATCATCAGAAGATGGTAATAAACCAATTTGACTCCTTAAAGAATCTACATCATCAAGAGCTCTCTTCCCTTCGTGCATTTCAGGATCCTTTTCGTACATTGCTGTGCGCATCTGCCCCTTTTCCTCTTCTTTTATTGATTTTTCATCGCCTGACAATCCCTTTTCTAGGTTTAGGGTTACAAAAGCCGTTGGAGTAAAGTCTGTCTTGACTATTCTAGATTCACCACTTGCTTCCCTTACTTCAGATTCCTTATGGAATCCGACTGAAGGCTTAAAGTGTTTCCTTATCTTTTCAATAGTATCTTTATGTGTATGCTCCAAATGAATCTTAGCTACCCTTACTTCAGAAGAATCACTTTTTTTAGGGGTTACTAAATTAAGAGCTTTATGTATTTCCCGTTGCGTCTCTTCTAAATTTTGAGCAGCAGATTGACTAAACCTGGCTTTTGTTTTTGTAAAAATTCCGGGTAAAGCAATATTTTCGACTGCTCTTGAAAATTCCGCTTCTAATCTATTGTACTCTTTAAAGCCTGTTTTAAACTGTTGATCAAATGCTTTCTCTTGGATCTCTAAAATTTCCCCCTCCGATATCCCTCTCATCAAAAACTTAATAACTGTATTAAAAACAGTTATGATTTTAAGAATACGAGGGCTCTTTATCTCCTGACTATTTAAAGAAGCGACAATCCTTGGCTCTGCTTCCATAGTCCTTAATATCGTTAGCATCTTTGAATCAATAGGGTCTCTCATCCCATATGCATTCATAAAGGCCTTAATTTTTTCAATACTGGCTGCTTCTTCTGGTTTCGTAGTAGTGCTTAATGTTTGCCACCCTTTCTCGCCAATTTTAATTTGAATATATCGAGGCTCTGATCCATTTCCGTTAGAAATAAAACCATCACCAGAACCCACTTTTCCTATCATATAAAACCAAAAATAATTAAATGAAGCCAATTAAACCAACAAATACACAAATAAATTAAATAAGTAAACATTGATAATAAAAATAAAGTTAATTCACGGCAAAAAAAACAAAAAACTCTATAGCGCAAATTAAGAAGAAAGAGTATGATGGCAGGCAACAAGCGTCACAAAAGGACAATCATGGATGTAAAAGATAGTAATGGAAATATTCTTGTTGAGGGAGATTCCGTACACGTCATTAAAGACTTAAAGGTAAAAGGATCTTCACTGACTCTAAAAAGAGGAAAGATCTTTAAAAATATTCGCCTTACGGATGACCCAGAAGAAGTGGAGTGCCGAGAAGGAAAAAGCACTTTGGTTCTAAAAACCTGTTTTTTAAAGAAAATATAACTTAAGAAAAATAATCCAAACACATGGCTTTTTTCATTTGTTTTAACGTCTCTGCGGCCGTTTGACTAGCAGTCAAAGATCCTCTAAGAAGAATGTCCATCACTTCTTTAGGATCTTTAGCAAACGCCTCTCGTCGTACTCTAATAGGCTCTAAAAAGGCTTGCAAAACTTCGTTTAATCTTTTTTTCAAGACAGAGTCACCAAGGCCGCCTCTTCTATAATGAGCCTTTAACTCCTCTAAAGCCTCTTTTTCAGGATCAAATGCATCTAGATATGTAAATACAGGATTACCTTCCACTACGCCTGGATCCTCTACTCGAAGATGCGTTGGATCTGTGTACATCCCCTTTACTTTCCGAGCAATCTCAGCAGAAGAATCCTTTAAATAAATGCAGTTACCAAGAGACTTGCCCATCTTAGCTTGTCCGTCTGTCCCGGGAAGCCTTCCGATTGTAGGAATAAGAGCTTTTGCTTCTACTAAAACCTGGCTCTTATATATTCTATTAAAATGGCGTACTACCTCATTAGTCTGCTCAATCATAGGAAGCTGATCTTCACCCACGGGGACAATCTCCGCTTTAAAAGCAGTAATATCTGCTGCTTGACTTATAGGATAAACCATAAATCCGGCAGGAACACTTTCTTCAAACCCTTTTTGTTTAATTTCTTGTTTTACTGTAGGGTTATGCTTAAGGCGGTTCCACGTTACAAGATTTAAAAAGTATAGCGTTATTTCGGGAAGCTGAGGGACCATTGACTGTATAAATAGCGTTGATTTTGTAGGACAAATACCCACTGCTAAATAATCTAAAGCTACTTCTAGCACATTTTCTCTTACTTTCATAGGGTTATCAGCATTATCTGTAAGAGCCTGGGCATCAGCAATCATAACAAATTGAAGATAGCTCTCCTGAAGCTCTACTCGGTTTTTTAAAGAGCCAACATAATGTCCTAGATGGAGTGAACCTGTAGGTCTATCTCCTGTTAAAATAACCTTTTTTTTCTCCATCACATCTTTCCTATTATAAAGTAAATGCCGACACTAGTTTAAGAATCTAGAGGCACATTATCTAACAAAAGCTCCCTGAAAAACAAGGGAAATCGTTTTTAAATAAAGCGAAGGAGCCCAATTTTCGCAGCAAGAGTAAATGTAATAGGCCAGTGAGAATTTTTAAGCCCCCAAAACTTATGGCCGATATTTACTACAGTCATGACAATAAGCGCCGGGTAGATCACTTCAACAATAGGACCTAGAATTCTTGCTATGCCGCTAAAGCCCAGTATAGACACTAAAAATCCAATACATAAGGTAATAAGAATAGAAACCCTATCACCTACCTTTGCTTTAAAAATCTCTTTCTTTAAAAAATCAGCAAATAAAGAGACAAGAACTATGGCTGTTGTAAAACAGGCTAAAACAACAAGCAGGCATAAAGCAGGTGCCCCAAAAGAACCTAGAGCTTGCATAGCTATAGCCCCAAGCATTTGCTGCGGCAAAACACCTTGAAGAGTCGGAGCATAAATGCTTCCTAACATAACTAAAACAAGGTAAACAGTGGATAAAATCCCACCGCCAAGAAGAGCTGAACGCAAAAAAACCTTCTTCCCTGAGGCTTCCTGATTTTTTACTGAGCGCAAATGATCTATGATAAAAGCTGAAAAAAAGAAAGCCGCTAAAAGATCTAATGTTTGATACCCTTGAATAAATCCATTTTTAAAAGCAGACCAGCCACTGGATACAACTACCGCATGGGTCTCTTTTAGCAAGGGGAGCGTGGCAGCATCTTTTAAGGAAAAGAAAGCAATAGCTGCGATTGAAGCTAATAGAAGAGGCGTTAAAATCGTTCCAAGAAGTGGAATCACTCTATTTTTATTCACTATCATCAAATAAATAAATGCACAAAAAACAAAGCTAGTCACAGTTAAAGAAGCTGAAGGTAGCAACATCTGAATAGCGCCGTGAGCAACGGTAAGACAGCGGGGCATAACTCCAAAAGGACCCATTAAAGATAAAGCAATTAAAGAAAAAACAAAAGTCCCCATACCCCCTAAAGAAGAAAAGAACTTCTTTCTATCTCCTTCATAAAGCATAATTCCTAAAGAACCTAAAAAAGGCACTAAAACGCCAGTTAATACAATTCCTAAAGCAGCAAGTAAAAAGTGTCCCCCACTTTGCTGTCCTACAAGCAAAGGAAAAACTAAATTACCAGAACCAAAAAACATAGAAAATAAGGCAAACCCTGTGCTTAAAATGAGAAAACGTTTTTTCATAGATCACTCTCTTTTAAATTTCACGTAAGTGTAGCAAAAATTGTTTTTCAAAACAATTGAAAATAAAAAACCTCACAAAATCATTATAATTTAATTTTCAACCCGCTTACAAAACAAAAAAAACAGTATTCTCACCTGGAGAACCAATCAAACCCAGCTTGCAAAGTATAATTTTAAATAACTCACAAGTAAACGGTTAATTAAACAAGCGAAATATAATTCATGTTTTTTAAAATAATCAATATGATATAATAAGGTTTTAAAAAAGAAATTTACTTATATTAAATAGGAAATGCATGAACATACCAAATCTAGGACAAGCTGTAAAAAATATTCAGTGGGTTGGAAGTGGGCTTCTTGAAGATTGTTGTGTCCTAGGAAGGAAATTCAAAGGACTCCTTGAGAAAATCGACGTTTTAGGGATCCTAAAAAAGCTAAATTCTTATAGTGAAAGGATGTTCCCAGACAATCGCGTGCACGAGGGCATAGACCCAGAAGATTTTATGAAAGAAAGCGAAACCTACAAATTACAATTCAATACCCTTCTTAAAACTGACTCTTTTGTATAAGCACTTGCCATCTTCAGCTCAAAAGAGGGATCTCACACACCAAATGATAATCCACTAAAACAAATACAACAAAACGCAGCAGAGTTAGTAAAAGAAAGAGCCTCTCGCTTTTCCTTATTTAGTATTGCAAACAAAGAGGCAATTCTAACTTTCACAAAAAAATTCATCCTCTTGACAGCGCGGAAACCTTGCCCTTCAGGGCATGGAGGAAGCGCT
>CAYTOK010000018.1:0-39423 GCA_964439595.1 uncultured bacterium | reverse complement strand
TCATCGTATATGTTCTTTTATCAAAATGGACACTTCCATTTTTTCGAAACTGCAATGGTTTATCTATGGGTTTCTTCGTAGCTTTCTTTGCTTTGTAAGCCTTGCACACAGAAAAAATGGCGTTGCAAACCATTTGAGAGCCTAAAGAAGAATTTTCTCTTGTATGGGAGTAGACTTTATTATGCAGAGCGACCCTGTTCCAGCAAAGATGTTCATAAGCGGATAAGGAAATTTCATTACAAGCTTTAGTATAGGCCTCTGTCAACTTCTCTAAAGCAGCTTTTGCAAAATCCGAAGCTTTTATTTTTAAAGCAATTGTTCTCTGCATTAGGATCACCCCTCAAAAGAAGAGTTTAGCATGCGTTAACAAAAGAATTTATCACAAGAAAAAAGAAGCAGCGCTTCCTCCATGCCCTGAAGGGCAAGGTTTCCGCGCTGTCAAGAGGATGAATAGAGAACGTTTTGCTTATCTTTCCTTTTCTCAAGTACAAGGTTCTTTGGAAAAGTTAAAAAAAGCAAGACTGCTGGAACTTATTCCTGATGAGCATCTTGCTCATTTAGACTTAGAGCCTTGCACGTATTAAATTATTGCACACTACTTTTTACACTAAAAATCATAGTAGCAAGCGGCGCTAACTGTATTATAGCGCCATCTTCTATAGAGACTTCATGATTAACTTTACCAGAACCCCCATACTCTTCTCTGTCAGAAGAAAACACCTCTTTAACTTCTGTAAAACCTTTTAAAGGAATATGATATCTTGCAAAATAGGTCGGAGTAAAATTATGAACGCAAAGAAAGATTTCTCCCCTTGTCTTCCTTAAGTAGCTAATAACACTATTTCTCTCATCCGAGAAATCGACCCATTCAAACCCTTCATAGCTAAAATCATCTCGCCAAAACGCAGGACGACTTACATAAAAATGATTAAGATCTTTCACACATTTTTGGAGTCCTGAATGTAACGGGTAAGCAAGAAGCTCCCATTCTATCCCCCCTTTACAATCCCACTCTTTCCACTGCCCAATTTCGCCCCCCATAAAAATAAGCTTCTTTCCTACATAACAAATCATATAACTATAAAGAAGGCGCAAGTTGGCAAACTTCTGCCAAATATCTCCTGGCATCTTAGAAAGCAGGCCTGCTTTTCCATGTACTACCTCATCATGGGAAAATACTGACATAAACTTTTCAGAATAAATATAGTGTATCCCAAAAGTTAAAGTCTTCTGATCATAACTTCTAAAGAAAGGATCAATCTTAAAATATTTTAAAGTGTCATTCATCCAACCCATGTTCCACTTAAGATCGAATCCGAGCCCCCCTTGACTAAGCGGATGTGTGACTCCAATAAAAGAACTAGATTCTTCAGCCATCATAAGTATATCCGGAAACTTTTCGTGGACTACGGCATTTAGATGCTTTAAAAATTCTATGGCCTCTAAGTTCTGATTACCCCCATAGATATTAGCAAGCCAATTCCCTTCCTTCCTGCCATAATCAAGGTAAAGCATGGAGGCAACGGCATCAGCACGCAGTCCATCAATATGCATTACATCAAGCCAAAAAAGGGCATTAGCAATAAGGAAATTCGACACTTCAAAACGGCCGTAATTAAAAATGCAGGTATTCCAATGAGGGTGATACCCTCTTCTATCATCTTCATGCTCATAAAGACATGTACCATCAAATTTAACTAAAGAAAAATCATCCTGAGGAAAATGAGCAGCCACCCAATCTAAAATAACCCCGATACCATTTTGATGCATATGGTCTACAAAATACTGAAAATCTGCTGGAGTTCCATATCTACTTGTAACGGCATAAAAGCCTGATACCTGGTATCCCCAAGATTCATCTAAGGGATGCTCTGCAATTGGAAGAAGTTCTATGTGGGTAAAGCCCATCTCTTTGACATATATAGCAAGTTGATTTGCTAACTCGCGATAATTTAAAAAACCATTAGAGCGTTTCCAAGAACCCAAATGTACTTCATATATGTTAATAGGACGATCTAAACTCTGATGCTTTCTGCCCTCCATCCAACTTTTGTCTTGCCAAGAGTGCGCATTCACATCAAATACAATAGAAGCATTAGAGGGCCTCAGCTCGCTGCTGTAAGCCATAGGATCAATTTTAAGACTGCGGTACCCTTCTTTTGTTTCTACAAGGAACTTATATTTTTCACCAGGTCCAATACCCGGAATAAAAATCTCCCAAATGCCACTACTACCTAGGCTTCGCATGGGGGTCATAAGATCATCCCACCCATTAAAATCAGCTACTAAAAAAACATAAGCCGCTGAAGGAGCCCAAAGAGCAAACCTTACTCCATAGCACCCTTCTGACTCATGCACTCTAGCTCCAAGCACTTCATAGAGCTTATAATGAACACCTTTAGAAAAAAAATACGCATCAAGATCCCCCAAAGTCGGAAGAAATGAATACGGATCCGGTTTAAGAACGTCACCTTTATGATAAACCCTATAATCTCTCGATGTAATAAAAGAAGGAACTATCACTTCAAAAACACCTTGACACTCCGTAGGAGTTGCTAAAATTATTTCCCGATCCACTTCTACATAGACATCCAAGGCGCCGGGACGCCAAAGTCTAATAACCCTTGATTTTTCATCTAAATCATGCAAACCTAAAAAGCTATGAGGATTAGAAAAAATCATTTGAAAAGGAAAAAAATTCTGCATAGAATATCCTGAAGATCCATTAGAAAGCCACAACACAAAAAAAATTAACTAATTTGGATCGTATCAGAGCTGTTTTTTATTGAATAGCTCCTAATCCTAAAAAAGGCGATTTATGAATGTAAAAGCAGCAGGTAGTTGTCCATCTCCTTATCAATGCGATCCTGTAAAAAACATCCCTACCCTTGAGCAAGAGCCTGCTCCCAAAGAAACTGCCTTGACTGCAAAAGTCACTCTTTTAGCCCTAAAATCCATAGAAGAATCACTCTTAGAGAAAATAGACTTACTTAATGAATACATTCTTGCTAAAACTCTCGGGCTTGAAGAGAGCTCTTTACTCAGATTGCTAGAAGAATATGGCTCAAAAATTACTTCCCTAGATATTTCAGATTTACCGATTACAAACCTTTCCTCTATTCTTACTCTTTGTCCTAACATCCAGAGGTTATCAGCAAAAGACTGCGCGCTTAAAGCTTCTGATATTGACGCTCTCAAAATCTGCTACAGGTTAACGTACCTAGACATAAGCTGTAATTCTAGAATATCCTTTCTGAATCTAGAAAGAAACCTATCCAATTTAACAAATCTAACTTATTTAAATATTCGCTCTACTAATAGTGGATCAGGGCAACTCTACTGGATTCGTTTTTTAAAAAAACTTGAGCACCTAGATGTTAGCTATAATTTTCTACAAGAAGGTGATACCGAATCCATTGCTACACTACGCAGCCTACTTTACCTAGACATGCAAAATTGTGACCTATACATGCAAAGCATACCCATGCTACTTACAGAGCATTCTAAGTTAAAAAAACTAAAATACCTAGATCTTAGCAAAAACATCGTAGGAAAAGAAGATTTAGGAAAAATAAAAGAACAAATGCCAACACTTGAGCACTTAATTCTTAGAAGCTCCTCTATCACCTATATCCTCCCTCCTCTGCCCAATACTCTTAAAACTTTAGACATCCGTCATAATGGATTGCCAGGCAATGATCCCCTCATTACCTGTATGCAGTCTGATCCAAAACTCTCCTTGCTTACTTAATTTAAAGTATTTACTTGTCATAAAAACAACAAAACTGTAAATTAAAAATTAACAACACTCCACAAAGAGTCCGATCATGGATATAAGGGCCACTTGCAGCGAAGCACAAACCCTTCTTGATTCAAGCAAAATAGAAGAAAAGGATCTTTCTATCGCTAAAATCAATGCGGTAATCGGGAAAATCATCCTTTTTATACATTCCCCTTCCGATGCAGAGCTAGTACAGCAAGCCTTGGGAGATTTAAAAGAAGTATGCCATGTTCTAGAAGATAGCGACCTTTCCTCACAAATTACGCAGCTAAGCATTCAAGCAATAACTCCGTTATCTAATGAAGAAAAAATTACGCTTATAAACCAAGGACTCTCTGTCAAACTTCTTGGGCTAGATGAAGACTCTTTAATTAACCTACTAAAAGACCATGGAACAGCAGTTACCTATTTGCATATTTCCACCTTACCCGTTAAAAACCTTGCCCAAATTCTTGCTCTTTGTCCCAATATGCAAAAGTTATCAGCAAAAAAATGTGAACTTAAACCCTCCGATATAGCAACAATTAACCGGTGCTCTCAGCTTGAATTTTTAGATATCAGTGAAAATGCCAATATACAACTGGGTTCCTCCCCTTCTAGTAGCAATCTATCTGGGTTGGGCAACTTAAAGCATTTAAATCTTAGTAATACCGGCACCATACAAAGTCGTTTACTTTGGATTTCACACTTAACCAAACTCGAGCATCTCGATGTTAGTCATAATCCCCTAGGAGAAGGCGATACAAAAGCTATCGCTAGACTACCTAATTTGCAGCACCTAAATATGCGATCTTGTAGCCTTTACATGGGAAGCATCGCTAAGCTAGCTGATGATGACTCTAGGTTGATAAAAATCACCTACTTAAATCTCAGTAAAAACACCGTACCTAAAGATGCCCTTACAGAGATCTCTTGGCGTATGGAAAAACTCGAAGAGCTTCACCTTCAAGATTGTCATATAACTTATGAGCTTCCTATGTTTTACTCACGCCCTTTAGCAATTAAAAAGCTTTATATCCAAGGAAATCAACTACTACCCAATGACTCAAGAATTTCTGATTTAAGAAATCGTGGAGTTGCCGTATTCACCTAAAACGCACACTCCTTTCAAAAAAATAGCGCTAAATAAAACATTCACAATAAACAATATATAAATACAATTCACATTTTACTATACCTATTATTATAACAAATGCTATTTTAATATTATAAATAACAATTATTCATTGCAGAGACATTATGAATCCAACAAAACCAATAGACCAAACAAAGCTAAACTACTGGGCACATGTAGATGAATCTTTAGATAACTGTGGCCTAGGCGTATTAAATAATACAGTGAATTTGCTGATAAAAGCCAGTTTATGGGTTAGACCTGAGCCCAAACCAAATACCTATGAATACTACCTAAAAGAAGATAAAAGCATGCTCAAATGCCTTTTTTTCATAATTCCGGGAGCTAAACAACTTTATAATAAGTGGCTTAGCGACTATAAAGATAAAATTATAGAAGGAAAAGCCTCTGAAGTTCCTATCGAGTGGGGAAAGGACATTTTGCAAAAATATGGCAGCGAACTACTAAAAACGGAAAACGGAAAAGCCCTTATTATTTATGAAATAACCAAAGAAGCCCGTCAGCATCCAGAACCCGTCTTAATCCACTGCTTTACCAAGGAAGAGCAGCTCGAGCTAAAAAAGGAAATTCTTCTGCGCGCTATAAATTATCAAGAAGGACAACCTCTTCCTACTCTTTCCATTTTTCTAACTAGCGATAGTTTTTACCAATTTAGCACGAATGAAAAAGTAGACTTCAAAGGTTTTCCTAACGAAGAGTTCTTGCAAGTCTTTAAAGACTTTAATTCACTTCACTCAATACGGAAAGAGTGGGTAGAAGATGTGCTAGCGGACCCTGAGTTTGCAGCAACTTTAGTAGGTGAGACATTACAAAAGAGCCTAAAAGGAATGCCTACTGAACACGGAATAACAATTTAGTGGCCAGAAAACTAACCTTTTTCTTCTAGTCAAAACTCCAAAGCGACTTAAGCTATACTTTTAGTCGCTTTTTACAAAACCAATTTCCAAGAGAACTTAAAAAAAATTCAGAGAAATTCTTATATCCTTTCTGTAATTTCACACATTGATATGGCCCTCGCTTTCAATTTATAGACATTAGTATAGATATAATATTTACTTAAAAGCGTAAAAAAGAAGCTAGACAAAGAGAAAACTATCACCGTTTGGGGCCTATAAAAATCTTACTTTTGAAAGCGATCTAATAGAAGCGTCTGTCCTGGTTCCATCACAAAAGACTCCCCTTTTTCTATCATGCGCCCCTTATCTTTCATAACACTTCTTAGGCGATATCTTTTTATATCCGAAGGAAGCCTTAGATGAATAGTCTTCTTATTTTCAGAAAAAATATACATAGTCCGAATCTGCCGCTTACTCCACTCAAGGTCAATCTTGCAGCCATCCGTTGTTTTTATATTAAGCAACTTACCAAAAACAAAAGAAGAAGGAAGATAGGGTAAAATAGATAATACACCTTCTTTTTCTGCAAAAAATAAAGAGCGTATAAGATGTGCGCCCTTCCCTAAAAGAGGGGGTACCTTCTGCCCTTTTATGAAAGGAGTGAAAGGAACTAAGCCCTGCCTTTCCTCATCATTTGCTCTTGGCACAAGCCCTCCGGAAAAGCCTGCAAAATATAAGTTAGACAAAAGATCTAAAACATTTTTATCTTGAGCCTCTATTTTTTTTTCTAAGGCAAGCAATAGATCTACAAAAACACCAGTTTCCCCTTCTAAAGAAGAAGAGTAGTCTTGCCCTACAAAATGCCATAGGGGAAGAAATTCTGTAGGATCCCTTCTTTTTCGTATTTGCTCCCAGTCTCTTTTTTTATTGTTACCTAAAAAAAGTTGCTCTTTACTTTCTAATGGAGAGGTAGATAAATCTGAAAATAGCTCTACTTGATCTCCTTTAAATAAGGTCTTCTGTAAATAACCTTTTTCGTCTAAAAGGGATAAGCCTTCCTCCGGAGTTTTTTCTATGAGAAGAACTATCCTCTTATCTTCCCTTAAAAAGGTAAATCGAAAATATCCCTGAGTTGCCTCTCCATAAATAAAGACTTGTCGTTTAAGAAAGTCTTGCTCAACAGTAAATGGGAACACCGGTCCGGTAATATCCCAAAAAAAGGTTTTTCTTTCTCCTGTTTCTAAGGAAATACAATCAAACCCTGTCGGATAGGCCGTAATAGACCACATGGTAGAGGGAAGCAACACCTTACATCCTGGCACACAGGAAAAGGCCCTAAATGGTTTAGCTATTTTCAAGAAAGAACTCCTATAAGACCTTGGGGACTATTTTCAAGTAATTTTACAGACACTATTTCATTGGACCTAAGCCCCTTTGAAGGGACAAATACGGGTAAAAAGTTTTCCGTATGCCCAAAAAAAAGACCACTCTCTTTGTCTTCGCTTTCTAAAAGAACCTGCATTTGCCTTCCTACATATTCTTCTCGCAAAGAAAAAGAGACCTCTTCTGCCACTTCAAGGACTTTTCTTTTTCTTATCTGTAAAGTAGCTGGAAGAACTTGATTGGGATAAAGAGCTGCTCTTGTTTTTTCTCTTTTACTATAAGGAAACATGTGCACCTTAGCAAAGCCTACCTTTTGGATAATAGCAATTGTATCTTCAAAATCCGCATCAGACTCTCCGGGAAACCCTACGATAACATCCGTTGTAAAGGTAAAATGGGGACAGGCTTTTTTCATTTTAGAAATAGCTTCTAAAAACATTTGCGAGGTGTATTTACGATTCATTCTTTTTAAGATAACGTTAGAACCGGATTGAAGTACTATATGAAAAGAAGGACATGTTGCTTTTCCAGATAAAACAGCATCCATAAGATCGTCGTCAACTTCATCGGGATCTATAGAAGAAATTCTAAGTCGTTTTACACCTTCTATCTTATCAACGGCTCTTACTAAATCCGCAAGGCGCACCGGCGCTTCGCCTTCAATAGGAGCTCCATCAAAATCCCCTATATTAATTCCCGTTAAAACAATCTCCTTAAATCCTGTTTGCACCAGACCTTCCACTTCTTTTATGATATCTGAAACTCTTCTAGATCTAGAACGACCTCTTACATAAGGGATGATACAATACGTGCAAAAAGAGTTGCAGCCATCTTGAACTTTTACAAAAGCTCTTGTATGAGCTTCAAAATGGGTAATAGCAAATTCAGGCCAAGATTCTTCAGGAAAAACTAGAGGAAGAAGATTTTCTTTATCTTTGTTAGAAACCACTTTTAATACACCGGGCATCTCTTCAAAACTTTTTGCATTTTTCTCAGCAGCGCAACCGGTCACTACTATCCGAGCTTTCGGATTTTGACGAACAAGCTGTCTAATAGTTTGACGGCTAGAACTATCTGCAGCATCGGTTACAGTACAGGTATTCACAATGCAAAGATCTACTTCTTCAGAGCCATCTGCTTTGATGTAACCTTGAGCCTTAAGCTGATCAGCATAAGCTTGTGATTCATATTGATTAGTACGGCAGCCTAAAGTAACCACTTTAAATTTTTTCAAAGACACAAAATTCCTTCCAAATAAAAGAGAGAATTATGCCATAATGCGTTATGAAAACACAAGAAAACTTTACACAACTATTTATCCTTCACCAAAAATAGACAAAGGAATTTTTTAATGTCATCTATACCTACACTTGAACGCAACGATCCTTGTCACTGCGGAAGCAATAAAAAATACAAGAAATGTTGCGCTAACTCTTTTATTGTCAGCTACAGCCCCCTAACAAAAACAGAAACCAAAGAAACATACCCGGATCTTTCTAATGAAGATTTTACTATGTTAACAAACCTCCATGCCCACATAGAGAGTCATCCCGAGGAGCTTTCGTCTTTAGAGTGCAACTACATAAAACAAATTTACGCACTGCAGGATAAAAACCCTCAAAATCCCACAATAGCGACTTACCTTGTCGATGCTTATGCAAAGCTAAACCTGGAAGATAAAATGTATGAAATAATTAGAAAAAACTATGAAAAATTCCCGCTTTACCTACCTGCAATGACAGCAGAGTTTCTTGCTTGTTTAAATAAAAACGATATAGAAAGAGCGCACTCTATACTTGGCTCTTATAGTCAAATTAAAGAACTTTATCCCTATAGAACTACCTTCCACGTAAGTGAAGTGTCTCTTTTTACTCACGCCAAGGTGCAATACGCCTGTAAAATAGATGACCTACAAGAAGCAGTGGCTCATTTAAACACTCTAAAAATCCTTCATAAAGAGGGCCAAGACCCTCTTTATATCGATGCACAAAATGCTGTTACCCTGCTTAAAGCTAGGTTACACAAGTAGAAAATCACTCTTCTTCTTCCGGTTCAAAGTCTTCTAAAGTTTTTGACTTGGAACCGGCAATAAGACGAATAATCGAAAGGACCCACCCAAGTCCTACATAACCCCAACAAACCACAGCTAAAATCAGAGAGAAGAAATAAAAAATTCCATATAAGATGAATAAAGCCAGCAACACAGTAGAAAAAACAAGATAAAAAGAAGGCACTCTAAAGTGTAATACTTTAAGACTTGGAAATTTCCAGTGGCTAACCATGAAAAAACCTAAGACAATCATAGCGCAGCTTAAAATCACAACCTTACTTGTCTCTGTTAAAGGAAGCCATTTATCTAGAAGAGGCTCTGTTAATAAAAGATTCAACGATACAGCTGCAAGGGCTCCCGCAGGAATAGGCAAGCCTGTAAAATGTTTCTTTTGCGCAGCCATAAGCACAACATCCCCTTTTGCTTCTGCGGCTTTTACATTATAGCGCACGAGCCGTAAAATCCCACAAAGAGAAAAGAGCATAGCTCCTATTACTGCAAAAAAAGAAAGCCCTGTTCCCTGCTCTAAAGAAAGACTTTTAAGCATTAAAACTGAGGGGGCGACTCCAAAAGACACGGCATCAGCAAGGGAATCAAACATAACACCAAATTCACTTTCTGCGTGCATAACTCGAGCAACAGCGCCATCTAACAAGTCAGCAAAAGCAGCAAGCAATAAAAGCATAGCAGAAGCATGCATAAACTGGTAAGCTCCCGCCGTAGGATCGAGCATATTTGCTTTAAAAATTACAAATAGACCACAGCAAAGGGCAAATGCTGTGATCCCGTTAGGAACTAAATGAATTTTCCTCACAAAGACTCCTTTTGAGTTATTCCTCTATTATCTTTAAAAACCATATCATACTTAAAGAATAGACGGAATTTTTTTCTCTTAATAAATTTTTTACCCATTAGTCCTTTCCTGATTTTTGAAAGCTTTCCCTCACGAAATATCCAAAAAATATAGAAAGCAAAACACTAGCAGGTAAAATCCATAAATAAGTAAAATAACTCGTTGAATCTTTTGTGATAAAAAATTGAGGAATAAAGAGTAAAAGGGTATTAAAAACAAATACAGATGTGTTAATTAATCCCAGGGCAACTGCTTTAGTATTACTGGATGAAAGTTCGCTAATAACCGTGTAATATAACATAGATCCTGATAAGAAAAATCCAGTGCAAAATGAAATGAATTCAATCGGCACATAAGTATTTACATCAAAATGAGGTAGATAAATACACATAAGTAAAAAGATTGCTCCGAATACTACCGAAGCGTGGATAACTAATTTTCTAGAACGCACTTTATTTGAAAGCCATCCTAAAAAGGGTGTCCCCACACCGATGCCAGCAAAAATCATGCCGCTAACAATAAGGGATTGTGACAAGTCAACCACAAAATATTTCTGGACCGGCATATACCAAAAGCTAGCATAAGCAGCAAGAACTCCAAAAGAGGTTGCTCCCGCAATAGAACAAAGCCAAATCTGTTTATTTTTAAGCACCGTAGACATGCTTTTGCCAAAAGAAAGGCTCTTTTCTACTTTTAGGCCCGCAGGACTTCTCACAAAAATACTCATAATAGCAAATAATATAAACCCAAATATAGCCAGCTCTCGATAAATTATTTGCCAAGTAACTATTTCTAGTGCCTGAACTAAATAATAGTGAATAAAAGCAGTAAGCACACAAGAAATAGTTTGAGTTAAGCCAAATAATACGGGAAACATTTTGGGAGCAAACCATTGACCAATTAGTTTACCAACGGAAATAAAAGCAAAAGAAGCCCCTAGCCCCTGAACAAAATTAGAAAGAGCAAACAAGGGTAAATTAGAAGCAAAGGAAAGAGTGAAATTTCCTAAAGCAAGAAAAAAGATACCGCTACTTGCTACAATCCGAATAGGGAAACGATCGAGTAAATATCCAGCAGGAATCTGCATGCAGGCAAAACCTAGAATAAAAGAACCAACCGCAAAAGCGGCCCCTACATTAGACAGCTGCATAGAAGCTTTTATTGCATCGGAAAAAACAGCACCAGCCGTATTTAGAAAAAAAGCATACACAACAAACAAGGTTACGATAAACCAAATGAACAATCCCATCATTTTCTTCTTCATAAAAATCCCCTTTCCCTATAAATAATACTTACATAATCACTCCTAACAAGTAAGGCCATTTAGGATCAATAAAAAACTTGAAAACAAAAACACACAAAAACTCTCGATTAATTAAAAGGCGAAACTGCGTATTTAAAGGCTAAAAAGCTCCCTTCATACGAAAGGAGCTTTCTAAACTAGTAAAAAAAACAAATTCTAAGGCTCATAACTTTTTTCTGCTATAGTTGGAAAAAAAAGATTGTAACCTTGTCTAATATTAGGATATTTATTTCCCCACTGATATTCATCATCATCCACAGCCCAGAACATCCCCCCTAAAAGAGCATTTTGCTTTGCTAGATTTACTTTCAAGGTGATTGTATCGGGCGTGTCAAAACTGACCCACTCTTGAGTAGACGTGTTGTATCCATAAGCTGTTTTTGTATTGACATCTGAAGCAAATACAAGTTGATTAAGAGCAATCATATCAGCAATTTCAAAGTAAGCCAGGGTTCCAGGAGCTCCCGTTGAAGGCCCAGCAGCTCCGGGAGCAGTAAAAGGCTTTCCAGGTCCATTATCTGCGTCTGTTAAAGTAGAAACTCCTCCATAAGAATGTCCATAAGTAGGCATTCCTAAGACAATTTTATAAGAAGGAACTCCATTTCTTAGATAGTTTGCAAGGGTAGCCGCAATAAATAGAGAGCTATTTGGATCGGTGTCTTGATCCAAAGGGGCATTGACTCCTGTAAGTTTAGGACTATCAAAAGCCCCATGGTAGTCATAGGCCATGACATTAAGTCTGTCTAAATACGCAGAGCATTCAGCAAGCCAGCTAAAATAAGAATCGGGATTGTTTTTATAACTATCAGGAACGCCCGAAGGCACAATAGCTGCAGAGGCATACGTTAAAAGCAAAGAAGGGCTAGCACTTTGACAGGCAGCATACGCCTCCTTTAAAAACTCAACGAAATTGGAAAAGTCTTCAGGAGAGCCACCTCTTGTAGAATCTCCTGGATATTCCCAATCAATATCGATACCGTCAAATCCATATGTATGAGCATAGGAAATAGCCGAATTAATAAATTGCGTCCTGTTACTTCCATTTGAGACCATCTCACTAAATAGCTTATAAGTATATTTCCCCATAGGATCATTTGGGTCATTAAAACTCCATCCCCCTATAGATAGTAAAGTCCTTAGCTGAGGATTGATTTTTTTTAAAGCTTGTACCTGGGGGTAAAGGACAGTTTGGTCATTCCACTCTACAGGCTCTATCTCATAGGTTCCTGTTAAATGCGGATTTTGAGGATCGATGGATGCTGTTACAAACCCAAAGACAGCAAAAGCATAATAGAGATCAGTTAAAATGGTAGGGTCAATCAAATTCGGGAAAAACACCGCTCTTCCTCCGGATGGGGGGCGATATTGGGACCAATTCTCATAGTAGGCAGCGACAACAGGAGCGCTGTTTGACCTTTCAGCCGCTGTTAAATTTCCACAAAGTAAAGCAACAATAATTAGTAAATTTTTTTTCATAACTTCCTTTTTTTTGCATGTAAATCTTTCTTATCATGCCTAAAAAAAAATTTTCTTTCCAAGAAAAAACCACCAAACTAATCTTGCAACTCTAAAATCTCTTCTAAATACTCCTCTGGTATATGTTTTTTAGTTTTAAGACCTAAACGTTTTAAATCTTCTGTCTTTTTCACCAAATTCCCTCTGCCTAAGGAAATCTTTTGCATTGCTTTATCAAAATGATCACTTGTCGTCTTTAAGGATTTGCCAATACCTTCTAAATCCTTTAAAAAATCAACAAACTTATCATAAAGAGCAGCGCCTTCTTCCGCTATTTTCTGTGTATTGCGATTTTGGCGCTCGACCTTCCATATAGATTCTATTGTCCGCAAAACAGCTAAAAGGTTAGCTGGACTTACAATAATTATGGACTTTTTCCAGGCTTCTTCAAAAAGAGAAGGCTCCGCTTCTATAACTAAGGAGAAAATGGCTTCGATAGGAACAAACAGTAAAACAAAATCAGGGTTTTCTAATTTCTCTAAAAATTGGTATTTTTTTTCGCTTAAACCTCGGATGTGCTCTTTAAGGGACAGAACAAGTTTTTTCAAGCTTTCTTCTCTAGCTACTACAGAAGTAGCGTTGAAGTAGTCATCATAGTGCGTATAAGACATCTTAGAGTCTATGATTACCTTTTTTGTATCTGGAAGATTGATAATCACATCAGGCTGCATACGCCTGCCCTCTAAGGTGCTAAGTTCTAAGCCACTTCCTTGCAAAACATACTCTTGATCTTCTCTTAAACCTGAAGCTTCTAGCACTTTTTGCAAGATAAGCTCCCCCCATGTCCCCTGCTTTTTCACATCACCTTTTAAAGCTCTAGCTAGGTGATTGGCTTCCATAGCTAAAGATTTACTAGAGTCTACTATCCCTTCGATTTTATTTTTTAAAGTAAGCCTTTCTGCAGTTCCTGTTTTAATCATTTCCTGCATACCCAGCTGAAAAATATCCATCTTCTGCTTTAAAGGAGAAAGAAGCTCTTCTATTTTGCCTTTAGAGGTATCGGCAAACTCTCTAGATTTTTCCGTAAAAATCTTATTAGTCAAGTTTTCAAACTCTACGGTAAATCTCTCCTGTACCTTAGTCAGTTCTTTTTCTTGAAGTAGGGTAAGAGCTTCTGATTTTTCTTTTTCTACATTAAGTAACGTTTGTAAAATAGACCTTTCTTCAGCTAGCTTTTCGACTTTTTCGCTAGAAGCTGCCATTACTTTCTTTTCCTCTGAAATCACCCTAGAAAAGTACCAGCTAGATAAAGCCCACCCTATTATCACTCCAATAAGTAAAAAAAGTAAAAAGCTGATTACCATAATTCCCCCTTAATAATGTTCTTCAGCTTATCCTATCTTTTGATCTTTGCCAAGCCTTCTTTTCATTACCTTATACTATTCACAAAAAAAAGATTTGACATATTTATTTTTAAAGATTTACTGTGAAGTTAACAAATAAAAAAGGCACTATTATGCAACTACCTAACGATTATTCTACGCTTAGAAAGATGTTAGCAGAAACTATCGAATCTTTTGCAAAGCACAATGAAGAATGGGAAGAAATTAATATAATTGCTCTTCATATTTTGCAAAGACCTGAAGAGCCCATAAAAAGCGATTTATCACATAAACTTATCGCATTTACAGACAATTTCAAAAAAAATCGACCTATTCTAGAATTATTCTATCGATACTGTAGCCCTAAATACCAGAAAATATGTGCATTGGCTGAACAATTAAAAGAAACTGAACTAACTAACCAGCTAAAAACAAAAGGGACTAAACAAGAGCCCTTCGACTGGATGGAATTCACCCCAAACGTATACCTGACAAAAGAGTTAGAAGAGATAAAAGAGGCTCCCAACTGCAGCGTTCGAGTAGAGCAATTTTTAGAGCTCTGCAAAAGCAGCGCAGAGGGGTTAGGCACTTGTATCCAGGCAATGCAATACGACAGTAAATTAAGAGATCAGCTCATTAGTGATTGCCAAATTGAGGACAACCCGGCTAAACATAGAGAGTTGTTGCTTATAGCTTTACAATCTACTCCTTTAGAAGAATCCCTTTCTATTTTAACTACAAACCTGCTTATTGAAAAAGAAAAATTTACACAAGCCTTTGATATGATAAAAGAGATTCCTAATAGAAATCACAAAATCGATTTATTCTTGTCTATGATTCAAGCTGAAAGCCCTGAGGGATTACGGGTTTGTAAAGAAAGACTGCAAGAAGAAGGAATTGAGGTATGTAAGTTAGTTAAAAGTGCCTGTCAAGAAAATGGAAGCAATCGAGCTAAGGTCTTAGCAGCAGCCTTAGAAACCCGAATCATTCCTAGCTTCTCTAAAGTAATGACTCCAGCAGCAATAGCCTCTCGCTTACTCCAAACAATGAGTAATACAAAACCCTATTTAGAAGAAAAGACTACTGACGCAGAAATTCCCTTTCCTAAATATGACAACAAAGTTCCGGAGCAGTTTGATGCCATACTGCCACAAGTACTCCCTGAAAAACATGCGATAAAAATTAAAGGTAATCTTGACTGGGTTAATAAACAACTATTTTCTGCAGCTCGAAAAATAACTCACTGCGTCTCTCCCGATAAAGTGGAAGTTAGCGTGTCTCAGTCTCAAGAAGGAATAGTCACCTCTTTAAGTTTTAATAATCCCTCTAAAACCGTTTCTTTTGAAACTAAAATTCCCGTATTAGGGACAGTTAAATGTGGTATTAGTAAAATTGACTATAATGCGGAAACAAAGCAAATCATAGTTCGATTATCTGTAAAAAAGGAAGAGGAAAATGAATGGTACCCTGATTATAAAGAATGCTCTTTTACCGAGGAAACGTTCTCTTCCTTGTGGAAGGAGATTCACAAGAGCCCCTGGTAAGAAATAAATAAACACGCAAAAGCAAAGATCTTTCCTTTCGCGTGTAGATAAAAACTTACTTTTTAATCTCTAAAAGCTCTACATCAAAAATAAGCGCTGCATTAGCCGGAATGACTCCGCCCGCTCCCCTTGACCCATAGCCAAGATTTGCAGGGATGTAAAGACGTCTTTTTTCTCCTACCTTCATCATCATAACACCAGAGTCCCATCCGCTTATTACTTGGCCAACTCCTATAGTAAAATTAAATGGAGAGCCGCGATCTACGCTGCTATCAAATTTTTTACTAATTTCTCCTTTACCATTATCAAGCCAGCCAGAGTAATGAACAACTACTTGCTGTCCTTTGGCAGGGGAAGCGGCTCCCTCTGGAGCTTCTTTTATAATCGAATAGGCTAGACCTGAAGGTGTTTTTACTACGTCACTGCTCATATTTTGCTCCTTGATGGGGATTCCTTTTTTGGGTTTTAATGAAGCTTCTTCATCTGCAAAGCTTATAGAGCTTAGGCAAAGGCAAGCAGCTAAAAGTATGTTTTTTACATCCATAGGTGTTTTCTCCTTATTTTTTTACCAAGTCGACATCCTAACAAAACTGTTTGTATAGTTATACAGAAATCTTCTCTTCAGAAGCTTCTCTGTTATAGAGCATTTCCCACATGGCTCTAAAAGAAGGACAGGTGATAAGAAGCTCTTCTTTAGTACCTTCAGCTATCTTCTCTCCCCTTTCGATATAGATAATCTTGTCTGCATGCTCTATGGTAGAAAGCCTGTGCGCTATTAAGACTTGCGTTACTTCTCCTTGCAAAGAAACTATAGCCTTTTTAATGTGATTTTCACTTAAAGCATCTAAAGACGAGGTAGCCTCGTCCATCACAAGGATGGGGGCCTGACAAACAAGAGCTCTTGCGATAGCAAGCCTTTGCTGCTGACCTCCTGAAAGATTTTGCCCTGCATCTATAAGAGGAGTTTCATACTGGTTTGGGAGTCTAAGTATAAACTCGTCTGCATGAGCTTTTCGGCAAGCAGCCTCCACCTCTTCTTTGGAAACTCTTTTGCCAACTGTGATATTTTCTAATATCGTATCTAAAAATAGGAAAGGCCTTTGCGAAACAAAGGCAATAAGCTTTCTTAAAGACTTTTGTGTATACTGTGAAATAGGTCTGCCGTCTATACGGATCTCCCCTTTTTCCACTTCATAGAGCCTTGGAAGAAGCTGCGCTAACGTTGATTTACCAGAACCTGTTGGCCCAACAAAAGCTACTGTCTCCCCTTTTTTTATAGTAAAACTCACATCTTTTAAAACCCACTCTCCTTCATAACGAAACCACACCTTATCAAATTCAATAGAATCGGTAAATTCCTCTAAAGAGACAGCTTCCTTAGAGTCTTTGATATCTGGCGTTAAATCTAAAACTTCAAACATCCTCTCTGCGGCTACAACGCCTTTTTGTACATTGCTATTTTCATCGGCGAACTTTTTTACAGGCTCGTACACCAAATGTAAAATTCCACAAAACACTAAAAGCTGAGCAACGCTCATATGTAAAACATAAAGACCAAAAAGAACAATTACAGCAAGGCAAAGAGTTGTTACAGCATGTAAAATAGGTCTTGCTAAAAGACCATATTTAGCCGTTTTGCTTTCTAGATGAGCCATTCTATCGTTTTGCTCTTTATATTTTTTAAAAGAAAATGACTCCATTGAAAATATTTTGACAGTTTGGATTCCTGCTAAAAAATCCTGCAAGACTGAAGCAAATTTTTCTTGGTTAGACTGTAACTGTCGAGAAACACGCTTCACCCTACGAGTTAAAAACATAATAGGAAAAACTAGAAGAGGAATGCCGACAAAAATCACTAGGGATAGCTGCCAGGAAATGTAAAAACAAAAGGAAAGGCTTGTTAAAACAGTAAAGGGGGTCTGTAAATAGTTAGTAAGCCACGCATTAATAGAAATAGCAATTTGGCTTGCGTCGCCAACTACTCTTGCAGATAAACTACCTATATTGTATTTCTGATAAAAGCTCATGGGAAGAGATTGGATATGCGCAAAATACTGAAGCCTTAAATCGCGGCTGACACGTATGGCTAAAAGTTGCGTGCTATAACGGCTGGCAAAAAGCCATATAGCTTTAAAAATAGAAACAAAAAGAAGAACGGAAACCATGGCAACTAAATTGCTAGAAAACCAGGCTTTTTCCTTTAACTGAGCTAAAACCCAAATAAGAGGATTCGTAGACCCTCCCATTTTCTGAGAAGCTATAAAAGAAGAAGCGGATTGTCTTGTAACTAAATTTGTATCTTTTTCTTCTAGAAGAGGCCACACTCTTTCCACTTGAGACAAAGAAACTCCCTCAACTTCTCCTTGATGATCCAACGGGAAAAGAGAAAAAAAGTCGGCCCCGTTACTTGTTAAAACACCTAAAGAAAACATCTCCATCTGACTTGCAATAGTCAAAAGAATAAGAGTTAAAAAAGTAATAAAAATAAGCATTAAATGCTGCTTTGCTCTCAAAGCAGCCTGTAAAAGCAGTCTCATAGAAAACCAGGTTTAAATTATTCCAAATCCAAAGAGCCTTCTTCAAGAAATTTACCCAGTTTTCTAAACTTTTGGTATCTCTCTTCTAGTAGCCGATCTATCGGGATAGATTTTAGATGGGTCCACTCTTTTTTTATAAAGTCTTTTACTCCCTTATAAACAACAGAAGGATCCAAATGAGCACCACCTGAGGGTTCTGCAATCATGGCATCTACAATATTAAACTCAAGAAGTTTTTCTACGTGCATTTGTAAAGAAGCAGCAGCCTGTTGATTTTTCTTCGTATCCTTCCAAAGGATGGAAGCGCATCCTTCAGGAGAGATTACAGAATAATAAGAATGCTCAAGCATCCCTATAGAATCTCCAACGCCCATTCCTATAGCGCCTCCGGACCCCCCTTCTCCCACTAGTAAAACAATTACAGGGACAGGAAGTCTGGCCATTTCAAAGAGATTTTGGGCTATTGCACCTGCTTGCCCTCTTTCTTCTGCTGCAAGTCCTGGATAAGCACCAGGGGTATCTACTATAGAAAGCACAGGAACGTTAAACTTGGCAGCAAGCCTCATGCAGCGCATAGCTTTACGGTACCCCTCAGGGTGAGGCATTCCAAAGTTACGACGAAGCCTACTTTCTGTATCAAAACCCTTTTCTTGCGCTACAACCATAAATTTAACACCGTCTATTCTGGCAAATCCGGCAATAACAGCCTTGTCATCCGCAAAGAGGCGATCTCCATAAATTTCCGTAAACTCTTCACAAATATGACGAATATAATCTAAAGCCCTAGGCCTTTCAGGATGCCGAGCAATAGAAACTCTATCCCATGGAGTCAATTGAGAATACACCTTTCCTTTTAACTCTTCTAATTTACTTTCAAATTGAACTATCTCTTCATTAGACCAAATAGAGTTCGTTTGGTTTTGTTCTTTTAGTAATTTTAAAGTCTTCTCATACTCTGTTATTTCTTTTTCGTGAGCTAACATATTCATTTACCTCCTAATTAACGCGACGGCGCTGCAACTTCAACACCGGGAAGCGTAACATCTTGAAAATTTTTAGCAATATGAACAAATGTAGGTTTTGTAATTATAATGGCATAAAGCTCTTCCATATCTTCTTTAAGTAAACGAATACATCCGTCACTTTCATATTTACCTATACACGATCTGTTTTCTATAAGGGCTCCATTTGTAGAGTCAACAACCCAAGGAGCCCCATGTATTCCATAACCCCTAGAAGGTTCACTGCACCCTTCTATTTCCTCTCCAAAGGGAATCCACCGAGAACCAAAAATACGAATCATTTCTGTTTTTTGATCATGAAAAAAACCCATAACGCCAGGGGTATAGATAGAAATTCGGTCACCTAATTGATAAGAACCCAGAGGGGTTAATGTTCCTGAAGGCTTCAAAAGATCTAAACGTCCAAGACCAACCTTATACACTTTAAGCAAAATTCTTTCATGGGTATCTAAGTCGAGATAATAAAAAGCCATCTTACACTGACTCACATCGATTACAAGATGAAACTCTAGCTTTTTATCTCTTTTAAACACATTAAACCGACTTCCTAGGGATACTTTTTGAGAAAAGTAATCCAAGGAATTATTTAAACTTCTGGCGATGAAATGTTTAGAGGTGTTGTAGTATATAGCATAATCAGAAATCCAAGCAGGACGCCCTTTTAACCAGGAAACAGAACTACTATATTCTATAGTTTCCACAATAGGCAATTTAGAAGTTCCAGTAGTAAATAATTGAAACACCCTGTCTATATTAGGAAGACTGTTATCAGATTCTTTTTTTGAATCAATTTTTTCCTTCACTTCTTTCTGCTCTAAAAATGCTTGCTTAGGAGCAAATCTTTTTTCTATAGCGGGCTGATCCACTATGATCTCTTTTACCACGCTTTCCTTGCTCGAGCTTTTTTTTACTAAAGCAGCAATGCCAATACCGCAAAAAAGCAAAAAGGCGCTAACAAATATTATCTTTAGAATCGACAATTCTCATCTCCCATTTCATTTCAACATAGTGGAAACAAACGAATATTAATTATATATAAATCCGATTATATTTCAACAACCAATAATCCATTTTGTAGAAAAAAAATTTAAACCTTTCCAATTTAAAGAAAAAACAATCGATTCTAAAAAAAATTACATAGAAGCTTCTATTAATTCCCTCATTTTCTTA
Source organism: uncultured bacterium (assembly GCA_964439595.1). GTDB lineage: Bacteria > Chlamydiota > Chlamydiia > Chlamydiales > Rhabdochlamydiaceae > CAIJXB01. The sequence goes on along the minus strand of CAYTOK010000018.1, from coordinate 18,972 downwards.
CCGGGAGTGAATTTAACTGCCTTACGAGCCGGAATAACAATCGATACGGCTGCATTTTTAGGATTTCTGCCTATTTTTTGTTTTCGTTCTACAATTTCAAAAACACCAAAATCTCGAAACTCTATTCTATCACCCTTAGATAAACAATCCGTTATTGAGTCTAAAAAAAATTGAATAACCTCTCTTACATCATTTGGATGAAATTTCTTATGCTCAGCAATAAGTTGAACCAATTCTTTCTTTGTAAAAGTTTCCATATAGCATTCCCTGTTCTGGTCTTTAGGCTTTTTTGTCTAAATAACTCATTTAGGACAGTAAACCTTTCTATAGCCAATTGTTCTACCCTATTGATTTTCAAGCAAGTCATTTTTTAATTGCAGTAAAATTTTCTTCTTTTTTCCTGCGCCTAAAATTACAAAACGACCACCAATTACATCGGAAGAAAGGACAACTCTTGCTGGATCATCTATTTTTTCTTGATTTATGTATGCCCCCTGATTTTGAATAAGTCGAGTAGCCTCTCCTTTACTAGAAAGCAACCCGCTCTTTACAGCAACTTCTGTAAACTTGCAATTTAACACATCTTTTAACTCCAAGAATACACTAGGCATATCTTCCGCAATTTGCTCTATCACCTCAACGGACAAAGAAGTCAAGCTTCCAGGGTTTACTCCTAAAGTAACTTTAAGAGCCTTTTCTAACCCCTCTTTTCCGTGAATAAATAAAGTCAATTCCTCCGCCAATCTTCTCTGTGCTGTATTAGGAACATATCCTGGCAAATCCATCTCTTTCTCTAAAAGAGCTATCTCATCCAGCCCCATAAAAGTTAGCTTCTTCATAAGAGAAATAACATCGGCATCGGGAATTCTAATTAAATACTGGTAAAATTGATAAGGTGATAATTTATCTTCAGAGAGCCAAATAGCCCCTTCTTCGCTCTTACCAAACTTTTTACCATCACTTCTAGTAAGTAAAGGAAATGTCAAACCATACACAGAGGCTGCTCCTCTTTTCCTGACAAAATCAATGCCTGCGGTAATATTTCCCCACTGATCACTTCCTCCTATTTGCAAGCAAACTCCATGAGACTGAAAAAGGTGATAAAAATCGTAAGACTGGAGTAATTGGTAGCTAAATTCGGTAAAGCTCATTCCTTCTTCGGAATCAACTCTAGAACGCACACTCTCTTTAGCTAGCATAGAACCAATACGAAAATGCTTACCTACATCTCGTAAAAAATCCACAAAAGAAAATCGAGAAAACCAATCGTCATTATTAACAAAAATAGGCAGAGGGAGCTCTCCTGAAAAATCAAACACTCTTTCGAAATTTTTTCTAATAGCTGCAACGTTGCCTTGAATAACCTTTTCATCAAGCAACGGTCGCTCTTTGCTTTTTCCTGATGGATCTCCAATTCTACCGGTAGCGCCACCCAAAAGAACAACTGGGGTATGTCCAAAGCGTTGAAACCAAGATAGAACCATCATCCCCATAAAATTACCCAAATGCAGACTGTCAGCGGTGGGATCAAAACCTAAATATACTTTAAGGGGTTCTTTTAACCGAGATTCTAATCCTTCACCTGCAACAGAGTCAATAAGTCCTCTCTCTCTTAAACAAGCCAGCAAATCTTTCATTTTTTTTTGACAGCGCGAAAAGCCTCTCTCTTCTAGAGCGAGGAGGAAGCGCCGCTCCCTACTAAGTTTTTAAAAAAGGATCACACTAATGCCTATAACCTATTACATTCTTCTCTAACAAAGCTGTAAAAGATCTAGAAAAGCACAGTGTACTAGATTTAGAAATTATGGAAAACACAAAACCTTAGAATGCAAAGAGCAAATTCACACACCTTTACAAGATTAATACGCTACAGCACTTTTCTCTTTAGCTCCCTGCAGCAATCTCTTAAGCATATTTCCTGCTTCTTTTTCAGCCCCTTCAGGCTGCAAAGCAATGTCTTTTTGAATTTGCATAGCAATTGTCACAATTTTTCGACTCACAGCGGCTGTGTTTTGGTTTTCATCGAAAAGCGCAATTTGCTTTGTTTGTAAAACAACTCTTTCCTCTACGTGTAATGCTATCCATCTATGGATTTCAGAAACTTTTTCTCGTAAGGCCTGAGGTGTAATCTCCTTATCAAGGACTGCTAATTTTTTTTGCAACTTCTCTCTAGCTTTACGTGTTTTCAAACTCTCTTCAGCTATTTTTCTCTCTTGTGTCGCAGCCATAACAGGTCCCCTTAGGTTAACAGGTTCAAACAAAGATTTTTCCTACATCTATCTTAATATCACTCAAGATTTATCTTCAATCCTAGAATTTTTCTTTTGCTATTTTTTTTTATTTCAATTTGTTAAGATCCAATTTAACAAGGAGCCCCCATGGACATTGAAAGCAGCAAAAAAGCGGCAGGATATTTAGCAGCTAGCTTCATAAAAAAAAATATGATAGTTGGACTAGGAACTGGATCCACTGCATACTATTTTATAGAAAAACTGATCCAAAGAAACAAGGAAGAAAATCTTAAAATACGCGCTGTCGCAAGTTCTTTAAAATCCTTAGAGCAAGCAGAAAAAGGGGGGATCTCTATTATAGACATCAATGAAATTAACTCTATAGACATCACTGTTGATGGGGCAGATGAAATTGACGAGCAAAAAAGAATGATTAAAGGTGGTGGTGGCGCTCTTTTAAGAGAAAAGATCATCGCCTCTATGAGTAAAGAAATGGTTGTGGTAATCGATGAAACCAAGCAAAGCAAACAACTAGGCCACAGGAAACTCCCTGTTGAAGTCGTTCCCTTTGGAAGCAAAGCCACGTTACATAAAATAGAAAAACAAGGGTTAGTCGGAAATTTCCGCTTAAAAAACAACGATACAACAGAGCTCTACAAGACCGATAATGGAAATTATATAATAGACATACGCTTCAAAGATCCCATCGAAAACCCTGAAAAAGTACATTTACTATTAAAAGAAATACCCGGCATTGTAGAAACCGGTTTTTTTTTCCACCTAGCAGGTAGAGTAATCATAGCCTTTTTAGACGGACAAATTCTCACCCTCCCCTAAAAAAGCTAATAACCTCTAAGCCTTAATACTTAATATGAAATTTATTTTGAGCTAGCAGCAAAATGCTAGCAACAGCCTGCTCTGCATCTTCACCTTCTGCCTCAATTTTAATTTTCGCCCCCCTTGCCGCCGCCAACATTAGAATGCCTAAAAGAGATTTAGCATTCACTGTTAGATTTTGATAGATCAACGTAACTTGCGCCTTGAAAGACGAGGCGCACTTAACGAGTTCGGTACAAGGCCTTGTATGCATTCCTTTTTCATTGATAACGACAAAAGAAGATTTTATTTTATCCATCAGAAATCTCGCCTATAAGTTGAAAACAACATTTTTTATAATTCCACCTACTCAAATACTTTCTTTTCGAATTTAAAAGCAAGAAAATTTTCACCATTTCAAAAGCGCAGACCCACCCTTCGAGGCTGGGTCTTTAACAATTCTCTTATTTTTCTTTTACCATTTCTTGAAATTTCTCCGTGAGATTCTTAAAAGAATCAAGAAGAGACTGCACCGCGTAGGACTCTTTCATATTAACCCCCGCATCTTTTAATGTTGTCAAAGGATCTTTACTTGCTCCAGATGCTAAGAAAGCTAAATATTGCTCTTTAGCTAGAGGATCCCCAGACAACACCTTTTTAGCTAAAACATCAGCAGCACTAATCCCTGTAGCATACTGATACACGTAGAAATTATAATAGAAATGAGGAATGCGAGACCATTCACTTTCTACATGAGAATCTAAAACAAGTCCCGGACCGGAATATTCCTGATTTAGCCGCAAATATTCTTCCTTTAAAAGACTCGGGGTTAATGGAATACCTTGTTCCACCCACTCATGTAACTGCAACTCAAATTCAGCAAATAAAGTTTGTCTAAAAAACGTATTTCGAATGCCGTCAATTTTTTGATTAATTAAATACGCTTTTTCTTTTGACGTTTTAACTTTTTGCAGAAAATACTGAAAAAGAAGCTCCTCATGAAAAGTAGAAGCAACTTCTGCTAGAAAAATGGGATATTGGTGATCTTGGTATTTTTGATTTTTTTTACTAAAATACGAATGCATACTATGTCCTGCTTCATGGGCAAGCGTCATGGCATCATTAAATGTTCCATGGTAGTTTAATAAAATATAAGGGTTACTCGTATAACACCCGCTAGAATATGCTCCGCTACGTTTTTTTTTGTTTTCATAACGATCAACCCACCCTTCTTCCGTAAGACCTTTTCGTAAAATCTCCTGATATTCCACTCCAAGTGGGGCCACAGACTCTATAATGGCACTTACAGCATCTTCGTAAGATATTGTTATATCTACTTCTTCTACAAGTGGCACAGAAAGATCATAAGGGTGTATTTCAGAATATCCAAGTAGCCTTTTACGTAAAAAAAGATAGTCATGCAAAATAGAGATATTATCTTTTACGGTTGAAACTAGAGAGTCATAAACCTCTCTATTTATTTGATGTGGATAAAGAGCCGCCTCTAGACAAGATTTATATCCCCTAGCTTTTTTATAAAAAACGTGTTGCTCTACTATTCCCTGAATTAATTCACAAAATGTATTTTCATATTGAGCAAATGTTCCATGTAAATGGGTAAAAGCGTTTTTCCTTAAAACTCGATCCCTTCCCTTTAGATATACCTGGTACATTCCATGCGTAAGCTCATGGTCCCTTCCTTCCCCATCCAAACAGTTAGGAAAACGCAAGTCTGCGTTATTCAATGAGCCAAAAGCTCTTTGGCTGACGCTCAATGCTTTCCCTGCAAAAGCTAAAAGCTTTTCTTCCTTAGAAGGCAATGTATAAGGCTTTAAGCGAATAATTTTCTTTAGGTAAATTTGATACTCTTTTAAATCCTGAGAGCAAAGCAGTGAATCTAAAGTCTCTTGAGAAAGCTGTAAAAGTGCCGGATCTATCCAGGAAGTCTCCTCTCGAAATGCATGAAAGGCCCCCATAGCAAGAGAGTACCCTTCTTTCCCCTCTTTTTCACTTACATCTTCATCATGCCTAAGATGCGCATACGTATATAAAGAATCTAAAGTCAAATCAATTTCCATAAACCTATCTAGCAACTTTCTGACATCTTTAGAAGAGGAAAGATTGTAAAGCCCTTCCTCCAGCTCCGGCCATTTAGGAGAGTCTCCAGCTTTAGTTAAACGGTCAAACTCCTTTCTCCAATCTCCCCAACTAGAATACATGCCTTCTAGGTTCCAACAATTTTCCCTTAAACTGTCTTTTCTTTCCCCTATGCTTTGCTGCTTGGACATATTTTATTCTCCCTTATAAAATAGGCAAGTATGCCATTTTTGATTCTTAAGTCAACTCTTCTTATTTTTTGAAAGAGAGCTAGATTCTTTAGCAGTCAAACAATCCAGTTGCTAAATCTCTTGCTAAAAAACCAAGAAATTCCCTACAATCTGGATACACGAAATTCAACCAAAACATCTTTTTAACAAGGAGATTTACATATGGCATCACAAGAAATTATTAAGACAACCTTAAAACCTTTAGGAAGTCGTGTTCTAGTTAAGCACCTTGACCAAGAAGAAAAGCTTAAAGGGGGAATAATACTACCCGATTCTGCAAAGAAAAAGCAAGCCACAGCTGTTGTTATCGCTATAGGAGACGGCATTCAAGGGAAAGACGGCAAAATGCACCCGATCCCGGTACAGATAGGCGAAAAAGTTCTTATAGACAAGTACTCAGGCCAAGAAGTAACGCTAAATGACGAAGAATTTGTAATTGTTAAATCAGAAGATATTATCGCTATCCTAAACTAATTCTTAAGGAGAAATAAATCATATGGCACCTAAGAACATTAAATTTAAAGAAGATGCAAGACAAAAAGTCTTAAAAGGGGTCAAAACTCTAGCCTCTGCTGTAAAAGTAACGCTTGGCCCTAAAGGACGCAACGTAGTCATAGATAAATCCTACGGAACACCTCATATTACTAAAGACGGAGTTACCGTTGCTAAAGAAATTGAGCTAGAGGACAAGCACGAAAATATGGGAGCTCAAATGGTAAAAGAAGTCGCAAGTAAAACAGCGGATAAAGCTGGCGACGGAACTACCACAGCTACTGTTCTTGCAGAAGCCATATACAGTGAAGGGCTTCGTAACGTTGCCGCCGGAGCAAATCCTACAGAAATAAAAAAAGGTATTGAAGCAGCTGTTAAAGCAATCACAACAGAGCTTAAGATCCTTAGTAAAGAAGTGCAAAATCGCAAAGAAATTGCACAAGTAGCTACAATATCAGCTAATGGAGATGCTGAAATTGGCGAAATCATAGCAAAAGCTATGGAAAAAGTTGGTAAAGATGGAACTATTACAGTTGAAGAAGCCAAAGGCTTTGAAACGACTTTAGACGTTGTTGAAGGAATGAATTTTGATAGGGGCTATATCTCCTCTTATTTCATGACAAACGCAGAAGCACAAGAATGTCTTTTAGAAAATGCTCTTGTTCTCATTTATGATAAGAAAATTAGTGCCATGAAAGACTTTATGCCTATTCTCCAGGCTGTAGCTGAAAGTGGAAAACCTCTTTTAATTATCGCAGAAGACATCGATGGAGAAGCTCTTGCAACGCTCGTAGTAAACCGCATAAGAGCCGGTCTTAAAGTTTGCGCTGTTAAGGCTCCTGGCTTCGGAGACAGAAGAAAATCGATACTACAAGACATCGCAATTTTAACTGGTGCAGAGTTTATTAGTGAGGAAATAGGGCTCAAATTGGAGCACGTCACAATAGAGATGCTCGGCAAGGTAAAGAAAGTCGTTGTAAGTAAAGAAGACACTACCCTCGTTGAAGGAAATGGAAATAAAGACGCGATTCAAGAAAGGATAGCTCTTATTAAAAGGCAAATAGAAGAAAGTACTTCTGACTATGACAAAGAAAAACTTCAAGAGCGCTTAGCAAAGCTTGCAGGTGGAGTAGGCATCATCCGTGTGGGCGCTGCAACAGAAGTCGAAATGAAAGAAAAAAAAGATCGAGTAGATGATGCTGTGCATGCGACCAAAGCTGCTGTTGAAGAAGGAATTCTTCCAGGTGGCGGTGTAGCCTTTATCCGCTGTATTCCTAAGCTAGAAAAACTAGCAAAAGCAGCAACGGGCGATGAAAAAGTAGGGATTGAAATCATCATTAAATCTCTTAGCTACCCACTGCGTCAAATCGCAGAAAATGCAGGAAAAGAAGGATCTATCATCATTCAAAAAGTTTCTCAAATGGGGACTAATGAAGGATGGGATGCTCTACAAGACCAATTTGGCAATATGTTAGAAAAAGGAATTGTAGATCCAACTAAAGTTTGCAGACTAGCAATTGAACTCTCTGCTTCTATTGCAGCTTTACTTTTGACAACAGAAGCAATAATTGCTGATGAAGTCGATGACAAAGTAAAACAGCCTCCAGCTATGCACGGAGCTGATTACTAAAAATCTAGGCCACCCCTTTGGGTGGCCTTCTCTTTTTTGTTGATTTATATTTTTCTTTAAAATACTGTCAAAAAGAAAATTCATCAACAAAGGATGTTTCTCTTGAAAACTCTTCTTAAAACAATCACGGTATTTCTTGTTTTTTTAGCGTTATTTTATATTTTTTTATCTTTTTTTCTTCCTGGAAAAATAGCTCGCGATATATCCCAAAAGATAAAAACAGCTGTAAAAATAGAAAGTATTTTTCTTTCCTTAGATGCCATCCGAGTAAGGGATTTAAAAATAGACAATCCACCTGAAAGCGAATTTCCTAAAGCGCTTACCGTAAAAAAAATAACCCTAGATGCCCTTTTAACAAATTACCTATCTAAAAAAATTGTCATAGATGAAATCACCCTGGACGAGATTTACCTATCCTTAGAATTTAATTCCGCACAAGGCACTTCCGGTAATTGGTCTAGTTTAATGAATAATATCCAGTCATCTCGAAGCCACACACCAAACCCTCAATACTCATCTCTTGCTATTAAAAAATTGAACCTAAAAGACATCCAAGTGGTTGTTTTCTACAAAGACACTAAAACCACTAGAACAATTCCTTTAATCAAAATGATTACACTAACAGACATTAATAGTGAAAATGGATTTCCTATAGATCAAATCATGCAATCTGTGCTAGGACAAATGTTAACTTCTATCTTTGTCCAGGAAAACATGAAAAACATGCTGGAAGGGATTATAGAACCTAAGAATGAGGTTCGTTCTCTTTTAACCCCACTGGAAAACTTATTTAAATAGAAAAAAGCAGGAGAAAAGAACTATCCTCCTGCTTTTATTTGAATTATAAAGACATTGGAGATGAGCCGAGTCCCATTGGATTTGGCATCTTCATTTCCACTACTTTCTTTTTTGGAGCTGCTTTCTTTTTTGGAGCAGCTTTCTTTACAGCCTTTTTAGGAGCAGCTTTTTTTACTGCTTTCTTTGGAGCTGCTTTTTTTACTACTTTCTTTTTTGGAGCAGCTTTCTTTACAGCCTTTTTAGGAGCAGCTCTTTTTACTGCTTTCTTTGGGGCTGCTTTTTTTACGGCTTTCTTTTTTGCCATGATATTCTCTTTGTTGTCGTGTTTTGCTGTAACATTCAAAAAGATCTTACTTGATCTTATCTTCTGAATGCGCAATTTCAGAAAAAAAATCAACTTATTTATTAAAAAAAAATTTATTTTTTCAAAAAACAAAAAAAATGTCATAAAAAATAACAAAAATAGTTGCCTAAAATCGCTATCTTAGATTAACCTCTTGAGCATATTCCGGGTTAGCTCAGCGGTAGAGCAGTGGACTGTTAATCCATTGGTCGCAAGTTCGAATCTTGCACCCGGAGATATTTTGAATGGGGTTTCTAAAAACCCCTCCTCAAAATGCCGTACTTTTGCCGGAGTACGCAATTTCCTTAAATCACCCAAAACAAGAGTCTCATCAATTTGATGAAATTCGTTTTGGAGTGTCGATTCCGTCAATATTACGGCATCACTGTTAACACTCCTAGATAAATAACTGAAAATTAAGTGCAAAAGTGGTATCGACCATTGGATTCTATATCTGCTATGCGGCGAAAAAAAAATTACAATGGAATCAATTCGATCAAGAGGACTCAAAGAAGGTGGAGTTCGCTATCAAGCAGAAATTCGTTTAAAAGACCATTTGACACTCACTGCACTACAGAACTTTTTCGAAAAATAACCCCTATTACATCGATATTGCCGCCGTCATCTGTTTTTGTTGGAATTTTTGCTAGGTGCAAAATATCTCCTCCGCAACCAGCAATCAAATCTTGCACGCCTTTCTCTGTAAAGGCTGTTGTATAGACTCCCAAGTCTTCCTCACTTGTTCCGCTATTGCTGAGTATATTTTTTGCAGATTTTGTCATATTCTGTTCAAGAGTCACATATCCTAAGTTGGAATTTTCTTCTTTTACCTGAGATTGCTTAGAAAGCATAGTATCCATTGAAATCTTATTCCATAGAAGAAAAGAACCTATAGCGATATCAGATGGTTTCATGGAAGCTAGTCTTTTTTCTGTAAAATCAGCAACAACACTAAATCGTTCTACTATAGGGAGTCGAAAAAAAAGATGAAATGTTTGATGATCAGAAAAATTCCGAGAAACGATTGCTGGTATGGAGGCAAAAGAATCATGGATGAGATATGTAACATTCTTGTCTCCGACATCCTCGACAAGAAATTTAGTTAACATTGCAGCTTCTTTTAATTTTTTTTCATTCCCATTTACTAAGACAACTTTTAATTCAGAACCATGCTCCAATAGAAAGGGTATCATTAACCCAAGAAAATCACCATTATCGCATCCCTCATTAAGGAGGAGAATTTGCTTTTCAGGCATGATTACACCTTTTTCTACAAGACATGCAAATTGGGTGATAAGAACGCGCTTGTCGGAGTTTAACAGCGTTATGGATCCATCTTCTTGAATATTAGCTTTTTTTACGTTAGCCTTTGTCCAGGAATAAAAACTACCCGTTCTATAAATAGGAGAGTCGGCTTTTTCGAGATCTAGAGAAAACGGTTCCTTCATCTTTTCTATAATTTGTTTTTCTAATATGGCTTTTTTGCTTATCGCATCAACTTCTAAGGCCGTTTTTTGAAACTCCTCTTGGGTTATTTGAATAGGAAGCTTAGGAAATGGGACTACCTTTTTAGTCGTAAAAAACCTAACCCGTACTTGATCTCCTTGGTTATAACCTGTATTTACAGCATTTAAAATGGCCGGAGCAAGCCTATAAGACAATCTATCTCCATTATCAGTGGAGAAAAATTAGATAGATTTCTTACAGTTGAGGGTCCAGTTTGAACGCCGAACCGGCCTAATCTTATCACGAGTTCTCTCTTATTTAATGGAGTTTCCTAAACTTAAACTATCATTTATTTTTTTACTTGTCAAGTCGCATAATTTACAAACATCTGATTATTAATTAAATATAAACGAATAAACTATTCACATGTCATTTTCTAAGGACTTTTTATATTCCGGTGTGATACAATTATTTTAAACATTTATTAATAGGCAATTTATGATTAGATTGATAGAGTTACTCTCACAAACTAGAATATCCTTGCTTTCAAATAGTTGCATCAATTCATCGTGGAAAGGGAGATCGGTACAAAACATTCTTACATCTCAAAGCTCTTCGTTTTCAGTGAATTGCGAAAAAGATAAAGAAAAAAAGATCCCATCTCATTATCCTCTCCCCAAAGAACCTTCTAGCGGTCCTCCTGATTACTTAAAAAGGGGGGGGGCTATCGAAGTGTCCATGCGCCCGGATTATTCTAAATGCGATGACCCCAGGACTGAGGAAGAGAGAGAAAAAGACGCAGATGCCTTATTTAAACGGCTATCTGATAAAGGACTCCTTTTAACAGCAGAACAAGCAGCTAAAGTATATCCTGACAGTCCCTATTTCAAGAAAGAAAAGGAAGACAAAAAGAATAAATAATCTTTTTAGGCTTCCATGCAAAATTCTAAATCTAATACTTAAAAATGCCGTAATATTGACGGAGTTGCCAATTTCCATACCTTGAAAAAGATCACCCTTAATCACCAAAATCCCCTAGTCTTGAATCCCCTTCTTCCTATACAATCGTGTGAGCTGGGGTGATTTAAGGTGACCATAGATATTTACCAGAATAGTTGTCACCAGACTGTTAATCCATTGGTCGCAAGTTCGAATCTTGCACCCGGAGTATTTAAGATTAAGGCAGTTACATCGAAAGTTGTAGCTGCCATTTTTGTATCATGGTGCGCTTCCCCACAAAACATAGCAACACCTCTTGTTGCTACGATAAGCTTCAATCTAAAAGACAAATAAATAAGTTATAATATACTGAGTCGAAGTTTTCCTGCAGTCTTGTCGTTGACGACACTTTGGACTCCTTATATTAAAAGTCTCAAACGAATTAAGGATGTATGGTTTCGTAATAGAGCTGTTCAAGAGTCAAGCTAATCACCTGTCACTCCAGAGAAACTTTTATTAGAAACCGACAAATATTCAACAAGCTAAGATAAGGAAATGCCTGTGTTTATAAAACCCGCTGCTATTGAAATGGTGTATCAATGGGAGCAAAGCAATTTGAAATATGGAGAGCCAGCATTGCCGTATTTTCTTTTAGCCTGCATGCTTACTTCCAATGATAACGCCGTAAAGCATTAGATCTGATTACAAATTGTTACCTCGTAAGGGCCTTCCTTTAGGTTCATAACCTTCACGTAGCACGCCTTTGGAATGTAGAAGCTCCACAGCCTCGGCTGAATCCCTTACTTTAGAAGCGCTACGTGCTAACATTTCTTCTTCAAATTCAGTTAATACAACTTCTCTCACTCCAGTTTCTCTCCATTTAGACAAGGGAGTACATTCTATTGAAATGTTACGAGCCAGCGCCAGTGCATCTAGGAGAGCCTGATTTGCACCTTGTCCTTTGAATGGACTCATAGGGTGAGCTGCATCCCCAATCAAAGTAACTGATCCGGCTTTTTCCAATAATTCCGACGTGATTAATTCTCGATCATAAACCGGGTAACCTGAAATTTGCGCTGGCAGAGTTGCTGATAAAATTTCAGGAATGGGCTTATGCCACTTTGCTCTACGACACGCTTCTTCTTTAAGTGCCAGGGCCCCTTGTGCACTCAAGGCCTTAGCTTCTTCTTCGGACATAGGGAAACTAAATTGCCACATTATTGAGTCTAATGAATACGGCATCATATAAATTCGCTCATATCCATTAACAGTTTGAAATACGGTAGCTGAGTCAAGCAAAGAACTCTCTACACCTTTAAGAGATTCTAAAGAACAAATACCCAAAATTACCATATAACCTAGGTAACGTAAAGGAGTAATATCCTCTCCAATCAATAAGCTGCGCACAATGCTACGAACACCATCGGCACCTACCACCAAATCTGCTTTGGCATTCTTCATCTCCCCATTAACCTGAAACCTGAGATCAACACCTTTATTTTCACACTGTTTAAAATCAACTAAGCGGTGCCCCCACTTTACGACATCATGCCCACCCAATTGATCAAGCAATGCTAAGCGCAAAGCTTGTCGCGGGATATGTATATTTATACGCCTTGGAGACTTTTTAATATTTAAATGCGTCCTCACTCCCCACTCAGTAATTTCCTTTCCTTCTGTAGTATGAACCACATGACGTGTCGAACTACACCCGTCTTTTAAATGGAAAAGGCCAAATCCTTTAATTGCGTTGCTTGCTTGTTGCAAAGTAAGTCCATAGCCCTGAGCTCGAACATCGAAGCTGCTATCGCGCTCATAAAGAGTAAATGGAATCCGACGATGTAAACAAGCTACAGCTAGCGCTACACCTCCTATACCTGCACCAATAATTGCTACATGTGGATAATTTTCTGAATCTGCTATAGGGCAACTAGAAGCTGGAATCAACCCAGACCCTCTGCAGTTATTACATAAATATTGAGTGATTTTAGGGCGAATCGAAGTGTTTCCTTTACCTCGAGTTTTTTCAAATTCATTAATTGCTAGTTGGTAGCGGAGTCTCGCTTTCCTGCGGAGCTTCAAATTTTTTTTGCCGCATCCATAACACTCTGGACAAATAGTCCAGTAAACCTCTTTATTTTCCACTTTTTTTCAATCTTCTTTAAAGTAATTTCTAATTTTTCCGTAATAAAGTCTAATGCCAGGCCTGTCATGAACCTGAAGCTCACAAACTCCTTCTTGTGAAGTCCTGCAATCCAACGTTTCCAAGCTTTAACCAATCCAGCCTGGTTAAAATTTAAAAAAAACTTCAGGGAGATAAGCCAAAGAAGATGTCGCGACAAGGACTTCATGCACACGATTAGAAAACGAAAAAAAACAAGACAGTTCCAACCAACTTATACCTCCATTATAAGCAATTAACGTTTTTTTTGCTACTTTTTCTTTCCCAAAACAACAAGAGGCCATTTCTAAAAAGCTTGCTTCTAAAAAGCTTTACTAACAGTCAACATCAGCTCATTTGACAAGTAACTAGAGCCAAATTCCCCTTCATAACCGAAATCTATCTTGACAGGCTTCTCTTTACCTACAGCTATAAGGAAGTTAATTCCTATCGCTCCTAGATTAAGGTTTTGATTGACTGCGCTAACAGTAAATACACCCGGCATTCCAACAAATACTGTATTAACAGTCCCTATACCAAAGGGCTTTTCAAAAACATACGAGACTTTTTCCTTTAGAAAAAATGCACCCCAGCCCTTCTCCCATTTTTCACAGAATTTAAGACCAGTTTCACCACGTACCATAGAACTATGATTAGCTTTTTGCTTAACATTAAAAGAAGATGCGCCTCGTTCTTCATATCCTCTTTGCCAAGAAATTGCCCAATCAGCAGAAATAAAAGGGAAGATATCACCCCAAGAAAACTGCACATCACATCCTACCTCTAGGTGTGGGATCAATTGCCAAGCAAAAATATCTGAATGAGCCTTTTCATGAAAGCCAGGGAAGGAAATATCCCTTGTATTATCGCTCTGATTGAACATGCCCCAAACAGCAGGAGAAAAGTAAAAATTACCAAGAAAGCCATTACCGTAGAAAGAAGCAAAATAATAATTGGTGCTACCATAACCTGCATGAGCATCTTCGTGGTAATGTGTATGAGCATATCCTAAAGAACTTCCAACCAGAATTTTGTTTTCTCCTTGGTAGTCAAGCCCAGCAAGAGCAGCTTGCGAAAAATACTTGAATGAAGGATTTTGTAAGGAAGCCGCTTGATGAGCGAATTCTCCAAAACCAGATACCCATGCAGAAAACTTGTTTTTAAGTCCCTTACTTCTTACCGACGTAACTATTCGATCTGAGCTATCTGCAATAAGAGCTGAGAGAACGTGATTTTGTGAAGATTCTTGTTTAGAAAACCTTAAACCATCCAGGTGAGTACTCACAAGATTACTGACTGAAAAAGCCGTCTGCGCTGCAATATAAGTCCCAAAAGCGTTTCTTGCTGGAGACACGCTGTTTAACGCTGTTTTTAAACTCTCTCCAGTTAGTCCATCTAAAAGAGAAAGCGTAGAATTTTTTGCATTTTGATTTAGATGACGCGCTATCTTAAGCGCATTCCCAGTAAGGCCTGAAGTCGCAATCATATTAAGTGTGTATGATAAGTAAATGTTATTCCCTACCTGATTCAAGAAAAATCTATATCCAGGAGCTCCTCCTATTACTGTGGGGTCAAAGGCCCCACTAATACTTGTCGCCTTCAAGATCTGATATTCACCTTTTCTGGAATAAGTACCTGGATCTACTACAACTTTCACACTACCAGCAAGCACAGCAGCTCCATTTACGTTGAGAAAAGAAGATGCTTTTGGATCAATTTCCACAGACAAGATAGAGCCCGTATTAAAAATCACAGGACCAGAGTGCATAGTCCCAATCGAATTTCCTGGAGCAACAGTAGCCCCCCGACTTACAATTAAAGGACCTACTATGCCTGTTCCTTTCAAAGTAGTTCCTGGACTTAAAGTAAGTGTTGAAGCTGCAATCGATCCATTGACGATCAGTTTGCCATCAAGAACAGTTGTAGATCCTGTATAGGTATTTGAACTAGATAGTATAAGCGTTCCTGTTCCCGTCTTAGTAAGAGATCTCTGCCCCCCAATTACCCCTGCTACTGTAAATAAATCTGAACTATTTACGGCTACTATCGATAAAGAATTCGTCCCTGGCCCACCTAATGTCAGCACTTTGCCGTTAGATCCTGTAAGCTTCCCTGTAAGAATCGTTGCCATAGAGGCATCTGTCTGGATTGTAGAATTGTCCGTAACACTCACATCTCCCAAGATTTCGATATTGCCTGTTGCGTGAAAAGTTCCTCCTCCAAGAGAAAAACCAGCAGAGCTACCTCCAATGTTATCAGCCGAAGATACCGAGAGTATTCCGGCATTGACTGTAGTTCCTCCTGAATAAGTATTTGCTCCTGATAAGGTCAGTATTCCAGATCCATTTTTAATAATCGCTCCAGTCAATATCGAAATACCTCCACTGATAATCGTATCACCAGATCCATCAACTGTTAGGTTCTCAATACCACTAATTGCATTTGGACTGTTCAGTATTAGAACTCCTGAAATCGACCCTATTGTCGTAGAAGAACCAAGCGTAATCGCCCCACTATACGTGTTTCTCCCTGAAATATTAAGAAGGGCCCCTGCTCCTCCTCCCGTTCCATTCAATGTCAACGCGTTAACAGCAGTTATACCACCCTGTACTTGTAACTGAGTTCCATCTGCAACAGAAATAGGTCCAGAGCCCAAAGCTGTACTATTTTGAATATTCAATGTACCCGCACTAATTGCAGTTCCTGTAGTATAAGTATTTGCATTAGTAAGTATTAACGTGCCTAAGCCTGTTTTAGTAAAAAGTAGCCCCCCACTAATTAGACCAGATATAGTGGCTGTCTTTTCTGATAGAACCTCTATTGTCATATGATCACTAAAAGTACCACTTAAAATAACATGATTAGGAATCGTTATGTTCGATCCTAGCGACAATGTCGTAGCTGCTGCTACTATTAAAGTAGATGTTCCTAATCCTGCACTTGCATTTAGAGTAATTTGCCCTGCGTTTAAACTTGTTTCCCCACTATATGTATTTACCCCTGATAAAGTAAGGATCCCAGATCCATTTTTAGTAAGGGTTCCGCCCCCCGTTGCTATGATTCCGGTAACAGTCGTATTGCCAGATCCTCCAAAGGTTAGATTCTCCATGCCACTAATTGCATTTGTATGGTTCAAAGTTAAAGTACCCGAAGCTGATTCAATTGCCGCTGGAGAGCTAAGCGTAATTGCCCCACTATAAGTGTTGCTGTCTAAAATATTAAGAAGAGCTCCTGTCCCAGCGCCTATTCCATTCAACGTCAATGAATTTGCAACAGTGATCCCCCCTTCTATTTGTAATTGAGCTCCGCTTGTAATCAATACAGGTCCAGATCCAAGTGCTGAACTATTTTGTATGTTCAAAATGCCAGCATTTATTGTAGTCCCACCAGAATATGTATTACCGCTAAGCAACTGCAGCTCTCCACCCCCTGATAGTGTAAATGAACTACCACCTCCAATTTCCCCTACAATGACAAATGCATCGCTACTATTTACGATAACATGAGAAAGACTAGTTGTTCCCTCTCCAGTAAGAGTCAATGATTTATTATTTGATCCAATAACTGGAGAACTGATCAATGTGGTATTTCCAGCTTCCGTAGAAAGAATAGAGTTATCTGTTATAAGATAAGTACCCGATAAAGCAATGGTACCTCTAACTGAAAGCTCCCCCCCTGCAAACGTTATCGAAGCATCGCTTCCTCCAATGTTGTTTGCTGAGGTAATAATTAAAGTACCACCTGAAAGAGTTGTTCCTCCAGCGTATGTATTAATTCCTGATAGAGTGACTACTCCATCCAAAAGTGTAATTCCTCCATCTACTCTTGATGGGTAAGAGTCAATTGCAAAATCTGCTTCAAATGTTCCCTGTAAAGCAAGCGTTGCCCCTTGATCTAAAAAAATGCCTTCTGCAAAGCTCCCCCCCATACTTCCATTTTGCGACGACGGTAATGTGGTTCCCCCATTCCCCCCAATCACCGCTCCGTTACTTATAGAGGGAGATCCTTCTAATGTCAAAGAACTGTCTGTATAAACAAATATAGCACCCCCGATTCCAGCACCCCCTCCACCCCCAGCTCCTAAAAAATAAGGAGTTATTGACAAATCTGTACTTCCTCCGTTACCACCTAATACACCTCCGCTGCCGCCAGTTGGTATAGGAGCAACTCCACCTTTTCCTGCACCTCCTCCTCCCGCACCAAAACCTGCACTCCCTCCATTTCCACCTGCGTAACTTTCAGTTGCTCCGGAGCCAGCACCACCACCTCCTCCTCCATATAATCCAATCCCTCCATTTCCACCTGCCTGGCCTGGACTAGCGGATCCTGGCGCCGCACCGCCCCCTCCTCCACCAAGCTCTATTGCATTTCCTCCAGCTTGATTAAGAGTCGTAGCCCCGCTTCCACCGCCATCTCCGCCTCCATTCCCCCCCTGTGATACGGGAAATGCATTTTGTCCATCTACAGGGACAGCGCTAAAACTGGCTCCACCAGCACCGCCGCCGCTATTTTGTGTAGAACTTAAATCACCGGCATCGCCTCCCATACCACCAACTGCCTGACAACCGCTTATAGAAATAGAGTCAAGGACGGCATTTCCTTTAATGAAAAAGCCACCGCCTGCACCAAGTCCTCCTCCCCCTCCTCCTCCATAATAAGTGTATCCGCCAGCCCCTCCTTCAGCAAGACCGTTGATAACCGAAATATTCGAAATAGTAACTGTGGGGCTTTCACTGTTATTGCCAATTGAAAAAACTCGATAGCTATTCCCACCATCTATTACTAGAGTCTCTAAAGCAATAATCTCTAAATTTCCCTGCGTAATAACAGGAAGGTTACTTGAAAGAATAATAGTACCTATCCCTACTTGAAACTCGATAATATCTCCCGATACTGCGTTATTGAGGGCATATCTAAAAGTCCCCGGAATATTCGCATCGTTATTTGACGTAACTAGAAATGTTGATGAAAATAACAAAGATTGAGAAAAAACAAAAAAAGTAATCTTAGCAGTAAAGAATCTCATAAATAGTTACCCATGCTCACCCCCATCTTCTAATCGACTGAAAATAAAAATAAACAAGTCCTAAGGCAATTGCAAGAAAAAACCTTAGCAGAAAGCCTAATCATTAGCGATAACTTATAAAAAAAACAAAACGGCTTCAGTGAGGCCTTGGAAGAAAATAAATTTAGGTATTAAAAAAACCAAGTCCTCAATAGAAAGAAGGACTTGTTGTTAGTCAAGCAAAGTAAAAGACGAAACTCCCAAAGAGAACATTGCACTTAACCATTTGACCTCTAAAAGAGAAACAAACCCTAGAAGATCAGCTCCACGTAATTTCACTAATAAACCTTGCCAGAGACCTACTCTTCCATACTCTTGTGTACAGTACCATCGGCGATGAGGGGCTTGACTTCTGAGTTCGGGATGGGTTCAGGTATACCCCCCTCTCCATTGCCACCAAGAAAAAATCTTTAAGTATCTTTACTTATAAAAAACAGCGCTTGAAATTTCGTCTCTTCACTCAGGCAAGCGATCTGCTGATGAAGGTAGAAGTAAAAAAGGTGATCAAACCATTGAACTAATTAGTATGAGTTAGCTAAACGCATTACTACACTTACACATCTCACCTATCAACCCGGTAGTCTCCCGAGGGGGCTCATGGGGATATCTTATTTTGAAGGAGTCTTGGCGTTTAGATGTTTTCAACGCTTATCTTTTTCGAATGTAGCTACCTGGCGGTACAACCGGAACACCATTGGTTCGTCCACTTCGGTCCTCTCGTACT
>CAYTOK010000017.1:0-44438 GCA_964439595.1 uncultured bacterium | reverse complement strand
TTCTAAATCTCTACCCACACAAAATGCGTACATTTTTGCATCAGTGTCTTGAAGGTAGGTACTTTTCAAGCCTTCAAAAACAGATAGAGTTAAGTGGTAAACTGCTCTTACTATAGCTACCGCAGCTAGAGGAAGAGCTACAACTTTACGCCCCATCCATCCCTCTGTAGACTTGGAAAAAGAAGAAAAAATGACATGCCCACAAGTTAATTGTAAGGAGCCATCCCAATCTGCTAAATCATTTACCTTACTATAATTAGAAAAATTAACGCCTGCTATTACGTGCATTTAACTACCTTTGTTAAATTTTTTTCTCCTAGTGCCCTTACCCAAGGCTTAACTGTACTGGGAACGGAAAGAGTTTGCTTTATATACGTTACTTTTTTCTATTCTCTTGATAATTCCTTCTCGAGTTTCTTTAGGCTCAATCTGATGAAATAGCTCTCTAGATTCTTCCGTTGGATAACCTACAGAAAATATCCTTATCAAGTCCTCTACCGAAATACTATCCCAGTTTATTCCCTGAATCTGCTCTTTAGAAACGAGCTCAAATAAGCGTGCTTCTATTAGTTTGGATAAGATAGGCTGAATTTGAGCCGTCGATAAAATGGCAAAACGAGCTTTTGTTTCTTCTAAAAAACTTTCATCAAACTCTCTTGGAAAAATATCCCAAAAAATCCAATGATCCAATCTAGACAAATCTAATCCTTGAAGTTGCTCTTTAGAAACGAGCTTGAATAAGCCTTCTTGTATTAGTTTGAGTAAGACAGGTTGAATTTGAGCAGCCGATAAACTGGCAAAACGAGATTTTGTTTCTTCTGAAAAACTCCCATCATCCTCTCTTGGAAAGATCCTCGAAAAACACCCGATATCCAATGTAGATAAATCTAATCCCTGAAGTTGCTCTCTAGAAACAAAATGAAGTAAGCCATAGATGTCGCCTAGCTTGGCTAAAGAAGATTGAATTTGAGCAGCCGATAAACTCGCAATACGAGCTTTTGTTTCTTCTGGAAAACTCCCATCATCCCCTCTTAGAAAAATGCTCTTAAAAACCCAATCATGAAATTTAGACAAATCCACCCCTTGAAACTGCTCTTTAGAAACAAGCTCAAGCAAGTTGTTATCTATTAACCCAATTAAAATAGGTTGAATTTGAGCCGTCGATAAGCCGGCAAAACGAGATTTTGTTTCTTCTGAAAAACTCCCATCATCCTCTCTTGGAAAGATCTCCGACAAATACCAACTACCCAATCCTGATAAATCTAATCCTTGAAATTGCTCTCTAGAAATGAGCTCAAGTAAGCCAACTTTGCTTAGTTCGGAGAGAACAGGTTGGATTTGAACAGCCGTTAAATACGCAAACCGAGATCTTGTTTCTTCTGAAAAGCTCTTCTCATCATACTCTATTGGAAAGATCCTCGAAAAATCCCAGCTATCCAACGTAGATAAATCGAATCCTTGAAGTTGCTCTCTAGAAATGAGCTCAAGTAAGCCAACGTCACTTAGCTTGGCTAAAGAAAATTGAATTTGAGCAGCCGATAAACCGGCAAAACGAGATCTTGTTTCTTCTGAAAAGCTCTTATCATACTCTCTTGGAAAGATCCTCGAAAAATCCCAGCTATCCAACGCAGATAAATCTAATCCTTGAAGTTGCTCTCTAGAAATGAGCTCAAGTAAGCCAACTTTGCTTAGTTCGGAGAGAACAGGTTGGATTTGAACAGCCGATAAACCAGCAAAACGAGATTTTGTTTCTTCTGAAAAGCTCCCAGTACCCTCTCTTGGAAAGATCTGCGAAAAATACTGAATATCCGATCCAGACAAATGTAATCCTTGAAGTTGCTCTCTAGAAATGAGCTCAAGTAAGCCAACTTTGCTTAGTTCGGAGAGAACAGGTTGGATTTGAACAGCCGATAAACCAGCAAAACGAGATTTTGTTTCTTCTGAAAAGCTCCCAGTACCCTCTCTTGGAAAGATCTGCGAAAAATACCAGCTATCCAATGTAGATAAATCTAACCCTTGAAGCTGAGGCCCTGAAATTCTTCCTAACGCTTTTACAGATAAGAACCGTAAATAAGGCTGCAGCTCCGAAGAAGACAAACCTTCAATTTTATTAGAGGCTAAAAAATAGCACATTTTTTGATAGGCACTTTCCTCTACTAAATAACAACCTACTCTATCTGAAAAAAGGGTTATAAGGTGTCCTAAAAACTCTTCTAAATCTCTACCCACACAAAATGCGTACATTTTTGCATCAGTGTCTTGAAGGTAGGTGCTTTTCAAGCCTTCAAAAAGTGACATAGACAAATGGTAAATTACTTTTACTATAGCTACCGCAGCTAGGGGAAGAGCTACAACTTTACGCCCCATCCATCCTTCTGTAGACTTGGAAAAAGAAGAAAAAATAGTATCTCCATAACTGAACTCTAAGTCAATCCCAGAAAAAGCATTAAAATACCCCCCTTGCAATTCTCTGTACTTAGAAGAGTTGATTGGCATACATGAATTCATAATTTACCCCTCCATTAATTTTGGAGATTTTTCTTTCTTGGATAAAAAAAGCTCCGGTGTTTTGTGAATACTAAGCAAAAGAGCTGCCATATGAGGGACTGCAATTAAAGCAAGTAAAACATCTACCATAGACCACACGGTTCTAACTTCTCCTATAGCTCCTAAAAACACCATGAGAGCCGTACCTAATAAATAAAACCCTGCTTTTCTATTCTCCGTTAAGTACCCATAACACTGGCTTCCGTTAAACCCATTTCCTAAAATAGTCCCCAATCCAAAAAGTATAGCGCTTATAGCTACAATAAAAACGCCTGCAAAAGAAAAATACTGCTCATAGGAGGCCACTACCGCGCTCATCCCTATAGATAGGGAAGGATCTTGCCAAGTGTTGGTAATAAGCGCTACACATCCTGATAAAAAAGCGACTCCTCCGGCGCTAAAAGTTGAAAGCATAGCTAAAGAGCCTTGAGCTCTAGGATCTGTTGTCTCTGCCATAGAGTGCGGTATTGTTTGCGTTCCAACGCCAGACTCTGTTACCGAGACCCCTTTAAATATTCCCCAACGAACAGCGCTGACAACCCCACCTACCAATGATCCTGTAGCCATAGCATAAGGAGTAAATGCCGCTTTCCACATAGTATTTAAAATAGTCCCCATTTGGTCTATATTTAACGCTATAATCCAAAGACTTGACCCGATATATAGAAGGAACATAATAGGAACTAGCTTAGAAGAAACGGAACCTATTCTTTTTACCCCCCCTTTTAAGGCTAAAATAACCACAAGAACAAGAACTAACCCTGAATATACAACAGGTATTCTAAAACTACCAAGCGCAGGAGAATCTAATACTGCAGCTAATTGATTAGCCTGTGCAGCAGACCACCCCATCATTAAAATCATGCAGCAAAGAGCATACCATTTAGCTAACCTAGCAGAAAAAATCTGCTTTAAGTACTGCATAGGGCCTCCCATAATCTTCCCGTCAGCCTGTTTTTTTCTATAGTGCACGCTTAAACAAACCTCTACGTACGTTGCGGCGCTACCAAAAAAAGCGGTAAGTAAAAAGCCTAAAAGAGCTCCCGGCCCCCCGAGCTGAATAGCAATAACAGGACCTACCAAAGTAGATATACCAAGGGTGGTGGACATTGCTGTAAAAAGAGCCTTACTTGGAGATATTGTATGTTCTTTTTCTACAGATTTTTCCTTAGAGAAAGAATTTTTTAGCTTGCTATATAAAAAAGGAAGCAACTGAATTTGGATAAAACGCATTTTTATCGTTATATAAACACTTCCGGCAAGTAAAAAAATACAGACAGCAAACAGCACGGGATCTGTGATCCACTGTAAAAATTCCATAAAAGTCATAAATAGCTCCTTATTATCCGTCTATTATATCCGAAATTCATTTTAAAAAGCCTTATTTAAATTAAAATTTTACTAATTCAATGCAGGCAAAAGGATAATTTACATAAAAAATAATTTAAATTATTTAACAAAAGCTTTTACAGAAAAAAGAAAATACGTTATTTTACAAATATCGACTAATAATTAGCCCAAAAAACCACCTATGGACATAAGCCCCCTACATAAGTTAAGACTTCTATATAAGCCGGAACTTCCCTCTATTTTGCAAGATCTAGGAAACATAAAACTAACCCCTTCTAAAATCCTATCTTTTTCTCCTGAAATACGGTCTAAATTTCCTTATTTTACCACCCTTCCCCTTGTTGAAGGAAAAACGGGAGAGAAAGGATCTCTTTTACCTAAAAAAATAGGGGTAGTCTTTTCCGGAGGCCCTGCTCCTGGAGGGCATAATGTGCTGTCGGGTCTTTTTGATGCTATGCAAAAAATGTCTTCTAAAAGCCTTTTAATCGGATTTTTAGATGGCCCCAAAGGTATAATTGAAAATAAGCATATAGAATTAACACAAAAAATA
The DNA here is from genome assembly GCA_964439595.1 of uncultured bacterium. Classification (GTDB taxonomy): domain Bacteria; phylum Chlamydiota; class Chlamydiia; order Chlamydiales; family Rhabdochlamydiaceae; genus CAIJXB01. The sequence continues at coordinate 39,991 of CAYTOK010000017.1, read as the reverse complement.
ATTGATGCCTACCGCAATGTAGGAGGCTTTCATCTCTTAGGTTCCGGAAGGACTAAGATAGAGTCAAAAGAGCAAATGACCGCCTCTTTAAAAACATGTGAAGATCTTTCCTTAGATGGTCTTGTTATTATAGGAGGAGATGACTCTAACACCAATGCAGCTATTTTGGCGGATTTTTTCCGCAAACAAAACTCTAAAATTTGTGTTGTTGGGGTTCCTAAGACCATTGATGCTGACCTTAAAAACATGTTTGTCCCGATTCCCTTCGGTTTTGATACCGCATGTAAAGTATACTCTGAAATGATTGGCAACATCTGCCAAGATGCCATTTCCAGCAAAAAATACACCCATTTCATTAAATTAATGGGAAGAACAGCATCTCACATCACGCTAGAATGCGCTATTGCCACGCAGCCTAACTACACGTTAATTGGCGAAGAAGTGCAAAAAGAAAAAAAGACGCTTGCAGAGATTATCTCAGAGTGTGCCGATCTTATTGCACAAAGGAGCGAGCTGGGGAAATCGTACAGCGTAATCTTGGTACCTGAAGGTCTATTTCAATTTATCCCAGAGGTAGCTTCTCTTATAGAAGAGCTAGACTCTCTTTTATCTCATACAAAAGAAACCCCTTCTTTTGTAGAAATAGAAACAAAGCTTTCTCCTGAATCTGCAAAATGCTTAAGGTTTTTTCCAGAAAACATCCAAAAACAGCTCCTTTTACAAAGAGATCCTCACGGCAATATACAACTATCGCTCATAGAAACCGAAAAGCTGTTAGCAGATCTTATTAATAAAGAATTAGATAAAAGAAAATCTCAAGGAACATTTCAAGGCAGCTACCATCCAATGACCCATTTTCTAGGGTACGAAGGAAGGTGCGCTTTCCCTTCTAATTTTGATGCATGCTATACCTACAGCCTCGGGCATATAGCTGCTCTTCTTGTGCAAAATAACCTCTCAGGATATATGACCTTTATATCGAATATACATAAAGAGATTTCTTCTTGGAGTATTGGAGCAGTTCCCATTACCTTCTTCATGCATGAAGAAAAGCGAAAAGGTTTTTTAAAACCTGTTATAGCTAAAACCCTTGTCGATTGCAACGGGCCCGCTTTCACTTACTTTGCCCTTAAAAGAAAAACATGGGCACTTGCAGACCACTATCTCTGCCCAGGACCCATTCAATATGGACAAGGAGATAGTAGCAGTATTCCTATCAGTATCAACATGGAGTTATCAAGTAATGTCACAACCCTATGACCCGAAAAGAAAGATATTTTTCAACCCCCATGTTGTAGATACAAAGCGAACTATAAAAGACGCTCTTCTTTGGAAAATGGGATACTTTGATGAAGTCAAAGAAAAAGTGAAGATGCCTCCTCATTTTATTCCCCCTATTAATAAGAGTCCGGTAAATGACCTTCTTCCTAAAGCCTCTTGGATAAACCACAGCACATTTTTTATAAAGATTCACGGAACACACATTCTCACTGATCCTATTTGGGGAAGGAGATGCTCACCTATCCCTTTTCTAGGGCCTATTAGGAGACATGCTCCAGCTCTTGCTTTACATGAACTAGAACAAGTAGATCATGTTCTAATTAGCCATAACCACTATGACCACCTAGATAAAGCAACCGTGCTAAACTTACATAAACTATATCCCCAGATTCAATGGTGGGTACCCCTTGGCGTAAAAAAATGGTTTAAAAAACTAGGAATTACCCAAGTTGAAGAACTTGGATGGTGGGAAGAATCTTCTTGCATTCCCTTACAAAACGACTCCATACAAATGCGTGTAACAGCAGTTCCCGCACAACATTTTTCAGGAAGAACACTCAAAGATACCGGAAAAACTCTTTGGGTTGGCTACGTGGCAGAGTTCCTTGAAAAGCATCAAACCAAAAGACTATACTTTGTGGGAGATACGGGATACAACGAATTTGATTTTAAAGCAATTGGCTCTAAATGGTCCCATATGGATTTATCCCTCATCCCGATAGGAAGTTACATACCTAGAAAGTTCATGTCTCCCGTGCATATTGACCCTAAAAATGCAGTCCAAATCCATAAGGAAGTAGGTTCAAAGCAAAGCATCGGAATGCACTGGCGAACCTTTAGACTTTCTGATGAAGAAGGCTTCCGTCCTCCTTACGACCTGTTTTTAGCATTACAAGAAGAAGGTATTGACCCCATGAAATTCCTAGCTCTTCCTCCAGGACATGAAATCAATTGGTAACCTTTTCTCCTTACCTTTTTATAAAAGTTACTTTTTTTAACTTAAAAGAAGAATATCTGGTACGTAAATCCTTTTACCATAATCCCCTTTTTAAAAAAACAGACCTCTTTTTAAAAAAAGCGTATCGATTTTCTAATCCCTATCACATAGCTAAAAAATTTGCTAAGAAAAGAGGAGAAGCTGATCTACATACTTATGGAGAAACGCCGCTTACTACTTTATATAAAATCCTAAAACTTGCTAAAGCAAATAAGGAAGATATCTTTTTAGATCTAGGTGCAGGGAGAGGGCGAGTCACTTTTTTTGTCTCTACCTACTTAGGATGTAAAGCTATTGGAATAGAACATAATCCTCATTTTTTGAAAAAAGCACAAAAAATAGCTTCTTCACTGCCTATAAAACCCCTCTTTTTAGGCAAAAACATGCTCTTAGAAGATAGTATGCCTAAAGCAACCCTTATTTATTTTTATGGCATCTGCTTAGATGAGCCCTCTTTTCTATCTGTAGTCAATCAATTTGCCCTTCTTTCTAAAGGAGTAAAAGTGATCACAGTAAGCTTTCCTCTTTCTGACTATATAGATTCCTTTAGGCTCATTTCTGCTGAAATATTCTCCTATCCCTGGGGAGAAGCTACGGTCTACATACAAGAGAAAACTTAAAACCTCTTTAAAAAAAATTTAAAAAACCTTAAAAAAACATTGACTATAGAAAATGTTTTTTTATAAAATTCAAGAAAACTTAAGAAGGTCCCTATGCAACGAATCCAACATGAAAGAGAGCCAGACTGCTGCTGCTCCCTCAACCTTTCCTGCTTTGAAATATTTCCCTTAACAGGCGCCGTTTTCTTTGCGGCTATTTGCGCAAAAGAGTTTATATTTGGTAGCTCGGTAAATGCCGGGATTAACGGACTCTCAACTTTATTTTGCCTTGGTACTTTTGGCTACATAAAACAACATAAAAGCATAGAGAAAATGACACTAGCTTTCGAAAGAGGCATGGATGATTTAAACGATCATATTACACTGTTTTCCAGTTCATGTGCTCAACTAACAAATTCAACCGGCAACCTAACTCCCCTTTTAACACAAATCAATACAAATCTTGACGGCTTAAGAAGTGACTATCAAAAGATGCTCTTGCAGCTCCAAAATGGAATAGGCGCTAGATCTACGCAAACTCTTATCGATCAACTAAGACAAGAATTAGAGAGGCTAAATGCAGCAATAACAGCTGCAGAGGCAAGAGAGGAACTTGCACTCGCTCCAAGAGAAATAGTTTAACCAATAAAGGAGAGCCTATGCAACCACTAGGGGGAGCAATTGTCCAAAGAAACCTAGGAAATACCATTTCCGGCTGGCAAACAACCATTTTACAAACAGCAGTTACCCTAGCTGTTATCGGGTTTGCCGCAGCTTTTTTTGCGCAAAATGCCTTTGGATTACTGGGCTTTGGTATTGCTGGAGCTCTTGGAGCTCTTAGCCTTTGGTCTAATAAAGAAACAGAAGCTTTGAATCGTCTAGCTGGGGATATGCAAGAGGTAGCACCTCAACTAGACAGACTAGATGAAAGCACTAGCAAAGTAAAAGAGCTAACAAAAGAACTCGCCGAAAGCGAAAAAAACCTTAAAAGCTTTGGATGGCGTTTTAGGGTCCGTATCCTCGAACTTAGACTCATAAAAAAACTCTTCGCTAGAACCTTCAGAGATAACTCAAAAAGCCTAAATCCTCAATTAACAGACTTAATAGCGGAGGTTCAAGAAACAACTAGAAGATTCGATCCACCACCACCTCCTCCTCCTCCGGCAGCTCTTCCAGCGCCCCCAGCAAATCGGTTTAACTGGCGTTTTTGGAACTAATACTTTCTGCAATCTTTAACACCTCTTTAGATGGGCAAAGGGAAACTACATCCCCATCCTTATTTAAAATCTCGTAGGGAGTCAAAATCGTTAGCCCCCCCCTCTTAACAATATACGTATAAGGTTGAAACAACATATCTTTATCTTTCTCTAATTCCTGAAAAAACTCCTTAACCTCAGTGACGATTTTCATAACATCGTCCCTTTCTTTATATTCACTACAATGCTCTAGGGCAAATTTCACATCCGTTAAAACATTTCCGAGCTGCAGGATAAAATTCATCACCAACCGCTTATTTAGTAGATAATCCAACTTATAAGTCTTGACCATTTCAAATGCTAAAGACAGCTTTTCCCCTACCGCTCTCATTTGGGGTCGAGATATGTCCAATTTCACACTGTTCTCCAAAAGCTCCTGCTTTACTCTTTCTGCTCTTGTTATAAGAGCTAGACTTTCCCTTGTTTGGTTAGGGAATAATCGAATAAATAGCCTTGGCATATTTTTAGAAACTAGTGTACTAACAGCATCTACACGATTGACCAAGTCTGTTTTAGCCTTTTCATCACCTTTAGGAATACTAATAAATAGTTCTTGGATATCTGCGTCTATCTGCTTTAAAAGCTCTACTTTCTTAAGCGATGGCAAAAATAAACCATTTAATTCTTTTACATTCGCGTCAAAAACTGTTAATTTACTAATATAGTCACTCATAAATCACACAAGCAATTAAATAACAGTCATCTTTAGAGCTAAGCTTCTTATGGAGCTTTTAATCCCACTATTTGCATCCAAAGGGGAAGCTGGCGAAACCAAGGTCAAAATCATTTCCTGAATACGCTTATGTACAGTAAAATCCGGAGAAGTCTCTACCTTGTTTAAACAAACAAAAAGAGCTGCAAACTGCAACTTTTCTGCTTCGGAATCCCTTGCACTTTCTCCTAGCTTTTTCAAAATAGAAGCAAGCTCTCCTCTCAAAAGAATAGCAGAATCCTTACTAAGGTTTGTATTTATCGGCTCTCCTTGTAAAACAGACACTAAATTCCTTAACTGAGCCGCATTTCCTCTCGGAGTTAACGAAGGACTTGAATAAGCAGAAAGCTTTTCAATAGCCTGCAAAGTATCTTCAATACTTTTTTGACTAGGAGCTTTAGAAGGATCTCTTGGGTTGTTACAGACATCTAGTATAGCTAAGTACAGCTTGGTTCTTAGTGCTGTAAAAGCTTCTATTATTTTAGATCCATTACCCTTGGCTAAAGATTCCTCGAGATTTATTGTTGCCTCTTCTAAAACACTACTTGTTTCTTTTTTAGGAGAGGGACTTGCTGCAGTGGAAGCTACTCTTTGAGAAGCTTGAGGTAGTAGTAAGCTTCTTATAGCCTTTTTTATCCCTGCATTTTTACTTCTTGAAGAGGGTGATCCAACTAAAGACAAAATGTCATTTCTAGTTTCCAGGTTGATTTTAAAACCCTTGGCTTCTGCTTTTCTTAAATAATAAAATAGACGACCTAGAGCTACTTTCTTAAGTTCGGCGTTTTCTTTAGTTTCTATCCCGAATCGGTCCTGCTTAATTTCTTTAAGCGCGCCTAGATAGTCTAAGCTACGTAAAATCTCCTCGCCAATCTCTTCTTCTTCCGTCATGACTATCATTACTTCAACCTTTTCTGCTTTTATAACAGATAATGCACCTCTCATATCAGCCACTCGCATCTTTAATTCCCAATTCTGCTGAGGATAGCTTGCATATTCTTCCAAAATATCCATAGCCTCTAAAGCGCGATCTAAGCTTGCCCTGCTAGGAACCTCAGAAAGTGAAACAGGATCTGTAAAACTTCCAGATAAAGCCAAATAAAGTTGTTCTTCTAATATTTTCGATGCGCGCTGTATTTCACTTAAATTTTTTGATTGAACAGCTTTTTCTAAAGTTATTGTGGCATCTTCCAAAACAGTACTAGTTCCATTTGGAGACAAAATATACCCTTTTCCTGGCAAAGGAATCGGAGTTGAAACAGTAAATAAAGGGGTTTCAACTTTAATAGAGGGGCTGCTTTTAGGATTGTCAAGGATTGGAACATAATCAGCCGCCGTTCTCATAGTAAGAACCAGAGTTCTAATAGCTTTTTTCAACCCCTTATTCTTACTATTTGAAGAAGGTGATGACACTAAAGACAAAATTTCTTCCCTGATTTTCTTATCCACAGGAAATCGACTACTCTCAGCCTTTTTTAAATAACAAAAAAGGCGACCTAGAGCCATTTTCTTCAGTTTTGCATTTTCTTTAGTTTCTATTCCAAACCGTCCTTCCTTTAATTCTTTAAGTCCCTCCAAGTAACGTAAGCTAAGTGCAATCTGATCCCCAATCTCTGTCTTTTCACTCCTAAAAATAGTCACTTGTGGAGCCTCACCTTGTATTATTGACAGCGCATTTCGCATATCAGCAACTCGCATATTCAATTCCTCATTTTCTCTAGAGGAGTTCCCATTCAAAGAATTCGCATATGTTTGCAAAATATCCATAGCGTCTAAAGCAAAAGCTAAGCTTTCCTGACTGGGGACTTTAGACAGAGAAACCGGGTCTGCAAAACTACCAGATAGAGCCAAATACAGCTCCTCTTCTAAGGTTTTTGATGCATTCTCTATCCTACCTAAATCCCTTGATCTCACAACCTCTTTTAGCTTGTCTGTAGCATCTTTTAAAACACTACTAGTTCCGCCTAAAGGGAAAGTATAGGATTTACTTTTACTTGAAACCTCTACCTCCAAACTAGAATCACTTCTGACACTATAGGGTCTTTCTGAAGCCTCGTCGGTAATTGTTTCCGTGGCTTCAGAAGCTGTGTCTTCTAAATCAGACATCCTCTTTTCTATAGTCTCCCTTAAAGCCTTAGCTGAGTCAATCACACCCTCTCTATAGGGGTCTTTTTTTGACATTCCGAAGCACTTTAAGACGAATTCCTTCGTTCCTTTAGCTTGAGGGACTTTCTTTAGAACTTCTTCTGTTAAGATCTTAGCTTCTAACAAACACCCTTTCCCTACCTTAGGCTCTTCTGCTATGGCTCCACGAAGTAATTCTAAATTATGTTTAACAGTTTCTAAAATAGGAATCATCTCTCCCTTCTTAGGCGGAGTCAAATGTGTAATTTGACTTCGTAACATTCTTATAGATTCCGGAATCCCTTCAGTACTCATAAACACCCCTCTATAATCATTTATCATTCAATTTACCAAAAATTTAATTATAAATTATTAAGATTTAATTTATTTAATTATTTAAATAATCAACTAGTTAATAGTTAAATAATTAAAAATACAAAAAAAACTAAAAACTATTTAGGTAAACAACCGATTGATTTTTATGCGGGATCTACTTAAAATCCTTCTTTTACCTATAAAAACCATAAGGTCCAGCATGCAACCCAAATTTATCTTCATGAGCGGAGGAGTTGTTTCTTCTCTAGGAAAAGGTCTTACCTCTGCATCCATTGCTACAATCCTTGAAAGTCGAGGCCTTAAAATAGCCATGTTAAAGCTAGATCCTTACCTTAACGTAGATCCTGGAACCATGAACCCTTTTCAACATGGCGAAGTGTATGTAACAGATGACGGGGCTGAAACAGACCTCGACCTCGGACATTATTATAGATTTACCCACGCGCATTTGACAAAGGCTTCCAATGCCACATCAGGGCAAATCTACGATACGGTGATCAAAAAAGAACGAAGGGGTGATTATTTAGGGAAAACAGTCCAAGTTATCCCTCACGTCACAGATGAGATAAAGCAGAGAATACTCAATGCCGCTAAAATAGAGCCCGGTATAGACGTTGTTATGGTTGAAATTGGGGGAACTATCGGAGATATAGAATCTCTCCCTTTTTTCGAAGCTATCCGTCAATTCCGTTACGAAAGACCTAGAGACTGCCTAAATATTCACCTTACCTATGTGCCTTATCTAAAAACGGCAGGAGAAGTAAAAACCAAACCTACGCAGCATTCTGTACAAGTTCTAAGAGGAATCGGGATCATCCCTGACATCGTCCTTTGTCGCTGTGAAAAAAGCCTATCTGAAGAAATAAAAGACAAAATCAGTCTTTTTTGTAGTGTACCTAAAGAAGCTGTTTTTGATGAGCCCGATGTTCCAAATAGCGTTTATGAAGTGCCTATTTTCTTACATAAGCAAGGACTAGATGCCAGAATTTGCGAACTTCTTTCTTTATCTGGCAAAAAAGCAGATTTATCTCACTGGGAAGCTATGTTAGAAAAGCTTTATGCCCCCAAAGAAAAGGTAACAATTGGAATTGTTGGCAAATATCTCCAACACCAAGATGCCTATAAATGCGTATTTGAAGCGCTTCAGCACGCGGCCATTAGTAATCAAGTGGAGTTAGAAATACGCCCTTTTGACGCGGAAAAACTAACCGGAATTACTGAATTAGAAGATTACATGGGTGGATGTGACGGATATCTCGTTCCCGGAGGATTTGGAGAAAGAGGATTTTCAGGCAAAATCTTTACAGCCAAATTATGTAGAGAAAAAAAAATTCCTTACCTTGGACTGTGCCTTGGCATGCAAATTATTTGCATTGAATTTGCCCGTCATGTTCTTGGGCTTAAAGAAGCTAATTCAACAGAGGTCGATCCTAATACCCCTGACCCCGTAATCTCTTTACTAAGCGAACAAAAAGGCGTGGTAGACCTTGGAGGAACCATGAGACTTGGGGCCTATGATTGCCTTATTAAAGAAGGATCTAAAGCTGCTGCCGCCTACGGAGCTACCCACATTTCAGAAAGACACCGCCATAGGTGGGAATTCAATAACCTCTACAAAGAACGCATGGAAAAAACAGGCCTTCTTTTCTCGGGAACTCTAGAAAAAGGAAGCCTTGTAGAGATTACAGAGGTCATAGACCATCCTTGGATGGTCGGAGTGCAATTCCATCCGGAATTCAAATCAAAACCAACAGAGCCTCATCCCCTTTTTAGAGACTTTATCAAGGCATCATTAGAAAACAAACACAAGAAAAAGGGGTAATTTGGGACGATTTTTAGGCATTGACTTTGGCAGGGCTCGGATTGGGATATCTCATTCTGACGAACGAAAAATTTTATCTAGCCCTCTAGACGTTTGTAAAACCCATAAAAAAAACCATGTCACCTTTTTAGAAATAGAAAAAAAAATACAAAAGCTACTGCCGGTAGATTTGCTTGTAATAGGACTTCCTCTACTTCTTAACGGAGAAGAGGGCCAGATGGCTAAAGAAGCAAGGGTATTTGGAGAGGCCCTCTCTTCCTATCTTAAAATCCCCTGCATTTTTTGGGATGAAAGGCTCTCTTCCTCTCAGGCGGATAGACTAATGAAAGAGGGGCTCTTATCTAGAAAAGAACGAGCCTCTCTTTCTGATACTTTTGCAGCTACATTAATCCTGCAAAATTATCTCGATTTCTGTGCTAATCAATCCACAATTTTCTTAAAAGAATAAGGGCTGCAGCTTCCTCCATGACTTGAGAGACAATGTTTCCGCGCTATCAAGAGGATGAACTCGTTCCTTGCTCTCTTTCAGATGTCCTAACACGCGTATTTGACTTTTCTCCAAATACACGGATTACTCCGCAAGAACTAATAAACTAGTGTCCTACCCCAAGATTAAAAAGAACTTTTAGTGAGGTTTCTTAAAATTTATAGAAGCTTCAACAACTTGATTATCAGCCATTAAAACAAGCAAGTTTTTTAATTTTACAACAACTAATAAAAATATCATTAGCCATTTTTCTGAATAGCCAAATCTGTTTAAAATTTTTTACTCTTTCAGAAAAATCCCGTTCCGTGGTTTATTTAAGTCTACCAACAAAATAAGATAGAGGAACTATGTCTGAAACTATTTTTACAAATCCATTCCAAGAAGTAGACCTCCCCACACGATTCGCCGTACCTTGTATCTTAGTTATTTTTGGCGCAACGGGAGACCTTACAGCTAGAAAGCTAATACCTGCGCTATACAACTTAGCTAGAGAAGGACTTTTATCTCCTCAGTTTGCTTGCGTAGGTTTCGCAAGAAGAGAAAAAACAAATGAAGAATTTCGTGCAGAAATGAAAGAAGCGATAAGCAAATTTTCTAGAGTAAAACCTATTGATGAGGCTATCTGGAAAACTTTTGAGCAGCAGCTTTTTTATCACCAGTCAGAATTTCATGATGAGCAAGGCTTTAAGAAGCTCTCAGAGCTTTTAAAAAATCTAGATAGCAAGCTTGGAACGCAAGGAAATAGAGTTTTTTACCTCTCCATACAACCTAGCTTCTTTCCTCTTGTATGTGAAAACCTCTATAAAGCAAACCTCATCTACCAAGAAGATAAAGTGCAAGATAAGTGGTCTCGTATCATCATAGAAAAACCCTTTGGACACGACCTTTCCTCTGCTTATAATCTGCAAACAGAGCTTACCCGGTCTTTAAAAGAAAACCAAATTTACCGTATAGACCACTACCTTGGCAAAGAAACAGTACAAAACCTATTAGTTCTACGCTTTGCTAATTCCCTCTTTGAATCCCTTTGGAATAACCGTTATATAGACCATGTACAGATTACAGTGGCAGAAGACATCGGCATAGGGACAAGAGGTGCTTTTTGGGAAGAAGCAGGTTTTTTACGAGACATTTTACAAAACCACATCATGCAATTGCTTTCTCTTATTGCTATGGAACCTCCTTCAAACCTCTCTGCGACGGCAATCCACGATGAAAAAGTCAAGGCTATCAGGTCCATCCGTCCTTTTGATCTTTCTAATCTAAAAAGCTCCGCTATTAGAGGACAATATAATGCAGGATATATCAATGGGGAACCCGTCGCAGGATATAGAGCAGAAAAAAATGTAAATCCAAATTCCTTCGTAGAAACCTACGTAGCTATGAGACTCTATCTAGATAACTGGCGCTGGGCCGGGGTGCCTTTTTATATTAGAGGAGGTAAAAGATTACCTAAAAAGGGAACAGAGATCTCCGTATTTTTCAAAGACCCTCCTTCAGTTCTCTTTCAGCATCCCGGCAAAAAAAACGAACCTAACGTTTTAACAATACGCATTCAACCAGATGAAGGCACCTCATTCAAAATAAACTGTAAAGTTCCCGGGTCCAGTAATTTCATACAGCCGGTAAAAATGAACTTTCAATACGGCCAATACTTTGGAACAACACCCCCTGAAGCTTATGAAAGACTAATATTAGACTGCATTTTAGGAGATAACACCCTTTTTGCTAGGGAAGATGAGGTTTTCGCCTCCTGGCAGCTTTTAAGCCCTGTATTAGAAAGCTGGGGTACTGAAAAAGGCGAAGGCTTAACCTTCTACCCTTCAGGGAGCTTTGGACCTAAAGAAGCAGATGAACTACTTAATATAGACGGAAGAACTTGGAGGTTACTATGAAAGCAGAGCATGTTGTCCCCCCTTCAGAGATTCAGTCCACATTAGATGATCTTTGGAATGCCAATGAAAATAAAAATAAAATCAGGGCTTCTTTATTTAATTTAGTGTTTTTCTCTAAAAAATCTCCAAGGGAGGAGTACTTACGCAAGGTAGCCTATAACACCTTAGAAAAATTTCCGGCTAGAGTCTTTTTTCTTTCCTCAGATCCTACTCTTCCAGACAGTCTAAAAACAGCGGTCTCCGTGATTTCTACCAAACAAGGAGAGTTTGATATTACCTGTGACCTCATTGAAATTGACACTTCTGGGAAAGAAGAAAATAAAATCCCCTTTCTTCTCCTTCCCCACCTCATTCCCGACCTTCCTATTTTCTTAGTGTGGCCTGAAGATCCTTCTAAAAATGACTCGCTCTTTGAAGAATTGAAAGGATTTGCGACTCGCATTATTTTTGACTCTGAAGCCAGCGAAAATCTTACTCTATTTGCAAATTCTATTTTAACAAAAAAACAAAAAAACCACTTTGAAATAGCCGACCTTAACTGGGCAAGGTTTGAAAGCTGGAGATCTTTAATTAGTTCCACTCTATCAACACCTGCAATCATAGAAAAATTACAAAAGACATCGGCTGTCACAATCACTTATAATGCAGAAGAAACGCCCTTTTTTTGTCATACAAAAATCCAAGCGATCTATTTGCAAGCGTGGATTGCTAGCCGTCTAAAATGGAAAGTCGTCCCACAAAAAGAAGATGGCTCTATTTTTACATACCAAGCCTCTGAAGGACCTTTTCAGGTACACCTAAAAGAGGTAAAAAGCAATAAACTTCCTCCAGGAATGATTATTTCCTTAGAAGTAGAAACTTCGCAGGGAGAATCTTTTGCCTTTTTACGCAAAGAAGATACGCCAGACCGCATTTCCTTTAAACATAGCACCCCAACAGAATGCTCTTTACTCAGTCATATAGAAGTTTCGAAAAGGGAGTCCGGTCAGTCGCTTGTAAAAGAAATCTGCCATAAAGGAACTAGTGAACATTACATAGAAGCGTTGCAAGTCATTCTCAAAGGAAATGCACCATGCTAGGCCAAGCCTTTAATTTTGACGAGCGAAGAAGTATTGCTATTCCAGGTGATGTAACAGCCGCTCTACTATTTAGCGCAAACCACTTTATAACGGCGTATAAAAAAGCTATTTCAGAAAAAGGCAGCTTCAAAGCAGCTCTTTCTGGTGGATCCACTCCTAAAGCTCTTTTTGCTTTACTTACAACCTCCCCTTATGCAGAACAGATAGACTGGGATAAGGTCCATTTATTTTGGAGTGATGAAAGAGCGGTTTCTCCGGAAGACCCGGACAGCAATTACCATATGGCTATGGAATCAGGTTTTTCTAAAGTAGGCATTCCCCCTACGCAAATTCATCGCATGGCTGCAGAAGTTTCTATAGAAAACCAGGCATTAGCCTATGAACAGCTCTTACATAAAGAAATTCCGACAGGATTTGATTATCTTATGCTTGGCATGGGAGAAGATGGCCACACAGCTTCTTTATTTCCTCAAACTGCTGGATTATCTACTTTAAACAGATGGGTTATTGCAAACTACATACCTCAAAAAAGTATTTGGAGAATGACCTTAACTTTTGACTGTATTAATTCCGCACAAAACATTGTGCTCTATGTCCTTGGCAAAGGCAAACAAGAAAAAGTATTGGAGATATTTTCTGAAAAACCTGGAATCTATCCGGTAGAGCGCGTAGGGACAAAGCAACACCCAGCTCTTTGGATTCTGGATGACGAAGCTGCAGCTCTTCTGTTAAAGAAGATTACAACGTAAAGCCAATTGGTTTAAAAGGACTTACAGATCCTTTAAAGTAAAGCCACTTTCCATTTACCTTAAGAAAAGAGCTATCTTCTTGAAAAGACACATTATTATCCCCCTGAAAAAGATGCGCTCTAAAAATAACAGTTCCCTTATCTTCTTTTTCTTCTGTATGAAGAATTTCTAGCTTTTCAAAGCGGGTATGCAGACAAAACTCTGTAATTTCACGTCTCCAAATCAGAGGATCTTTTAAAAAAAAAGGACTATCTAAATGGGTAGTTTCGATAATGTAGTCAGGTAAGTGTAGCGCGTAGGCAGAATACCTAGAACGCATTAGCTCTAATGCCGTTTTAGGAAGCACCCCTTTATGAAAAGGGGCGCAACAGGTTTTATAGGCTTGCATTGATCCACAAGGACAAATTTTCATAAGGCCCCTTTATTTAAGCTGTCCTTACTACCCTTTTTTTGTCCGGGTGGTGAAATAAGATTACAACAATTACGGCTAGGCTAGTAAGCCCCGCTAAAAGCAAAAATGCTCCTTTATAGTTACCTGTGTAGTCAATTAACCACCCCGTCATAAGGGGGGCTATAATACCTGCTAAAGAAAGGCAGCTTGATGTAACTCCCTGAGCAGAGCCTGCACGCTCTTTAGCTATATCTATGTTAACACTAAAAAAAGCCGGTTGCGGCAACTGCCCAAATCCTAATCCTAGGCTTAGAAATAGAATAGAAAGACCTAATGTATCCGTGAACCCAAGAAGAACAAAAAAAGCAGCAGATAAAAGCTGACTGCTCCATATAAGGTGCGCTCTTGCTAAACGACCGCTTCCGGTTTTACGGTATAGCCAATCAGAAAGAATACCTCCAGCTTTTAAAAAGACAGCAGCAACAAACCAAGGGATGATCAAGAAAAGACCAACGCTTTTAAGATTAAGCCCATGCTGTGATAAAAAATAACCAGGAAGCCATAAGGTAGCAAAGAAAAGCATGTATCCGTAAGCAAAGTAAGCTATATTATTTGCTATAAGAGCTGGGTGAGTTAAAATAAAACGCCAATCGATAGGCTCTTTTCTAGTTTCCACACTCTCATTTCTAGTGCCGATTACTTTAAGTTCCGCTTCATTAACGTACTTCGAATCCTTAGGGCGATCTCTAAAAACAATGTACCAAACAACAGCCCAAACAATACCTATAGAGCTAATAGCAAAAAACATAGTTCTCCATCCAAAATCAGCAACAAGGTATGCTGAAATAGGAGCTCCGATTACGGAAGAAATGGGTATGGCGACAAGTCCAAGGGATAGGGCCCTAGCTCTTTCTGAAGCAGGAAGCCAGTTGCTTACTGCTTGTGACATCGAAGGAAAGTGGGGACCCTCGGTAACTCCAAGAAGAAAACGTAAAGCAATAAATCCAAAAAAACTTTCTGCAAATCCCAAGAAACCAACGCATAGAGACCAGCCGATCGCAGCCAAGGGCCACACAATACGAGCTCCCCAAAGATCGACAAGCCACCCACCGAAAGCCGTTAGAAGGACATAACCAAGACCAAAGGCAGATAAAATCATCCCAAACTGCGTATCTGTAAAGTTAAATTCTCTTTTTAAAGGTTCGATAACAAAAGAAATAGCTGAACGGTCTACGAAATTTATTAGGGTAATCAAAAAAATTAACCCGGTAACAACCCAACGATAACGTGTACTACGCATTTTAACCTCATCCTTTTTCAAGAAAAAATAAAGATAGATGGTAGCATAAAACAGGATTAACCTCGAGATTTTAAATCTCAACCTTTAAAAAGTGACGATCTCATGACGAATCACCGTTAGACTAATCTGCATAAAATTCTACAATCAATTGAAAACAAAGACATTAGCTAAATGTCAAGTAAACTTTTTACTAGCAAACAAATGGTATCTATAAAAATTCCTCTGCTTTTTTTAAAGCGACATCAAAATGAGAAAAAATATTTTCCTTACCAATAAGCTCTACCACTTCAAATTTTTTCAAACAGTGCATCAAGGAAGTGTGCACTCCAGAAAGTAAAAGCCTCGTTTTTTCTTTATGGCACTTTTCATAAAACTCCTTAAGAGACTGCATGCCACTGGCATCTATTACAGGAACCTTGTGCATACGTAAAATAAAAACCTTCGGAGCAAATTCCACATAAGAAAGAACTGTTTTAAGACTATCCGCTATCCCCACAAAAAAGGGCCCTGAAATATCATAGACTTCTATGCCTGCCGAAACTTTTTTTCTTTCTGAAAAAACCTTTAAATCCTGCCTTTCAGCTTCTTCCTTTTCTTTTTCTTCCCAAGCAGAAAAAGACAAAATAGAAGAAAAATCGCCGACTCTTTTCATAAAAAGAAAAGCAGATAAGACCATGCCTACCTCAACTGCTACAATTAAATCAGTGAAAATCGTCAATAAAAAAGTGATCAACAATATGGCTACATCACCTTTAGGAGCCTTAAAAAGATGTAAGAAACGATGAAACTCGCTCATATCCAGCGCAACGATCACTAAAACAGCAGAAAGAGCGGCTAAAGGGATCAAACTTACAACAGGAGATAGAAATAAGACAATAACAAGCAAGGTGATGGAATGAATCATACCGGCAACAGGAGTTTTAGCTCCTGATTTAACATTTGTTGCTGTTCTTGCAAGCGCTCCTGTAGCAGGAATACCTCCGAAAAATATAGATCCAATATTACCAATACCTTGACCTAAAAGCTCACAATTAGACTTATGTCTTCCCCCCGTCATTCCATCAGCCATGACAGCAGAAAGCAGTGATTCAACTCCTCCTAAAAAAGCAATAGTAACCGCGTTAACAACGAGGCTATTTAGATGTTCCCAAGACAATGATAACTTAGGACAAGCCGGCCATGGTAAAGAAGAACTCAACTCTCCAAATCTGGAAACTATTGTTTCAACAGGCAGATGGAATACATAGCAAACTAGCGTAGAAATCGCAACAGCAGAAATCCCCCAAGGGATAATAGGAAAAAATCGACGTACAAAAATTATTAAAACCAAAGTCCCTAAAGCTACAGAAAACGTATAAGGTTGCCAGGTAGAAAAAGAAGAGAAAATAGCCCTCCACTTATCGATAAAATTAGCGGGCACGACTTCCATTTGTAATCCAAAAAAATCTACCATTTGCGAAGAGAAAATAAAAACAGCGATTCCGGTTGTAAATCCCACAATCAACGGATACGGAATGTACTTAATAAAGGAACCTAACCTAAAAAAAGCTGCAACAATCAGAAAAATCCCGGCAAGTAAAGAGGCTGCAGCAAGTCCGACATAACCATCTCGTTGAATAATCATATATAAAACAAGAACAAAGGCCCCCGTGGGTCCTCCTATTTGAAAACGACTCCCCCCAAAAAGAGAAATCAAAAAGCCTGCTATAATAGCTGTATAAAGCCCCCTTTCTGGACCAACTCCTGAAGCAATAGCAAAAGCCATAGCTAAAGGCAGAGCAACAACTCCAACTGTTACCCCTGCCATAAGGTCTTGTTTAAAAAATGCTAAGGAATATCCTTTTCTACATGTAATCCAAGATTTAGGGATGAACTCTTTCCAAAAGGGAATTTTTTTTCTCATAAGCTTCTCTCTCTACATAATATCCTATGTTTTGTACTATTCTAAGACTATCTCAGTATGCTTTTTAATGTTAGCTTTAAAATAGCGATTTCCTTAAAAAGAGATGCTACTACTCAAAAACTTCTTCCTGCAATAGGTTTTTGTAAAAGTAAACAACCCCAGCAGCAGATGAAAAATCTTGCTGCAAAGTAAATCGATTAGGCACAGCGATTGCAATCATGCCTCCTGTAGATGCCGCTTCAATCCCTGCTGCCGTATCTTCAAATACTAAACATTTAGAAGGAGTCACGCCTAGTCTTTTTGCTGCTTCAATATAAATATAAGGTTTGGGTTTATTTTTCCCTTCTACATCCACATAATCATCCAAATCATCGGAACCAGAAACAATCACATCAAAGCAATTTTTCAAGCCAATCTGTCCCAAGTTTTCGAGAATTTCCTCTCTTGAAGCTGAAGAAGCTAACCCAAGCTTGATTCCTAAAACTCGCTTCTTTTCGTTAAGACGTTTAGCCAACGCAATCATGTCGTAAATAGGCACAACTCCCTGCTTTTGCAAGATGCGATATTTTGCATTTTTTGATTCAATGACTTCTTCCGGTATACTTCTATTTTTTACGGTTTCTATCATCACGAGGATATTCTTCGAGCTGTGTCCTATAGCAGGCATGTATTCTTCTATAGAAAAGGGAATTAGCTCATCAGCAAGAGCCTCTTGCCAAGCTAAAAACTTCGCATACTCCGTATCAACTAATATCCCATCGCAATCAAATATAATAGCTTCGATACCATCGCCAAAACGAGTTGTAATACTAGCAGTCAACTGACTGCTGACAGCCAATATAAAAAGCAAAGACTTTAAAATAATATAATGTTTTTTCATCTTTTCCACAGTGTAAAGGACGCACTGCTCCCTTACTGTTAATAAAATAAAGATCACTCAAAGACTTTTAAAAAAAAGTAAAAGACCCTAGAAATCATCCAAGGGTCTTTTAACAATTCAACTAGAACACGTAAGAGAGTCCAATAGAACCCGATGCAAAGACTTCATTAAAATTCACACCCTCCACTAGATGTTGGAAATTGTATGGATTAATTTTTGCAGAAAGAAGAAAATGTCTAGTGATCTGTAAATCAAGCCCGGTAAAAGCTCCCACAGAATAGGGGTGCTCTCCATCAAACCAACGTCCAATTGTAACATCACCTGTAACTCCATAAGTTACAAAGAGATTTTGAAAGACTCTATTACGTAAACCTAAATGACCAATAACAGGAGAAATACTTTTATGATAATCATCAAATTTGAGATATTTATAATTGAACCCAACGTCCACCAAAAAACAATTGCTAATATAGCCAACAGTTAAATAGGGTTCTGCTGTACTCACAGCGGCAGTATTTACAGTTAGACCGAGAGTAAAGCCGCCATTATATAATGTGGATGTTTCAATCTGGCCATCAGCACTTAGTGCTGTTGCAGACAAAGCTAAAAAGCTAGAGCAAATTATTTTTGCAAATTTTTTTATCATTTTAATTCCTGATTTACATTTGTTATTCCTAGGGACAAAGCTTTTTCTAAAATCCTTTTTTAAAGAAAAAGTGAAGTGAAAGATACAAAAGAAACTTCTTTTTATACAATGAAAAAAAGCATTTTTTTAACAATCTAAGAGCTCGTTAAAAAATGCTCAATTAAAATCCTAGAAAGGCTCATATTAGGTGGTAATGAAGGAAGCTTATCTTTTATAAACCACCTGGCGTCTTTAGTTTCTAGAAGATCTCTTTCTGTTTTTTGAAAAAAACAAATCCGAGGAAGCACATGTTCCTTGTTTTTATTATGTATAAGCGTTAAATAAATGAAAAAACAGAGTATTTTATGATTGATAAGGCACCTACAAAATCTTTTTCTACAGCTGTTCTATTTATGGCAAGCTCTGCTACAAGCCTTTCCCTTGTAGGATTATTTGGAAAACTAGGCTTGCACAGCTTTTCATTAACGGCAACACTCTTCTGGCGCTTTTTTTCTGCTTTTCTTGTTTGCTTTATCTTCGTTAAATGGAAAAAACAAGTGAAAAAAATTTCACACAAAAAGCTCACTCCCCACTTATTTCGCGCTTTTTTTGTACTAGGATCTCAGTACAGCTTCTTCTATTATGTAAATAATGACTCTTTGCTAAATGCCACAGCTTTACTAAGTACAGGACCTCTTTTCATTCCGTTCATAGAGAAAATGTTTCAAAAAAAAAGAATAGGAAAATCAACCTGGGTAGGGATTATCGTCGCCTTCATAGGAGTTCTTTGTATTTTACAGCCTGGAATCGAAATCTTTTCTCCCCTAATTTTCATAGGGATTTTCTCCGGAATTTTCCAAGGATGTTCACAGGTTATTTTTGGAATTAGCTCAAAAGAAGAACGATCCGATCTGAGTGTTTTGTACCTTCTTTTCATATGTTCCTTCTTCTCTCTATTTCCCTATTTACTACTTTCCAGCTCGGGTGCTAATGAAATCCCTACAATGAGTTTAGGTTCTATTTTGGTCATTTTAGCTCTTGGGGTGACCACTTTTTGCAACCAAATTTTTAGAGCAGAAGCTTACCAAAGATCTGCGCCTGGCAAACTTGCCGTTTTTACGTATATTTCTGTTGTTTTAGCGGGTGTTTGGGATGCTCTTTTCTTTCATAATACACCAAATTATCTAGCTATCTTAGGAAGTAGTCTTGTTATATTCGGTGGAATTCTAAAAATCCACCTCAGAAATAAAGCTATAAAAAAATATCAAAAGTAAGAAACTGAAAAAGCTTTTATTTTTCTTAAAAACATGGCATCCTGCTCTTCAAAGAAAAAATCGCCAAGGTTTCTCTATGGATAAAATTTCAGGTTCTGTTACTCACATCGTATACACAGAAGCTGAAAATGGCTTCACCGTAGCAAAACTGCAAAGTAATGAAGAAAAAGAACCCGTTACGATTGTAGGAATTCTCCCCTCCTTGCAGCCTGGAGAAAGCCTTTCCTGCCTAGGGACATGGAAAAAACATGCACAACACGGAAAACAATTCGAAGTTTCCTCTTTTGAAGCCTGCACTCCAGCGGATCTTGTAGGCATACAAAAATACCTAGAATCTGGAATGATTAAAGGCATAGGCCCTACCTATGCAAAAAAAATTGTGAAAAAATTCGGGTTAGACACCCTAAAAATTATCGACGAAGAGCCCTCCCGTTTATCCGAAGTTGGTGGAATCGGCCCTAAAAGACTTTTACAAATCCTTTCTTGCTGGAAAGAGCAAGGCGCTATTCGTAAAATTATGGTTTTTTTGCGAGGCCACGAGATCAGCTCTAATTATGCTCAAAAAATCTATAAAACTTTTAAAGAAGAAAGCATTGAAAGAGTCTCTCAAAACCCCTACTCCCTTATGAAAGTAATTGGAGGAATTGGCTTTAAAACAGCTGATAAAATTGCCTTTAGCTTAGGTATTACTAAAAATTCTTCTACAAGAATCGACTCTGGCATTGAGCATGTTCTCCTCGAGCTTGCAGGCGATGGCCATACTTGTTATCCTGAAGATCTTTTCCTAAAAGAAGCGGAAACAATTTTAGAAGTACCTCAAGAATTTATTAAAGAAAGAATTAACGCACTTAGCAAGGAACGTCATCTCATACAAGAAGACGGGAAGCTTTGGTCTCAATTTTTTTATTCCGCAGAAGAAAATATTGCAAAAGAATTAAAAAGACTTTTGAATATTCCATCTACCCTTCGACAAATCGACACGGATAAAGCCCTTGCTTGGGTGCAAGAAAAGCTTCATATAACCCTAGCAAAAGAACAAGCTGAAGCTATTATAGAGGGGGTAAAGCAAAAAATAATGATCATTACAGGAGGCCCTGGCACAGGAAAAAGCACTATTACTAAAGCTATCCTTCGTATTTCTGAAAAGCTAACCTCTAAAATTCTTTTAGCAGCGCCAACTGGAAGAGCTGCAAAAAGAATGAGTGAAATCACCTATAAAAAGGCATTCACCATCCACTGCCTTCTAGAAACTGATTTTTTAACAGGGGCATTTAAGAAAAATAAACAAAACCCTATTTCAGCAGACCTACTTATCATCGACGAAGCTAGTATGATCGATACAAGGTTAATGAATAGTCTTCTTAAAGCCATACCAGATCATTGTCGCGTTATTTTAATCGGAGATGTTGATCAGCTGCCAAGTGTTGGGGCGGGAAATGTTCTCAAAGACCTTATAGACTCTAACTGTATCCCCGTCTTTAAATTAACAAAAATTTTCAGACAAGCTGCTCATTCTCGGATTATTACAAATGCCCACAAAGTAAATCAGGGGTACTTTCCTGATATCATGCCTATGCCAGGCAGTGACTTTCTCTTTTTGCCTAAAGAGCTTTCTGAAGAAATTCTAGAGGAAATCATACACCAAGTCAAAGCTTACCCTTCACAGGATAAAGTACAGGTGCTCTCTCCCATGAAAAAAGGCGTTATTGGCACAGAAAACTTAAACATCGTATTACAAAAACTCCTAAATCCCAGCACCCATCCTCTAGTACGTATGGGGAGATCTTTTCATCTTAAAGACAAGGTTATGCAAATTAAAAATAACTATCAGAAAGAAGTTTTTAATGGAGACATTGGGTTTATCACAGCAATAGACCTAGAAGAACAACAACTTGAGGTCTCCTTTGATAATGTTCCTGTTATTTATGAATTTAGCGAACTTGACGAACTAGTTTTAGCCTACGCCGTTTCTATTCATAAATACCAAGGCAGTGAATGTGACTGTGTTATAATCCCAGTGCACATCTCTCATTTTATGTTATTAAATAGGAACCTCCTCTATACAGGCATTACTAGAGGTAAACGGAAGGTTATCTTAATTGGTACTGCAAAAGCTGTTGCCATTGCCGTCAAAAAAGCAGAAGCGCAAGGTAGGTTTACAGGCCTTAAAAAAAGACTAAGCTAAGTAATTTTAAGCTATTTTCTTAAAAGCGTACGTAATCGTAATTGGGCCTACCTGCTTTTTAGCAGATTTTTTTCCTCTAAAAGCACACACCTACTGCGTATACGGGTTTATTCTTACCTAAGACAGGTTCGTAATATTTTCTATTCTCTATGCATTACTAATCCCATATATAGTACTTGTCTAGGTGCAACAAGTAAGGCTATTTTCTTAAAGAAGTAAGTGTTAATAGAATTGGGTATTAATATTTTTAGGCGACCCTATACAGTCGCCTAAAAAATGACTAGCTAAGTAAAATAATAGCGAAAACGAAAGCAAAAATAGAAAAAGATTCTATAATAGCTAAAGAAGCAAAACATTTACCAAAAACAGAAGGCTGCTTAGCTACTGCTTGGATTCCTGAAGCAGCACACATCCCTTGATAGGCAGAAGAAGCTAAAAGAGCCAGTCCCACAGAGAAACCTACTCCAATACCTGATAGCGGAGCAAGTGTTCCAGCTACAATTGCATTCTTCATTAAAACCATTAAAATAAATCCATAAATAGATTGAGAGGCTGGCATAGCAGACATGCCTAGAAAAAGCCCGTGGTTTTCTTCTACACGACTCATCACAGCATGCGAAGCCATCCCTGCAATACCACATCCTATGGAGCTTCCTACGCAACCAAGCCCTAGAACAATTGCCGGCCCTACCATCGCATAATCCATACATTTCTCCTTTTGTTTTTTTTAATCTTCTTTTAATTTTAAAATTCTGAGTGGATTAAAGGAATATCCTCCTCCTTCAAAGCAAAAGTGATACCATTCAAGAAAGTTAAGACGAAGGCCATGAATCACACCAGACATCATACCTAGTCCCATATTTGTTATATGCCCTACAAGAATCACTAAAAGCCCTCCTATAAAACCAAAACCACCACCCATCTCATTAAAGGTAGCCGCCATGATAGCGCTAGCAAGTGCAAGTGCGTATAATCGCACGTAAGATAAAACATCGCTAAACACCTGGACAAGGTTCATCAGTTCCTTAATACCACTTAATCCTTTTTGTATAACCGCTAAAACAAGAGAGATTCCTATCCCTATATAAATAAGCTGCTCTCCAAAAGCTTTTGCCGTCTGCTTATCTACAATATCTAAAAAGTTCACTATAGATGTTGCCCGTAAAAGAGAAGGGAAAAAAAGATATCCTCCGACAAGAAAGACAACCCACCCAACATTAGCCCAATTACGCCTTAAATAACGCAGTAGTGCAAGGCTGATGTGAACTATTCCAACCACCAAAGAAAACTCTAAAAGTATGTTGTCGGAAAACTCTGTAATAACGGGAGAGGTTCTTTTACCAGGAGGCTTTGCTGTAGTTATTTCAATAAGCTCCTTTCCGCTTTTTACGGAAACAACATCTGGATACTTACTTTGCCATTCTTCATATACGGCATCTTTTTGCTCAACGTGATAGTCTGCCTTTGCCTGTACAAGCCACTGAATGGGGGCTATTTTACGCAAAGGGCTACCTTGACCTATAGCTATTCCAAAATAAGAAACAGTAAGCACGCCCCAACCCACAACAAAGAAAGAAAGTATCACAAAAAGACGATAGAAACGTTTAATAGAGCCTGTAAATGTTTTAAATTTCCATTTAAGGTAACCTGCGAAGCCTAAGTAAAGTAGTCCATAGCCTGCATCAGCTACAATCATAGCAAAAAAAAGAGCAAAAAACCAAAATACCCATCCCGAAGGATCTTTATCTCTAATAGAGGGCATATCATAAATTTTAACTAAATCTTCTCCTATCCTACTAACTCCCGTATTCTCCATAAAAGTCGGCACTTTATCTGACTCTTCGATTGCGACCTGTTCTGCACAAATAGAAAGCCCCTCTAAAAGGGAAAAAAACAGAGGGCTTTTAGATTTAGGGACCCATCCCTCTACACAAAATATAAAATCTCCTTCTAAAGGAGACCTTATTTCCCTCTTAGCAGAAGCTAGATGATACGCATTAAGCTCTCCCAAAAGAACCTCTTGAAAACGGTCTCTTTTTGCAGCAAAAACTCCTAAAGCACGTTCCGCCTTTACAATTGAACCTAAAACATCATCTAAGTGACTTTTTAACAGAGAAAGAGAACGATCAATACGCATTTCAATAAGCGCTGGACAAATAGAAGAATAATTTTTTACTACAGGATTAATTGCTATATAGTAATCTAACTCATATTCTGTATTAATATAAATAAGACCTTCTTTTTCTAAAACATCTTCAGCTTTACCCTTTTTTATACAAAAAAACTGCATCTTTCGATGCCCTTCTCTGTCAATATAGGCTAAATCTTCTAAAGAGAACTCTCCAAAAGGAGATATTCTAGCGATCTCAAATTCTGTAAGCCGTTTTTCTTCATAAAGAGTCGAAATCTCTTCTTTTAAACGTAAAACTTCTTTGGCAAAAGTAATGGTCTCTGCAGTACTCCAATCAACTTCTTCTTTTTCTAAAACAACGCTCTTTTTTAAAATTTTAATCGCTGTTAGTAAAAGATGAATCTCTTCAGGCGCCCCCAAGGCCTTGCCCTGTTTAATAAACTGTATAATTCCTTCTTCCTGAGCCCTTTCATAGAAAGCATCCAGATCTTGCTTTGCTCCTAAAATCAAGTACTTATCCACTTCTGTAATCATAAGACCTTCCCTTTAGCAGCTTTCATCAAAATTTTCTTCTTTGCTACCTTAGCCTGAGAAACGGCTGCCAGCTGTTGATCTCCTAAGAAAATCTTAATTCTTTTAATATTCTCTAAAGCTCTTGGGATCAAGATTTTCTCAAACAGGTTTACCCTAATAGAAACTTCCCTTAGCTCTTTTTCAAGAGCTTCTTTCTTCATTTCAACTACTTTCTTTTTTTCTCTTGCTATTAAAAAAAGCCGCGCTAGTTCCATAGCAGATTCATACCAAATGGGGGCATCAAAAAGAGAATAGTTAGGCTCTGCAAACCGAACATCTTCAAATACGGGAATATCTACACCCGCAATATTTTCATGAGAAATCTTCACTTCTAAAATGGCAATAGAAGAAAAAAAACTATCAGAACTTCTTTCTGAAAAAAGAGCTGCAATACGCTGCAAAGCTGTCTCTTTTTGCGTAAATTGCTCCATAATCTGCTCTATCTCAAGAGTAGCCTGATTCACTTCTATTTGCAAAAGAGCTTTTTTTAATTGCAGAGTCGGCAAATACTTCTGCAACTGAGCAAGCTTAAGCTGCTGAACACGAAGTTCAGTTTTAGTTAATTTGACTTCAGTCATTTACCTTGCCCTTTAAAGATTTTCTACAGGCCAGTACTTATCCACAAGAGCCTGCTTAATGCCTACTTCATGTTTATCAAAGCACTCCCCTAAAGTCTTCCACCCTAAATCTAATGCCTCTTCAAGAGTATAATTTACTTCCAAGTTCATCATTCTATCTTCAAAAAACACACCGTAGTGTAATAGTTTTTCATCCCACTTAGAGAGTTTAAAACCCATACTCTGTCTTTCTTTGGCTTTTTTAGAGTCTGCATACAGTCTAATCTGCGCATCTGCAATAGCGCCATGATCTTCTCTTGTCACCTTACCGATAACTTGTTGTTTTAATCTAGAAAGGGAACCAAATGGATCGATTCTGCCTCCATGCAAGAAGAACTGCCCTTCAGTGATATATCCCGTATTATCGGGAATAGGATGGGTGACATCCCCCCCCGGCATTGTCGTTACAGAAATGATAGTAATAGATCCGCTACCATCAATATCGACTGCTTTTTCATAGCGAGAAGCAAGTTCTGAATACAAGGAGCCTGGATACCCCCTATTAGACGGAATTTGATCCATAGTAATGAGGATTTCTTTTAAAGAATCTGCAAAAGCTGTCATATCTGTTAGCAAAACAAGGACATTTTTATCTTGCTTAGCAAAATATTCAGCGCAGGCTAAAGCCATATCAGGCACCAAAAGGCACTCTACGGCAGGGTCTATCGCTTTATGGATAAACATCACTGTTTTTTCTAGAGAACCAGCCTGCTCTGCGTTATCAATAAAAGCTTGATAGTCATCAAACCTAAGGCCCATTCCTCCGATGATTACAATATCAGCATTAGTTTGGTTCGCAATACGCATTAAAAGGGCATTGTATGGCTCTCCTGCCATAGAAAAAATAGGTATCTTCTGAGACTTTACAAGACAATTAAACACATCAATCATCGGAATATTTGTTCTTACAAGGTCCCTTGGAATAACTCTTTTAACAGGATTAAATGAAGGCGAGCCAATTTCTATAGAGTCACCACGAATAGCCGGACCAGAGTCAAGGGGCTCTCCAGCTCCGTTAAGCCTCCTTCCTAAAATAGCATTTCCACATACCGCTTGCATTTCTCTTCCTAAAAAAACCACTTTGTCATTCGTAGCAATTCCTCTTGTATTTTCAAAAGCTTGCAAAGTGACCTTCTCTCCCTCGAATCGAAGAACGGAAGCATATAAACTTGTTCCATCTTGCCGTTCAATTCTAGCAAGCTCTCCCAGACTTACATTTTTTGCTATTACCGTAATGAGATTACCTCTCATATCGACAATTCTATCATAGATTTTCTTCATTCCCGACCCGCTTTTGCAATTTTTTGCTCAATTTTTTTAAATGACTCTAAGTATTTTTCAGACTCAAAAGGCATGAAATTCATGTTTTTTATCTCATTCTGCAGCTCCAAGAAAAAACTTCTTGCAGTGTCATGGCTTTCAAAAAGAAAATCCGTTTTAAAAATAGACTGAATTAAAGAAAAAAGAGGCATCTGCCTTTCTAGTGGACAGTAACAATCCTCCTTATCAAAGGCATTTTGCTGCAAATAGGCAAACTCATATAGTTCAGACTTTAAATACGTGATCATATCTTGGATAGAAGTTCCCTCTTCTCCGACCACTTCCATCCTTTTACCTATATCATCTCCCTTCTTTAAAAAAGAAAAAGCCTGTTTTACCATGTCACCCCAACCGGTAACCTTTTGCCCTAAATCTACGGCAGCTTCTTTTAAATACTTAGTCCAAGAAATAAGAGGATCAATAGCTGGATATCTTCTTGCATCGGATCTAGCCCTCGAAAGACCATGAAAAGCTCCTACTACAGCTAAAGTTGCTTGAGTAACAGGCTCTTCAAAATTACCTCCGGCAGGAGAAACGGCTCCTCCTATTGTCAGAGAACCTTTTTTTCCATTTTTAAGCACCAAAAGCCCCGATCTTTCATAAAAAGAAGCGATACGAGATGCTAGGTAAGCAGGGAAGGCCTCTTCACCAGGAATCTCCTCTAATCTGCCAGACATTTCTCTCATGGCCTGTGCCCACCTAGAAGTGGAATCAGCAAGAAGGAGGACATCCAACCCCATTTGTCTATAATATTCTGCAATGGTAGCTCCCATATAAATAGAAGCTTCTCTAGCAGCAACAGGCATAGAAGATGTATTACAGATCATGATCGTTCGATTCATCAAGGAAGTCCCTGTGTGCGGATCGATTAAATCAGGAAATGTTCTTAAAGTTTCAACAACTTCTCCAGCTCTTTCTCCACAGGCAACGATAACTACGAGATCTACAGCTGAGTACTTAGAAAGGTGGTGCTGCAAAACAGTTTTACCTGCGCCAAAAGGCCCTGGTGAGCAAAAAGTCCCCCCTTTAACTACAGGAAACTGGGTATCTAAAATTCGAAGTCCCGTATCCATCATTTGGGTAGCTTTTATCTTCTGTCCTTCAGCAAGGGGCATCTTTACAGGCCATTTCTGCACCATGGTAAAAGAATGCTCTTTCCCCTTTTCATCAAGAGCTTTAGCTACAACAGTATCTATAGGATAAGAACCGGACCCAATGACATAACTTAACGTATACTTTCCATAATGAGAAAAAGGAAGCATAATTTCATGGTGAAAACGACTTTCCATAACAAAGCCAAAGCTATCACCACGAGAAAGGGTTTGCCCTACTTTAGCAGTCGGGGTAAATGTCCAAAGCTTTTCTCGATCTAAGGATCGTAAATACACACCCCTCGATAAAAAAAGCCCCGTTTCTTTTGCCACTTCTTCTAAAGGATTTTGCAATCCGTCAACAATAGATGAAATAAGTCCGGGTCCGAGCTCCGCTTCTAAAAGGTTTGTTAAAAACGTAATAGGCGTCCCAAGCTCCACCCCTCTTGTATCTTCGAATACCTGTACTTTGGCGATATCTCCTACAATTTCTATTACCTCTCCCTTAAGAGCGACGTCGTTTTTCAAGCGCACCATACAGATCTCGCCTTGACGTATACTTCCCACAAACTGCACATGGAGAAGATTGCCAAAAGCACTGACAACTTTACCTTCCCTTTTTACGGCTTCTACAATAATTTCTTCCATTAGTCTTAACTCTTTTTAAATGTATCTAGAATTATCTTTCCTTTTACTAGGTCCAACTCATTCCAATATTCTATAATCATAGCCTGTACTAAGTAGGCTAAGATAAAGTCTACAGAAAATTGCTTCCCCTCTTTCATCTCTTCTATTTTACGAAAACGAAATACAGCCAGCGCTTTATTTTGCTCCCAGGAATCCATCCTTTGTCCAGTTTCAGAAAGAGCAAATAGTTCTTTTAGCTCCCCGTATTCTACTGGGGGCTCATAAGATTCAGCATCTTTTTGCGCTAAGATCTGCATCACAAAGGGGTCTAACGGATCTTCAAATTGAAGCTCCTTAAAAAGATCTCTATGTAAAATCTTAGAACGAAGAGCTAATACCACAAGTCTCCACTCCCTTTCAAAACTAAAAAACTTCTGTAAAAACCCTTTCTGCGTGGCTATTTCTTCTCTAAAAAAGCGAGAAAGCAAAAAAGAAAAGTTTCTCAACTTATCTGCCAAAGTTTCCTGCTCTTCTAAAAACTCAAACACATACTCTGGCAAAAAATCATGAGACACAAGGGCCTCTTCTAATTCTTTTTCCCCTAAATTCCCTCTTGGATCAATCTCTTCATCTTGTAAAAGGGGCTTTAAATTTAAAATATCCACAAAAAGGCGCAGGGATTCCCATTTCTTACTATCGCTTTTTGACAAGTTCAGCTCTAACGAGCTGCGCAAAGAATCAGCGTCCATCTCTGGTAGAGTAGGAAACTCTAAAGGAGGCAAAGAAGCTGCTAAATAGTAATAATTTTCCATTCTTAAGTAGCCCTAAAAAGAATTTCCTGAAAATCCTTTCGAACATAATTAGCCACAAGATCTTGAAGAGCTCCGTCTGACACGTCGATGATCATATTATTTTCAGCAATACGAACTTCGATTCCTCCTTGCATATCACCGATGGACACAGCCACCTTTTTCAACTTATTTGCAATCTTAGAAAGCAAAAAGCTAGTGATATCTTTGCTCGGAACCGATTTAGGAATAAGAACCTTTAAATCTGCATCTATTCCCTCTTTTTCAATAGCACGAATAACTGCACTAATAAGATTTTCTACAACGGTTGACTCTTGTAAAGATTCCAGTAAAAAAGTGGAAAGCTCAGGATTCAATAATTTAGTTTCAATACTCTCTCTAAGCCTTTCTAAAGATTGCTTGCAAGCTTGATTTAACGAAGACTGAAAAACATTCTTCTCTTTTTCTAGTTGCTGTAGTGTTTCTTTTTTTAATTTCAAGGCCTCTTCTTGAGCCCCTTTAAGAACTAAAGCAGCCTCTTCCTTTGCTGCCGCTATAATCTGCTCTGCTTCTTTTTTAGCAGGCTCCAAAGTCTCTTCTTTAATAAGAGTACAAATTTTCTTTATTTTCTCTTTTCCGGTATCTACTGTTTTCAAGATCACACCTCTTTTCTGCCTGACTACCCTAAGATAGTTCTTGTTTACTTGTTATTTTTCAATCCTATTTTTAGAAACTACGAATAAAAAAAATTCTCCCTCTTTACAACCGAAGCTAAAGGCAGCCCAAAAAAAATACAAGAAAAAAATTGCTTGAAACAACAACTTATGTCATAAGAATCTTAAAAGCGTGTAAAAGGAGGAATATGAGAAAATTTGTATTGAGCTTTCTTTTCTTAGCTATTTGCTCACCCATTGCAGCAAGAGCTTCAGGCGGCCTGCAAAGCGTTAAGGAAGAAACGGAAGAAACCTGGGCCGGAACAGGCGCTCAAGATGCTACATTTACAGCTGTATCAATTTCCATGATCGGCTGGGGAGTAGGACTTGCCGGGGGAATTGCCATCTTAGCCTCTGCTATTCATCAAAGTTCTAGCTCTCATGACTCAAGCAGCTGCTCTCATTAGCAAATGTTTTTTATTAAGCATGTTAATTCTCTTTCCTTGGCATATACAAGGTGAAGAAAATTCACGAATACCTACTTTCACGCCTCCTACTAAATGGGTGACTGTAGATGCTTCTCTATTAGCCCCTAGCGTAAAGGTCTCTTTTTCTACAAAATCACAAAAAGACTTTAACCCTTCTATAAACCTGTCAGAAGAAAAAACCACTCTAACGTGTAAAGAATACATAAAAGCCGTCCAAAAAATGTATGAGTCAGACTGCTCTAATCGGTGGAGAAATTTAGGAAATATCGAGACTAAGGCTGGCAAGGCTCTTTTAACCTCGATAGAAACAGAAACTCCGTTAGGAAAAGCTCGCATTTTTCAACTTTTTTTCTTAGAAAACGGTACAGCTTACATTGTAACAGCAGCAGCTCTACAAGAAGAATTCGGCATGTACCAAAAAACATTCTTAGACTCTTTTGCTTCTTTTTGTTTCATCCCCAGCAAAAAAGACACAGATCTACAAGCTGAAAAGGCAAAATAAAACCCGCCAATAAATACCCAAAAAGCCTCTTTTAACAAGATATTAAGAGAAAAATAGACAAAATTTCCGCTTAAGCATATATTTCATTACAAAAAGGAGCATTTTATGAAAAAAAAAACCTTATTAAACACCACTTCTTGGATTGTACTTGTCGCCTTTACAGCGATGCACTCCCCTTCCGTTACTTATGCTGATTCTTCTGAAAATACACCTGTAGAAATAGACCAAAGAGCGGAAGATACAACTTCTACTCCAGCTCCCGAGCAAACAGAGACTTTAAACTCTATGGCTCCACAGTCTTTAGACATCGACACAGATGAAGAAGATGCTAATCCACAAGGGACACTTGTTTCTCCGTCTACTAACACAGCAGAAAAAGCTAAAAGTAGAGAGTTCTTTAGAAATATTCTCATAGCAGGAGCTGCTGTAGTAGTTGCCGTAGTCTCTATTTTAATTGTCTCTAATAACAATGGGAAAAAAGTGAAGAAAAAGAAGACTCCTAAGAAGGATTCTGCTCCAGCAGCTACGGCAGCGGCTACTGCAGCCCCAGCAGCGTAAAAGCTAAAAATGGGAGCTTCTTGCCAGCATGTATTTTGTATCTTAGCCTTCGCTGTGATCTTTACTTCATGCTCTTCTAAGGGATATTGGCAGCATACATCTATGAATAGTGGATCTACTTTACATAGCTCCACTAGACTCTCTTATGCTCCACCTAGTTCTTCTAGTAAACTTCAATTAGAAATCATGCAATATCGAGGAGAAAAAAGAGGGTATCTTTGCTCTTCTTCTCATCCCATACCTTGTCTTGAGGGAAACCTTAAACAAGCTTTTGTGATCTTAAAAATACAAGATGAAATTTCTTCTTATATTGCCATAAGGCATGAAGGAGGACAAAGAGTGCTTCTTCCCTCTGCTGCCCTAGAAAAAATCCTCTCCTCCTTAGAAAAAGGAGAAAAGGCCTCTTTGGAAGTTCCGGGCGCTAAAATCACCCTCTTGCCAGAAGGATTTTTATCACAAAAGAAAAAAGCTTCCTTCTTCTAATAACCAATTTTATCATAAATACTCCAGTGAACAAAATCCTGAGCTCCTAGATTTTGATCTACTGCAGCTCTAGCCACACCTATATCCTTTTTAAATTCGTTATCGACAAATTTAAGAGCTAGCCCATTTACTTTTACTACAGCAAGTACCACATCTCTATCTCCTCCCCAACTCTTCAAAACCTCTTTAAGGGCAGGAAGAGTATTTCGTCCCGCTTTTGCTATATTCTGTACTTCCTTTAATACTTCTACTTTAGACGCATCAAACCGATTACAAGCGCTTAAAATAGTCGGGTGTTCTAAAAGAGCTCTTTTTTTAAAGTCAGAGTCTTCTCTAAGCCAAGAGATAATCCTGGGATTTCTGTTAATTGCTTTAAGCATGACTTCCGGCTCTATAGGATATTCTAATTTATTAAACATATATGCCAATTTCTCATAGGAATCCGCCTTATCAATACACTTAAATAAAAACTCTTGATTTTCTTTAAGGCCTCCTGAAGCATAGTCGAAATTCCAAAACTGCTGATTCATAGCATTTAAAACGACTTCTGAGCACTTATTTGTAATACTTCCTGGCCCTCCCCATAAAAGCGCATCTCCAGGCTCTTGTAACCACACCTGGTATGTCTCACTAGGAACCCCGTACTCAGCTAAAAGATTTTCCGTTTGAGCGGCAAGTGGCAAAACTGCACCTGAAAAAACCCCACTAATCCTTTGATCAACTACGCTGAATGGAGATTCCAAATCCTCTATCACCCCTATCACTTCGCTAGGAACCTTGTGTAATTTTGGAACCTCATTCGGAATTCTAGATGCACTTCCTGACATAATACCTCCAATTAAATACATAACTTAATTATTATAACAAATAAATTTATTTGTCTTTTAGTTTATAACAACTAACAACACATGAAACTAATAAACAAGAACTTAATAAAGGTTACATTAACACTAAAAAGTTTTACCACACCCACAAACAAAATGAAAAGAACTAAATTCTACTATAAATGTAAATTCCCCTTTCCAAAATCACTTCTCATGCTATAATTCGTTAAAAAGGGAGAATCCTATGAGTAAGTTAGATGAGCTAAAAAAGCTAACCACCGTTGTCTCTGATTCCGGAGAATTTGAAGAAATAAAAAAATACAAACCTACTGATGCTACAACTAATCCTTCTTTGATTTTAGCAGCAGCAACCAAACCCGAGTACCAATTTCTCATAGAAGAAGCTATGGAATATGGCAAAAAAAAGGGATCCAATAAAGAACAAATTGTTAGTGCTGCCTTAGAAAAAATATTCGTTAACTTTGGCTTAGAAATTTTAAAAATTGTTCCTGGAAGAGTTTCTACTGAAGTAGATGCCAGACTGTCTTTTGATATAGAAGGCTCTATTGCTAAAGCAAAAAGGTTCATTTCTCTCTATGAAGAAGCGGGCATCTCTAAAGAAAGAGTCCTAATCAAATTATCTTCAACATGGGAAGGGATTAAAGCCGCAGAAGCCTTAGAAAAAGAAGGAATTCACTGTAATATGACTTTACTATTTAGCATGGCTCAGGCTATTGGCTGCGCAGAGGCTAAAGCAACACTCATCTCTCCTTTTGTCGGTAGAATCTTAGACTGGTACAAAAAAACAGAAAATAAAGCCGGCTACCCCCCTGCTGAGGATCCTGGAGTTATTTCCGTTACTGAAATTTACAACTACTACAAAAAGTTTGGGATTAAAACACAGATTATGGGAGCTAGCTTCCGCAATACTGATGAGATCCTAGAACTTGCTGGATGTGACCTTCTTACAATAGCCCCCAAGCTCCTAGAAGAGCTCTCCCTTATGGAAGGGCCTGTACCTCATAAACTCGACACAGCCAAAGCTCAAACTCTTTCTCTAGAAAAAATCACTCTAACTGAAAAAGATTTTAGATGGATGCTATGCCAAAATGCCATGGCCTCTGAAAAGCTAGACGAAGGCATCCGTAACTTCGCTAAAGACGCCCTTAAACTAGAAAAAATCATAGAACAAAAGCTCTAACCAAAAAAAAGCCCCGCTGCCTATCGGGGCTTTTTTTTCCAAGAAATCTAATCGCATAAAAAAATAGCTCTCAACTAAAAATATGAACCATTGTCTCGTCCATAGTTAGATGAAGATGAAGACTTGTCTTCAGGCAGATATGCTCGATTAATATCCTCCAAAGAAGCTGCTATTCTACTAGCTACTCCTTTAAAACTTGACACAGAGACCCATGAGGAGTCCTCACCTATATACCCATCCGCTCTTGACGCAGAGACCCATGAGGAGTCCTCACCTATATACCCATCCGCTCTTGACCCGTCTACCTCTTTAATGACTGCTCTAAAATTCTCATCGCCGAGTCCAAGCCTCATAGCCCCGGCACCAAGTAATGCAAGAGCTCCTATGCCAGCCCTTAAACTAACTGATATAGGATTTAAAAAAAGCACTCCTTGAACAACTTTAGAAGCACTAGACTTTATTTTACTGTGAAATAAAAATTCCCCAAACTTCGCATTATGAATACCTTCTTTTGTATTTTGGCATTCTTCTAACGCTTTAGAGACATAATGTAAACCGCTACCTAAACGCTCTGCTATCACATACAAAATAAGCCCTGGAACAGCAATAGGTAGACCTGCTATTTTTAAAAGTCCTTTGAAAAATTCAGCAGTATAAGATATGTCTCTTCCTTTATGATCCACCTGAACCCTACCCCAGAGTGAGAATGTCGTTATATCAGATGCTGAGCTAGGTCTAGTCAAAGTTTCAGCGCGGAAACCATCTTTTAATTGTCGAATGCCACCTAACTCTAGCGATTGATCTTCACTCCCTTGACTTACTCTATGACCTTCACTAAAAGAATTTACCCAGCTGCTCATAATCTATACTCCTTGAAATGGTTATAGTTGTTTTTTAAGAATTAAAAGATACTCGTTAATTCTTTGAGACCTATCATCTGTCTTGCCATGAATAAAATCTAAGGCAGTCTGAATACACTCTTCAGCGTCTTTGTACTCTTTAAGAGCTATATAACACTCAGCTGAATAGACAAATGACATGGGATCTTCCATGTCTGTAAGGGCTGCCATAGAAAAAGCGGTAAGGGCAAATTGATGATGCCCAAGCTCTTGCTCTGCAAGGCCAAGCCCAAGCCAAACGCCATGGCGTCTATAGTCAATAGAGCTAATAACAAAAAAAACATCTGCTGCTTTTTGATAATTCTTAGCTTGATAAAACCTAACCCCACATTGATAGAACCTATCCATCGTATCTTCAGAAAGAGCAAACCCCTCTTTAAAAGCTTCCAACGCCTCTTGTTCTGACGAAGGTAATTCGGCTTTCCCTATCAGATTAAGCATGTTTTTAGAGTATTCAATCCATTCATCTTTAATGCCTTGAATAACTACAGGAGCTTCGCGGGAAGATAGATCTTGAAAAATAGCCTCAAATCCCTCATCCATGCGAAGACGTATATCTTTTGCCGCAAGGATATCCATTAGCATATCTTTAGTCTGCTGCTTTACTTGTTCTACTGACTCCAAGGAGGTTGCCTCCGGAGGCGGATTTTTCACCATTTCTTCTATGGTAACAGCTAATTTTTTCTCAATGGTCTTAAATAAATCATTTACGCTCGTCATAAATCACCAATATAAATAAATCAATCACTTAATTTACTTTTACTATAATTTGTGATTTATTTTTAATTAATTTAAATATAATACACGTAAGATTATGATAATTAAAAACAAGAAAATCTATTTTGTTTTTAACAAAAAAAAAACCCACCTTTTAAAGGCGGGCTTTTTTTTTTAAGAATGTTTCTTAAGGCGACTTACTTAGAAGAAGCTGGCGTAGACATGAAGTCGAACAACACGTCACTGTCATCTTCTTGGTCTAAATACTTAGCAATACGCGTTTCAAAAGAACGGAACCCTGTCCCCCCCGGAATCATATGACCCATAATGAGGTTAGACTTGAAGTCTAATAGATAATCCGTCTTTCCTTCGCACGCTGCATCAGTAAGAACCCTTGTAGTATCTTGGAAAGAAGCTGCTGAAACAAAAGAATCCGTTCCAAGCGATGCTTTAGTAATTCCAAGAAGAACAGGAGCTGCTTGAGCAGGTCTTCCCCCTTCATCTACAGCCTTACGATTTAGTCTATGGAATACTTTTTTATCCACATCCTCTCCATAAAGTAACACTGTATCTCCAGGCTCTGTTACCCGTACTTTTTGCAACATCTGGCGAGCAATAGTCTCAATGTGTTTGTCATTGATATCAACCCCTTGAAGACGATAAACCTCTTGCACCTGATTTACGAGATATTTTTGGAGCTCTCTTGTTCCACAAATCTCTAAAATCTCTTGAGGTACAACAAGTCCATCTGTCATCTGCTGCCCTTTAACAACAAGATCTCCTTTTTGGACTATCAAGTGTTTTGTTAAAGGAATCAGATGCTCTTCTTCCATTCCAGAGTCTTCATCTCGAATTACCACAATACGCTTACTTTTTTGTACGCCTCTAAAGTCTACAATACCGTCTAATTTAGCAATCTCTGCCGCATCTTTAGGTTTTCTAGCTTCAAAAAGTTCGGCAACACGAGGCAAGCCCCCTGTAATATCTTTTGTTTTGATCGCTCCACGAGGAAGACGTGCTAATAAAACCCCAGCTTTCACATACTGTTTTTCTTGTACAGAAATGAACGCACCTGATGGAATCGCATAAGTTCCTATAAGCTCTTTAAACTCAGCGTCTGCATAAATAACAATCTGAGGATGTAACTCTCCACGGTGATGTTTTACAATAAGCTCAGTTTGACCTGTCTGCTTGTTAACTTCTCTTTGTGTAGAAATCCCTTCCACCAGATCTTCGTACTTAACATATCCAGGTCTTTCGCATATGATTGGGATGTTATGCTGTTCCCAGTGTCCAATTTTTGTTTTAGCTTTAACGCGTGTTCCTTCCTCTAAAAGAAGTGTCGTGCCTAATTCCACATGAAATGTTTGGAGTGGCTCTAGGGATTTCGTACTAAGAAGTTTTTTATACTCTTCTGTTGTTCTTCCCTCATCTCGCACAACATGAACAAAACCGTTTTTATTAAGAGCTAGCCAGACACCATCCTCATTTTTCACGGTACGAAGCCCGGAATAAATCAGAATACCTTCTTTTTCTGCAATAAGCTCAGGGCTAAGTCCAGCGGAAGCAATACCTCCCAAGTGGAACGTACGCATTGTTAACTGTGTTCCAGGCTCCCCGATAGACTGTGCAGCAATAATACCGACAGCTTCTCCAAAGCCCACTAAAGAACCATTCGCCAAATTAATTCCATAACACTTGCAACAAATTCCTCTTTTTGACTCACAAGTAAGAGGAGATCTAATTTTAACAAGTTCAATACCGGCATCATCAATTGCTTCTGCTTGAGAAACAGTTAATACGTCACCGGATCTTGCAAGAACTACAGTTTTATTACCTGGTTGAATAATATCATCACAGACTGTTCTTCCAAAGATTCTGTCTTTAATAGGAAGAAGTTCTTCCTGACCTTGTTTGATCGCTGCTACTTCAATACCATTTAAAGTACCACAGTCTTCTTCGGTAATAATTAACTCTTGAGATACGTCTACAAGACGTCTTGTGAGATATCCAGAGTCAGCTGTTTTTAAAGCGGTATCGGCAAGACCTTTACGCGCTCCGTGAGAAGAGATAAAATACTCCAAGACGCTTAGTCCTTCTCTAAAGTTCGCTGTAATTGGGAACTCAAGAATCTCTCCAGACGGCTTTGCCATAAGACCTCTAAGAGCTCCTAGCTGCTTTGCCTGTGTTTTATTACCACGAGCACCGGAATCCATCATCAAATAAAGAGGGTTAGCTTCATCTTTCTTCCCTTGGCTAATCAATTTAAAGAGCTCGTCAGAAAGAGTATCTGATACTTCCGTCCAAATACTAATAATTTTAGAGTGTCTTTCCCCATCTGTGATAATACCGTCTTCGTATTGCTTTACCACAACAGCTACTCGTTTATAAGTAGCTTCGATGACCTTAGCTTTATTCGTCGGAATTCTTACGTCACAAATCCCCATGGAAAGCGCTGATTTAGTTGCTTCTGCAAATCCTAGATTTTTAAGATTATCTAAAAAGCGTACGGTAGCTTCCAAGCCAACTTTCTTATAAGTTTCTAGGACAAGTTCACTCATCTTCTTCTTACGAAGAACGTAGTTTTGGAATCCAAGCTCTTTAGGAACAATCGTATTAAAAAGAACACGACCTGGAGTCGTTTCAATAATTCCGTCTTCAAGACGTAATTTAATTCTTTCATGAACACGTAGACCTCTTCCTAAAAAGTCCCTTCTGTCGCCTTGATCTGACTCATGCCAATTCCAACTACCAGCGGAGTTCATAGCAAGAAGAACCTCGTCCGAATTACGGAAAACTTTCGTTTTGAGACCATAGTCTTCAGGAATATATAAAGGATCTAACATCAAATAATAGAGTCCAAGGATCATATCCTGAGAAGGCACGGCAGCAGGTTTACCGGAAGATGGTAAGAAAATATTATCAGGAGCCATCATCAAAAGCTTTGCTTCGAGCTGGGCTTCAACAGAAAGAGGTACGTGTACTGCCATCTGATCTCCGTCGAAGTCCGCATTAAATGCAGTACAAACAAGAGGGTGAACACGAATAGCTTTTCCTTCAATAAGAACAGGCTCAAACGCTTGAATTCCCAATCTATGTAATGTCGGAGCTCTATTTAAGAGAACAGGGTGTCCTTTAATAATCTCTTCTAATACATCCCACACTTCCTCCGCTTGCTTTTGAATAAGCTTCTTCGCAGAACGGATAGTATAAACATGCCCTTCGTCTTTTAATTTCTTTACAATGAAAGGTTCAAAAAGCTCTAAAGCCATTTGTTTAGGAAGACCACACTGATTAAACTTGAGCTCAGGACCCACAACAATTACAGATCTACCTGAATAATCTACGCGCTTACCTAACAAATTCTGTCTAAAACGACCTTGTTTTCCTTTTAACATTTCTGATAAAGCTTTCAAAGGACGGTTTCCTGCTCCCATAACAGGGTGACCATGTCTTCCGTTATCAAACAGCGCGTCAACGGCTTCTTGT
Source organism: uncultured bacterium (assembly GCA_964439595.1). Lineage (GTDB taxonomy): Bacteria > Chlamydiota > Chlamydiia > Chlamydiales > Rhabdochlamydiaceae > CAIJXB01. Next base: position 1,138 of record CAYTOK010000017.1, on the reverse strand, counting down.
AACATTCTCTTTTCATTACGAATGATTACGTCTGGTGTTTTCAGCTTTAAAATAGCTTTTAAACGATTATTTCGGTTAATCACTCTTCTATACAAATCGTTTAGATCAGATGCAGCAAATCTACCAGCATCTAAAGCAACTAAAGGACGTAAGTCTGGAGGAATAACAGGTACATAAGTAACCACCATCCAAGTAGGCTTATTAGGAGAAGAAGCAAAACCTTCTATGATTTTCAATCTTTTTGCAAGCTTCATTCTAGCTTGCATAGACTTAGTCTTACGAAGTTTTTCTTTTAAATCAACTACAAGAGCAAATAAGTCTTCCTGCTCTAATAAGCTAAAAATGGCTTCTGCTCCCATTTTTACCGTAAAAGAATCAGAACCCCACTTCTCCTGAGCTTCTCTTAACTCAAAATCATTAAGAAGTTGTTTTTTTTCTAAAGTAGAACGGCCTGGGTTTACCACAACATAATCTTCATAGTAAATGACTCTTTCTAAATCAGAAGTAGACATGCCCAAAATATTTCCTATACGAGAAGGCATAGTTTTAAAAAACCAAATATGAACAATAGGAACTGCCAGCTCAATATGAGCCATCCTCTCTCTTCGCACTTTAGAAAGGGTAACTTCTACACCGCAACGATCACAAACAATCCCTTTGTGTTTAATCTTTTTGTATTTGCCGCAAGCGCATTCCCAATCGCGCATAGGACCAAAGATTTTTTCACAAAATAGACCACCCTTTTCAGGTTTAAATGTACGATAATTAATCGTTTCCGGTTTTTTAATCTCTCCCCTAGACCAGTCATCACGAATGACATCAGCAGATGCCAACTTAATGGTCAACTTATCAAAACGGGCTCCTCGAAACTCTTCTTCTGTCATCCTTTTGACAGCGCGGAAACCTCGACCTTACGGACGAAGAGGAAGCGCTGCTCCCTGTTAAAGTTTTTAAAAGCGAGGGGACTTCTCCCCTCGAATACAGATCAATTAAACTTCGGCGCACTCAGCGCGAATATCTAAGCAAAGCCCTTGCATTTCTTTTACAAGAACGTTAAATGACTCCGGAGTACCGGCATTCAAAACATTCTCTCCTTTTACAATGGACTCATAGATGCGAGTACGTCCTGCAACGTCAT
>CAYTOK010000016.1:0-50783 GCA_964439595.1 uncultured bacterium | reverse complement strand
CAAGAGAAAAATCTTTTAGCTACAAGCTACGTCCTTTAGGGCGGGGTAGTTGACCAAATACTCTGAGATTTCTCCTTACACAAAGATACACCTTGATAATATACAACAAGATCCGACGATCCGTTCGATGTCCCTATAGAAGTGTAAACCACGCGCTAAAACATTAATAATACCCATTGAAATAAAAATAAATAAATATTATAATAAGTCATTAATATAAAAATACAACCGAAGGGGAAGATATTATGGTTATTCAAGGATTGCAAACTTTTAAAGAAAATAGCATGTGGGTTTTAAGCGGTCTAAAATACGATGCCCTCTACCTAGCCGACAAGTGTGCTAAAATTATCGATAAACAGTTCAAGTTTCAAACAGAAAAACTCTTAGACAAATTATTTTTCAATTATCAACCATTTGGCAAAATGACCGATTCAGATATCCAAGCCGCTTTAAATACCCAGTTAACTAACCCAATCCTCTCTCTGCAAACCCAATTCAACACCCTGCTTAAAACAGATCAATTTGTCCTAGCTCTTAAATTATTTGGAAAAACTAGCATGAATCAAAACGATACTCACCTTTTAACACTTCAAAAGAACGTCTTAAATCTAGTAGAAAAACGAGCTTCTCGCTTTTCTCTATTCACCATTATGTCTAAATCAGAAGGGCAAGCCGCGGTTATAGAGTTTTGCGGAAAAAAAAGAGCCGAAACCTACACTGATAAGGATATTCCATTCCTCATATTCAATATAGTGGAGAAGGAGCTGCTGGGCAATATAGTGGATAAGAAACTGGGGTGAGGACTCTTTTAGAAAAAACCCGCCTGTTCTCTTTGCCCCCAAAGAAAGCTTAAGGGATAAATTTCCTAAAAATTCCTAGCTATATTTATAGCTGGGATATCTTACCTATCTAAAAGCTCCTGCCATCTGCTATAAAGAAGATCTAAGGCACTTTGGACTTCTGCCATTTTCTGATAGAGAGCTAGAGATTTCCCCGGATCTGCCCCTACTTCTTCTAATTCAGCTTGCATAGCAGCTAAAGACTCTTCTTTTCCACTGATCGCTGACTCCATACCCTCTAGTTCTTTTTTCTCTTTATAAGAAAGCTTTTTACCTTCTGAGGAGGCTTGAGGCTTAACCACCACCTCAGGCTTTTCTTTCTTTGAAAAGCCTGCCTGAAAAGCTTTTTCCCACTGAAAATAATCCGCAAAAAGCGTTTCTTCTTGCCCCTGCCCAAGACCTAAAATCTGGGTGCACACACGATCCATAAGACATCTGTCATGGCTAATTAACAAAACAGCTCCAGGAAACTCTAGTAGGCTATTTTCAATAACCTCTAAAGTAGCTATATCTAGATCATTAGTGGGCTCATCTAAAAAGAGAATATCTGCAGGTTGTAACATAAGCCTAGCAAGCAGAATGCGAGCCTTTTCGCCTCCTGAAAGGCAACTAACAGGAAGATTTAATCTGTCGGGATAGAAAAGAAATTTTTTAGCCCAGCCGTTAACATGAATCTCTTGTCCTTTAAATTTCACAAAATCTCCAGAAGGAGAAAGAGCCTCTCTTAAAGTGATTTTGGGATCTATTTTCTCTCTGTGTTGATCAAAGTATACAAGCTTTAAATCCTGAGCGTATTTTACTGTCCCCAAATCTTGAGTCATTTCCCCTGCTAAAATTTTTAACAGAGTAGTTTTACCAGTGCCGTTCCCTCCTACTATCCCTAATCGGCTGCCTGGAGAAAGTTTCAAGTCAATACCTTGAAACAATTTCTTCCCTCCTAAACTTTTAGTAAGATTTTTTACAACGATAAGGTTACGCGTTTCTCTTTCTGAAGCCACAAAATCAATAGAAACATCTTTTTTTTGGTTTCTATCCCCCAGATCTTGAAGCTGCTGAATCATTCCTTCTGCTCTTTGTATACGAGATTTAGATTTTGTCGTCCGCGCTTTAGGAGACTTTTTCATCCACTCAATTTCTTCACGTACCGTGGAAGCCAGGCTTCTTTCTTGCTTTAGCTGGGTCTCTAAAAAATCAAGCCTTCTTTCCATAAAAGTCGACCAACTAGCATCCGCGAAAAAAGTCCCCTTAGGGAAGCAGCGATTAAGCTCTAACATCTTAGTGCAAATATTTTCTAAAAAATATCGATCATGACTTACAATAAGAAAGGAAATCCTCTCTTTTTTTAAAAATTTCTCAAGCCAAAGAATTCCTTCTAAATCCAAGTGATTGGTGGGCTCATCTAAAAGAATAAGATCCGGTTCTTGCATAAGAACGCGAATCACATCTAATCTTTTTTTCCATCCGCCGGAAAGCTTGGAAGCGTCTTGTGAAAAATCAGTAAAACCGGCTTTATCAAGTAAAATACACGCTTTTATCTCAGCTTCTTCTTTCGGCAGATTCGAATTAGCTTCAAGTAAAACCTCCTCTAAAGGCTTAGATGGAAAATCAGGAGCCTGACTTGCATAGGCAATTTTCACCCCCTGCTTCTTGGCTATAACCCCTGAATCCGGCTTCTCCATGCCGAATAAAATTTTCAATAAAGTAGACTTGCCAGCTCCATTAGGACCTGCAAGTCCCATCCTGTCCCCCTCATACAAAGAAAAAGAGATGTCTATAAAAAGATTTTGCGATCCAAACGATTTAGAAAGAGATTGCGCGTTAATAAGTAGTGTCACAAAAATTACTCTCCATAAAATTTCAACTTTCAAAGAAACCTGTTCCTTGATGGTATCATTTTTACGATTAAATGTGTTTATTTTAAAAAATCATTTTTTACATTAAACTTTTTGACAAAAAACACTTTTCACAATAATCTCAGGATATCAACAACCATTTTTTTTCACCATGCCGATTCAAAATAGTTCAAAAACTTTCTCCTCTAACACTTATACTTTTATAAGCTTACAACCTTTAAAAAAAAATCCAAAGTATAATAGTACACCACCATCTCACCATAAAAAAGTAGCAACTCTAATACAAAAGCTTCCCAACCCTCCGACAAGTAATTTGAAACACTATTTTGCAAAAAAACTAACCGTTGCAGAGCCCAAGGAGAAAAACAATAAAAAAATACAGCAGTACACCCTAGCCTTTATTAAAAAAAATATCATAAATGGACTAAAGGTTTCTTGGAAACTTCCGCCAATTCCTCCTTTTGGATAAAAATATACTTCTTTCCCATCTGAAAAAAACTTCTATCGTAAATCCCCATTTTCACTATGAGGTGAAATTTTATTTTCACACTCAAAGAGATCTAAAAAGACCTTTTAACGAAATAATGCTTTATTCTGCTTTTTAAAATTATCCATTCATGGTATCATTTTCGTGATTAATGATTAGATTCATTTATTTTGACTGATTGCTTCATTTCTAGGGTTTTCAAGATTTTCTTTAATCTTGTGATTTTTATTGACGGACGAAGCGCTTACAGTCAATGGCACAAAAGCCTCATAAAAATCCCATAACACTAGGGCATTAAAAATGATCATAGAAGAAATAGAAGAGATAGAAGTTATAGCAGAAAATGGTTTTGAAAGTTTAAACCTTAAACAAGGTCTTTTAGACGCTTTAAAAAAAGCTGGATTCAAAACACCCAGCCCGATTCAACAGGAAGTAATCCCCCTCATTTTAGCAGGATCCGATGTAATAGGACATGCGCAGACAGGGACAGGAAAAACGGCAGCCTTTGCACTTCCTGCAATTAACCTTTTAAAAAATACAGGGGAAGTAGAAGTTCTTGTGATTACCCCTACAAGAGAGCTCGCATCGCAAGTAAGTGACGAAATTATCCGCTTAGGTAGCTTCTTAAAAGTAAAAACAGCAACTATCTACGGTGGTAAATCTTTTTATAATCAAATTGATGCTATTAAACGAGGCGCACAGATCGTAGTTGCCACCCCAGGAAGATTACTAGATCTTCTCCAAGGAAAAAAAATTGGACCATTTAATCCATCCCTCATCATTATAGATGAAGCGGACGAGATGCTCGATATGGGATTCTTGGAAGATTTACAAGCGATCTTCGAGTTTCTTCCTAAAGAACGTCAGACTTTGATGTTCTCTGCAACAATGCCCTCCGCTATTCAATCTCTTGCAAAAAGGATCTTAAAATCCCCTATAGTAGTCAAAGCTACACAAACACAAACAACTAACACAGACATAGCACAACATTACTGTGTATTACAAGACTTTGAAAGAGATGAAGCTATAGTTCGCCTTTTTGAAGCTAATGAACTTTTCAAGTCGATCATCTTCTGTAAAACAAAAAAAGAAGTAGATAGACTTACTCAAGTTCTAATCCAAAGAGGACAAGCTGCTAGCGGGCTTCATGGAGACATGGAACAATCACAAAGAGAGCAAGTAACCCACTCTTTTAGAACCGGAAAATCTAAAATTTTAGTGGCTACAGATGTGGCAGCCAGAGGGCTTAACATCATTGACGTGTCTCATGTAATTAACTACCACATTCCTTTTGATGCAGAAAATTACGTACATAGAATCGGCAGAACAGGTCGTGCCGGCAGAAAAGGTACTTCTATTACTTTTGTTACACCAAGAGAGTATAGTAAGCTTCTTCAATTTCAAAAAAGCGCAGGAGGCCATTTAGAAAGATTCTTCATCCCTTCTAAACAAGAAATCCGCAAATCCCAAGTACACAGACTTTTAACACAAATTAAAGGTCAAGTGCCTACAAGCGACATTCCTGGGGTTATTGAATCCGTACAAAAAGAAATGGACCTAGAGACACTTTCCGCAAAACTTCTAGGATGGATTTTAGCAAAAAACCCTATCGAAGGGCCAGAAACAATTGGCATCTTAGATGCAATCAATGCTCCTAAAAGACAAGACAGCAGATCGGACCGTCGATTTGATAACAACAGATCTTTTGGGAAATCAAAACCTCGCTCTTTTGGTAGAGAAGGCCGGGGCGAAGGTAAATTTAATAGTGGTAGAAGCGAAAGGGTCCAACCAGACGCCTTTGGATCTTATCCCAAAAAGAAATTTGCTCATCCGGGTGATGCTGTAAAAAAGCCTAAGAAAAGATATTAAAAAAAGCAAATCCCCCTTCCGCAAATGCAGGAGGGGGATTTTATCTACAGGGCTTACATGAGACCCCCTAAAAAAATCATGATCTTTGGAGTTCCTGGCAGCGGAAAATCTACTTTTGCTGTAGAGCTCAGTAACCTCTTAAACCTTCCCGTATTCCATTTAGATAAATATTTCTATGTAGAAAATTGGCAAGAGCACAACACAGCTGAGTTCTTATACATCCAAGAAAGGTTGGTCGAAAAAGAAAGTTGGATTATCGACGGAAATGCACTGCGATCCTTAAAAATGCGTTTTAACCGGGCTGACATAGCTCTCTACTTTAGATGCAACCGTCTAGTTTGTCTTTGGCGTATTTTTAAAAGGCTATTTTTAAAAAATACACAAATTGCAGATAGAGCAGATGGCTGCGTAGAAAAAGTACCTATGCGCTTAATACGCTATCTATGGAATTTTACTAAGCGGGTAGATCCTATCATTCAAGAACTTCGAAGAGCCTACCCAAATGTGATTTTTTACGAAATAAAAAATCAAAAAGACATTGAAGCCTTCCTGCAAAAAAACGCCTCAAACCATATACGACAAGTTAGGAGGTAAAGAACTATAAACCACTAGACCATCGCAGATGTACGTTTTCCAAACCTTCAAAACTGTTAGTAAACAAAGTCCTAAGCCGGCTCCTACCATTACTCCTGCTATTTGATAAGAGTATTGAGCCTCTTGAATTAGACTATTTGCCACAACTCCGCCTGTACAAGCTATAAAAAACACAAAACTTACACGACAAAGAAAAGCCCCATCAACTAAAACGCCTGGCCGTTCCCTTTCCATCTCATCTATACCAAGTGGATCTAAAGCCATAACTCCTAATCTTATACTCATATAAACCTCAGAAAAATGTACTTAGAGTAGAAAACCACCGGCAAGAAACCGGTGATTTTCCTCTGTTATCTTGAAGAGATTATAGAACATCCGCAGCTAAAGCTGCAAGCTCTGAACGTTCTGTTTTCTCTAAAAACACATGACCAAAAATAGGATAGTGCTTGAATTTACCAACAAGAAAAGTTAAAGCGTTAGAGTCCTTATCCAAATAAGGGTTATCAATCTGTGTAGGATCTCCTGTAAGAACGACTTTGGTCCCCTTACCTGCTCTAGAAATAACAGTTTTTACCTCATGAGGAGTTAAGTTTTGCGCTTCATCAATAATAATGAACATCTTCGGAAGTGTTCTTCCCCGAATATACGTTACAGCCTCCATTTCAATTTTCTTACTATCCATAATCCATTTTTGCGTTTCAGCGCCACTTGCAGGACCACCGGTTGAACTACATAAATACTCTAGATTATCATAAATGGGCTGCATCCAATGAAATAACTTCTCATCCTTAGTACCTGGAAGATATCCAATATCTTTTCCTAAAGGCATAATAGGACGACTTACTAAAATACGATTATACACAGGTTCATCAAAAACCTTGCGCAACGCAGCTGCAAGAGCAAGTAACGTCTTACCAGTCCCAGCTTGCCCTATTAATGATACAAGCTTGATATCGTCTCGAAGTAAAAGATCTAAAGCACATTTTTGCTCCATATTAAGAGGATGTATCCCCCAAATATCTCTAGAGATTTTAATAAGAGGCTCTAAGCGCTTAAGCTCTGCGTTATATTTTGTAAGAGCAGAAGATTGTTCGGGAGACGTCATTAAACAATATTCATTAGGCGCTAGATCTTCTAGTTCTATAGGAATAGATCCATCTTTATAAAAAAGATCTATTTCTCTTTTGGGAACCTCAAGCTTTCTATATCCCCTGTACATCTTTTCAAAAGACACTTTAGGGTTTTCATAATCCTCAGCTTCAATACCGATCGCTTCCGCTTTAACTCTCATTACAAAATCTTTAGAAACTAAAACAACAACGCCTCCCATCTCCTTGATCTGATAAGCCGCAAGAAGAATTTTGTGAGTACTCCGATCTATCGAAAGGGGAAAAGATTGTTTTTCTCTACCTTGGGTATCTACAAAAATACGTACAGAAATACCATTTTCAATAGAAACACCTGAGTGTAAAGTACCCTGATCTTTCTGTTTCAAAGAATCTATATATCGAACAACCTGACGAGCATTTTTCCCTAGCTCATCTGACTGCCTTTTCATGCCATCAAGCTCTTCTAAAACCCCCAGCGGAATTACCACGTCATTGTTTTTAAATTTACGAATTGCATCAGGATCATGCAAAAGCACGTTAGTATCTATAACAAATGTTTTTCTTGTCATAAGCTTCTCCCCTTTAAGCTTGCCTACTTGCCGAGCATAGCAGAAAGCGCTCTCTTGGCAATCTTTTTTTTCTTGCTATATAAAAAGCTTAAAATCAATCTTTTAGATTTATGTTCAGCAAATAAAGCCGCCAACTGCTAAATTTGAATTGACCCATTTTATGCCCTTGCGTTACAATCAAAGATTTAGAAAACAACCCCAGGAGAAGGTATGAGTTCCATAAAAATCAATCATAAAATTTTAAGCATTCCTCCCTACATCTCTACTTCATGGAAAAACGTTCTTTCTTTAAAAACTCAACAAGTAAACAATTCTTTATCTCTAGACATTTTCCTGCAAGACGGATCTTGCGTTACGATTCCTGAAATAGAACATGAAATTGTAAATGCTGTTTTTGCCTCTCATGCAAAATCTCTAGAAGAGGAGGTAACTCAATCCAACCTAAGCCCCCTTCCTCCTATCCCACCCTTCCTGCTAAATACAGCAAAAGATTCTTCTACGTTTCTATTAGATATACCTATACCTTTAGGGGGATTTAAAGCCCTCTCCTCTATTCTTCAGCATGACCCTGAAAAAAAAGAGGAGCCAAGCTTCCCAGCTGATATGATCCATAAGATTACCACAATTACTAAAACAATGGGAGTCCACGACCTGGATTCACTGCCTAAAGCAGAGCCCCACTGCAACTGCCCTCACTGTCAAATCGCCAGATCTATGAGACTAGCTTTTGAAGAGCCGCCGCAAGAAATAGATGAAGAAATTAGTACAAAAGACCTTTCCTTTAAATCTTGGATTATCCACCCACCGAAAAATAACATATACAAGGTAATACACCCGGACTGTCCTCAAGAAGAATATAACGTATTTCTTGGCTCCCCTATCAGCTGCACCTGCGGCTCAAATGAGTGTGAACATATTATTGCTGTGCTAAATAGCTAAAGTAATTAAAAAAAACTAACCTGTGAAAGCACTCAAGCCTTTCACAGGGAAAAATCTAGACTAATCTCCGATACGCCAGTTTTTAAGAAATGCTGAACCTTTAAGCCGCCTTTCTTGTAAAGCAAGCGCAAAGGGTTCTTCTTCAATCCTTTTTTAATTTCTTGAAAAACCCGCAAAACAACTATTAACTTATCTATAGATGACCACAAACAAAATACTTCCCGTTAAAAAGCGAAATTTTAATTCGTTTTTTAGTTTCTGTAAGGGCTTGAAAGAAAGGTCAACACTTTAAAAACACAAAAAAGCCTTGCTGTAAAAAACAGATAAACTTTAGAATGAGTCTTAGCATTTTTTATACACGACCTATTTTAGACCTCGGGAGGTTTAGTTATCATGTTGAAACAAGTAAATTTAGTTTGCAGTGCCCTGTGCGTATTTTGTCTCTCCTCACTGCAGGGAGATCAACCCGGAAGCTTGGCAGATTTAGACGCTCTTCCTATCTTTACTTCAACGCCTATTGAAGAGACTCCCTCCAATGTCGTAGAAAGTACGACACAAGAAACCCCAATAGAAGAAAAGAAAGAGCCTGTAGCAAAAAAAGTAAAACCCAAACTAGCATTCAAGCCTTTTACAGGAAAAGTTAAAGGAAAGAAAGTTCGTCTTAGACTACAACCTGATACAGAAAGTGCTATTATTAAAGAACTATCTAAAGGAGACTTGCTTGCAATAGTCGGCGAGGCAGAAGATTTTTGGGTGGTAGAAGCACCAACAGACCTTAAAGCATATGTATTTAGAAGTTTTGTTTTAGATAATCAAATTGAAGGAAATAGAGTCAATGTTCGTTCTCAACCAAATTTAGAATCTCCAGTTATTGCACATCTAAACTCAGGAGATACTGTCGTTGCAGCTCCTTGCGCTACAAATAACAAATGGAATGAAATCCAAGCCCCCTCATCCTCTCGCTTTTACATAGCTAAAGACTACATAGAAAATTGTGGAGGACCTGAAGTAAAGGCACACTTTGAAACAAGACTTAAACTAGCAAAACAAGAAATGGAAACAGCTGAGTATTTTGTAGAGAGCGAAATGCAAAAAGCCTATCCAAATATCGACTTTGATAAAGTAAACCACAGCTTTCAAACTGTAATCCAAGAATATAGCGAGTTTACAGATCTTACAGAAAAAGCTAAAGAATCCCTAGCTAAAGCCCAAGAACAATTTTTAGATAAAAGAATTGTTTACTTAGAAGCTAAAGCTCTTGAAGATGTGTCTTTAGCCGCTGAAGCTAAAAAAGCACTTTCTCCAGAAAACACTTTTACCGATAAAATGAAACTATGGGAGCCTGCAGAAGAATCTCTCTATCTTAGCTGGATTAATACCTATAAAAGTGGAACCATCGACGAGTTTTATGAAGAGCAAAAACTAGCTACAGTCACGCTTTCAGGAATCCTTGAGCCTTACCTAGCTCCAGTTAAATGCAAACCCGGCGACTACATCCTAAGAAGTAACGATTTACCAGTTGGTTATGTATACAGCACGGCGGTGAACTTACAGGCTCTTGTAGGGAAAAAGGTAACCTTAGTCGGGGCACCAAGGCCAAACAATAACTTTGCCTTTCCTGCATATTTTATCTTTAGCGTAGAAAACTAACTTACGAAGAGGGGCTTTATATAAAATAAAACCCCTCTTTCTCATCTTATGGAAATATTTGATTGGTGCACTAGAATCCTCAGTGCAAATACTTTAGAAGAAAAACTGCTAAGTCCTCCTATTTTAACAGATAAAGTTAAACACCCTCCTGTCTATTGGGATACCCCCAGCAGACCTCTTGGCATGGAGTTTAAAAGACATAGCCGCAAAGAAAGACTACCTCCTCTACAAGAGCTTAAAGAAGCCGATAAACGAGCTATTTGCTTGCACCGTTTTGCCGGGCATGAACTTCTTGCCGTAGAAATTATGGCATACGCACTTTTAGCGTTCCCTGATGCTCCCAAAAGCTTTAGAAATGGCGTTGCAAATACCTTAAAAGAAGAACAAGGTCATGTTAAACTTTACATCCAAAGGTTAAATGATCTTGGAGTTTCGTTTGGCTCAATGCCTCTTTATAAACACTTTTGGAAACATGTCCCGTTTTTAACGTCTCCCTTAAAATATATTAGCGTAATGAGCCTCACTTTTGAGATGGCAAACTTAGATTTTGCGCCTATTTATAGAGATTCCTTTGCTAAAAATGACGATATGCAATCAGCACTTCTTATGGAACAAATTCTAAAAGACGAAATTAACCATGTCTCTTTCGGAATGCGTTACCTAAAAAAAATGACAGCTCCAGAAGAGTCTACTTGGGATTCTTGGAGACAAAATGTCCCAGACCTGCTACCTCCAAAAAGAGCTCGAGGCCTCATTTTTTTTGAAGAACCAAGAAAAAAAGCAGGAGTTCCTTCTGATTGGATAGACAATCTACTTAAAGAATAAAGGGTTTAAGTCTATATTCAAGTTGTTTAGGTATTTCTGCAAGAAGAAGAACATCATTTTCTTCATACTCAGATTCAATAATCCTCCCCTCTTTCATAAGATCGCTGACAAGGGCGTACTCACTTTGAGGAATCCTTAATCTAACAATCTTTCGAAGTGATGAGACTTCTTCTATCATCCTTTCTTCTAAAGCAAGAAGTGTTTCTTTTTGCAAAGCAGAAATAGCGATACTTCTTGGATATTTTACTTTTAACTTAGCAAGGAGCGCAGTGTCTTGACAAGCATCTACTTTATTAAAAACTGTGATAATCGGCTGATTTGCTGCGCCAAGTTCGTGTAACACTTGCAATGTAGCTTCTGCATGCTCTTCAGCAAGAGGATGGCTTATATCAATTAAATGAATAAGAACATCTGTAAAAATTGCTTCTTCCAAGGTGCTTTTAAAAGAAACCAGTAGTGTATGAGGAATTTTACGAATAAACCCTACAGTATCTACCAGAAGTACTTCTTGTTTATTAGGAAGAGCTAGCTTACGAGTCGTTGTATCTAAAGTAGCAAAAAGCTTGTCCTCCACTAGTACATCAGCGCCTGTTAAAGCTTTCATTACAGTCGATTTTCCCGCATTGGTATAACCAACAAGAGCAAATGTAGGAATACCGGATCTTTTTCTTGAAACTCTTTGTACGGCCCTTTGTGCTGTAACAGATTCAATTTCTTTTTTCATTTGATCTAAACGTTTACGCAAAAGACGTCTATCAATTTCAATTTGCTTTTCCCCTTCTCCTTTAACATGCCCTCCACCTCCGGAGCTTTGTCTAGAAAGGTGAGTCCACATCCTTTTCAAACGAGGAAATTGGTATTTAATTTTAGCAAGTTCAATTTGAAGCTGAGCTTCCTTTGTTTTGGCTCTTTGTGCAAAAACCTCTATAATGACTTCTGTACGATCAATAACAGGTCTTTTAAAAAAAGCTTCTAAGTTTCTTTGCTGGTTAGGAGTAATTTCATCATCAAAAACAATGACAGCGGCATTAAGTTCTTCTACTTGCTCGTTAATCTCACGTAGCTTACCCTCTCCTAAATAGAGCCCGGCATCCAACTTTTTTATCGCGCAAAGATTTTTTCCACAAACAGCAATACCAAAAGTATCACAAAGCCTTCCAAGCTCAAGTAAAGACTCTTCCCCTAAGTTCTTATCGCCCCCAGAGCGGTAAGTACCTACAAGATATGCTGAATTCATTTCTTTAAGATTAAATTCTTTTTCCTGTTGAACTATATTTTTTGCATCCATAAAAACTCACTTTAAAGAATTTGAAAAGAAATTTCTAAACCATCATAGGCTAATGAAACATTCAAAGGAAGCTCTTTAAGAAGAGCTTGATGCTCTACTTCATGAGCTATATGGGTTAAATAAACCTGCTTAGGTTTAATAAGAGAGGCAAAGGCTATAGCCTCCTCTACAGAAAAATGCATAAGGCTTGTCGTTTGTCTTAGGGCGCTAACAATAAGAATATCGACCCCTTGCAAGCTTTGTATAAGCTGAGAATCATACTCTTTAATATCAGAAATATAAGCTAAATTCCCTATTTTTACTCCCATAACTTGCATGCCTTTTTGCAAGAAACTCACGTATTCTAAAGAAGCACCTTCAAAATTTGCCTTCCCAAAAGCTGTATCAGCTATCTGCCAAGAAAAAAAATTACTACGGTTTGGATCTTCCTTAGAGGGCTTTAATAAATAAGGAAAGTTTTCTCTTAGCTCTTGAAGGGTTTGCCTTAGCATAAAACAAGGAAGAGGCTTTCCTCCATGAGAGTACACACGAAGATCATCAAATCCTCCTATATGGTCATAGTGAGAATGAGTTAAAATGCACCCATCCAAACAATCAATATTATACTCAAGAGCTTGCTCTCTGTAATCTGGGCCGACATCCAAAAGGAACACCTTCCCTCCCATCTTAATAAGAGAAGCGGATCTCCTTCTTTTGTTGCGAGGGTCCTCACTTAAACAAGTAGAACACTTGCACCCAATAACGGGAACACCTAAAGAACTACCGGTACCTAAAAAACAAAATTTTCCTTCCACCCTTTCCTCCTAATCCTGGGAGATTACGCTTCTTCGCTAGAAAAACACAAAGCCGATAATACCTTATCCCTCCCTAAAAGGGGATTATACTTATTTTCACTATTAATCACAGCACATATGTGATATTTTTTAGACACTCTATCCGATCTACTAGCTTCCCTACGTGATGCTCTAGATATTCCAAAGCGGTTAACAAAGTCAAAAAAATATACAACACACTCTATTTTATTAAAAATCCTGTAAAATTCCTATTTTTTGCTGTCATGAATAAAAAACTAGCCTATTGAAAAAATATATCCTTATCTGATAGCACTGAGGGTAATAGCCACAAAGGAGTCCCATGCATATCATCCAAGTCAGCTCAGAGCTCACACCTATTGCTAAAGTAGGAGGTCTTGGAGATGTTGTCTACGGACTATCTAAAGAGCTCATAAGGCAAGGCCACAAAGTGCAGGTTATACTTCCTAAGTATGACTGTATCGACTATTCTCTCTTAAAAAACTTACAAGTGCATTATAGGGATCTATGGTCCTACGATGGAGCCTATAGATATCACAACACTGTTTGGAGCGCTGAAGTTGAAAACCTCTCTATTTTACTGATAGAACCCCATCATCCCAACTATTTGTTTAGCCGAGGTCTTATTTATGGGGCCTCTGACGACACCGATCGCTTTCTCTATTTTTCAAGGACTGTCATGGAATTTTTATTTAAATCCCACTCACAGGCAGACATTCTTCACGTGCACGACTGGCCAACTGCTATCATGCCCGTACTACAAAAAGACATGTATGAAGCGCTAGGTTTTAGACCTAGAAAAACCATTTTGACTATACATAATTTAGAACACCAAGGGAAGTGCTCACCGGAAACCTTAACAAAGATTGGACTAAAAGGAGAGCTCTATCTTTCTGCTGATAAATTACAAGATCCTGTAGACCTCGATCTTATTAATATCCTTAAAGGAGGCATCTCCTATGCAACAGCAGTTACAACGGTATCCCCTTCTTATAATGAAGAGATTAAAATAGAAGAAAAAAGCCACGGACTAGGCCCTTTTATTAATAAGCAAGCAAAAAAACTACAAGGCATTTTAAATGGTGTTGATGAAGACTTTTGGAATCCAGAAATAGATCCTTACATCACACAAAAGTTCCCCTCTCACCCTCCATTTAACGAAGAATCTTGGGGTCTTGTCCAAAAAGGTAAAGCTGCTAATAAAAAAGAGCTTCAAAAAATCCTTGGACTAGAACAAAAAAAGGCTCCTCTTATCGCATGCATTGCTAGACTTGTGCCACAAAAAAGCCCTCTTCTCATTGCACATGCCTTTAGGCATGCTCTTTCAAAGGGAGCTCAGTGTGTTATTCTAGGATCGACTCACTCTGAAGAAATGACAAGTCTTTTTTCCTTCCTTCTTTCAGAGTGCTCTTCCACTTTTCCGGGACAAGGATCTATATCTCTTTGTTACGATGAAAAGCTTTCTCATCTTATTTATGCAGCATCTGATATGTTTCTTGTCCCTTCTCTTTTTGAACCATGTGGTCTTACGCAAATGATAGCTCTCCGCTATGGATGCGTTCCGATTGTAAGAAATACGGGAGGACTTGCGGACACTGTTTTTGATATCGATACAGCATCTTGTCCTCCTAAAGAAAGAAATGGTTTTGTCTTTCAAAATCCGGAAAAAAAAGAGTTAAACCACGCCATTGATAGAGCCTTAAAGCTCTACAAAGAAAATCCCACAAAATGGAACGAATTAATGAAGCAAGGCCTTAGCAAAGATTACAGCTGGAAATGTGCTACGAAAGAATACCTTAAACTATATTCTCGTTAAAACCCTAATGTCTTTTTGATATATTGACGGTTAGCATAAATGTACTCATATCCAGTATAAAGAACATATACGGCAGATAGAGAAATGCTCCAAAGGCTAATGCAGCGAAATGTCTTAAGGGTCATAATCCCTAAAGAGTAAGGAATCATCAGAGCTAAAATAAAAAAAGCTACAGAAGCTAAAATAACAGCTTTTAGTTTTCCACTCCATCTTGCAGACAAGGTGAACCCTCTAAGAGCACAAATAGTACGTAGCGTGCTAATGATACTATCTCGATAAAAGAAAACAATAACAACGGCTATGGGAAGCTGTAAAAAACCTTGAGTGAAGGCAGCTAAAACAGACAAACGAAAAATACTATCAGCCATAGGATCTAAAATCTTACCAAGTTCAGTCACCTTATTGTATTTTCTTGCTAAAAGACCATCAAAAAAATCAGATAGTTCGGAAAGAACTGCTATGAAAATCAAAATATAAGGAAGCGTGGGCAGGGATATCCCCATCTCCTTATAATAAAGGTACACTACCATGAAAAGAGGCCCCAGAAAAACTCTGGATAGCGTCAAACATAGAGGAAGGTTCAAGATCTCTTCTCCTCTTTTGAGTATTTCGACGAATCTTACCTTTTTCAGAGAATTAAAGCCAAGCCTTTTAACTGCCTTTTCTTTAATTTGCTAAAACAGCTAAAGGATTACCCTTTTTTAAGGCAAGCTGCCCACAGGCTGCTGCTATATCTTTGCCTTTAGTATAACGCCAGGTAGTGGTAATTTTTTTTCGCTCTAAGATCTCTCTAAAAACCTCTATATCCCTACCTTCTGGCCTTTGCAGATTGAGGCCATCTACCGGATTGTAAGGAATTAAATTCACGGTGCAGGCATCTGCTTTGACAAGCTCTGCTAATTCAATAGCATGTTCTTCAGCATCGTTAATCCCAGCTATAAGAGTATATTCATAGGTAATATCCCTTTTTGTTACCCTAGAATAATTTCTCATAGCTTCTAAAACTATGCTTAGGTCATAGCGACGCGCATAAGGGATAATTTTTTTTCGAATATGTTGATTCGGGGCGTGAAGAGAAAGAACAAGATTCACCCTAAAATCTTCTTTTGAAAGTTTGTCAATGCCCTCTACAACACCCACCGTCGAAATCGTTATTTTTCTTTCAGAAAAGCCAAGTCGCAAAGGATCACAAAAACACCTAACAGAAGAAACTACGGCATCATAGTTCTCCAAAGGCTCTCCCATACCCATATATACAATATTAGAAACACCGTTTTCATCGCCTCTTGCTTTTAACCAAAGCTCGATTTGATACACTTGCTCAAAGATTTCCGCTGTGGTTAAATTCCGTAAAAGCCCCTCTTTACCCGAAGCACAAAAGGCACACCTAGCAGGACATCCCACCTGAGAAGACACACAAACAGTTCTCCTTCCCGGAGCAAAAATAAGAACAGATTCGACAAACTTACCGTCTTCTAAACGCCAAAGAAATTTATTTGTTTCCTGATCTTTAGCTGTCTCTATAGCCTCTAGCTGTAAAGAAGTTAACGAGAAATTTTCAGCAAGAAGCTGGCGAAAAGACAAACTGATATTTGTCATCTCGCTCCAATCCGCAACTAACTTTTGGTAAACCCAATCCCAAACCTGTTTGGCTCTAAAGGCTTTTTCGCCTCTTTCCTGGCACCACTGAATAAACTCTTCTAAAGAAAATTGATGAAAGCTTAGCATGAAAATCCTATTTTAAAGCATCTATCATACAAAATTAGATCTTTAATCTAAAGGACCTTTTACACGAACTACACCCGGCAAAAAGTAATCCTTCATTAAACTAGCTTCTCACTTTGCTTCATAAAAAAACGCAAAAAAGCCCCCCAATTCTTCCAACCATCTTTGTTAAGAAAAAAAACTAGTAAAACGCTTATATTCAATACATTATATGGGATCTTTATTTTTATTAAAGATTTTAAGCCTATATAATTTCTGCTCATTCATAAAAATTAAAGCAGCTAAAATTTTTCTATAAGAATTAAAATTAGCATGCAATGCTCTTTTTAAAGAAAATTTTACTACCAATTATTTCGCCAGGCTAGATATTCCCCATACTTAAGCTTATACCTAGCAAAATTACCTTCATGCAAAGACATAATTTCAGTTTCAACGACCTCGATAAATCGAGCTTTTGCCTCTAAGGGCAAAGATTCGCTAGCAAATTGTTTAATAAATTCAACAGCAGAAGATCGATTCTTTTGCCCTCTTACAACAGCTACAATAGCCTCCCTAATCTGCTCTCGATAACGCATGCGAAACGGATCAGGCTCCCCTAGTTCTTTTCTTTTAGCAGAATAATGTAAGCAAGAACGTTCATAAGCCCACACAAACACTTCACGAAGTAGCTCAATACGGTTCAATTCATAAACTCCCATAAGCCCTTGTATATAAGTCTGCAGAGGAACATCAACAAATGAAAGAGGGGATAAATTATGAAGAATCAAGGGAATATTAGCAGCAAGCCTAGAAACTCTGTTATTCACATCTTCAAATGGTTGCAGATAAGGCAACTGGACCATTAAAAAAAAAGCTTGCTCAAATGGATCTTGAATTTTACTAGCTAGGTCTAGAATCTCCTGAAAACATTCTTCTATAAGTTGAGGAATTCCAGGAGGTGTATATACACTATGCATTATTCCTACTGGAATGCTGCGCACACGACCGCACGCCTCAGGATCTCCGAGCAAGTCAGAAGAAAGGATTGCATGCAAATTAAGAATAGTCCTTCGGTTAATTCCAATATCATTGGCCGAATCCACCAAAAACTCAATTGCCTCCTTATGATTTAGGATCATCTGCGTCTCCTTTAAGTCCTTTCCCTCCACAATTTCACTAAGTTTAAGCAAGCGCTGGGTTTCCAGTAAAGAATAGGTATTTCCCTCCAAACGGCTGGAATTCCATGACAAGTCTATAAGTAGCCGGTTAAAAACCTGCTTGGCATAAGTGCCTACCGGGAAATCCCCATGAGATCCCCCTATTTCAAGCAAATGCTTCCTAACGCTATCTGATAAGTAATACGTATCATTCGGAATATACTCATCTAAAAATATGCGATTATATCCTACAGAAGGCCTTATATGCCGTGGTTGTGAAACTTTTTTTCTAATATTTTCTGCACTAACAGATAGGGGAATCTCTAACTGATTTTCTATTACTACAGTCTCAGAAACAAGCAAAGTTGTACCATTTTTTAATATAGGCAATCGATATCGCCTAGCGCGAGAAATCCCCTCAACTAATAAACGATTCTCCTTGACTAAAGTGGCAAGCCGACGTTGCAGAGTCCGCCTATAACTTATAGGCCACTTTAGTGCTGTTCTAATTTCCTCTAAAGACGCCCCACCCGAAAAGTGAATCATACTCTTTAATATAGCCTCATCTTCCTCTTGTCTTGTCATGGGACCCTCTCTATTTCTGTCTCTCAATTCCTTATTTTGTCACTAAACAATGTTTTTTGTCACTAAATTCGCTATTTTGTCACTAAACCTCGCCCTCTCACAGGTGGTAAAAAATTTACAACAAGACAAATTCACAATACACTGTATTTTACCATATTGACTTTAAGAAGAAAGCTCTCTACTATTTTGTCATATGTATTTTGAAAAATAAGGCTATCCTATGTTAGATATCAGACGAATTCGCAAAGATAAAACTGAATTAGAAAAACTTTTACAAACAAAAGATCCTGAAATTTCATTAGACGAAGTTTTAGCTTTAGACGAAAAAATTCGAACCGCTAAAACTTCTGTAGAAGAATTAAAATCAGCACGCAACGCTCTTTCCAAAGAAATTGGAGAAAAAAAACGCATTAAAGAAGATGTAACTTTTTTAATGGAAAAAGTAAGCGGCCTTGGCGATAAAATCGCCCTTTTAGATGTAGAGCTTACTCATTTAGAAAAAAAACTAGAAAATGTGTTAGCATCGATCCCCAATGCTCCTATGGAAGGGATAAAAAGCTCTTTAGATCCTAAAGAAAATGTTTGCATCAAAATGTTTGGAGAAAAAAGGGAATTTTCTTTTCCCTTTAAAAATCACGTAGAGCTAAATGAAACACTAAAGCTCTTTGATTTTCAAAGGGGCGCTAAAATCTCCGGCAGCGGATGGCCTACCTATAAAAATCTGGGAGCGCGACTTGAGTGGGCTCTTTTAAATTACATGATAGACACCCATATTCAAAATGGCTTTGAAATGTGGATGATTCCGCATCTAGTACGTCCTGAGATGATGTTTGGATCAGGGCAACTTCCTAAATTCGAAAAACAACTTTTTAAGATTAAAGATGATGACTACGAGCTTTACCTGATACCCACATCTGAAGTAGCTTTAAATGGTCTTCACTACGATGAAATCTTTGACGAGTCCGAGCTTCCTAAAAAATACATGTCTTACTCCCCTTGCTTTAGAAGAGAAGCCGGGGCTGCGGGATCCCAAGAAAGAGGCCTTATCCGTGTGCATCAATTCAATAAAGTAGAGATGTTTTGTTTTACCACTCCAGAGCAAAGCGAGCATATGTTTGAAGAGATGGTGGCTTCTGCTGAAAAAATCCTTCAGGGATTACATATTCACTATAGAAATATGCTCCTTGTCACGGGAGATATGTCTTTTTCTGCAGCTAAAACAGTAGATATAGAGGTATGGCTTCCTGGACAAAATAGATACTATGAGGTCTCTTCCGTGTCTAACTGTACAGACTACCAGGCAAGAAGATCCCAAACGCGCTTTAAAAGAAAAGAAGAAAAGCCGGAGTTAGTACATACGTTGAATGGATCGGGACTTGCCACTTCTAGACTCATGGTAGCCCTTTTAGAAAACAACCAAAGAGAAGACGGTAGCGTACTAATCCCTGAAGTGTTACATAAATACCTAAATGGACTAACTGAGCTCAAAGTAAAATGACTAATTCAGTAGAAGACTTCCTTCTTTTTTTAAGTAACTCTCCGACCTCTTGGCACTGCGTAAAAGAGGTAGAAGAGCGACTAAGAGAAAACGGCTTCTTACCTTTAAAAGAATGTACCCCCTGGGATCTTCAAAAAGGGGGCAAGTACTTTGTGACAAGAGGAGGGTCGATAGGAGCATTTTGCCTACCTCAAGTCTCGCCTCAAGAGATCATGCTTGTTGCAGCGCACACGGATAGCCCCGGGTTAAAAATTAAACCCCATCCTGTTATAGAAAAAGGAGGTATGAGCCTTCTTGAAGTAGAAGTCTATGGAAGTCCTATCCTCCACTCTTGGTTTAATAGAGACCTAGCGATTGCGGGACGTTATTTTACAAAAGATGAGCGGGGTGACGTAAAAGAAAACCTGCTTTTTGCTAAAGAAACCGCTTATACTATACCAGAGCTTGCCATCCATCTTCAAAGAGAAGTGAATGAAAAAGGCCCCCTTGTCAATAAGCAAGAAAACCTCATGCCCCTTTTTTCTTGCAAAAGCGAAGAAACTTTTCTTAACATAAAAGACGTTCTATCCTTCGATCTTTTTTTAGTTCCTACAGAACCTCCAAGACTATCCGGAATGGGTAAAGAGTGGATAGCTTCTTATAGACTAGATAACCTAGCAAGCGTCCACGCAGCTACCTGTGCCATCACGTCTTATAAAGACTCACCCTTGCTTCCTATGGTCTTCTTCTTCGATCACGAAGAAATCGGATCAAGATCTTGGGAGGGGGCCTCCTCTTCTTTCCTATCAGATGCTTTATTAAGGATAAAAAAATTCTATAAGCTCTCTGAAGAAGATTTTCTTATCTTAAAAAACAAGTCTCTCTGCCTTTCTTTAGACATGGCACATGCTCTTAACCCCATGCACATAGCAAAACACGATCCCAATCACCAGCCTATTTTAGGTAAAGGCCTTGTACTAAAAGAAAATGCAGACTTAAAATACGCCTCTTCAGCCCATAGTGCTGCTAAAGCTATGCAAATTGCTGCAAAGCAAAACCTCTCTTTACAGCTATTTTCTTGCAGATCTGATATGCCCTGTGGAAGCACGATAGGGCCTTTTATTACAAGCTCTACAGGAATTCAGACAGTAGACCTTGGATGCCCTCAGTTATCCATGCACTCCATAAGAGAGCTAATGGCAGTCAGTGATTACGAAGACTCGATCAAATTTTTAATGCAAGCCTTTTCAAAGGTATAAAGGAGAACCGTATGCCCAATACGCCAAAGGAGCACTTTGGAAATAAGTCCATACCAGAGCATTTAAAAGAAGCACGGGAAAAAGGAGCTAAAGCCTCAGCAGAGCTCCACGGCACAGAGATTTCAGGGCAGAGTGCTGCTTTTGGAGACTCTTTAAAAGACACGACCCTAGCAGCAGCTCTTATCTTCACTCTTTTACCTTCTTCTTTGCCTGAAAAAACAACGGTTACTCTCTTACTTCTTTTTCTTTTAGGCTGGACTATTTGGAAAACAGCTCGTAGCGCCTCTTTTGGTTGGGCTAGATTAGAAAGACTACACAGGGTGATTGAAGAGGAAAGATGGGAAATCGAACACCATAGAGCCCAGGAAAAAGAAGAGCTCTATGAGCTATATAGAGCAAAGGGCTTTGAAGGGGCCCTATTAAACCAGGTCATTGACGTTCTTATGGCAGATGACAATAGGCTCTTACAAATCATGCTAGAAGAAGAGCTAGGGCTTCCTCTAAAAAGCTACGAGCACCCACTAAAACAAGCATCTGGCGCCCTAGTTGGCGCTTTACTTGTAGGATTAAGCGCCCTTTTGACGTACCTTCTTCTTCCTATAGGAGCACTTATATGGCTCTTTTTCCTTCTATTTTTAACAGCTGGGGTCTTTACTGCTAAAGCTGAAAACATTGCCCTCCTTCCTTCTTTTATTTGGAACATCGCTATATTTGGGTTAAGCTGCGGCCTTGTGCACTTTATAAAACAAGCGGTCGCATGGTAGATAAAATCGGAACGCCCTATATTTTTGATGAATTTTTTGCTTCCGGCAAAGAAGAGAGCATCAGCCCTTTTCTTACTGAAGACTCTAAAAAATGGAGTAAAAATCTTCCGTTAAAGGTCTCTTTACTTTCTACATTTTGCTTAATTACAGGTTTTATCCTCCAATTTTTCTCCCCCAGCCTATCTAACAGTTTTATCCTCTTTGTCTATGTGCTTTCAGGCACACCAGCCTTAATTCATGCACTTGAAGATTTGAAAAATCTCGAAATCAATATTGATATTTTGATGACCTTAGCAGCTCTTCTATCCGTGCTTATCGGGAGCGGAATGGAAGGGGCACTGCTCCTTGTGCTTTTTGAGCTATCCGGCTCTATGGAGATTGCTGTTTCCCAAAAAACAAAAAGCGTCTTAGCAAATTTGCATAAGCTCTCTCCTTCCCAAGCGTGCTTGATAGGTGACGACGGGCATCTATTTGAAAAGTCTATAAAAGAAGTAGACGTTGGTACAAAAATCCTTGTAAAAGCAGGGGAAATCGTCCCTTTAGATGGCCTTGTGCTAGATGGATCCTCTTTTGTGACGCTAAGTCATCTTACAGGAGAAGGCATCCCCATAGCAAAAGGAGTTGGCGATGAGGTGGTAGCTGGGGCTCGTAACCTCGACGGCAGCCTCACCCTGCGGACCCTTCGTAAAAATCAAGAGTCGACCCTAAGCAAAATCATAGAGCTCATCACCCACGCGCAAGAGTCAAAACCTAAATTACAAAAATGGATAGACCGCTTTGATAAGCCTTATGCCATAAGCATCATACTACTTACAGTTTTTTTCGCTTTAACCCTACCTTTTATCTATACATCTCTGCCTTACCTTGGCATTGAAGGGTCCATTTATAGAGCATTAACATTTCTTATTGCAGCGTCTCCCTGCGCTCTCATTATAGGAGCGCCAACAGCCTATTTAAGCGCCATCAGTAGCTGCGCTAAAAAAGGAATTCTCCTTAAAGGAGGCACTATTTTAGATGCGCTTGCTGGCTGTCAAAAAGCAGCGTTTGATAAGACCGGAACTTTGACAACAGGAAACCTACAATGTGTAAAGATAGAGCCCTTAAATAACGAAGCGCAGGGATTTCCTATAAACGAAGCTATCGCCATAGCAGGATCCATGGAAAGACATGTAAAACATCCTATCGGGGATGCTATTGTAAATCTTGTTAAAGAAAAAAATATTTCTTTCACGCCTATTCACGACTTAAAATCTATTCCGGGCTCCGGCGTTGTTGCACACCTATCCTCCTCTACTTCTTGCTACTTAGGTAGCGAAGCATTTATCTCTTCAAAAGCTTCTTTTTCTTTTACATCCAATAATCTCCTAAAAAGTTCTACACAGACCTATCTTCTAATCGGAGAGGCTCTTTTTTTATTTCACTTTCAAGATGTCATTAGAAGCGAAGTGAAAGAGCTTTTGCAAAGACTACAAAAAGAGTTACAAATAGATGTGGTTATGTTAACCGGAGATGAGGAAAAAAATGCTACCCTAGTGGCAGAAGAGTTAGGAATTACAGCTGTTTTTTCTCATCTTAAGCCGGAGGAGAAACTAAAAAAAGTAGCTGAGCTTTCTCAAGAAACAGGACTAATTATGATAGGAGACGGGGTAAATGACGCCCCAGCCTTAGCAAGAGCTACCGTCGGCATTTCTATGGGTAAAATAGGAAGCGCTTCTGCTATTGCAGCCTCAGATGTAGTATTTCTACAAGACGATATTACTTCATTAGATTGGCTTATAAGAAAATCTCATGACACTTTAAAAATTATCAAACAAAACTTAAGCCTAGCACTTCTTGTGATCTTTCTAGTGACAACCCCAGCTCTTTTAGGGTTTATTCCCCTTTGGCTCGCCGTAGTTCTTCATGAGGGCGGCACACTCCTTGTGGGATTAAACTCTTTAAGACTCCTTAGAAAGTAAGCTCTTAACAAGATTTAGTCCGTTAGCTGTCAAATATACTAAAGTACCCTGTCCTTTTTTAATGAAGTTTGTCTGAGCGAGCATTCTAACAATATTGTCTACGCTGCGATTATTTTGTCCTATAGCACTGCCTACTACATAGCTATCTACTTGCTGAAATATATTTCCTGAAGACTCAGCGATACTAGCGAGTCTACATAAAAAAATTTCATCTCTTGTAAGGCTTACTTTACCCATTTTTCACACTCTTTATTTTTTTTAAACGAACTCCCTCAGGAGAGTCTTCTATTTTATACCCATTTTCTGCAATAAACACCCTACATTCATCAGCGAGGGCCCAGTTCTTCTCTTTCCTTGCTTGCTGTCTTTTTTCTAGAGCTTCCAATAAAGACTGTGGAATTTCCTCTTCTACCTGCAAATCTAAAATTCCTAATACAGAGTCAATTTCGTGCACTGTCTTTAGAATAAGCGAAGCTTCTTCTACGCCTACTTCTCCTAGGTCACATAAACCGTTTATTTCTCTAATCGCTTCAAAAAAAGCAGAAAGAGCTGCTGAAATGTTTAAGTCATCAGCTAGGGCAGCACGAAAGTCTTCTTTCATCTTTAATGCTATCTTAGAGCCTTCTATTCCTTTTGAAGAGACCTTTATGGAGCTAAGTCTATCTACAAAATCTGTAATTCTCTGCAAAGATGCGGCTGCTGCATCTAACCCTGTAAAGGTGAAGTTAAGCTGCGTTCTATAGTGTGTTTGCAGTAAAATATATCTAACCTGTTGTCCGCTGTAACCTCTATTTAGTAAGTCACGCAGAGTGTAAAAATTACCAAGGCTTTTAGACATTTTTTTATGATCTACCAAAAGATGTTCTGCATGAAGCCAATGTTTTACAAAAGTCTTCCCGGAAAACCCTTCAGACTGCGCTATTTCATTTTCATGATGAGGAAACATGTTATCTACCCCACCGACATGGATATCAATACTTTCCCCTAAAATCTTCATAGCCATAGCCGAACACTCTATATGCCACCCAGGCCTTCCTTTACCAAAAGGACTATCCCAAAAAATATCGCCATCCCTTGTCTTGTCATAAGCTTTCCAAAGCACAAAATCTGCTACCTGATCTTTATCATATTCATCAGACATCCTGGCGGAAGCACCAGCTTGCAGCTCTTCGAGGTGAAGATGGGATAATCTACCATAAGAAGGAAAAGAAGCTATTTTAAAATAAACGCTCCCCTCATCCCCTCGATAGGCCATCCCCTTTTCCAGAAGTCTTTCAATAATTGTAATCATGTCTTGTATATAGTCTGTCGCAGCAGGATAGTGCTCTGCTCTTTGAATACCCAATATGGCAAGGTCCTCAAAAAAAGCGTCTGCATACGGCTTTGTATACTCTAAAAGAGGGATCTTTCTTTCCAAAGCCCCTTTGATTGTTTTATCGTCTATATCCGTTAAATTCATAACCTGGCGCACCTTCATACCAAAAAACTGAAGGGTCCTACGTAAAAGATCTTCAAAAACGTATGTCCTAAAATTACCTATATGCGCAAAATTATATATAGTGGGACCGCAGGTGTATAATAAAATAGTATCTCCAGAAGAAGGCACCACCTCCTCTTTAGATCGAGTTTCTGTATTGTATAACTTCAATGGAACTACGCCTGACATAACATCTCCTTAAGCATCCCTTCTAAGGATCTATAATTTATTTTTCCACTACCCAGTAAAGGAATTTCCGAAAGAGAGATAATCTTAGAAAATTTCACAATACGTCCCCAACCAGACTCTCTTAAAGCGTGATTCACTTCCTCTTCACTAAGAGACAGTTCTGTAAATAAAACAAGCGTTGGTTTTTCAGATTTTATAGCTAAAGCAGCAAAGGAAGGGATTTTTTCCTTACTACCCCACCCTTTTTCCTTAGCTATCTTCTGCATTTCTAATTCTACGGAACAAAGAGAAACCATCTCTCCCCCTATTTTTACAGTACGCTTAAGCCTATCTGTAATGTGTAAGTTCCCCTCATCATCTACATAACCTAAATCTCCGGATCTATACCACTTTTTTCCTTCAAGGTAAATAAAAGGATCTACTCCCTCTAGTCCCAAATACCCAGAAAAGACGCTAGGACCATGAATACATATCTCTCCTTCGCTACCTTGAGGCAAAAGGTCTAATGTTTCCGGGTTCACTGTACAAAGAGAAATTCCAGGTAGAGGTTTGCCCACACCGGCATTTTTCCCGTTCCTAGCATATAGGGTGACAACAGGAGAACACTCCGTAATACCATATCCTTCAAACCACTCAGCTTGTGGCAAGTTTTTCTTTAGAAAGAGTGGCAACTCTGGAGGATATTTTTCTGCTCCTGAAATAACTACAGTCACACTTTTAAGCTGAGAAATATCAGCAGCTGTAAAAAGAGCGCGAATAAAGCTAGGAGCAAGACATAAGGCGCTAAGCTTCATTTTCTCCACATCAGAGGCCATTTTATAGCTATCGGTTGGATCAGGGGCATAAAAGACTTTTAACCCCGATAAAAGAGGAAGAAGACCTGTTAGAGAAAACCCAAAAGAGTGAAAAGGGGGCAACACTCCATAAAGAGAATCTTTTGCAGTAAAGCCAGAAAAAGGAAAAGCACTCCTTTGATTGGCAAGCAAATGCCTATGTGTAAGAGGGACGGCTTTAGGCATAGATTCACTGCCACTTGTAAAAAGCAAGACAGCAACCTTATCGGGATCTTTAGAAACAGAAAATGCACGTAAAATCAAAGAGGTAGACATAAAACCTCTAAAAAGGCCGAGTAACTTTTTTTTCAAACTGAGAGACTCTTTAATTTCCTCTAGAAAAACAAAGGTTTCTTCTACATCTCCTAAATCCTCTAAATGGATTCTATCTAAAAAATTCTTTGAAGTTATCGTCACTTGAACTTCCCCTACTTTTAGGGCATGATTCAACGCATTTTTTCCGGCGGTCCAATTTAACATAACAGGAACTTTGCCAGATAGCAAAAGCGCTAATATAGCAATATAGGTGGCAGAAGAAGATGGTAGTAGCACGGCCACCTTTTCTCCTGGCAAAAGGCGAAATTCTTCAGCTAAAATAAGAACCGCTCTCCTAATCTTTTTATAGGATAAAACACCAGATCTTTCATCAGCGCAGACAACAGCAGATCCCATACGAGCTGAGTTGCGCAAAAAAACTTCAGGGATCACATAGCCTTCAGCTACCAGGGGATCTTTTCGCTTCTTTTCAACCCATTTTTTTAAAAAATCAGAAGGGCTTTGTTCATTTTCTTTATTACAAAAGATTTCTATACGATCCTTTTCTGCAATAGCTCGTAAAACATCCTTTACCTTTTTAAGGTCTCCAAGAGGAGTCGCGGCAGCATCATATTTTTTATCTAAAAAACTATGTACTTCAGCAATATCCAAAGAATCTAAACCTAAATCAAAGGCTAAGTCAGAATCCTCAGTGATTTTCTCTTTAGAGGCTTGGGAAAGAGTTGCTAAGTAAGAGATAACCTCCTCTTTTACTTTGGGAGAAATCGAATATTCCCGTCCCTCATCCACAGATTTGCCTTGAAAAATCTCCAGAGGCTCCTTCTTCCAAAAAAAATAAGGAACCTGCGTTAAGGGCTCCTCTTCCTCTGGGTATTTATTATACCAGAGCTCCAGGGCCCGATTAAATTCCAACCTTCCCTCATTTCTAGAAAAAGGAGGATCTATATTAAACTCTATAACAATCTTTCTTTTAGGGGCAAAAAAAACTCCATTTTTCAATACCACCTTAGCTCCAAAAAGAAGAGTTTTGCCAAATGGAGGGGTCTGCCCTGTTTTAGCTACAGAAAAGCTACTCCCCCAAAGCCCCGTCGTTCTTACAAGAACAACCTTGGCATCCCTTTGCTCTGTTACCAAAGCATGTACAAAAGAAGCGCCTCCAACTCTCTCTACCCCTGAACGTTTAAGCTTACCTGCGGGATAAATCATAAAATTCTCCCCTTCACTTAACCGATCTTTTATATAAGTAAATATTTTGCTAAGTTCCTTCTTCTTCCATTTATTTGCTTTTTCTTCCATCGAAGGAACAGGAACAACCCTTCCACAGTCTAAAATCTTTTTAAATCCTTTCAGCTGATAAAAATGTTCTACTATAATGCTTCTAGGAAAAAAGTGGGGACCTAAAACAGCCATGACTATAATAGGATCAATTTCTGCTGGGTGGTTAGGTAAAAAAAGCAGTCCAGCCTTACCTTTTTTTATTGATAAAACCTCATCTAATCCTTTAACTTCTATTTTGTATCGCAGGCAAAGTAAAAGGCGTATAATCTGACAAAACACTTTAAAAAAGAAACGATGCATTCGACTCATGGATTACTTTCCTCCTCTACGAAAGCTACCATCATGCAAAAAAAGAGCCTTAAAATCAAAAACCTTTTTTCCGCCGCACCTATTTTTACTAAGGATTTCCACCTAAATATTCTTTGAAAGCAACTTGCACAGCCCCCATATCAGGCCTTTTTATAGGATCTGGATGCAACATGTTAGAAATGACTTTTGCTAATTCAGGAAAATCACACAACTTATTACCTAATTCTTTAGAGACCTCTATCCAATCCTCTACCTTAGGATCTAAAAAATCATACTCTTCTCTTCCATAAGGAAATGGTAGCTCCCCTCCATCTTTAGGGACTTCTTGTAACAGTTGATATATGGCAACTCCTAATTGGAATACGGATACCTTATCAGCAAGCTCTCTAAATTCCCGCAGTAAAGACTCTTCAGTATCTCCGACTTCTCGCTTTGTAGGAAATTCCAATTTCTCCTGAAGGGCATTCAACCTATCGGAGTCACTCTTTCCTGTGGAAGACTTACTATAGGCTACATCATGAGCAAGAAGCTCCTTCACCGATCCAACGCGAGCAACGCCACCCAAATCTCCTAAATACATCTTCCCCGCTTTTGAGCAAAAGATATTGCCCAACTTTATGTCCAGGTCAATGAAATCCATACTTTGTAAAGTGTTAACTCCAACGATAACGGAAGCAAACCTAGCTAAAATCTTAGGCGCAGTGTGTAACACACCTTTTGCATCTTCTCTTTTCAAACTTTCGGCATCGCCCCCTTCATAAACCATACTTTTAACAGCTCGCAGCTCACCCACTCCATCTTCATAAGATATTTTATGGATGTCTATTCCAGTAAACTCCTGGAGCCCCTCAAGAGATCCCCCCTTCTTTTTATGCTCCATCATAGATTCTGCTATAGAAACCTCCGGGGTTTGAAGTGTCTGCATAATGCCTGCATCTACATTTTTATCTAAATAAGGCCTCATAACTCTTAATGCCGTTATTTTTTTGCGAGCCACATCATATACTCTATAAACCCTAGCCTCGCTTCCCTTATCGCTAAGACTATCTAGACTTACTGTAATTTCTATTTCTCCTTTTATATTTTTATGAATGACCCCTTCTAAATTTTGTCTCTTACTGCCTTCTTTGCCAGAAAGAACCAAAAAAGAGCCCCCTTCCTTTAAGCTATCTTTAACTTCTAAGGCTTTTGCAAAAACATTCTTCATTCGCCCATCTAACCCTTCTATATTTTTGGCTAAAGGACTCAATCGACCATATAAAAATGCCCTATGCATATCTTCTACTTCCGCTAAAACACTTGTAAAAGAAGCCTTGAACATAAGCTGATGTCGAACAAATGACTCCGAAAGAAAAATTCTTTTAGCAAAGCTTGACACCTTTACATAGACTATTTTGGTATCACTTCCTTCCTTTACTTCTAAAGGAATGTACCTTCTTTGATGGATCTCTATCCCCATTAAACTTTCTAGTTTTCCGTAAAGAGCAGCAAAGACGTGTGTTTTACAGGCAATAAAAACCATAGAATCTTCCTCGCCGGATAAACTATTTAACCGAATGTGGACTTCAGAAAAAAGCCTGCCCCTAACCAATGAGCTTTCAGCAGATATTGAACGCTGGGGTGTGGGGCTAGAAAAATCCCCTGAAGATATAGTTACTGCTCTAGCACTCACAGCTTAATTCCTTCTTTAGCTAAATAATTCTTTAAAGCTGCTTCTATGACCTCTGGAGAAGGCCTTTCTCTCGCTTTTGAGGGATCTACATCTATTTCAGGAGATAACATATCAGCGATTAAAACAGCTAATTCACGATTATCTGGCATCCTTTCTTCTAATTTTCTTGCAATAACTTCAAACTCTCCTTGCGTGGGAACTTGATACTCATTAACTACGCTGTAAGGAAGATTTCCCTCAAATAACATTTCATAAAAGACACTTCCTAATTGAAATACAGCCACTTTCTGCGCACATTTCTTATACTCATTAAACATGTGCTCTTCAAACTTTCTTTCCACGCTCTCAGGAAGAATTCCCCTATCTAAAAATGCTATTTCTTCTTCTGTAAGAGTAATCGCATCTCCTAATTTTCGAATCTCCTCTATAGCCTTTAAATCCTCCCGCATAAAAGGAGCAATACCATTTGCAAATGCTTCATAAAGACCTTGTAAACGATAGTCGAAAAACTTGTTTTTTATGTTCTCTGATATGCTTCCTGGAGAAAGACCTCTTTTTTCTTCTTCTGTAAGGCCTATAGCGTCTTTTACTTCTTGAATGACTGAATAAAGTCCCTGATTATCGACATCTCTGGGCTTAGATAATACCTCTTTACCCCTGTCATATTCATCCTGATAATACTTCTTAACTTTCTCCTTCACGCTTTCAAGAATTACCCCTCTATCTAAAGCGAGCGTTTCTTCTTCTGTAAGCGTTATTTCATCCTGTAAGCTTTTAATTTCTCTAATAACATCTACGTTTCTATTGATAACTGTTTCGACCCTACTTTGAATACCAGATAACTTATCTATACCAGATCGAGCGTTATAATCTCGAGTGTGTATATGGTGAAGTGACCCCAAGCGAATAGAGGAAACCCACTCCTCTACATTTCGTACTTTCGGTAGATCCCCTAGATCACCAACGACCATTTCCCCGTCTCTTACAGATAAAAAATTATCCGGCTTTAAATCCAAATGAATACGCCCTAGCACCCTAAAGACATTATTAAATCCGGCGGCAATGCAGTAAAACTCTCGCAGCAAAGTAGAAAGCGCTGCAGGACGTGTTTTCCTTTCCTTTATTTTCGTATAAGCGTCACACTCATATGCCTCACTTACAATCCACTCAACTTTTTCTTCTCCTCCGACAAAGTTCGTAATTGTATGAGGAGCTTCTAAAAACCTTTGAACATAAGGAATGGGGCCATTCTGTATTTCATAGGCGATTACTTCTTCAGCCACCTGGGGTTCATCACTATCCCTGTCTAAAATTTTTAAGGCCCGCATACTTCCCGTAAAAAGATCGTAACACTTATACACATATCCAAAGCCCCCTTTTCCCAGAGTCCCCAATATGACAGAAACCTGTACCTTTCCGCTCTTTACCCTCTGAATAAATCCTTCTTCATTATTCACAATCATAGTTTGAGAAGGGCCTAGCGTATTTTTCTTAGCAGCTTGAAATACTCTATCCGTCTTTTCCAGCAACTCTTTAAGCTCTTGTCCTGAGGCTAACTGTGCCATATCTTTTTGCACTCTAGTTACTAGGGATAGATCTTCTTCTAGACCTGATAAAATAGGGGACCCACTTGGATCTGGAGAAGCTCTTCCAAAAAAACCTTCAACAGAGTCTGGGCTCCTGGAAGTCCCCTTAGAACCAGGGGCAAGGTAGATCTCAGATAGGCTATCTGAAGAAGAACCCTTAACTTCTTCTTCAAAAATAGTCGATAACCCGGGCTGTCTTTGAGATACACCCACCTCTAAAGAGGGTGAAGGCTCCTCTTGCATCCCACTTTTAATATCTTGGTATGTAGGGCGTTGGGTAGAATCGGGGTTTAGCATACTTGCAATAAGAGCTTTGAATTTAGTACTACCCTTCTTAGCTCCAGCAAGCTTTTCTTGCATTTCTGTAAACTCCTTAGGAGTGGCTTGACAGTATTCGTCTTTAGCCGGCAAATAAGGTCTTTCACCCACAACTCCCTCGTAAAGCATGACTCCCAGCTGAAAGACACTTATTTCCCTAGCTTTTTGTTTATAAGCTGTAAAAACCTTAGTAAAAGCCTTATCAGGTGATCCGGAATCCCCGTTTTTTACTAATTCTTGTATTTCTAAAAGGAAGGTTCTCATAGGGCAATTGCTTGGATATACCTTTTCTAATAAAGCATTGCACGCGGGAAGAGCACGATTATCTTGCACACACAAGGCTAACTTTTCGAGCGCTTTTAAATCATCAAAATCAACTTCTATATTATAGTTAGGAGTACGTGTCACCCCACTGTTCTGTTTAACCCACCATTTGAATGTGTCTTCTGTTGCTATGTGCGGTGAACCTTCATCATAATCACCTAATCTAAACTGTGGATTTTCCTTGGACCCTACGTTCAATAGATTGGGCGGTTTTATATCTAAATGCGGGTATCCTATTTCTTCTAATTCTTCTAGGGCTTGAATAGTAGAAATGCCAAGATCCTTTAATTGCTTTTCCTCATATCCTGGCAATTCCTTTTCAATATTACCC
The DNA here is from genome assembly GCA_964439595.1 of uncultured bacterium. Taxonomy (GTDB): domain Bacteria; phylum Chlamydiota; class Chlamydiia; order Chlamydiales; family Rhabdochlamydiaceae; genus CAIJXB01. The sequence continues at coordinate 18,636 of CAYTOK010000016.1, read as the reverse complement.
GTAGCTAGCTCATATTCCTCATCAAAAAAACCTTCTCTTGTAATGATAGCATCGACTTTTAACAAATGAGTTTCTTCATTTGGGGTCCGCTTTTGCTTTTCCATGATAGCCTGAGCTACAGGATTAGCGGATTTCCCTTTCCCTTCGAAAATTTTCTTTAGCGCAGCAAACTCTCCCGAAGCCACATAAAACACCTTAGCAACAGTCCCAAAGCTCCCCTTTCCTAATTCCCCTAATTCACGCTTAATAACTATTTTATCTTCCTTTCGTGAAACTGTATATTCTCCATAGCTCTCAGCTCCCCCCTCAGGCATATTTCCACTATCTATAGCTTTTAAGCCTCTTGCATAAACTGTAACTAATTCATCATAAATACCTTGCTTACCGCGAGCTCCATTTGTGCTTGCTTGAATTGTTTCTATGGAGGATTTGATTAGAGAGACCCTACCACTCCAATAGGGGTTTTGCCCTATCTGCTTACGAACTTCTTCCCTTGAAGATAATAACCTTTTTGCTGCGCTATCCACCTTTACGTAAACGGTAGTTACGTCTTCTTTTCCCTCAAGCTTAACCACCACGGGTACGTAGGCACTTTCTTTTGCCCAAAAACCTTCTAGTAAACTATGAATCCCAAAGCTATACAATTTACAAGCAACTGTAATACTTAGGTCATCTCCCGCATGAGAACTGGGGGGAGAAGGGATGAATTCAACCCGCCGACCGGCCAATATACTCCAAGAAATACGTACTTGAGGTTCTGAAGTAGGTTTTGAAGATCCAGAACCTGCTGAAGAAATAGGACTTTTTGAGCTCATAACAATGCCAATTTTAGATAATCACTACCTTTAAATTATATAAATAATTTTAATTAGTCAATTGTTAATACAATGTACATAAATGTAATTATATCAAATAAAATTCAAAACTTTATCTTTAATGTAAGCACGGGAGGGGCGTTTTTTAGGATCAGGATCTAGTATACTTATAATAAGCTCTTTAAACTCTTTACTGTAGCCGGACGAGTACTCCAACTTTTTCCTAAGAATATTTCGACTTTTGACACTAACATCACAAAAGTCACTTCCCTGCTCTTCTATGTGGGGAAAAACTTCGGAGGTAACAGATTCATAAAGGATGACTCCCAGCTGAAATACAGAAGCCTGCTCACTTTTTTGCTTATATGCTACAAATAGCTCATCTCTAGCCTTATAAACCTCCCCGCTTTCTAGCATTTTTTTGACACTTAATAAAAGAGCGTGCATGGCAGATGGAACTTTACATTGAATAAGCATCTTATCGCACTCTTGCACGTTTGCATCTGTTCTAATATGATGCACTATGTGCTCTAACCTCTTTAGATCCATTATTTCGATATAGGTATTATATTCTGCCGTAGCCGTCATGCCGAATCTTTCTATCTGCAAAGATTCTTCAAACTGCGCAGCATCTTTTATATTAGGAGATCCTCTAGGAAAATCTGTTAATTTCCACTTAGAAGCCTCCTTACCAATTGACATATCAAGAATATTACCCGGTTGCAAATCAAGATATACATATCCTATTTCAGGACTCTCAAACTCTTCAATAGCTGATAAAACAGATAGGCAAAGACCCTTTAGCTCCTCTTCTTTATACGTCTTATATTTAGAAGAAATATCTCCGCTGTAAGCATAGTCATACTCTTCAGAAAAGCCTTCTTCTAAGGAAGATTTTTCTCTAATCCTTACCACTTTTACTAAATGGGAATCGGGATGTGCCTGCTGATACCGCATGACAGATTCCACTACTTTATTTTTCGGGCCAGCACGAAAATTCTTCTTTAACGCTGTAAACCTGCCCGCTGCAACATCTAAAACCTTATACACCTCTGCCGTAGCGCCACCCCTTAAATACTGCAGCTCAACAGTAACCACTACATTCCCGCTCTCGTAAAAGTAGGTGTATCCCTTTTCCACAGCACTAGAATATCCTTTAGAGAGCAATCCTCTTTTTAAAGATTCCCTAGCAAAGGAGTAGACTCTTACCATCTCTTCATACGCTTTTTTTCTTGTTAAACCAGGACAGGACCCTATCTTTTTATTTCGCACTACCTCAGCAGAAAGCTGCACCGCAGCAACTCTACCTTCTAAATAGCTCCCTTGCGATATGTCATTAGAGCGAATTTCTTCCTCTGAGACAAGCAACCTTTTTGCTGCACTGCCAACTTTAAGATATACCGTCTTAGTAACGCCTTCTTTTGACTGAAAGGAAAAAGGCATGTAGGTATTTTCTTCTTTTTTTTGAAAAAAGTTACCTATAGTATGGATTCCTATAGGATATACCTTACAAGCTATCTTGATTATTAGATCGTCGCTACTATCTTGACTTGGTGGGGACAAAATAATTTCAAGGTATCTACCCGAAAAAAAGTTCCACTTCACTGTAAAATCTAAAGACGGCTTATTTTCAGTTAAAGAAGCTCTTTGAGATAGCCCACTTAAATTTCCACTAGCGTCCAAAGCAACACCCAAATACTACAATAAATACAGACTTGAATGTAAATATTTTATTTTAATTAATCAACTGTTAATTGCAGATTTTCTATTTTAATAAATAAACCAACACAATACGAAGAATGGATTAAAACAAAGAATATTAACGTAGAATAGTAAAATACAATTTTTTAATACTTCCACTTTTGCAATATACAAAAAAAAACAAAAGTTTTACCTTCTAAATAATTTATAAAGAAGGGGGCCCTCTTGAAAAATCGATCTCAAAAGCAAAAAGAATTAGAGCTCTCTTCTATAAAAAAAGAAGAAAACGTCTATACAGGGCCTCTATTATCTCTCTATAAAGAGACCCTACAGCTGCAAAATGGGAATGTAGTTATTTCAGACATTGTAAAACATCCAGGGGCCGTTGCTATCCTCGCAATAACTCCCGAAGAAAAAGTTCTTCTTGTAAAGCAATGGCGACGCGCTGCTAAAACTATCCTTTTAGAGCTACCTGCCGGACGATTAGAAAAAGAAGAACACCCCATAGATTGCGCAGGAAGAGAACTTCGAGAAGAAACCGGCTTCCGCGCAGAAACCTTGATTCCTCTAGGAGGATTTTACACAGCACCCGGATTCTGCGATGAGTATATTCACCTTTTTTTAGCTAAAGACCTCGTTCCAGATCCTTTATGGGCAGAAGATTCTGACCATATAGATCTACTAACTGTATCTTTTGAGGAAATACTAGGGCTTTCTATACAAGGAGAAATTATAGATAGCAAAACATTATCAGCTCTTTACCTTTACCAAATTTGGCAAGCCAGCTTGAGGCGCTCATGAAAAAAAGAAAAAAACATCTACTTTGGATTTTATGTCTCTCGTTATTGATCTACTTTTTGCCGGCCCTTATATCTACTACCTTGGGTAAAAGAGCTCTTTTAACAGTCATAAACCTGCCTATATCTGGTTCCCTATCTATTGAAACCCTTTCTCTTTGTTGGCAAGGACCCCAAAAAATAGAAAAGATTACCTATCAAACAGAAGCTATAGACTTTAGTTGTAACCAGATTCTTTCTTCTTCCTCCCTTTTTACCTTCCTATGGAAGCCGTATCATACTGGAGAAATGGAACTCATAAATCCTATAATCAAACTAAATGCTGAAAAACTTTCTTTTTTACAAAAAAAACCTCAGATTCAAACAGCCTCTTTTTTTAACCCGGAAATCTACTTAAACTATATAGCCAGCGAACCACTGTCTTTTACTGGTAAATTGACCATCAAAGAAGGAACCTTTAGCACTCTAAATGCCTCTTTTGAAAAGATCGAAAGTTTCATAGACATCAAAAGAGACCTTTCTGTGATTTCTTTTTCTTTAGACACACAAGCTGTGTTTGGAAAAGAAGAAGGATCCCTCTCTGTAACCTCTTTTTTAGAAAACCTTAATGGAGTCAATCTCTCTTTAAAAGCATCAGCAAAGCACCTCCCCATGAATGGTATTGACGAGCTTTTTGCTTTTTTACATCCCGAATATAGCGGTATGATTAAAGAGCTTTTTGGCTCCTTTCTAGAAATGGACTGCAAAGCAAATATCTCTAAAGACATTTGTGAAATCGGCGTTGCCATGACCTCTGACAATATAAAAGCAGATATCAAGTTAGCATCAAAGGATTCTTATGGAGCAATTACTGCGCCAGCTCTTTTTCAAATCAACTTCCCGATGTCCCTGCTTTCTTCTACACTGCCTATTGCATTGCCAGATTACATCCCCCTTACTTTACAAATCGACTCTTTAACTTTTCCTATAAAAGAAGAAGGTCCCTTATTAAACCAAATAGCCTTTGTATTAGGGATATCTACCGCTTCCGTCCCTTTAAGTTCAGAGCTTTCCGCTATAATGCAAAGTAAAATCTCTTCAACTAACTTAAGTGAAGATCTCACAAGCTCTATCGATATCAAATTAAGCTCTTCTGCTAAAAAACCTTCTAACCTACATATAGAAGCCTCCTGCTTAAAACCACTTAGCGCATCTCCCTCTTTTTCGTCCACTTGTTCACTACAAAAAGTCCCCACATCTCTACTAGAGCCTAGGATCCAAGAGCTCCTAGGAAAATCTGTGAGCGGTTCCTTATTGCTAGAAGGAACAAAAGAAAATCTTAAAGGCTCTTTTAACTTGGAGACACCACTTGTACAAATACCTAAAACAGATTTCTCTTTAGTAGATAAAGAATTTTCTCTTGAAGAAACTATGGCCACTTACCTACTACAAGAAAATGTCAAAGCGACATTTGCCCTTACAAAATTACATATGGATGACTTTAGAGAAAAAGATACGCTTACGCTAGAAAGCGTCATACAGATAGACCCCCTATCTTTTCAGGGGATTTCTATAGATGCGCTTACGCTACATGTCAAAGCAAATTCTCTTTCTCAAATAGCGCTTACAGCAGAGAGCGCCTCCGTATCTTTAGAATCCACCTGGGCCTTTAAAGAAAAAGAAGACCTCATCCTTTTAACAAAACCACTTAGTATAGACTACAAAGTCACTAAAAGTAACCTCATCCATTTTTTCCCTTTCTTAAAAAACCATCCTATTAGCAACCACTTTCAACTAGGAATAACGATCTCCCCCACGCGCTTTTTCCTAAAAGACACCTTAAATAAATTAGATCTACAAGCAAGCATCCATGTCCCTAATTTCGAATTAGAAAACGCCTCTTTATCCAAAACTAAATTAGACCTTGTTTTCTCCGGAGCGAGTGACTCTATACAGTTTACCGGATACTCGGAAGGGATGGATTCTTCTATAAGAGGCAGCGTAGAGTGTAAAGGCACTCTTTCTAAAGCACGCGAAGGTTCCTCTAGTTTTGTTTCTCACGCAGAAATAAAACTAGACCACTTCCCTATTGACCTTGTAGAAAAATTTGGTCCCTATAAAAAAGACCTCTCTTCTTTACTTGGAAAAACAGTCGATGGCACTATTCAAATGGACAATGTAAAAAAGAAGGAATCTTTATCTTTCAATATACAAACACCCTTTCTTTTTTTAGATGGAGCCGTTGGGGTACAAAACAAAAACCTATCTCTTCTTAAGCCCATTAAAATAGAATACAGGCTTACCCCTGATACTTATGAAATGATTCCAAGCTCCTTTTCTCTTTTAAAAGAAACGACCTTCAAAGGATCCATTACTGAGCTATTAGTCCCTTTTTCCTCTTCTATGCCAAACTTGGCAGATACCTTTATTAAAGCACATATAGAAAACCCCCAAACTGTCTTTAAACATAAAGTCTCCCAAGAAGCAATAGGAATACATGCCCTCAGCTGCTTCCTAGAAAAAGTTCAAAAGAAAGAAAGGGTCCTCTGCAAATTAAGCTTGCAAACAGCTCCGGAGGGTTCTTTTTCTATGCAGGCGCAAATTGACGATCTATTTTCTCAAGATGGCAATATAAATACAGCGACATCTAAAGCAACTATTGCTTTAGATGCTACAAAAATGCCATCTTCCATTTTAGACATCTGCCTTCCTATAGAAAAAGCCCTCTTTAAAACACTACTCGGTTCATCCTTTGAAATGAAAGGAAACCTTTCAATGCAAAACCTTACCGGCACCTGCTCGTTAGAGATGAGCTCTCCTCAATCTTCTTGTAGCCTTAAAGGAGTCATTGTTTCCGGAATTTTTAGACTCCAAGAAAATGCCATCGCTAAAGTGCAGTTAACCCCTGCAATAAGCCACCTTTTCTTAAAAAAAGAGGATTCCTCGATTAAATCATTTTCAGCACCGAAGCCTCTTACCATACAAATAGACGCAAAAAAGTTTTCAGTTCCTATACATCCTTTCTCCCCCTCAAACTTAGAAGCCTCTTTTATACGAATTGAGCCAGGAAAAATCTACTGCGAAAGTGACGGGGGCCTTGAGAAAATGCTAAAGCTTTTGAAGTCCAAGAAAACAAAAGGTAAAGACCTAGAAGTCTGGTTTGCTCCTATTGACCTAAGCATAAGCCAAGGGATAGTAGAGATCGAGCGCAGTGAAATTTTACTAGATAAGCAGTACGAAATTGCTTTTTGGGGACCTATAAACATCCCTAGTAACTCTGTCAACATGACTTTAGGAATCACTGCAGACACCTTAAAAAATGCGCTCGGCATTAAAGGCCTTCCTAAAGATTACATGCTCAAATTCCCTATAAAGGGCAGCTTAAATAATGTAGAAGTAAGTACAGGGTCCGCTACCACTAAAATAGCAGCCCTTATGCTTTGGAGCAGCAAGGCTTTAGAAAAGTTCGGAGGACCCCTTGGCGGCGCCTTAAACCAGATAATCCCTCCTCCTGGCGGTGATGGAAAAAATCCACCCGCTAAACATCCATTTCCCTGGGAAATAGGAAAATAAACTAATCATTAACAAAAAGCCGTATTTATCTTTAAAAGAAATACACATTTTAGCATACTGACCGAAAAAACTAAAACCCCTTTAGGAGGTCTTTATGCAAGGGATTTCAAATTCGTGCACTTCTTGTTTACCTGTATGGTTTCAAGACTCTTCCCATTATCTCATTGAGAAGATAACAGCAGTCATCTATCCTATTTTCCAAGTGTTAAAAAACCTCTTTTTCCTCTGTTGCTGCAATAGACCCTCTACAGATGGCACTCCGAATATATCTCAAGCCTCTAGTATCCCAATATCTCCCCGCCTTAAGAAAAAAGACCAGTTTTCATCAGCAGAAAAACCTCCTTCTTTAGACGCCTCTTTCGCAACACCGCCTAAGTCAACATTAAGATTCTCTGCGCAACAAAACGGGGACGAAGAAGCACTTACACCCTACCCTTTCCCCCCTTATGTTGGAGATCCCACCGGGCAGCGCATGGCAGATCTTAGCCAAGATGAAAGATCACTTTCTCCTCCAATAGAAAAAGACGCAATCGATCCCCACACTCATACAGCACACGCCGCTAATAAATTTGGCATATGCCATCTATGCTCTACTGATCACCCTAATCTTTACAAACAAGATACCGTACTTGATTTACAAGCTATAAGAACGGCCAATAACTCTAGTAGATCCCCATCAGAAAAATCCTCTTCCCCTTTTTCTCAAGAAGGAACTCCAAGAAGTAATCCACTAAATCCTTCTTATGCCATAGGAACTCTCCCCCCCTCTGACTCTTTAAGCCCCGAAGATGTAGAGATCATTACTGATGAACCCATAGATGCCATATTTGGCAATTCTGATACCTTAGACGATCTAACCCCTATAGCAGTCGTGGATCCAGAAAAAGATCTAACAAGACTTCCTTTAGAAAGAGAGGAAACAGGAACAAGTGAAATTTCAGCAGGCGCGTCACTCGTAGACCTTAACTCTCCTATGGTTAGATCTACTATTACAACTTTATCAGAAGATGCTGCTAGTCTAGTAGAGCAAATGATTAAAGAAAAATCCACTTTGAGACGCTCTTTCTCAGGTACTGCCGGATCACCCCCAGAAAAACACCCTGCAAGAGGAGATCTCTATACTAGAATCGAAGATCCTATATCGGCATTAGCCCATATACTATCTAACGAGGAACTATTTTCACTATTAATTAGCTCAAAAAATAACTGGACAAAGTTTAAAGAAATTCTAGATGCGCAGCTAAATCCTATAATAAATCAGCAAGTTCTTGAAGAGATAGCAACAATTCTTTCAGAATATCTTGAACCGGAAGAAAGAAGTGTTAGAGAATGTCTTAAAGGACATATTGGAATTATTTTTCGAGAGTCGAATAGAGGGACTGCCCTTTTTGAATTTATACGTCATTATAAGGATAAAAAGGCTGGCTAGCCTTACAAAAATATCCGGGAGAAAAACTCTCCCGGAGTATACTTTACGCGATTGTAACTTCTTTGCAAAGATAGACTGACTGGATAGCATGTAAAAGCTCTACACCTTCTTTTAAAGGCTTTTGAAAGGCCTTCCTTCCGCTAATAAGCCCCATACCTCCAGCTCTTTTATTAATGACGGCTGTTTCTACTGCCTGAGCTAGGTCATTAGATCCTGAAGGACCTCCGGAATTAATAAGTCCCATTCTTCCCATATACCCGTTTGCTACTTGATAACGCGTTAAATCAATCGGATGAGGAGAAGAGAGCCTGGTGTACATTTCTTCAGTTTGTTTACCGAAATGAAGAGCTTTAAATCCTCCATTAGTCACTGGCAGCTTTTGCTTTAAAATATCAGCACCGATCGTGGCTCCAAGATGATTGGCTTGGCCTGTAAGATCTGCTGCTTCGTGGTAGTCTGTATCTCCTACTTTAAAAGCGTTATTCCGAAGATAACACCATAAAATAGTAGCCATACCTAACTCATGAGCTCTAGCAAAAGCTCGGCTCACCTCTACAATTTGGCGATCGCTTTCTGCCGAGCCAAAATATATGGTGGCGCCAACAGCTACACATCCCATCTCATAGGCCTGCTCCACACTGGCAAAGAAAATCTGATCATATTTATTTGGATAGGTCAGCAGCTCATTATGATTTAATTTTAAAATTAGGGGAATTTTATGAGCATATTTCCTAGCAACAGAGCTTAAAACCCCAAGTGTTGTTGCAACACCGTTACAGCCACCTTCTATAGCTAGTTTTATAATATTTTCAGAGTCAAAATAATCAGGGTTTTTAGCAAAAGAAGCTCCTGCAGAGTGCTCTATACCCTGGTCTACGGGAAGAAGAGATAAATATCCTGTGCCAGCCAGCCTCCCATGAGAAAAAAGATGCTCTAAATTTCTTAGTACCCGTATATTCCTATCTGAACAAGAGAAAATTCTATCCACCCAATCACTTCCGGGGATATGTAAACGCTCTTTAGGAATTGTCTTGGAGACATGAGATAATAAGTCCGTAGACTTTTCTCCCAAAATTTTTTCTATTTCTTGTATCATCATAGAAGACCCTTAAGTTACATATAATAAAGTTTCAATGTAACTTAAGAGCCCTGTTTTAAGAAAGCATCTTTTTTTTCATTACTTTTCAGAGTAACTTACACAGAGCATCATAGCTTCTAAATAGCTTATATCGTCATCCCTATTTTGAAGAGAAGAAGTCTTTTCAGGGCTATCTCCTGAGCGCGCAGCAAAGATGTCAACCCAACCAAGCTCATCACTTTCTTGAGCTGCAGGCTGAAAACTTGTTTCTCCACGAGCTTCTTCTGTAGCGCAGCTCCCCTCACTTGAAACTTCGCTATCAGTCTTTCCTAAATCTTCTTCTACCGTAAGAGACTTCTTCTGACCAAACAATCCTTCAGTTATTTCAGGAAAAACGCTTTGCAAATACTCTACCCTCATTTCTGTTGAAGCATCACCCTCAAACTGCTTGGCAAAATTTGCGGCGTAGGATTCTCCTTTTAAAAGATGGAGCTTAGCCATGAAAAAGCTTTTAATCCCTCCGGCAAAGGTAACCTTACCTTTTAGTTTTTCTTCGATAAAAGGAACGAACTCGACATCACTTTTACTCAAAGCCTCAGGAGCGAATAAGAAGTCTCCACTATCTTCCAAACCGTCTCTCCCAATCTTAAGGAGCAGAGCCATTTTGATAGAAGGATCCTGTAATATATACTTTCTATCGCCTAAAAATTCTTGAGCCACTTGACATCCATAATTTCCGGAATTAGTAAAAACTAAAGCCATCATATTTTTTATACAAGAAGCTACTTTCCGTATAGAACCTATGATTCCCGCTGCTTCATACTGGTGCAAATCCTCTACAGACTTCTTAAGTAGCGTTTCTGCTAAAGTGTCAACTCCTTGAGTGCAGCCTTGAAGAAGCTCCTTGTTTTGTTTAAATGTTTTTAAAACAAAATCCACTTCACTACAAAGTGCATAGTCTACACTACTAGCTTGTGTCATTACTTGCTGAAGATTTTCTACATAAGAATTAAAATCTTTAACATCTATATAGTTTGCCATAAAAATCTCCATTTTGCATTAATTATTAAACATTATAATTGCTCTTAACATCAATTATATAATTAATTTTACAAAATATCAAATTAATACTTTATGCTATTTATACAAACCATTCCTAACAAGAAACTTATGATACATTTAGCAGGTGATTTTCCACCTCATATCCAGCAAATCTCAGCTGTATAATGACGGGGATTTGCTTTTGAAAAACAAGGAAAATAGAAAAAGGTCGATAGAAAATGTCATTTTGAAAGCGAGGATATCGATATAAAGTTTTTAGTGGGATGTTTTTATAACATAGATCACCTCTTTTCCTTTGTAAGAAAAGAGGTGGGAGGTAATTTTTACTATACTACATTCAAATAAATTAGCTAAATAAAGCATTGTACTGCGCAGTAAATGCAGTAAATCTCGAATGTAATTCGCTAAACTTCACATTGAACTCACCGCGAACTTCTTCTACCAGCCTTTGTATTTCTGGCTCTAGTTCAGCCATTTTACGATTTAAGGCCCCTTCAAGCCCTACAATGCGATTTCCAGTTTCTTCTTCTGCGGATTTGATTGAAGCATCTAGGTTACCTTTCTCAAATAAATACATACGTGCAAGCTTGTTTTTTTCTTCTACAGTAGAAATTTTTTCCAGTTCTAGTTGATTCTTTTGACTTTCTAGTTCGGACATTTCCTGACGAAGCTTCTCTATTTTATTTGGCTCATCTTTAATGCATGCAAGTGCATTTCGGGCTCCACCAATCATTCTTTCAGCTAATTCACCAACACTCATAGTATTAAAGGGGGAATATCTTCCTGTTACTATTACGCTATCTCTTGCCTCTTTTTTTGGCTTTCCAACTCGGATAATTGCCTCTTGCTCTGCCACACGAGCTTCTCTTGAATCTGCTAAATTCCCAAGACGTTGTAGCTCCGTATGTAGACGTTCTTTTCGAGAACTAATGTCCTTAATTGAATTGTTAATTCGCTCTAACTCTTTTTCTGCTTTCCTAAAGCTTTTGACCAAAGGCTTTTCTTCAAATTCAGCATTTAACCTTTCTATTTTTTTCGATAAGCCAGAGCTGCATTTTTCTTTTGCTCCAGTATATTTTTTTTCTAACTCCACTCTATTTTGATTTATTTCTTGGAGTTTCTCTGCTAGTTCTCTAACTAACCCTTGAGTTTCTTGAAATATGGGAGCAAACTCAAATCTTAGGTCTTTTAGGTTAAAGATCCCTAGTAGTGACTCAGTTACGCTAGGGGGTAAGGAGGATTCCTCACTATTTGCAGTTGCTAGCTCTAACCACAAACCTTGAGCCAACACTTCTTGGGAATTATTTATAAAATCTGCATTTGAGACAGTCGGTATCTGCCTAGCACCAAAACCTTCTATGAATTGCTTTTTATAGATCTGTCTATTGTCTTCAGTTAAAAGAGCAAAAGCTTCGATTTTCGCATGAAACTTGAAAAATTCCACAAAGGTCATCTGGCTGGCTTGCTGATTTAAAATAAGCGTTAATTCTTCTTTAGTAACACGTGATTCCAAATAAGTTATGTTTCTTTTCGTATTGTCACCAGAGTAAATAAAACCAGCAGCAATAAAAGAAATTAAGGAGACAAGCCCGCTACCAGCTTTTAAAGTAAAAGGCATGGCTACAAGGAAATTAGCTGCACAAATAGCAACGCCACTAGAAAGGATCCCAAGAGCTATTAAACTAATTACCTGCGCTCTAGGCGTGCAGAATTGCCCTGGAATATTGTCTTTGACAGCCTGGTAAGCTGCATTTAATTGAACAGTCATCTTATAGCTCCATTAAAATAAGTTTTCGCAACCATTTTATCATATTTAAGTAAAAAATCAATCTTTTTATTTGCTATTCAAATTAAAAATAACTTTTTTATTTAAATGTTTTTTGACTCCTATAATAACAATTCTCTAAGGCTTCCTGCCTAAATGCCCTGAGAAGAATTTCAACTAAAGCACCGATTAAAATTTTAGGTTCATCAGAAGAATTGGGGGAATGGGGCTAAAGGGCTTGGGAAGTAAAAAAACTTCGATGAAAAATAAAATATATTTTTGAAATTCAAAAGGGAAAGTGACAAATAGAAGACAAACCACCACGTGAGGCTTCATGTATGTCACTTAAAACAAGTTTCTATAATTTATTTCAGACTAAAATTGCAATACTAGAATCCATGGAAGACAATAAAGATGATTTTGGGGTTGTCTTTCATGCAAGAATTCGCGAAAAGAATAAGATGTGTGCTCACTGCAGTTCCAGAAATGTGAGATGTGAAGGTTCTAAGCAAAGAAAATTTAGGGGATGTAATCTTGGAAATAAAAAAACTTATATGAAGCTGACCACTTGTGATGAGGAATATTTTATACTAAAACTTTACCATCTACATACAACGGAACACGCAGTAATAGGAACGATAGCTTAGAGTTGCGTATTTTACAACATTAGCGCTTCAATGGAATTGATGGGCCGACTCTCATTATAAAATCAATGGACTGAATTTAACACTTTAAGTTTGTGAACCACAAGGAGGCATCGCAATGGGTCCCTTTGCAAATAACATTTACACTTGCAACTTTGGCTTTGTTCTCCAAGTTTTAAAATCTAGGTAAGCTCGTGTTTTTTAGACCGTAGAGACCTCAAAAAGAAAAAAAATGTTGCTAAGGTAACTTTTTCATCTTTTTATAGAAGAAATTAAAGAAATCCCCCCAATTCTTCCGATGAACCAAATTTTAAATAGCTTTTTCTCTAGCCAAACGTAAAAGCTTTATGTCATGGGATAGTTAGACTATAAGGCTAAAAGGAATCACTTTAGCTCTTTTAACAATGCGGGGATTTTATTTTGAACAATTTCCCAAACAATTCCATTATCTATACCAAAGTAAGCATGAACAAGTAAATCTCTAAATCCTGCTATTTTCTTCCACTCTACCGCAGGGAAAGAGGTCCTCACTTCTTCGGGAATCTTTTTTTTACAGCCTCTCCTATAATTTGCATACGCATTACTGCATCATAAATAAGTTCTTCTGAAAAAAAACTCTTAGAATCTAATCCGTTAGTATACCGTATAATTTTTTGACAGGCTAACTGTATATCCTGTATGTACAACTGATAGTCACGCTACACGGATTAAGTCCTTTTGTATATGATCTTTGATTTCCTTACGAATTCCCGTCACCGTAACTAGATCAACTACGCGACCGAATAAATCCTCTAGAAAAAATTTTAAATCCATATATAAGTCAAATGTGGGAGCATTTGTAAATTCTACTAAAATATCAATATCGCTATTATCCGCGCCTTCATCTCTTGCTATCGACCCAAATAAAAAAAGAGAGTTAATTTGAAAACAAGCTAAAGAATCTTTATGCCTTCTTAAAGTGACAATTACCTCATCTTTTGTCATAAAATATTACCCCACACACAATTACAATTCGCACTCTTTTACCTAGTCTATAAAATGCAGAGTAAAAAAACACCTTTTTTAAAACTTTTTTAAAAAATACTTTCTCACACAAACATAACAAGTGAAAAATATAGAGAAATCTGCTAGCCTCACCCACGTTAACCATAAGGAAAAACACGATGTCATCTGCTATCTGCCTTAAAAAACTCAATAAAACCTTCTTTTTCAAAGAAACCACTCCCGGGATTTTAGGGACATTAAAGGGACTGTTTTTTGCAGAGAAAAAACCCTTTGCAGCCATCCAAAATTTATCTTTAAAGGTCAATAAAGGAGAAAGGGTAGCTTTTATAGGACCTAATGGGGCCGGCAAATCTACTACTATTAAAATCCTTACAGGGATCTTACAACCAACTTCAGGAGAAGTAAAAGTACTTGGGCTCATTCCCTCTAAAGACAGGATCCTCTTAGGACATAAAATAGGGACTGTCTTTGGCCAAAGAAGTCAACTTTGGTACCACCTCCCCCCTTTAGACTCTTTTAACCTTCTTTCTAAAATCTATGAGATCCCCCCTGATACATATAAAAAACAACTCATAGAGCTAGTCGAGCTCTTTGAAATCGCTCCCTTGTTACAAAGACCTGTAAAAACTTTTTCCCTTGGAGAAAGAATGCGCTGTGAAATCGTAGCAAGCCTTTTACACAAACCGGAAATCTTATTTTTAGATGAACCGACCATTGGATTAGACAATAATGCCAAACTAACTATCCGTAACTTATTAAATACCCTCTCTAAAGTGCATGGAACAACGCTATTTCTCACTTCTCATGACACTGCAGACATCGAACATGTGTGTAATAGAGTTCTTGTCCTGGATAAAGGCTCCTTACTTTTAGATAGCTCTTTGAAAGAACTAAGGCAAACCTATAAAAATAAAAAGACCCTCTCTTTATTAACAGAAGAAAAAACTGTTCTTGTAGATATGCCTGGCGTTAAAGTAGTAGAAAATAAAGACCACCGCTTCAGCTGTAAGGTAGACCTCCAAATAACACAAATAGAGCCCATTTTGCAAAGAGTCTTAAAACAAACAACAGTAAATGACATGACATTAGAAGATCTCTCTATGGACGAAATTGTACGCCTTCTTTATGGAAATAAATCCCATGTATAAATACAGCTTCATTTTCACTCTCTCTTTCCTGCATACGATAAAAAACACTAAGGCATTAATTAGTTTAAGTATTTTTTTCATTGCATGCCTAGTTATTTTTGCTCATATATGGAAAGCCCTTTCTATTGGAAGCAGCATAAATATGCTATCTTCATCACAACTTCTTTGGTACATAGCATTCAATGAGTGGGTTATTGTCAGCCTTCCCGAAGTACAAGAAGAAATGCATAAAGACTTAAAAAGTGGACACCTAGCTTATCTTCTTCCTAGACCTATCTCTTACCTCGGAGCCACCTTCGCTAAAGCCTTTGGGTCTCTTCTTGCCAACCTAACAGTGCTTGGAAGTATTGGATTTACATTTACGTTATTTGCAGCGGGCAGCCTTCCTTTTTCTTTAGAGAATCTATTCTTAGCCATTTTATTTGGGGCTTTTGCCGGAGTTATTGCCATACTCTTTCAAATGATCATAGGGCTTATTTCTTTTTGGATCGAGGAAGTAGATCCCCTATATTGGATTTGGCAAAAATTTCTCTTTATGTTAGGTGGCCTGATACTTCCCCTTGCCTCCTACCCTACCTGGATACAAAAGGTAGCCCACCTAACTCCTTTTCCCGCTATACTTGGAGAACGAAGCGCTCTAGCACTTGGCGTATCTAGCATGCATATCCTTTCTCTGCTGCTTTCCTATATAGGATGGGGGGCTCTTGGCTTAGGCCTTATACTGTTTATCTACAAAAAGGGGCTGCGTACTCTTACTATACATGGAGGATAATGGTGGGTAAATCTCTACTCTTTTTCACTACTTTACTTAAAACAAGTATTAAATCCTCTGTAAGTAAGAGAGGAGCTTTTTTACTAGAAGTGTCTTTCATCATAGCTAATAATCTACTTTTCTTTGCTCTTTGGTGGATTTTCTTCCGACGCTTTGAAGAAATTGCAAGCTGGAAACTTCCGCAAATGACCGCTCTTATAGCAATAAGTTCCGGAGCTTTTGGCCTTACGCAGGTGTTTTTTGGAGGAGTCAAACAGATCTCCTATTTAATTCTGAGTGGGGATCTAGATGCTTTCATCGTTCAGCCACAAAATATTCTTTTGCATATTATCGGCTCGAAATCCTTTGCTAAAGGATGGGGACATATTGCAACAGCTCTTCTACTGACTTTTTTCGGGGGCTTTACCACGATTTACACCTTCCCGCTAGCGTTACTTTGTATGGTATTAGGCTCACTACTTTTTACTTCTCTTGCCACTATAGCCTACAGCCTCCCCTTTTGGTTTGGACCTATAGAAGAGATCATAAAAAAATATTACGAATCTATTTTGCTTTTCTCTTTTTATCCGACACACATATATCAAGGATTTTTAAAAATTATTATGTTCTCAATTATTCCTGCTGGAATAATTGGCACAATCCCTGTAGAATTACTACAAAACTTTAACTTCCTAGATCTACTTCTGCTACTTGGTAGCACCTCTATCTTTGTTGGATTAGCTTATCTGCTATTTAACTTAGGACTAAAAAAGTATGAATCCGGCAATCAATTTGGAGTACGAAATTAATTATGTTACAAGCTGACAACCTATCCAAAAGCTACGGCGGTGTTCTTTTATTTGATAATGTTTCTTTTTGCTTACAAAAAGGGGAAAAATGTGCCCTTGTAGGAAGAAATGGATCCGGTAAAACCACTCTTTTTAAAATACTCAAAAAAGAAGAAGAAGCTGATGGCGGTAGGGTTTGCTTACCTAAAGGATACAAACTAGGCTTTCTAGAACAGCACATTCAGTTTACTAAAGGCACTGTTTTAGAAGAAGCCCTTGACGGCCCGATCCAAAAAGAGCCCTACGAAGTAGAAAGCATTTTATTCGGTCTAGGATTCACCGATGAGCAGCTAGATAGCTGCCCATCTCTTCTTTCCGGAGGCTATCACCTCCGCCTTAAGCTTGCCAAACTACTAGCCTTAGAGCCTAATTGCTTACTTCTTGATGAACCAACAAACTACTTGGATATTGCAGGCCTTAGATGGCTAGAAAATCATCTAAAGTCATGGAAAGGAGAATGTGTCTTAATTTCTCACGAAAGAAGCTTTCTAGATGCTATCGTTACACACACCATGGGCCTACATAGAAAAACTTTAAAAAAGCATAAAGGTGACACGGAGGATTTTTACCAAAAAATTGTGGAAGAAGAAGAGCTTCATGAAAAAACAAGGTTAACTTTGGATAAAAAGAAAAAGCATTTAGAAGAATACATAGCCAGATTTGGAGCGAAAGCAAGCAAAGCTACGCAAGCAAAATCTAAAGCTAAAGCTCTCACTAAACTACCGGCCCTAAGCCAGTTATCTGCTTTAGATGGGCTCTCCTTTTCCTTTACCTATACGCCTTTTACAGGAAGAAAAATGCTCTCTTTAGAAGATATTTCCTTTTCCTATAAACCAGAACATCCTCTTATACAAAATGTCTCCATGGAAATCGAAAGGGGCAAAAAAATTGCCATTATCGGTAAAAATGGAATGGGTAAATCTACTCTTTTACAGTTAATTAATGGAGATCTTACTCCAAATGCGGGGAAAACATTTATTTCAGACCAAACTCGTATTGGGTACTTTGGACAAACACACATCTCTAGACTTTGCCTAGACCATACTATTGAAGAGGAAATTGCTTCTGCTAATATAAAGCTGAACTTCACACAAATTAAAGCTCTTTGCGGTCATATGCTATTTTCAGGAGACACCGCTAAGAAAAAAATCTCCCTCCTTTCCGGGGGAGAGCGCAGCCGCGTTCTTCTAGGAAAAATCCTAGCTTCTCCCACGAACCTTCTTCTTCTTGATGAACCAACACACCATTTGGACATAGAATCTATTGAAGCTCTTTTAGAAGCTATCCAAGAATTTGAGGGGGGTGTTATTTTAGTCACCCACAGTGAAGAGATGTTAAAAAAAATAGATACTGACTACCTCATCATCTGTGATAAAAATAGCCAACGCATTTTCCTTGGAACCTATACAGAGTTCCTAGAGCAAGAAGGATGGGCTGATGATCTTGGCAGTAAAAAAAATAGCAAACCTAAAGATACTAGTAAGCAGGAAAGAGCGATTCTCATACAGCAAAGATCTAGGGAGCTCTCTCCCTTACAAAATGAGGCTGCCTTTTTAGAAAAACAAATAGAAGTGCTAGAAAAAAAACTACAAGAAACGGAAGCCTCTTTGCTGGTTGCCTATGAAAAAACTCTATCCAAAACTATTACAGAACTAGTGACACTTTCTGCGAAGCTTAAAAAAGAAATAGAGGGATTTTATAAAAAGCTAGATAAAATCTACTTATCGATAGAATCGATTGAAGCAAAATTTCCCTCTCTTAGAGAGTGATTTTAAAAAAAACATGACAAGCGCATCCCTATGAGGCCTTCCCTTGACCAAAGACTGATTGCGAAACAAAACCAATAGAAGAGAGCCTCCTCATCTTTCACGACCTTAATTTACAACCAGAATTCCTAGTTTAAATAGGAATTCTGGTAGAATAAAGAAAAGAGCGGTAACCAAAGGATTTTTTTGATCCCGCGGACTCACGCAAACTTCATCCTTCAGGGCTGACTATTACCCATAAAATTTTTACTTTGGTATAATTTTGAATTTCAAAA
>CAYTOK010000015.1:0-56921 GCA_964439595.1 uncultured bacterium | reverse complement strand
GCCGAAGTGAGTTAGCTAGCTTTTAGCTAAACGCCGTAGGAATCCCCTTTCTTTATGGAGGGGAGGATGTCAAAGAGAGGTGCCTCCCTTAAATACGAGACTGCCCACAAACTGTGATTCAAATAGGATGCTAAGCAACCAGCATACGAAAAAATCTTTCTCCATGATTACTGGGGAGATATTTCTCTGAATAGCAGCTTGTTCAATATAGAGGCGTCTTTCGTCGAATGGTAATTTTAGAAAGTCGAGTTTCACTTAAAGCCCCTCAGCTAGTTTTTTGAAAATAGGATGGATCCATTCTGGTGCAAATCGAATATCTTTCAACAGTTCTTGCCTTACATCCAGTGGAATAGTGCGCTTTAAATGTTCAATCCGTTCTGGAGTAATATGTTCTTTGCCTAATTCACGGAGAGCTTGAACTAGCAGTCCACTAAGACGTCCTGCCATCACCATGTTTTTGGGAGTCGTACGTCGCAGCTGAATGGTTGTTACACCGATTTTTACCACTCGACTTGATCCATCACTTAAGAAAACAATTTTAGCAGGAACCTGTTCGGATAGCCCTAGGATATTAGCTGCATAAGCTCCTGTTGGTTGAATGCGTGTACCATCTCTACCACCCAACGCCTCTGCAATCTTTTCTGGAGAAGGTAGAAGATTTCCAAGCTTAGGGTGAACTTTTGGAAAGTCATAGATTCCCCTTGCAAGGCGGCGGATGGTTCCTTTTCGAACAAGGCGGTGGAGAGCAATATCGATAGCCTGCCGACTACCGAAGCTTAAAAAGTCCGTTGGAACAAAAACAGCACCATGCCCGAGGCTGTTTATAGCCTTGAGTATTTGGTCATCAGAACTATTATCTTTTTTTTGGCCTCTCTTCATGTAAGAAATATTGGCATGTTTTTCTTACAAATACACTAAAATCGGTTAAATTTCAGTCAAATACCGGTATTTTATCGAGTTCCTCTTCAAAAGGAAATGCGGAGGAGGCTATTTTGTCAGTGACGTAGTTAATTTTAGAAGATTCTTCTGATAGGCGCGCTTCTAAATAACGGATGGGATCGAGAAGCTCTTTTGAGGAGAGCAATTCAAAATTTCGCTTCTTTAACTCACTGAGCGCGCTGTGTGTGTGGGGGGGGGGGATTGATCCTACTTCGTAGAAGGACAAGTAAGAGCTCTTATCCAAAAACTTCGATAACGTTAGGTGCTCTTTAGGTAAAAAGCTTCTACATCTTTGACAAGGTCCGAACCCTTTTTATAAGAAATAGGACAGGAAGGGATTCCGCTTAAAAAAACTTTACCATAGGATTTTGTCATAATTCTCTTATCTAGACACACCACGCATCCCCTATCTGTCTTTGTGCGAATGAGCCTACCAAAGCCTTGTTTAAACTTTAAACAAGCCTGAGGCAAAGAATATTCTACAAAGGGGTCTTTTCCTCCTCTTTGATACATCTCGCTCATCGCTTGAAATAAAGGCTCTCCCGGAACTTTAAAGGGAAGTTTTATTAAAATCACACACCTAAGAGTTTCTCCTGCAATATCGATACCCTCCCAAAAAGAAGATGTGGCAAATAAAACGCTATCTTGCCTTTCTTTAAATCTCTCTACAAGTAGCTGCCTGGAGCACTCTCCCTGTCTCAAATAGGAAAGCTTAGGCGAGTCTATAGAATTGACTATTTTATCGTAGCAACTCTGTAGCATTTCATACGAAGTAAAAAGGATAAAACAGCCTCCTTTAGAGGCCCGAATAATTTTCTTCACAATGTCTACCATACAGTCAAAAAAGCCGAACTCATGAGGATACGGAAAATCTTTCGGCACAAGAAAAAGCGCATTTTTTTGAAAATCAAAAGGAGAATCGTACATTTTTTCACTTGTCCGGTCTTCCAACTCTTTAGAAGTTAATCCCAGCTGTCCCTTTAAAAAAGTAAAAGTTTTATTGGAAGTCATCGTAGCGCTACAAAGAACCCCTGTTTCTTTTGAAGAAAAGAGAAGTTTCTTTAGGTGCTCAGCTACATTTAATCGCGCATTAACTAATGTAAGATTTTTCATAGCCAAAGCTCCAGAAGCCTCTACCCATCTTACCGAATGCTCGTCAAAAGGAGTCAAAACAAAGGCATGTAATTGCTCTAACCTTTGCTGCAAAACGCTACTAATAGCGTCAAATGAGAGAAAATAGGAAGAAAAAAACTCTTTCTCCTCTATAGAAAAAACCCTAAGCAATTCTTTTTTTAAAAGCTCTATAGAAAGAAAAAACCGCTTCCACGCCTCTTGCAAAAGAATAAATTTCCCCTGGACATCTTCACACCATTTCACCGAAGATAACTTTTCTGGAGAAAAACGCCACTTTTTATCTCGCAACTCTACAGACTGCTCTTTTAAAAGCTCCTGTTCACAAAAAAGCTCTACTTCTTCTAAAAAGTCATTAAAAGCTTCAAGAGCCCCTCTTTTCTGAGCAGGGATCTCTATATCTAGTAAAAGAAGGCAAGGACCGGGAATCTGCTTTTTCTTAATAGATAGGGCTGCTTTTAAAAGGCCTATTTGACTTTTTTGCGGATGGATTTCAGAATATATTCTCCCTAGATAACGAACTACTTCAAGGCGGCTAATTCTAATAGAAAAACTCTCTAACGCAATTTCTTCTAAATGATGAGCCTCATCTAAAACAAATCGTGAAAAAAGTGGTAAAACGGATTTTTCTTCTTGGAAATCAGGACGCAGCCTTGCTGCCAGGTCTGCCACCAGAAGGTGATGGTTTACAATAAGAATCTGCGATTCAGCAAGCTGCTTCCGAGCTTTAAAAAAAAAGCACTTTCTAAAATGAGGACATTCTACGTGGGTACAAGAAAATCTTTCCGCAGCAACTTTTTCTTTTGTTATGGAAGATAGGGGAAAGTTCACCTCAGAAAGGGAACCATCTTCTGAGACTCTAGAAAACTGCTCTAGGCGCTCTAGCTCTAACTGCTCTTCTGCAGATAAATGCACCTTTTCTAAGCAGGCCTCTTCATGTTTTTTAAAACAAAAATAATTTCCCATCCCTTTAACAAGGGTCGCTTGTAAATCAAGCCCCAATACCTTTAAAAGAAAGGGGATATCTTTATAAATAAGCTGTTCTTGCAAAGCAATTGTGTGGGTAGAGATGACGGTGGGAACCTTTTTAGAAGAAGCCCAAATAAGAGCAGGGACAAGATAAGCCCAACTCTTACCAACTCCAGTGGCTGCCTCTACGAGTAGAATTTTTCCTTCTTTATAGGCTTCCATAACCTGTAAAGACATGTCTTTCTGCTCGTTGCGCATTTCATAACCAGAAAGAGCGCGGTTTAAAAGACCATTTTGAGAAAAAACGCGCTCTACGCCATCCAAAGAAGGGCAGGGAGAATCTGTCATAAAACACACACAGGGGGGAAAGTGGTTAATCCGTCTCTAAAAGATCTAAAAATGCTTGCAGTTGCTTCGAGCGTGTCGGATGTCTCATCTTACGAAGAGCCTTTGCTTCAATCTGACGAACCCTCTCCCTTGTCACCTTAAATCGAACACCCACCTCTTCTAAAGTTTTAGGCTTTCCATCTAAAAGACCAAAACGTTCAATAAGTACGGTTCTCTCTCTATCTGTTAACGTTGTTAACACTTCATTCATTTTATCTTTTAAAATTGCATACCCAGTTGCCTCGGCAGGAGACTCTATGCTCGTATCCTCTAAGAAATCTCCAAATTGGCTCTCACCCCCATCCCCCACTTCTGCTTGTAAAGAGATAGGATGTTGCGCTATTTTATAAATTTCTCGAATCCTTTCAGCAGAAAGTCCAAGCTCAATACCAAGCTCTTCCGGAGTAGGCTCTCTCCCTGTCTCCATCATAAGCTTCTTCGCCCCGCGAAGAACTTTATTAATTGTCTCAATCATGTGAACAGGAATACGAATCGTTCTCGCTTGGTCTGCAATAGCTCTTGTTACAGCTTGACGTATCCACCAAGTAGCATAAGTAGAAAATTTATATCCTCTACGATACTCAAATTTTTCTACCGCCTTCATAAGGCCTACATTCCCCTCTTGAATAAGATCAAGAAAAGAGAGGCCTCTATTTGTGTACTTCTTAGCAATAGAAATAACAAGTCGCAAATTGGACTCAACCATCTCTCTTTTAGCTTCCTGACTTTTATCCATCCATCTTTGCAGCATACGAACATCTTTTTTAAACTCGTCAATGCCTCTGCCTGCTGCCAACTCTCTTTTTTCTAACTTTCTCTTCATACCAAGGAGCTTTGCGGCGGCAAATTTATTTTTTTCTGCTCTTGGAATTAATTCCTGTATCTCTTTTTCCAAAGAGAGAAATCGATCGTAAGCCGTCAGGATTACCTCAATAAAGTCTTCAATGATATTATGACGACAAAACATTCTCTTTAAATACGCTTGCATACGAATACGAGTCTTTTCAATATCTTCAGCAATAGTAACGCGATCTACTTTTTTAAGATCGGGGTTCTTTAATTTAATAAGCAAAGATTCTAAAATCTCATCTTCTGTTTTCACTAAACTACACAGTTTAGGTAACAATGCAAGGTAAGCAGCTTTATCAGAAACTTCTTTCTCTGATACAAGCTTGTCAAACCGGTCTTTTCCCGTCATTAAATAGTTGGCAATGGAAATAGCCTCACGTGTCGAATAGCGGAAGCGCATAATGATCTTTTCTATTTGAATCTGAGCTTTCTCAATTCTTTTAGAGATCTCCACCTCTTCTTCTCTAGTAAGAAGGGGCACCGATCCCATTTCCTTAAGATACATTCTTACAGGATCATCCGAACTGCCCTCAGAGCGCTTGGGTGCGGCTTCTAATTCCTTTACTTCTTTCTTGCGTTCTTTTTGACGATCTACTTCAGCTTGGTTTAGGATCTGAATATCCATTCCACTTAAGAAAATCAAAATTTGATCAATCTGCTCTGCAGAGTCGAAATTCATAGGAAGAATTTCATTGATCTCCTCGTAAGTAATATATCCCTGTTCTTTAGCTAGAGCTACGAGTTCTTCAACCTTCTGCTGATGTTGGTGGCTAAGACCACTGCTTTCCGTCTCTTTTGTCATCCATTTGACAGTGCATAAACCCTATCTCAAAAAGACAAGAAAAAGCACTGCTCCTAAGTTAAATTGTTAAAACCGGCAAAAAAAGCGCCCATAAAGAGGCTAAATTCTCAAGGAATAAGGCTCTTTTTGTCAAGCATCTTCCCTGCTTCAAAAACAGAGTACTACTTATAATAACGCCACTGTATAGGAATCTAAGAGTTTTTAGCAATAGAGAAAATATAGACAAAACGCTAATCTCATTCTTAAAATTTTAAAAAAGACTTTGCATGTTTAAAAAAGAACAAAAAGCCCTATCGTTTTTATTAGAGACACTCTCCACTCACTATTTTATCCAGGATCAAGGAAAAACCCACACCTTTTTTATGCCTAAAGAATCAAACTCTTCCCTTCTACCAATTGTCTTTTTCAAAAAACTACATAAAAGCCAAGTCTTTAAAAAAAAGGAAAGTGTTATTTGGATTATCCTAGATTCTTTTTTACATAGGAAACGTTTTACAAATACCCCTCTTCTTTATTTTTTAGGAAAAGAAAAACCGAAAAATAGTTTTGCTCTTTATGATAGAAAACAGCTTCTAACACAAAATGGACGTTACCCCCTGCCGCTTCTTAAAGTTCCCCTTCCTCCCTTCAGCGAAGATCTCTCTTATATAAGAAATCAAAAACATAAGCGCAGCTTACTACAAAGACAAAATTCCCCTAAAAAAACACTACAACTCACAAAAAAACTCTACTCCTTTCTGAAGGAAAAATTAGACAAATGAAGACTTTTCTAGCCACTTCTTAAGAAATACAAAATACACAAGCAATCCTAAGACTAAAAAAGCGTGGATAGAACCTTGAAAAGGAAACTTTCTTTGCAAAGAACTATTTTGAGGATTTTTCTCATGAAAAAAAACAGTCCAAGGCTGCACAGAAAGCTTTTGAACAGCTTTTTTAGCTGATTCCTCGTTAAAAAAGTAAGGCTTAATAAACTCTGTTTTTCCCATAAATTCCCTATCCTTTACACGAAATCTATAGGAAACCTCAATAGCAAAAGCGTCTTCTGCTTTTCTGATTATCTGCCAATTTTCTACTAAAGCTCTTGTTTGGGTATTTAAGGAAAGATATTCCCCCACCTGCGTTCCTGCTTTTACAAAAAAAAATAAAAAAACAACTAAAAGCAGGCTGAAAATTCCTATCCACCTTTTTTGCATATCTTCCTCACAAAATCACTAAAATAAAAAATTGAGGCAATAAAACGCCAAATTATAAATTCAAACTTTGACAAATTATAGACGATGCCGTATATTGCTGGATATCTTTATTCTTACAGAGAAAGAGTTCACAAATATGGCAACTGAAAAAACAAAAAAAGCTAAGGTCAGAACGCCAACGGCGATTAAGAGAGACCTTCAAAGCGAAAAAAATAGACTGCGAAATAAAGCATTCCGTTCTAAAGTCAACACAGCAATAAAGCTATGCAAAGACGCAGACGCAACGCAAATTTCCGAAAAATTAAACACTGTTTATAGCCTCATGGATAAAGGGGTTAAAAAAGGCGTGTTTAAGAAAAATAAAGCTAACCGCTTTAAATCTCGCATTACAAGAAAATTGGCTTCAAAAGCGTAAAAAATTATCTTAGCGGAAAAGGATTCCTTTGCCGCTAAGCTTTTTTTGCACTCCTGATATTTTCTTCGAACTCTTCCCTAAAAGAGATACTAGTGTATTTTCTTCTATAAGTACTTTTACTTTTTTCTTAGCTCTTGTTACTGCAGTATAGAGAACTTCCTTTCCTAGTCTTTCACTACCGGAAGGAGCCAAGACTAAAACTGACTCATACTCGCTTCCTTGACTCTTATGAACAGAAAGACAATAAGCAAACTCAAAAGAAGGAAGTATTGTAGCTGAAATCTCCCTAAATTTTATTAAATCTGCCGAATCTTCCTTATTTAAGAAAAAAGCTCTATCACATGATTGATATAAAGACCTCTTTAAAGAAGAGGCTTTTGCACATAAAAATCCAATATCGCCATTCATTAACTGTCTTGCTGTATCATTTGCTGTAATCAAAATAGGACAAACTAAGAACTGATCTTCCTGTAATTCGCTTAGAAACCTCTCCAAAACCATCCTATTTAAATGATCCACTCCTAAAAAACCTTTTCGCATACAACTTAAAACGCGAAACTTCTCCACTTTTTTTAAAGCATCTAAAAGATTTGTCTCGCTACATTCTTTCATAAAAAAAGAAAAAGCCGATTTACATTCCATCCAAACTCTCTCTCGAACTGCAGAAAGACTATTTTTCGGTAAAATCTCAACGCCTTCCTGCTCTTTAACCCTCTCCACGTCAACAGATAGTAAAGCCTCCGCTAAATCTTGCAGTTCCTGCTTCTCCACTCGAAGGCTTTTTTTTAATAAGGTAACTGGCAAAGCAATTTCCTCAGAAACAGCAATTAAATCCGAAAAGAAACCTCCAGCCTCTACCGGGGGCAACTGGTCTTTATCCCCCATAAAAATGACCCGTCCCCCGGTCTGAAGTCCCTCAAGAAATTGTACAAATAATTTAGCATCTAACATCGAAGACTCGTCAATAAGAAATAAGTCAGCAAAAAGACTCTTACCCTCTTCATAAGATCCCATTTTCAAAAAAGAGTGTATTGTTCCACATTCTATGTTACTAAAGAGCCCAGACAACCTTTCCATTATATTCTTTTCTAAAATTGCTGCAGCTTTACCTGTAGGGGCAGCTAGCTTAATGCGTAATTTTTTTCTTTTTTCCTCGGGGAATGCCAAAAGAAAAGAACTTACTATCTCTATAGCAGTAAAGGTCTTCCCCGTTCCGGGTCCTCCTGAAATTAAACTAATAGGAGACTCTAGGGCCTTTGTTACAGCTGTTATTTGCTCATTATTTAACATCTTATTAAATTGAGGCGAGGTTATCGTTTTTTGCAAATGCCCTTTTTGAATTCTTTCTAAATGAAATAAAAAAGATTCCTCAAGCTCCCAATTCCTCTGAAAATACAGCCTATTTTCCCATAAATAAAGAGGAACCTTAGGAAGAGAATTCCCTTTACTAATTTTATGACAAAAAGAGGAGGGAATAGACGGAAAAAACTCCACAAGTTCCTTTTCTAAAATCATAGCTAGCTCAGGATCTTCCGTTAAAAAAGAGGGAGAGGGTGTCACCTTCCCTTCAGATACCTCAACACACAAATGACCACTTCTTCCCATAGCTAAAAGATAAGCAAGAAAAACTCCATGGGTTTTTTCTTTGTATAAAGACAAGATGGTTTTTGCAAAAAAATAGTCAATAGGGGCAAATACCTGACTGTCAATCCATTTTTCCATCATAATTCCCCCATCTCAAGTTTTTGTAATAAAGAAAAGTCAGGATAAAAAAAATATGGATTTCTCCCCCTTAAAAAGAAATAAATAGCCCCTTCAAAAGATTCAAAAGAGCCTTGAGGATTATTTTTTTCAAAAATAGCCAACATTTTTTTAATAGCTGCTGCATAAATAACAGCTTGCAGATCATAGCGACTCTCAGCCATACACTCCCTCACCTTAGTGTCCTCATACTCTTCTCCTTCCAACCCTAAAACATTGGTCTTCCAATCTAAAAGAAAGTATTTTCCTTTAAAACGAAAAATAAGATCGATGAATCCTTTGATTAAAGAAGATCCTATAGGATACAAAAACTCCATCTCCATCTGCATAGAAGAAGAATCTACCTCTTTAAGACAAAATCGCATGGTTGGGGTTACAATCTCTTTCTCCATAACATCTTTTAACATAGTAAAAACAATCTCTTCTTTTGTCTCTAAGCAAGTGCCCCTACATCCTTTCAAAACCAAAGCAAATGCCTCCGCATCCATCTTCTGATGTAAACCCGTTTTACATAAGTTTTCTAAAATAAAGTGCATGACAGTTCCTGTTTCAGCCCCGGGAGGCAAAGCAAAAGAAGAAGCTACTAGATCTTTAGAACAAAAGCTTTCCTTCTTTCCTTCTTGAATAAGAGACGAGAAGGAAAAAATAAAGGCCTCTTTATAGGAAAAAAAAGAAGAAGCAGGAGGAAACAACACCTCTTCTTTTAGGGAAAAAATCTCCTTACAAGAAAAACTACTAGGTACAATTTCATAGCTAATCGAGGCCTTAGAGCCAATACTGTCTAACTGAGAAATGCACTTTGTTAAAGAAGAACTAAGTATTTTTTGATAAATCTCGCTAAAACTGCACTCATTTAACCCAAAACAATTCAAAAAAAGTTCTATAGGAGCCGCCGAAGCTCTATCAATTTCCTTAGGGTTTTTATATAAAACATAGGGAATGTACACCCTTTCTTTCGCTCTAGTTAAAGCCACGTAAAGGTGACGCAGTTTTTCTGCATCTATTTCTTCCACATGTAAAAGATAAGCCTCCTCTTCCTCTTCAAAAGCTCTAAGCTCTCGACCTTCCTCTTTTCTTACAGAAATAAAATCTTCTTTACCAGTAAATCTAGAGCCCAAAGCTAAAGCAAATACTATTTCAAATTCTAGCCCCTTACTCTTATGAAGAGTCATTACTTGGACCTGCTGCTCCTCTTCTTCTAAAGGCTGTTTAAATAGATCATTTGCAGGATCCATCCTTTTCATTTCTTCTAAAAAAGTCAAAATAGCTTCCGGGTCGTACAAAGAAGAGGGAATCTCTGCTAACAGAATCTGAAAGAGTTGTCTTAAGTCAAAGTATAAGGAAGAGTCTTCTCTACTAAGCAGTTCCTCCCCTACTGTTTTCCCTTCTTGGGCAGATGGAGAAGCAAGAAAATAGGAAAAAAAAGAGCCGAAACCTTTTTTTTTCATAAAAAAAGCAGCGTCCGTAAAATACTCTCTTTTTTCTTGTAAAAGAAGATTCTCCAAGGAGCCTAAAATGTCTACTGAAGAATAGCCCATTAAAACACTCCCCAAAAACTTTTTTATCACACTAAGGTCTGTAGGATAGACCAGTACCTCTACAAGACTTTTCATCCCTTCATAGGCCGCACTTTTTACAGAAAAACTTTTTTGCATCCGACACGGAATTCCATATTTCTTAAATCGCTTTTGTAGCCTCGCTCCCTGAAACCGATCTTTCACAAGAATTGCTATTTTTTCAAAAGGGATCCCCCTTTCTTTTTGTAAACGGATAACCTCCTCTGCCATATAAGGGATAAGAAAATCTTCCTCTACTTCCACTTTATTTTCTTCACTCACTTCCTTTAAAAAAAAGTGAATCCTTCCCTTAGTTTCTTCTTGTAGCAAAGACTGAGCCCAAGGCCTAGCACCCACGCTGCGAACTTCAAGGCTCTCCCCTGTAAAAGGGAGCAACATCCAAGAAGCCGGCATACCAAAAGAAAACAGCACGTTTAATGCATCCACAAGATGCGGGTGCGACCTAAAGTTAGTCCCTAAATAAAAATGACTCCCTTCTAAAAATACATTTCTAGCTTTAAGATAAATATAAACATCCGCGCTACGAAACCCATAAATAGACTGCTTCGGATCTCCGACCAAATAGACTACAGGAATAAGGTAGTCAGAAGTTAAAAATAAGGAATTAAAAATAGTCCACTGCTGGAAATCCGTATCTTGGAATTCGTCGATAATAAGAGCTTTATATTTATTTCGAACTTTCTCTTTAAAACTTTCATTTTGCAAAGCGTTTTTTAATCTCATGACAAAATCATCAGGACTAGAAAAAGAAAGATCTTTTTTCCCTTTGCTGTAGTTAGCTTTAGAAGCTCTAGCTAATCGCAGAAGTAATTTTTTAGGATTAGTAGCCTCTTCAAATAAAGTTAAAAAACGGGTTCTTAGTTCTCCTAAAAAATTTTTCTTAGCTAGCTCCTTTTGCCCAAGAAAAAATTCTTTTTCGCTTAAAAAACTGTCCCACTCAGAAAAAAGACAAAAACCCTTTTCTACAAAAGAAAAAAATGTCCGTATTTGAAAAATCCATTTTTGAGATTTTACAAGTCTTGGCGAAACCAAACTAAGTTCATCCCATAATTCGTGAGAAGACTTTCTTGGTAAAAGAAGTAAAGCCTCATTCCAAGCCTCCCACTGCTCTTTTGCAGACAAATAAAAATGTATATCTTCCTCTTTTTCTACTATCTTTACAACACTATCGACAAGGGCTTCTACATCTTTGCCAATCCGCCTTTGCGTACAAATCCTGCGAAGCTGCGAGGCGCTTAAAAGCTCCGGCCTTATCCCTATCCTAAGAAAATCTTTTATATATTCTCGAAGTAACTCTGTTTTCTCTACAGTTTCTTTTTCTTTAGCCTCCATAAAAAAATGCGCATCAAAAGCAAATTCTTGTAAAATGCTAAGACAAAAACTATGCAAAGTAAAAATTTGGGCTTTTTCAAAAGAAAATATAGCCTCCTCCACCTTTCTTTTAGCAGAGCGTAAGACCTCGGGAGAACCCTTATAAAAAACTTCTAAATATGTAGGGCCACCCTCTCCCTTTTCTAGAGCAGAAGCAACCATAAGAAGGTTTTTATAAATCCTTCCTTTTAACTCTCTTGTGGCAGCTCTTGTAAATGTGACAACTAAAATAGATTCAATTCCCATAGGGATTTTTGATTCAAGTAAAAGTCTTGGCACGATATTTTCAATGGCAAAGGTCTTTCCTGTTCCGGCAGATGCCTCTAAAAAATAATGTCCAAAAATAGGAGTCTTCGCATCTAATACATCAAATAGCATTATTCACCCTCCTCTATAAATAGAGAAAAAACATCAAGCCACTGCTTCTGCCACTTTTTCTCTATATGCTCTACTTTAAGTGGAGGATCCCTTTGCAAGGTCCACTGCTCGTAGGGATCTTCAAAGCCTGTGTTATAAGAAGACGGATTAACTTTTTTTTGCATCTCTTCTCTATCTTTAGAAAGAAAAGTAAAAAACCACTTAGGATAAATAGGGCAGGGCTCCCGAAGTCCCCTAAAATAAAGAGCCATATATTTAGAAAGCTCCAGCAGAGGATTTTCAGGGTGGATAGGAAAAACCTTCCCCTCTTCAAGCAAAAGACATTCCTCTGCAAAACCCAGCTCTTTCTCTTTTGCTACACATAAAAAAAGCAAATAAGAAGGCCATAAAATGGGATAATCTTCTTTCTTTTTTTTACCAAGCCAAAGAAACCCTTTAGAAGAAACCGGATAAATCTTCCCCTCTATCGCAACCTCGCCAATACCTTCTACTTCTAGAAAAATCGGAGGACAAATCACTCGGCCTTTTTCCTTTACGATCTGAGACACTCCTGAAGTAAATTCTATAGAAAATAAATCAGACTCTTGAAGAGCAAAAAGTGTTAGATTTTCCTTCCAAGTAAAAAGCTCTTCTTCAAGTTCTTGTACTCCAATTACCCCAAGTCTTCCAAGAGGGATCTCCCCTCTTCTTGCTGCTATAGCAGCACCATTTTCTAAGGAGCACTTTAAAGCATTCTTTTTTATACGAGACTTAACAAGAGGACTTAAAAAAAACTCCTCATCTTCTGGTAAAGTAAAATCAAAAAAAACTCCTAAAACTTCTTTATAGTAAAACCGAACAGGGTTTTTAGCAAAATCTTCTATTTTTCGAATTTGTACAACCCTGGGCGCTTTTTCTATAATCTTCTCGCCAATCTCCTCTTGCCAAGAAGGGAAAAAAAACTTTAAAGGCTCTTTTGTCCCTCCATAATACCTTTTTGCTAAAGAAAATGTCGAAAAAGAGGTAAAAAGACTATTTTGCTCAAAATACTCTTTAGCGAAAGAAACAGCAGGATGGTGCCTTGTAAAAAAAACAGAAGGCTTGTCTAATAGGTCCGCAAAAAAATAGCGCAAATCTATATAACTCATAATCTCTTCAAGAAGTCTAGAAGGACCTTGCTGTTTTTGATCTTGTGAAGACACCCTCTCGTAGCTAAAAACCAAACACTCTCTTGCATTTACAAGGAGCTCTAAAAGAAGATACCTGCTTTGATCTGCTATAGAAGAAAGTTCCCTCACTCCTCCACTTTCGTCCAAACAAGATCTAATCTCTTTTTTGGGGAAAGACTCCTCGTCAAAGCCAAGCACATAAATTATTTTAGAAGGATAGCTTCCACCCATCTCTAAAGGAAGAAATTTTATAGCTTGAAGATGAGAGCTTTGGAAAGATTCTTTCTTAGCCTCAAGGCAAGATTGTAATGCCCGTTTAAAACTCTCAAAAGAAAAGGCCTGTTCACTAGATACCTCTTCTTGCAAAGCCTTCAAATCTCTTACTAGAGCGTCTCCTATTTTCGAGCTAGCAAAAAAAGTATCGAGCCACTTTCTTACCAAAGAAACCCACATCTCTAGAGTTTTGCCCCCCTCCTGATAAATAGAACTTACAACCTCCTGCAGGTTAAAAATAGCTTCCATAAATCTACCTAAAAGCTCAGCTTCTACCCACTCTATAACAGGGATGGGCTGCACGGGGATTTCTTCATAAAAAATCCCGGAAGGGTCTATAGCAAGGCCTAAAATAAGCCTTTTTAGTCCCTCAGCCCAAGAACCTTCCTCTTCTAAAGAAAAAGCTTCCACTTCTTTAGGCCAAATATTTTCTATGCAATCCCTTCTATGCTCCGAAGAAAGGCCCCAAAGAATATGCGCTTTTTCTACCCATTTGCGCAATAAGCTAAGATCCTTTGAGCTAAACCCCCACTTTTCCATAACGGAAGGAAAGGAAAAAAAACGGAAAAGCTCTTTTTTAGTAAAACGAGACTCTGCTAAAAAAAAGAAAAACTCTATCCCTTGAGCCTCCTGAGCAAAAGTAGAAGCAGATAGTCCATGCATAGAATAGCTAAAAGGACAGTCCACTCCTCCAAAAACAGAGTGTATATATGGAATATAGGCTTCTAAATTCGAGCTAAAAACTAAAATGTCTTTAGGCTCTCTTTCTGTTACAAGAAGAAGTTCCTTAATAGTCTCCAAAAGAACCTCTACTTCTCTCAATTTAGAAGAAGCTGAAATACATAAAAAAGAAGTATCTTCCTTTGACACCTCTTGCTTTTCAAAAGCATCTTCCAAATCTAAAAGGCTCTTCTGTAGAAAAGAAAGCAAAGATCCTCCCGGTAAATCCACATACTCTTCTTCTAAATAACACTCCATCTTCCCAAAGCGCGTTAAAAGATTCCTTCCGACTCTTCCCCAATTAGCTAAAAGTGGGTGCGTTTGTTTTAAAAGAAAACTGAGCTGCTCTTGTACATGGAGCTGCACCCTATTTCCTATCATCTTCTTTTCTAAATAAATCCGCTCTTTATCACTACAAAGATCCTCCCAAAACATCTTACTTGGGGACAAAAAATAAAAATGCACCTTTGATCTACAAAAAAAGTCAAAGAAATGACCAGGTAAGCTAGCAAAGCCAAATAGATGAACGGGAATATCAATAGGATCTTTATGAGATAAAACATCGACAAGAGCCTTCCATTTTCCCTCGGAAGAAAATAACTTATTCCAAAGATCCTGCTTCCATCCGGAAGCTAGAAGCCATTTACTCAAAGCTTTTGGCTCGAAAATACTATATTCATAAAAAATAGTAGAAAGCTCTTTAGCCATCCAAAGAATTTTCTGTTTTTCTTCTTCCGGCATAATTTGAGAAAGAGCTTCTTCTATAGCAAAAGAAATTCCCAGCTTAGAAGGGAATTGACCTTTTTTTTCTCCCTCCAAAAGAGTCATTACCCCCTCTAAAAGAGTCTTATACTCGACTGCTATAGAAATATTCCATTTAGGATGATTAGCAAAAAAAGAGCTAAGATAAGACTTTAAGCTATGATGAGGCAGAAGAACAATCCTTTTAGCAAAAGGATCTGCTCCTGGCTTAAAAAGCTCCTCTCCTAAAGCTTCTGCCAGCTTCTCCATCTGGTTACTAAAATATACAACAGGTCTTTTTTCCATCTACATAGGATAACTTCTCTTAAGACAAAGGGCAAATATATTTTGCCAATAAAAAAACTATTTGGGACTTTCTGGTAACCGAAAAAATTCAAGAAGAAATTCTATGCGATTACTATAGGCATGCTTTGTTTTTACAAAATTTATTAAATCAAAGAGATTATCTTTTATTAATGTTTTTAATCGTTCTTTTGCCTATAAAAACTTCTAGCCAAGAAGCATTACATAAAGCAAAAAGTTTAAAAAAGAAAAGCATCCTTTTACTCTTTATCAATAGAGCTATTCTTCCAGAAAAAAACTAGCTCTTCTTTCCATTTTTTTTTAAAGAAAACAAGACACCTACATTTTAAAGGTGAAAAATTTTGTCTTGAAAAGAATGTGTCTATAAGGCACCTTGGGGCAAGGTTTTTTAGCCAAAAGAATTGTATTAATCTTAACCCACAAAAGGGGGAGCGTTTTTGTTTCATTTCTAAAAAATGGAATCTCTTTACGCTATTAAAAAAATGAATGCTTTTATAATTAGTACCATTGTTTTTTTATGTGCTATATTCAATTCTGGTACAGCTCATACAATAAACAAAAATAAACCAAAAACTTTAGTTTTAATTATTTGCTCCGATAATCTTCCTGTGTATGAAGGCCTTCAAAAAGTTTGGAGATCATATATGCATCTCTATCCAGAGTCTTTTGAATGTTATTTTATAAGAGGAAACCCTCTTTTACCTACAAAATTTTATATAGAACAAGATGTGATTTGGTCAAAAACTCAAGAGAGTTTAACCCCCGGACTTCTTAATAAGACTTTATTATCTTTGGAAGCTCTGCTGCCAAGATTGGATGAATTTAGCTACGTATTAAGAACCAATTTATCTTCATTTTTTGTCTTACCTAATCTTTTAGATTTTTTAATAAAAGCCCCCTCTCAAAGGTTTTATGCTGGAATTCATCATGGACATGGGTTCCCCGGACATGAAGCTGGGTGGGTGTGTGGAGCTGGTATTATTATGTCTACCGATTTAGCTAAAATGCTTGTCAGCAATTCAAGCCGGTTTTTTGATCTGTCTCCTGAAAATCCGTTTAATGTGGATGATGTTGCTATTGCAGACTATTTTGCCGAAAATAAAATACCTATTCAAGCAAGTAGATTTCGAGAAATTTACAGTTTGCAAGATTGGATAAACACAAAACAAAACATACCAACAGACGTATTTCATTTTAGAATTATTACCCCGCCGCCTACTCGGCTGGAAGTAGATTTGTCGATTCATAAAACACTATTAGAATTTTTCTATAACAAAACGGTTTTATTTTAATAACTATATAAAATTAAGGAAACAATGAAATTAATAAATAAATTTAGCAGTAAAGTAAACGTGTTTTTTTTGTTCTTATTTTTTATCCCTTGTTACTTTTATGGTGCAACTCCTAAAATAGAAGTATTCGTGCGGCATTGCCATTTTTCTGCGGTAAGCCAAAATAAAACGCGATTTTCTTGGTTTTCTAGGGAAGAGTGTCATAAAAATTTACTAAGAACGGTCAATAAGGACCTTGCAAATATTACTTTTTTTCTTGATACTTTTTATCCGATGAATGGAGAGCATTTCATTAAAAGACAACAAGGCTATCCCATTATTGAGATTAAAGCAGGATCAGAAGCCAAGTCTTTTTTACAGCTTATTGATTATATAGCTGGATTATCACTTGATCCTGAAACGATTATTTATATTGTTGAGGATGATTACCTACATCGTGCAAACTGGACAGAGATCCTTTTGGAAGGCTTTTCTGTGCCCGAAGTTTCTTATGTAACTCTATATGACCATAAGGATAAATATTTTTACCCTATGTATCATACTCTTACATCCAAGATTTATCACACGAATTCTTGCCATTGGAGAGTGACTCCATCAACAACAAATACTTATGCAATGAAATTTAAGACCTTTATGCAAGACTTGGCTATTCATAGAGAATATTCTTTAAATTTAGACGTGACTGCTGATCATGCAAAATTTTGCATGTTAGGCTCTCTAGGTAAATTTTTGATTTCTTCTATCCCTGGTTGGTCTACACATTTAGAGGTGGAATACGCTTCTCCATGCATTGACTGGGAAAAAGTGCAAAAAGGATTATAAAAAATTAGGGGGGCAGCAAAAAAACAAAGCCCCCTTTTTATAAATAAAACTCTTAATTAACTCGTTTGAGAATTGTTAAGCCATGATAATCAAAGTATCTTGCTTCTAACTTCCATTCGGGATGTCGAACTAAGAAGTCTTCTACAGCTGGCCAAAGGCCCCGCTTATTTCGATTAAAATAGGGGGGATATTCAGAATAATCGCCTGTATATTCATGTTCATCAGTGCCTCCCCAAGGATCACTGGTATCATGCATAACAATGTATTTTGTTACATTTGGAGAAAATTTTTCTAATTCATAGGTTAAATGACAATAAGTGTGTAAAGAATCTATAAAAAGAAGCTCTGTAGAAGGGAGCTCTAAGGTCATATCATTTCCTTGTAAAAAGGTAAAAAACACTTTATTGTCATTTGCTAGTTTTCTCGCTAGATTAAGTGTTTGTATAGGAGGAAGGTATAAGTCAACTCCTATATAAGAGCGAGTAGTAGAGGGATTTTCAGATAGACCTTGTAAAATCCCCCATGTAGACACCATACTTCGTACGCCTATTTCAATAACAGAAGAACATTCTGTAGCGAGTTTTTTCAGTCTGGGAATATGTCCCTGGATATCGCTTTGCGTATGGCAATAGTACTCGTATAAATCTTTTAGATTTTCAGTTTCAGCGGTGTTAGCGCTTGCTATTGAAAAACAAGTTAAGGCAAGCTGGATTAAAATAGTTTTTTTTAATTTCATTTTTATGACAGGGCAAGCGCCCTGCTCCTTATATTTGCGTGACTGTTAATGGACTACTCTCCGGGGGTAAGTCCCTTCTATGCAGAATTTTAAGCAAAGAATAAAAAAACACAAGCAGAATTATAGCAGGTGTTGTCTAAAATGGTTTTTAGAAAGGTCATGCTATTTTGATTTTGCTAATATTGGACAACCATTTTCGGGTTTATAAAAATTTTTCCGTGATTATTATGAAACATCATAGCGTGAAAAATAACATGTTCACAACAAACAGGCAGCTCATACCCCCCTGAATTGCAGATCCATTTTAGAGCGCCCGGTTCATTACTCAATAAAATAATGGTATTAACAGCGTCATTTCTATTAAAATATTTTACAATTTCAGAATGAGAATTGTTATCTAGAATAATTTTCCTTGTTAAGGATTCCAGCTCTTTTGTTACGATGCCGGAATAGTGACAGCCTTTAATAGAGGCGCGTTTATAGATGGCTAATCCTCCAAAGGCAGAATAAACGGGCACAAGGGGTGTATTTTTTTCTATACTAATAGAAGTTGTTCGTATGTCATCCCACCAAGCATCCCCTAAGAGCTCGGGGCCTAAAGGCTTTTCTTTGTTTCTTAGGGCATATCTGTCATATGTCGTTTTTTGATCTGTTATTCCATTTGCGCAAATTGCGTCCCATTCTATTGTTTGTCTAAAAGAATCAATAATTCCTTGGGTGTCAAATGGGAATCGAAAGTCCATATCCAACATGATTACATAGGAGTATTCATCTAGTTTTGGGTGCAAAGCATGTTCTAACAAAGTATTTCTAGCGTGAGCAATTACTTCCGTTCTAAAAGGTTGACCATCCCATGTGTGAACTTTACTTAAGTTGAAAAGTTGCTGTTGAGAAAAGTTTTCTGAGATTACATGGACTTTAAGATTATTTTGGGCCCAGGTCTTTAAAGTAGAAACTGTAGAGTCTGAAGAATTGTTTTCATAGACAAATACTTTATAATCTATAAATAAATTTCCGATCTCTTCAATAGAAGGCATCATCACAGGGAGACAGCTTGCTACATTTTTGCAACTTCCACAAATAATTACTTTCTCTTTAATGATAGCATTACTAGTTGCTGCTAGTATATTGCAGCCAATAGATAAATAAAATAATAAAAATAAACGGTTCATAATTAACACGCAAAATCAGAGTGGTTGCCTCTAAGGAATGCGAGCTCCTGTGTTAAGTGTTTTTTACAGCTGAATTCTTATTCTATTGCCTTCCCCAAAAATAGTAGCAGTAAGATCTAGAGTATCAAGGTACATAATCTTGGCGTTTTGTGTTTCGATGATTTTTTTTAAATAGGTTGCTACCTCTTGTTCAATATTGCGCATTTCTTGCTCCATTTGTGTAAGATTTAAT
Source organism: uncultured bacterium (assembly GCA_964439595.1). Lineage (GTDB taxonomy): Bacteria > Chlamydiota > Chlamydiia > Chlamydiales > Rhabdochlamydiaceae > CAIJXB01. The sequence continues at coordinate 37,689 of CAYTOK010000015.1, read as the reverse complement.
TGTCCAAGCATTTCCTTAAAGAATTTATAGCGCATTGCATAGCACCCCGTATATATTTGACCATCAGGAGCTTTTTTAACAAAAGCATCTATTGTTGGATTATCTTCTACTATTTTAAGGAATGCATTTGAAGTGAAAAAATAGCGGCCTGTGATCTTTATGATTATGTCATTATCTTGAAAAGGAAGATTTGTCAATGAAGCTGCTAATAAGCGCGCTTCATTGACCCCTTTATTCCGTAAAGAAGGGTTATTGACATTAGGATAGATGACATGAGAGGAGTAGTCGTTTAAAAATGTGGGGCCAAAAGGCTGGACTGCTTCAAAAATATAAGGATTAGAGTATCCGTATTCATCTAATATTTTGAGTGTCTTAATATATTCTTGTTTTCTATTTTCAAAATCAGAATTAATTAAGGCTGCAGTACATACGACGTGTATATTTCTGGTTAAATTATTAATGAAGGTCTTTTCATCAAATTGTGTTATTTCGATCCATGCTCTTGTATTCCATCCACAAATAGCATCCATAACACTTCCAAAGTCAAATAAAAACACATTATCTAGTTTTTCCCATAACCTTTTTTGCAAAGCTCTTCCCGAGCATCCCATGGCAGTGATGATGACTTTATAATCATTTGTATTTTTCATGATTTTTAGACATTCTTGTTCCACCTGATCAATTGCCCCGTAAGATTGCCTTGAAGGTGTTGGAATAAAGATACAATTTTCTCCAAAGAGTAGATCTCTGATTTCTTTGGGGATATTTTCGTTTCCAACCAATATGTAACAGGGAGATTTTTTAAGGAATTTCAGAAATTGTATACATAGGTCTTGCTTATGGGAAGAGGCAAAGTGGAGGGCTGCGTGAGAGTATACGTCAGTAATGGTAGAACCCCATAAAGGACTTACCCTATGAAGTATGTCTAGGCACCATTCATAGGGAGCTTCATGGTTTCCCGGTGACATTCCTTCTTCATATCCATGTAATTCTCTGCAATAAAGAGGAAGAGTTTTTAAAATAGTGGGTCCATTTAAGAGAAAAGCTTCTTGCATTTCTAACATGAGTTTATATTGTGCCGGCTGTAAGGCATCATGCTGTCCTAAAGATAAATTAACATCGCCATCCCCAAATCGTAAATAAGCACCTTTTTGCTTATTTAAAATTATATTCGTGATTTTGCCTAAAGTCTCTTCCGTCCCATGAAATTGTAATTCTGGAAATAAGGTTGACTCAGCATGAATATCTACTATAAAAAACAACAACTGAATACTAACTAAGAAAATTTTTTTACCTAGCATAGATATCTCCCCAAGAAAGGGTATCTTGTAAATTCTGTAAAAAGGAAAATAAAGTTTCTGCGTCCACCCATGTGGCAAAAATAAACTCGGGATTTTCACCAAAAGCCACATTAAAATGGGTAAATCCTATGCTTGTTAATCTATCAATACACGGTTTTGTTTTTGCGGATAAAAATTCATAGGCAAACTCAAAGCTAAGATAGGGAATGTGCTTTGTAAGTCCCATAAGAACATTCCACTCGTATCCCTCAACATCTATTTTACAAAAATCAGGAGTTCCATATTTTTCAATCATCAAATCTAGCGTTGTGACTAAAACTTGTATTTCTGGTTCCCAACATTCATTTTTAAAGCGCCCCATCTTCCAATCACTAGCCATCGTGGAAATAGTATTACTTTTAGCAGGAAAAAAAGGGAGAGTACCCGGTTCATGAGAAAGTCCTAGAGGTTCAATAATAATGCGGGGGTCTCCTTTATATCTGTTTTGTAGAGATAGTACAACTTCTGGATGAGGTTCTATACATAGAACTGTGCTAGCTCCTAGGGATAAGTAATAGAAAGTCTTGTCTCCTATATTGGCCCCCACATCAAAGATTACAGCGTGAGGGGGAAGAAAGTCTTTGATGTTATTTGCGATAAGACCTAAGGGAGAAAAGAAAAGTACTATGAAAGCGGCTAATTTTTGCATTGTTTTTCCTATGCTTGTTTAAAAAAATCACCTAATATAAGAAAGAAGTTGTTCCACGCAAACCTTATCTGTCATGTGAAGAAGAACCCAACGACGTGGGTGAAATTCGTGTTTATAGCAGTCGATTCTTTGTATTAATTCAATAAGTTCTTCTAAGTTTTTCCATTTTTTCCCTGTCATAGCGCTTAAGTAAGGAGCTGCAGATACATTATGAAAAACTACGTCTTGATAGGTAATATCCCCTTGAATGTCCCATACTAAGGTGGGAAGATCCATACTCCAGGCTTCGGCAAGAGCTATTCCCTGAGACTCTGAACGACTGATAAAAACGGCAAATTTACATCTGTTACAGGCTTGTTTAAACTCTTCAGCGGAGTAGTGCCCGTAAGTGATGCGTTCAACGGCGAATCCTAGCTTATGTAAGGTGGATTCTACTTGATCACACAAATCGAAATCTGTTTTGCAGTAGACTAGAATTGTATTAGAATTTTTAATATTAAAAAATTCTTTAGGACTCCAATAGCATTCATCAACACCGGCAGGCCATAAAGAAATCCGATTTTCTAAAGAAGGCTCTGTAGCAATAAATCCTTCTCGAGTCCACTCTGAGGGGTGGAGGTATATATCGATAAGAGGCAAACAAACAAATCCATTATGTTCTGATGGGGTTCCAACCATATTAGGACCTATGAGGAGCTTTTTTATCTTGTGTTGCTCTTTCCAACGATAGGCATTAATTCCAGCTTCGTAATCACAAAGAATAAAGATATTTTCTTTTACCTGGCTTAGGAGGTCTGGGTTAATAGAAAAGTTAGGATGCATTTGTGAAAGTCCTCTTCGAACACTTCCCATCACAGCCGGATGCTCCCAAGAAAGGGGCTTGCCCACAGGTTTACTAAGGACTGTTAACGGAGGAAATATAGTAGATAATAAATTTTCCAGATTGAGGTCTTGCACATTCCAAAGCCCAAGCCATTTTCCTTCTTGTTCTTTGTAGAGTTTTTTAGGGGTAGGAAAATAAAAGGGAAACTCTTGAAAATTGATTTTCCGATAGAGTCCAGTTGATGTTTCTCTGTTCACTTTTTGCTCTGGGTAAGTGGAGAGCAAGATATAGGAAGCTTTACTGTTTTTACATGTTGTTAGTGCATTATAAATAGTAAAAAAGGAAAGGTATTCCAAAGTGTTTTGACACAAAATAAGGTCTGCATCAGGGATTTTTTCTTGTGCTACATCCATAGATACAAATGAGGCATTTGGATAGGTCAATATATTTTTTTCTATAATAGAGTCGACGATATCAACCCCACAATAGGTAAAAGGTAGAATGGTAGAAGTAAGCCATTTAGGATTGCCACATCCAATATCTACAATGGAAGTTAAAGGAAAAACATTCTGGATCTCCAGTAATTTCGCTATAGGGTTTTTTGAAGATAGAGCATAAAGAGGGTTTTGCTCTTCATATGTAAAAATCTCTTTATTTGTTGTGTTTACACCAGCATATAAGAAGTTTATAGAAGCAATATAAAAGCAGACAACCTTCACATAGAAGAGATTTTTTTTCATGGAGATCCTTTTGCCCTAGACTCTAAGCTTTATGAGTTTTTTTGGAAATATTTTTTTTCTTAAAAGAGTCTCTTGTATTGTTTCCTAAAAACTTGCTATAGTCCCACGTAAACTATCAAAAGAGGGCATATGAAAAAAATCCAACTACAAGTGCTATTTTTTTTGTGTATAACATATTTTTCTGCTATAGAAGCAGCAGTATATGTTTGTGGTAATAATAGCGTATGTGCGCAAACAGTAATAAAGGCATTGCAAGCGACAGATACTCCGTTCGAACTTGTTGACTCATTGCATAGTGACGACTCACAAAACTTATATATTATTTGTGATGCTTTTAAGTTACACTTTGCAAATTTACCAAAATACTATATCATATATCAGTCATTGGATTTAATGTATAGTGAAATAACAAGCAATTACCAGCGTATATTAGCAAATTCTGTGGCCATTTGGGACTATAGCCTAGAGAACATCGTCAAGTATAAAGACACAAACTCTAACTATTACTATATGCCCATAGACTATGTTTATAGTGATTTTATTACCCTACCATGCTCTTTGCCCACTTCCACACTTGATGCGTATAGGGAATTGTTAATCTATAGCAACCAGAAAGATACGGATATATCAAGTCATTTACCAGCTCTTTTTTGTTATGCTTTTTTACAAAATCCCCGCATTATCGTCGAAGCAGGGGTGCGTGGAGGAGAGTCAACAAAACCTCTTTATAGAGCGTCCCAACTTTGTAAGGCTCAATTAATTGGGATTGATATTCATCCAATGTGGGCAAAAGCTTCTTATGATGCAATGGAAAATGCTTTTTGCCTTGAGATGAATGATGTGGATTTTGCAAATTACTATCTCAATAGTCCCTTTAAAAATCAGAAGCTTGATCTTGTTTTTATTGATACATCACACGAGTATGAGCATACTCTTCAAGAAATAACTGTATTTGTTCCCTTACTTGGAGATCATGGATCTTTATTATTTCATGATTCTAATGTAATCCCGCTAGCAAATAGCGGATATATAAGGTTAAATGGCTCTAAAGATTTTGCTCCTGGTAATCCTAGAGGAGTTACTCAAGCAATTAAAGAGTATTTTTCTATAGATTTTGATGAGTATTCTTACGTTAAAATGACATTTACTCGTGGGGGAACTACGTGGCATATGGTGCATTATCCCTTTTGTAATGGGCTAACGGTAATACGCAAATAGGAGGCTTTCTCAGAAAGATGAAAAAGAGCATTGCGTTTTTATTTTTTTTAGTCATTCCTTTTTTTGCGACAGCTAAAGTTCTTGTTATTACGCATAATTATAACCGTCCTGACTTTATTGAAATGCAGTATAAAACCTTTAAGAAATTTTTACATGATGAATATGAATATGTTGTATTCAATGATGCTAGACAAGAGACAATGAAAACACAAATAGATGCAATGTGTGCAAAATACCAAATACGGTGTATTCGTATCCCACAAGAAATTCATAGTAGGCCCTATTTGCCTAGAGAGCCTTCTGATGACCTAGTGAATAATGCTAGCATTAGACACGCCAATTGCGTGCAATATTCTCTGGATGTTTTGGGCTATGATTACCCTGGCATTGTATTTATTATTGACACCGATGTTGCACTTATTCGCTCCTTTTCTATTGAGCAGTACATGCAGGACAAAGACATTGCAGCGCGTATTAACCGACCTAGAAATAAGGCGAGGTACTGTAGTCCTTTATTTTGTATGTTGCACATGTCCAAGCTGCCAGAAAAACATGCAATTAATTTTAACTGTGGAGTGATTAACGGAGTTAGCGGGGATACAGGAGCTTGGACCTATTACTATTTGTTAAAACATCCGGAATTAAGGGTGGTCCCAGTTCGTATGACTTTTAGCCATCAATTATTCTTGGCAGATAATCATATTAATGTTTTTGTTAATACAAGTACTCCTGATGACTATAAAAGAGGTTTTTATGAGCATTTTGGATTTAATGATGCAGAAATAGAATTTTTATTGAAAAAGCCAGATACCTTTGAATTTTATCTAGACAACTTTTTTTTGCATTATCGAGGTTCTTCTTATAGCACAGGGGATGACTATAAGTTGCTCATTTTTAATGAATTTATTAACAGGATACTTCAAGAGGATTATTGTGAATAAGAAGCTTTTACAATTGGTATTTGGAGTCATACTGGTGTTTGGATCAGCTAATTTTGCTTTTACCGGTCAAGAAGCTATATTAGATGTTGATGCATGGGAATCTGCCTGGCAGACTTCTGGGGCTCTTCAAAGAGCAAGCTTGGTTGTTGATTTTTTTGAGTATGCATTTCAACCTGAGGCACCTACCCGTGAGATTGTTTTGGAACGATTAAAAAAAATGCAAGCTATTATAAAAAATATGCCATGGGAAGCTAAAGATGGAGATATCCAAAAGGCTATTGAGAAGATTGTAAATGATGAGGTTATTCTTATTGATGCTGCTATTAGTATGAATATACCAAATTGGTGTGGAACAATAGCTACCCCGTATCTTACAGGAGATAATATAGCATTTTTATGTTCCCATAGAACTTTTAAAGTGAATGGGTACTCTTCCTATTTTGTCCCTTTTGATCCTTTGCAAGTTAGGGAAGGAGATTCGGTATTTGTAGTGACCAATTATTTAGACCTATTTTTTACTGTCTATCATCCAAAAATAACACAACCCTATGTTCTTGTGACGGATAATTCTGATTTTCCTGTTCCGGGTAAATTTACGTATTTCTTAGAGGAGGAAAAAATCTTAGCCTGGTTTTGTATTAACCCTGATGGAACTAATCACTCAAAATTATATCCAATCCCTCTTGGGATACGCAACCATGGGTATGGTCTTGAAGACGTTAATTTTATGGATCATGTTCTAACCTGCAAAGGAAGTGATAAAAGTATTTTTCTTTATCTTAATTTTACTCAACATAATCAAGAAAGAAAAGATGTCATGCATTTTTTACAAAATAAAACATGGAGCACCTTTGCCTCTAATAAAACGCAGCTTGAGTATTATAAGGATGTTGCAAAGTCAAAATTTGTTATCAGTCCCCCTGGGGATGGGTTAGATTGTTGGAGAACATGGGAAACATTGCTGCTTGGAGCTTTTCCTATTGTGAGGCATTCTCCTCTAGATTCCCTTTTTGCAAAGTTCCCCATTGTAATTGTAGAAAATTGGGCAGATATTACAGAGGATCTTTTAGAAAGTAAATACTATGAATTTTCTCAAAAAACATTTGACTACAATATGCTATTTGCCGAATTTTGGGGGAAATACATCCATTCAAAAGGCTATAAAAAAGAAACTTTATGAAAAGAATAAGCAGAATATTTTTTTTATTTTTTTTGCTGGTACTCACAAGACAATCCCCAGCGTTTGGAACAACCTATGATTGTTTTTTATTTTTTAATGAGTTGGATATGCTGGATGTCCGGCTTCATGAAATGGGGCCCTACATTGATAAATTTATTTTAGTGGAATCGGTAGAGACATTTAGCGGCAAAGATAAACCCCTTTATTATATGGAAAACAAAGGGAGATACGAAGAATTTCAGGATAAAATCATCCATATTGTCGTGGAAAAGCAAGCGTTTTCTAACCCTTGGGATCGAGAATCTTTTCAACGAAATCAAATTATGAGAGGATTGCAAGAAGCAGCTTTAGATGATATCATATTTATTTCTGATTTGGATGAAATTGTAAGAGGAAAAAAGATTCCACTGATAGCGCAAGAGGTTCCTAGAAGAGGGTTTTCAGCATGCATGCAATCTTTGCATACCTTTCATCTTAATACATACGCCGGAACTCCTTGGTACGGAACAAAAGTGATGCCATATTTTTGGCTTTTAGCGAATTCCCCTCAAAAAACAAGACATGCCTATAGGCCCTCGGAAATATTTATTTTTGCAGATGCCGGCTGGCATTTTTCTTGGATAGGGGGGAAGGAGGCAAATATTGCAAAGTTAGAATCGTTTTCTCATCAAGAGTATAATCTTTCGGAATATAAGAGTGATGAAGCCCTTCAAAGAGGGCTTAACCTACACGAATGGAACTTTACGCAAGTAGATGATAGGTTCCCTTCCTATATAGTAGATAATATAGCATATTTTGAAAAAAAGGGGTTTATTTTATCTGAACTTGAAGCAAGGAGTTTAGGTTCAAGAATTCAATTTGAAAATCGCCCATTAATTTTTAAGATGTGTCTAGAATGTGCTCCTTTATAGATCTAGGGATCGCAAATCATGACAGAAAGCGCTCTATCAAATTCTTGGCACCACCCTTGCCACATTTTATATTCAGATTCTGATCGATCAACACAGCTTAATTGCAAAATTGCATAAGCTGTTTGTTTTATTTGCTCCAGTGTCAATATGCGTGCTTTTCTTGCTTTGATAATGATATTGTCCAAATTATTCCAAGAATATCTGTGGGAATCTTCTAATCTAAATCCTAGTTCAGATAGTATGTACGCAAATTTATCATGGGACCATCCATCATAATGGTATGCCCAACTTGCTTCATGTGAACCAAATAGATGGCGAATAATAACTTGGCGCGTAGAAAAGGAAGAAGTTTCTAGATATCTTTGTGTTATACCTTCAAAATCAGGCGTTTCAATAACAATCTCTCCGTTTATGTCTAGCCACAAATACCAAGCGCATAGAAGAGCTAGACTAACGGGTCTTGAAAAATGTTCAAACATATGGTGGTTTTCTATTTTACTAATAGAATTCATAGGAAAGCGTAAATCTAGAATATTATAAAAGTAATCAGGCCCATTTTTTACATGAAGAGGTCTATCTGCAAAAGGAAGGTCAATGTTAATATGTCCCGGTAAATACGATTCTCCACAACCCAAGTGTAGAGCCGGTTTCTCTTGTTTTTTAATCAACCCTTTATCTAAGAGATCTTGGTAGTTATTGCTTGCTGCCGGCAAGTAATATATAAAAAGTAAAGAGAAACAGAATACGAAAAAATGACTCATAAATTCCTTTAATTAAGTGTGATACATCAATGCTAAGTTTTTTGCTTTTTCAAAGTCAACAGACTTTTCGTGTAACTTAAATTTTTAGCGTTTAGCATTTCCTAAAAAATAGAAATCGAGAGGGATAAAGAAAATAATAAGAGATAGAGCTTACATAGAATAAGGATAAGCCAGGAGGCAGAGAAAATGGGAGCGGAAGCAATAGTGCCAACTCCAAAGGATGCCGCAGTCCATTTTGAAACGCATAATCCTAATATGCAAAAGAAAAATAATGTCATGTTTGAAATCCAAGGATTAAGAGGAAAAGATGCGGAGAGGAAATATTAGAAAATACTCAAGGAGTACCACGTAAGATCACTGGTAAAGACAGCAAATCTACAGGATAAAGCAATTGACTGAAGAAAAGCTAAAAAAACGAGAGTTTGTCCGTCAGCAGGTAAAAAGCGGATTGAAATGGCTGTTGTTAATGTAATAACAAAGCTAGGGATACCACAGGTGGAGTGGAAAGAGGTCAATTAGCCAATAAAAAAGACTGAAAAGAAGAGACACGTGGGCGGGGCGCCCCAGCGGCTAAAAAGCATTTATGCAATAAGGCCATCCCACTGGGCCGTGCAGGGAAAAGACTACTGGAAGAAAAAGTTTTTAAAAGATACTATCTAAATAAACAACAATAGCTTCTGCAACAAAGGAATTTCATGCTATTTACAGGCAAATCCAAAATAAAAAAACAACTCTCTTCCACACAAAATTTGCTTGTAAAAATTAAAAAAGGACAATTTTCTTTTGCCTGTTTGAATACAGCACAGTTCCTCGGAGTACTTAACGATCACATCTACAAACTTCTAATGATCTTTTTACTTATCTCCACACTTGGCGTAGCAGAAGCCGGAAGTATCTTATCTGCAACCGGGGCCTTATACGTCATCCCCTTCCTTATATTTTCCTCTGCAGCAGGGATTTTAGCTGACAGGTTTAGTAAACAAAGACTCATTCAGGGGCTCAAGGTTTTTGAGGTCCTCATTACCGCACTAGCTCTATGGGCTTTTCATAGTAAAGCCCCTTGGGCTTGTTACACCCTCCTTTTTCTCTTAGCAACCCATAGTGCTGCTTTTGGGCCTTCTAAATATGGTATTATCCCAGAGCTTGTCGATAAAAATAACCTAGCTAAAGCTAATGGCCACATCATATCCTTTACCTACTTAGCCATTATACTGGGAACATTTCTAGCTTCTTTCTTAACTTTTTTAACGAATCAAAATTTTGTTCTTTCAGTCTCCTTTTGTCTCCTTTTCTCCATACTCGGTTTCATTTCCTCTTTAGGAATACAAAAAACTGCAACACAAAAATCTACAAAAAAAATGAATGTATTCTTTCCCAAGGAAATTTATACAACGATTAAAGAGTGCCAACAAATACCCCTTCTAGCCCCATCTCTTCTAGGCTCAGCTTATTTTCTTTTCATCGGAGCTTTTACTCAATTAAATATTATTCCTTTTGCTATGGAATCCCTGCACCTTTCAGAATATGCGGGGGGATACCTTTTCCTTTTAACGGCTCTTGGCATTGCAGGGGGTTCTTTTCTTTCTTCCAAATTCTTAAAAAAAAGACTCGATTTAAACACTTCTTGCATCGCAGGCCTCGTAATGAGTTTTATTTTCTGGGCCATCTGGATTTTCAGCTCTCTTTTCGTCCCTGTAGTTATTTTACTCGTACTGCTTGGCATATTTGGAGGTGTCTTTGTTGTTTCTTTTGAAACATTCATTCAAGCAAATAGCCCCCCAGGGAAAAGAGGCCAAACAGTTGCTGCTGCCAATTTTCTAGGATTCATTGGCGTGTTAATAGCTTCATTTTGCTTGTATTTTTTTGGAGAAATTTTAAAAACATCCGCAGCATCCGGTTTCTTCCTTATGGGGATCTTTACCTTGCTTATCACCGTCTTTCTAACACTTAGAATTGCCTCTATTTTTCTTCCCTTTATAGCTAAATGTCTACCGAATAAAAAAAAGATTCCGCTCATTGACCCTTTAAAATTAATGCAAAGTTCCCATTTTTTTCTCATAGAATACTTTAACTTACCGACCCTTTGGACTATTTGCACAAATTCCACAAAATGTCAGATCCTTTTCCTTGGAGAAAAAAAAGGACTTTTCTTAAACCTCTTAAAACTGTCCCCTAATGTGTACTTTTTACCCCAAGACACCTCAACTAATGAAGCTTTAGATAAAGCTAAAAGTTTGACTCAAGAAGAGTCTTCCTTTTATCTTTTCATAAATAGACCCCTGGTAGCAGAAAAGGTAAGCTCGTCTTTCCCTTTCTTCTCCTTCAAAGAAACTAAGATCTGCCTTTTAAAAATGAAAACATCCTCAAAGTCCCCTCTCAGGACATCTCTTATCGTGGAAAAGTTCGAATAGATTAAAAAAGAAGCCTCCATAACAAGAAAGCTTCTTTGTAAAAGAAAACTAACGAGGAAATACCTCTTTCTATTTATTTAGCATGAGTTCCCTATATTGAACCGCATAAGCTTTAATTTTATCTGATGCTCAGATTTTAAGACCCATTAAGTCATCCCAGCATTCCTGCTGTTGGACCAGTATTTTTTCATTGCCGAAGTAACACTAATTGGAATGCTAAAACAAAGGTATTTCACAAAAGGAAAACTCAGCTCTTCAATGAGTACATTATTAAAATATTGAAAAATTAAAATAGCCCATGGAGGCAAAAAAGACTTGCTATAAAGCCACTTTTTCTGTAAATCTTCTTCCAGATAAAAGATAGGGAGTTTTTATGAAAATAAAAAATATTTTGTATTTGTTTTGTGTATTTATGATAAGTTTTTCTTCTCTTTTTCCTGCAAAAGTAGGACTCCTTATTGTTGCTACAGGAAAATACGATAGATTTGTAGACCCACTTATCACATCGGCAAGAACGCACTTTTGTTCTGATCACGATGTGACTTATTATGTTTTTACTGATGGAAAAATTAGTCCAGCAGATGATGTTGTACAAATTTTCCAAGAAAGACTGGGATGGCCCAAAGACACGCTACTCCGCAATTCCATCTACAACCAACATAAAGATAAATTCGCCTCTGAAGATTATGTTTTTGCCCTAGATGCAGACATGTTATTTGTCGATACAGTAGGAAGTGAAATCTTAGGAAAACGTGTAGCAACACAACACCCAGGCTTTGTAGGGAAAAGAGGATCTTATGAAACAGATCCAAGATCTCTTGCTTGCGTAAAAAATGATGAAGGCAGTCAATACTTTGCCGGAGGGTTTTTTGGTGGATCCAGAAGAGAATTCTGTAAAATCATTGCAGAAACAACAAGAAGAGTTTTAGAAGATCTTAGCCAAGGAATCATTGCAGTTTGGCATGATGAAAGCCATTGGAATCGTTATTGCATAGATTTTAAGCCAACAGTTATCTTAAATCCCTCTTATTGTTACCCAGAAAGTTGGAATTTAAACTACCCAAAAAAACTACTAGCTCTAGATAAAAATCATGCAGAATTTCAAACACAACTTGAAAACTAAATGAGAGTAAGTTAATAAATACAGATGGAACTGTCTAAAAGCAGTTTCATCTAAATATATAAAACCTCTTATAGGAATAACCGTCTTATTTTAAAGTTTAACAAAAGGAGCAACGCTTCCCCTCTGTCTTGAAATACAAAGGCCCGCGTTGTCAAAAAAATGAAAAAAAATCTCACCTTCACCTTATGCAGCTTTTTCTTGTTTTTCTTAAATCAACTTCAAGGTTTAGAAGAAAAAGCATCTCCAATTCAAGAAAAACCCTTTGTTGTAATTATTCCTTCTTATAATAATAGTAAGTGGTACGAACAAAATATAAATACCGTAATTAATCAAAAATACAAAAACTTCCGAGTGATTTATCTAAACGATGCTTCAAACGATAAAACGGGATACCTCGTTAAACAATACATGCTTAAATTAGCTGGTCCTAACCAAGCATTTTTTCGATCAATTTCTTTTGACGAACGATTCTCTAGGGGAATTACCGATGCTGCAAAAAAATTTAGCAATAGAGTAAACAGCAAAAGGTCCTTTTTTACTTTAATCGATAACGTAAGTCGTTGCGGAGCGCTATGCAACTTATACCGAGGGATCTACAGCTGTAAAGATGAAGAAATTATCGTCACTCTAGATGGCGATGATTGGTTTTCAGACGATGAAGTTTTAAAAAGACTTAATGAAACCTATAGCAACGGAAATATTTGGCTAACTCATGGAACTTTAGTAGAGTACCCTTCAGGACAAAGCTCTTGGTGCGAACCAGTTCCCCCTGATGTAATTGAAAAAAATGCCTTTAGGGAATTCAAATGCCCCTCTCACCTTCGCACATTTTACACTTGGCTTTTTAAAAAAATAAATCTAGAAGATTTATTGTATGAGGGGGAATTTTTCTCAATGACTTGGGATATGGCCATTATGTACCCCATGATAGAAATGTGCGGAGAAAGACATGAGTTCATCTTCACGCCGAATTACATCTATAATACATCAAATCCAATCAATGATAACAAAGTAAATGCCGACCTTCAAAATTTCTTAGATCGCTTTATCAGGCAAAGTAAACCATACCAAAGACTAGAAAAATAAATTTCATGAAGCAAGTAAATAAAAATTATTAATGTTTTTACAGAAAGGTTGTAAAAAAAATAACATCCTAAAAATCTGGAGGTCTTTATGTTTTTTGTTTTTCCACTTATTCTTGCCATTTTAACGGGAAATCTATACGCCTTTGATGTCCTAAAAGAAGAACTCCCATTTGTAGTTGTTATTCCTTCTTATAACAATAGCGAATGGGTAGAAGCAAATTTACAATCGATTTTCATGCAAAAATACTCGAATTATCGAGTTATTTATATAAATGATTCTTCTACTGATGAAACGTCAGAAAAAGTGGAAAATATAGCCTTAAAGCATATTTCAGAAAATGATCTTTTATTTAACTCCATTGCATTTACAGGAGATTGTTCCCCTAGGTCAATCGATACATTTGCAGTTACTGAAAAAAACTCCAGCAACTCACAGCCTTTCTTTACTTTGGTAAACAATGAAAAACGCTGCGGATCTCTTTGTAACATTTATAGAGCCATTACAAGTTGTTTAGATAAAGAAATTATTGTTTTAGTTGATGGAGACGACTGGCTTTTCGATGAAACCATCTTGAATAAACTTAATGAAGCTTACCAATCAAATCACATATGGTTAACTCATGGGAACCTCATAGAATACCCTCATGGAGGGGCCACGTGGTGTGAGCCTGTTCCAGAAGAGCTAATTGCTACGAATGCCTTTAGAGGGTTTAAATGCCCCTCTCATCTTCGCACATTTTATACCTGGTTATTTAAAAAAATTAACCTAGAAGACCTTACTCATAATGGTGACTTTTTTGCAATGACAGGCGATCAAGCCATCATGTTTCCCATGATTGAAATGGCGGGAGAAAGACATCTTTTTATTTCGGATGTTCTATACGTATATAACATGAAAAATCCGATAAATGATAATAAAGTTAATCCTCAACAGCAACGAGATTTAGAATCACAGATACGCGCTTTACCTCCTTATAGCCGTTTAAATGAGGATCAAATAAATTCAAGCATGCCGCAGCTCAATTTAGACCACTAACACCTATTTTAACCATGTTAAAAATCGCATATAGGGCATATCCTCCTTTAAAAAAACCCCTAGGTCTTTGAAAGCCCTATTCAGAATCCACTTTTTAATTTCCAAACCAAACAAGCAAATAATTATCAGGACTTGTTTTAGGAGTATGATGACCCTAAAAGATTGAGCTAGTCTAAACCAGATGCTTTATCAATAATAGGTAAACATTTTGGAGGTAAACGTTAATCCCAATTGTCACTGAATAAAAGCTAAAACACGTAAAAATATCTCCTTCCTAAAAATAAACACACATATTATAATTCATTAAAATCACATACCAAATAAGTCTTATGCAAATTACAAAATCCTTCCTCCTATACCTCTTACTAATCCTCATTTCTTCTCCTCTTTTTGGCGTTAATGAAAAAAAACTCGGTTCCTCTAATTATAAATACACTCTAGCCATTACTTCTATTTTTAAAGACGAAGCTCCCTATATGCAAGAATGGATTGAATATTACAAACTGCTTGGGGTAGACCATTTTAGACTTTATAACAACGACAGCGAAGACAACTACCTAGAAGTTTTAGAGCCCTATATACAAAGCGGAGAAGTCACTCTTATAGATTGGCCAAGTGATCTTACTCGTCTAGGTCCTAATGAAGAATGGGTATGGAGTACTCAGCACCCAGCTTGCATGGATGCAATAAAATGTTTATCAGGAAAAGCTAAATGGCTTGCTCTTATCGATCTAGACGAGTTTATTCTTCCTTTTTATTACTCCGATATTCCTACTTTTCTAAAAGCGTATGAAGACTGCTCTGGGGTAGTTATTAACTGGTGCAATTTCGGGACCTCTCATGTAGTAGATATCCCCCCTGGTCAACTACTTATTGAAACGTTAACTTGGCGATCTAACCAAATAAGTGATGTAAATAAACCGGTTAAATCTATTGTTCAACCTCATAAAATTGATATAAAAACCAAAAAATGGAGTCCACATACTTGGCCTTACCTAAATGATAAAGAAGACTTCCTATCCCCTAATAGAGAGGTCTGGCACTTTGGACTCATAGAAACTAGCCTAGCCAGAATTAATCACTACGTACATAGAACTGAAAAAAATTATTACGAGCAAAAAATCCCAAAAACAGAAAGAATGCGCGGGTCCAAACTTTCCAAACGGTATATCGATGAGTGGAAAGATTCCTGTAATCAAATAGAAGATACTGAAATACTCCGGTTTGTCCCGACGCTAAAAGATAAAATATTTCCCAAAAAAGAAGCATTTATAGAAGAGCCTGAGCTAGGCGATCCTCTTTTTGAAGAAGAGTCCGGCTCCGAAGAGATTAAACGAGGCAATTAATATAAGAGGATACGTGTGAGATAGCACGTCTTTAGCACTTAGCTGTTTTAGAAAAACACCTCTTGAAATTATAAGAAAATGCTTTAAGGGGTTAATTTCTGTAAGGTACTGTAAAAAGACAGGCATATTTTCTACTGGGGTAGCAAATCCTGAGAGGGTAACTGCAGGGGCTAAAAAAACAAAGGCATAAAGAAGAGCTTGCTGCTGTGTTTTAGCAAGGGAAGAAAGAAAAAGGCCAACGCCCACAACAGAAGCAATAAAGAAAAATAAGCTTCCATATAAAAGTAGTAAAGACCCCGTAAGCGGTATATTAAAAATAAATACAGCAGCAAGGATCATAACGGTCGCTTGGGCCATACCAATGACAATACCGGGGATAGTCTTACCTATTAGTATTTCTAAAGGAGATAGGGGAGATACAAGTAACTGATCAAATGTCCCAAGCTCTCTTTCTCTAGCAACAGCCATAGCTGTTACAACTAAGCTTGTCATCATAGCAAGAGTAGCTACAAGTCCTGGCACTGTAAACCACGTATATATCAAATTAGGGTTGAACCAATTACGAGAGATAATTTCAATTCTAGGAGGAGGAGCCCCCTCTTTAGCTAAAAAATCCGCATTAAATGTAGATACAATCTCTTCTATATAGCCAAGAACAACCTGCGTTGTGTTTGACTTTCTTCCATCTAATATCACTTGCATTTGCGATTTTTTCCCAGCAAGGAGATCTCTAGAAAATGTTTCATTAAATTGCACTACAGCAAACAGCTTTTGCGTATCAATCTCCGATACAATCTGCTCATGGTTATCTAAAAACACGACATTTTTAAAAGTGGGAGATCCTTGAAATCTTTCTATTAACTCATAGGAAAGCTTTCCTTGATCATGCGTTAAAACGCCTAAAGATACATTTTTAACATCCAGTGTTGCTGCATAAGAGAAAATAAAAAGCTGGATTAACGGCGGGACAACTAAAATAAACCGACTTTTTTTATCTTGTAAAACGGCTAAAAACTCCTTGATAACAAGAAAAAACACGCGAGAAAACATAGTTAATCCAACCTTTTTGTGGATTTAAGAAAAAAAATAGAAAATAAAATAACGGCAAAAAGAGCCATAGCAAAGCAATTAATCCGCAGTAAGGAAGGGACATCTCCTACAAGAAAAATAGCTTCTAGTGAAGACACCATATAACGAGCTGGGATCAGATATGTTAAAAACTGAATTCTCATAGGCATGCTAGTAATTTCAAAAATAAAACCAGACAGCATGAAAGCAGGAAGAAAAGCTGTAACTAAAGCTATCTGTGAAGCATTAAACTGATTGCGCGTTGCAGAAGAAATTAGAAGGCCGAGGCCTAAAGCTGATAGAAGAAAGATAGAAGTTACAATAGAAAGAGCTAGTAAAGATCCCCTAAAAGGCACAGAAAAAATCGTACAACTAATAACAGTGCAAATAAACATGGATAAGAAACCTAAGATAAAATAGGGAATAAGCTTCCCCGCCAAAATCTCAAATAAGGTAATCGGGGTAGCCATAAGAGCTTCCATAGTACCCCTTTCCCACTCTCTAGCAATTACCAAAGCTGTTAAAATTGTCCCGATAAGAGTCATAATAATGGCAATAGATCCTGGTATTAAAAAATGGTGACTATTTAACTCTTCATTATACCAAAACCTTGGCACAACTTCTACTATAGGAAGAGAACTCTTCCCTTCTTCTATATTTTTTTCTTGTTGCCAAATAGAAAAAGCTGCAGAAACATAGTTTTGCACAAAACTAGCTGTATTGGGTTGGCTGCCATCAGCCACCACAAAAATAGGAGCCACTTGAAAAGGATTTTCTTTAAAATCAGAAAAATAAGAAGGTATAATAATACCTCCTAAAGACTTACCCGAAGAGATGTCTTGACCCATTTTCTCAGCATTATCTACATAAGTGATAGAAAAAAAGGGAGAATGACTAAGTGTCTGCATAAAGCTCATGGAATCAGAATTCCTATCCTCCATAACGCAGCTTATCTTCATATTTGTAATATCTAAAGAAATCCCGTAGCCATAAATAAAAAGTAAAATAAGAGGAAGAACAAAGGCTATGAGAAGGGTGCTTGAATCTCGTCTAATCTGCCTATACTCCTTTATGACTAACGCATAAATCCGCCTAAAGGAACCTTTTTGCATATTATCCTTCCTTTTTTTGACTTAAAAAAATAAAAGCATCCTCTAAAGTAGGAGCAGGAAGGGCTTCGGATCTAGCTAAATTCTTTAAATCCTCAGGGGTGCCTAGATTCATTAATTTACCATCTAAAATAAGACCAATACGATCACAGTATTCGGCTTCATCCATAAAATGCGTTGTCACCATTATCGTCATACCACTTTCTACTAAAGTGTTAATGTGCCCCCAAAATTCTCTCCTTGTTAAAGGATCAACACCCGCTGTTGGCTCATCTAAAAAAAGAACATCGGGTTGATGCATTATAGCGCAAGAAAGGGCAAGCCTCTGTTTAAATCCAAGAGGGAGATCCGAGGTAATCTGGTTTAAATAAGGAGTTAGTCCAAAAACTTCAACCATTTCAGAAACAACGACCTCTTTTCTTACAGGCGGTATAGGATATATCCCTGCAAAAAAGTGTAAGTTCTGTTTTACTGTCATATTGCCATAGAGAGAAAACTTTTGGGCCATATACCCCACCTTTCCTCTAGCTTCACTCGCTGACTTTTCTAAAGAAACCCCTGAAACATAAGCTCCTCCGCTACTTGAATGCAAAAGGCCACAAAGCATCTTAAAAGTCGTTGATTTGCCTGCTCCATTAGGACCTAGGAGCCCGAATATTTCACCCGGCTTTACTTGAAAAGTGACATTTCGAACAGCATTAAAAGAGCCGAATGATTTACATAAATCCCTAGCCTCAATAACACATGTTTTTTCTAAATGCACCTTTTTCTCAGCCTTTAAACAAGGAAAACTCTGCATATTTTTTTCTTTTAATAGAGAAATAAACACATCTTCAAATCGAGGAGGTATTTCTTCCAAGAATCCCCCTGCTTGCTCTGCAAGATTTCCAACTACAGACTTCCCCTCTTTAAGGACTAAACGAAGAGAGCTTGATTGCACAGTTACATCTACAACATCACTTTCTATTGAAAGGGTAGAAAAAAGTTCTCTTTTTTTACCTTTTAAACTTTTAGCTAAAAAAACGCGCCCCTCGGCTCTTTTCGTTAGCTCCTTAGGTTCTCCATAAAAGAGAATTTTACCCTCATGTAAGAGCAGCACTTCATCACAAGCTTCTGCCTCATCAAGATATGACGTGCTCCAAAAAATAGTCACTTTCTCTACAAGTAAGTCAGAAACCATCTTCCAAAGCTCTCTTCTAGATAAAGGATCAACGCCTACTGTAGCTTCATCTAAAAGAAGCAGCCTAGGCTTTTTCATAAGAGAGCAAGATAGCCCTAGCTTTTGTTTCATCCCGCCGGAAAGATCTCTTGCTAGCCTCTTACGAAAAGGCTCTAAAGAGCTAAATGCTAAAAGCCTAGCAAAGGTCGTCTCTTTTTCTTCTTTCGGAATCCCTTGTAAATCACTATAAAGAGAAAGGTTTTCATAAACGGTCAGGTCCTCATAAAGTCCAAATTTTTGAGGCATGTATCCTATAAACTCATGTATGTCTTTTACTTTTTTAAGAGCATCGAGTCCAAAAATGGTAATTTTACCGGAAGATGGCAAAAGAAGACCTGATAAAAGCCTCAAAAGCGTTGTTTTACCGGCTCCATCAGGTCCTACAATCCCAATTCTTTTTCCCGCAGGAAATCGAAGGTCTAAGCAATCTAGGGCTGGCTGCTTTTGCCCCGGAAAAATCTTAGAAAGACCTTCTAATAAAATACCCTCTTCCTCATGCATGATCTACTCTATGGGTAATTTAACAGTAACCGGCATCCCTTGTCTAAGACTAGGGCCCGGATCTGCTACAACAACTCTTATCCGATAAACAAGCTCTGTACGTAAATCTGTTGTCTCCACATTTTTAGGGGTAAATTCAGCAACCGGCGAAATAAAGCCAATTTGCCCTTCATAAACAGGGCTAGAAGCTGTGTCTGTAATAATTTGTGCTTTCATTCCCGGAAAAATTTTTCCAAGGTCAGGCTCTGATACATATGCTCTGATCCAAATAGGAGAATCTAAAGCTAAGGTAAAAACGGGTTGTCCAGGATTTAGAACAGAACCAGGCTCTCTAATTCTAGAAAGAAGAGTGCCATTTGAAGGTGCCTTTAATATCGTATCCTCACAAGATGTTTTAGCACTTGCTAAAGATGCTTTAGCCTGCAAAACACTTGCCTTTAACTCTTCTACTTGAGCTGCAGCATTTTGAAAGTCTTCTTCAGAAATAGCCGAGCTTTTTATCGCAGAAGACCTTCTCATAAACTGCTTTTCCGAGTTAGCAAAAGCCACCTCTGCATAGCTCAAACTAGCAGCGGATTCTAGAAGTTGCTCCTCATAGGGCACAGGGTCTAAAGTAGCTAGTATATCTCCTTCTTTGACTCTATCTCCTTCATCAAAAAGGACATCTTTTACTTTACCAAAAACACGAAATCCCAAGTCCACTTCTCGAATGTCTACGTTGCCATACAAAACTAAGACCTTTGTATCTTCTTTAGGAGAAAATAAAGAAAATCCCAAACCAAGTCCAAGTCCCATACCAATAACACCAAGAAGAACCAACACAACAACTTTTTTTCTCATAGAAGCCCCACACCAATAATCTACTCTTACAAAAGAACTCATACCAGGCAGCTCTTTTTCTTACCATCTTCTTAAAAAGATATACCTACAAAATAGCAAATAGCAAATAGCAATAAATGCTGCTAAAGAAGATCGTTCCACACCTTCTTCTCAAATAACTGATGCCATTGCATGGCGACCGCTTCCCACGTAAACCTCTGCATCCTTTGATAGGCACGATCTGCCCACTGTTCATTGTAAGATTTATGAGTAAGCAGCTTAACAGCTTCTTCTACAAAGAGTTTTCGATACTCTTTTGTATAGGCATCGCCCTCTAA
This sequence comes from uncultured bacterium, assembly GCA_964439595.1. Classification (GTDB taxonomy): domain Bacteria; phylum Chlamydiota; class Chlamydiia; order Chlamydiales; family Rhabdochlamydiaceae; genus CAIJXB01. The sequence continues at coordinate 17,071 of CAYTOK010000015.1, read as the reverse complement.
TAAAATCCCCCCTTTTTGCACTGTAGAAATAAGCCCAGCTTGTTTAGAAGACAGAATAGGGACTCTTGCAAAACCAGCTTCTACAGCCGTAATACAAAATGTCTCATGAAATCTTGTGGGATACAGCCATGCGCTACTTTGTTTTTGTGTAAGAGCAAGTATTTTTTGATCCACCCTTCCTAAATACCGCACATACGGTTTATCTAGTTCAGCTTTTATACTTTTCATATAAGCAAATTCCTGAGGATCATTTCTTATCTTTGCAGCCTTCTCCCAATTGCTGAAACCATAAGCCACTACAACAGTAAAATCAGGAATGAATTTGCGAATAAATTTAGCACAGTAAAGAAGTGTATCGAGCCCCCTATCAGGACTAGAAGAATAAAAAACTTGGCTTCCCAACTTATCACAGGGTTTTTCATAACGAGAGGGATCTATTCCATTAGCCGTAACTCTAATTTTATCTAAGGGGATATTATGATGAGTATGGACAAGCTCCTTGTGCCAGGGGCTTAAACATAAGTAAGCATCCACTTGATCTACTTTACAATCAAAAGAGCGGTCCGGATGTAAAAAAACATCATGAATCCAAACATATACTTGTCCTATTTGCGAAGGGGTATTTAAAGGATACAAGGTTCTAGAGGTTATAAGGATATCTATAGTAAATTTCGCAGCAAAAGTTTTCCAGCTAGAATAATGCAAGTATTCAACATCATACCCTTTTTCATCAAAATGCTGACTAAAAGGATTGGCAAAAATTTTCACTTCATACCCTAAAGAAGACAGCTCTCTTCCCATCCAAATGGCCGCAGTTTCAGAACCTCCTATCCCTTCTTTTTGGAGGTATGTCTCATCCCACTGCTCCCATCCGGCCCCTAAAAACATCGCTAATAATGGTTTTTTCTGCATAAACCTGCTCTATCTCCAAAAATTCTTAAAATTGATATTGACACGATCTGAAAATTATGTTCTATATCTTTTATTACAGGGGAGTTTAAATATGAAGTTACCTCATCTATTTTTTATTTTACTATTTGCTCTAATAACTCCATCTTGCATGCTTGGCCCTAAAAAAGAAGTTCCCCAGGTTGCTATTCCAGGCGACTACACGCAAAAACTCCCTGAGGAGAAAGAAAGCCAAGTCACAGTCGATCTAATCTCCTGGTGGCAACAATTTGAAGATCCACTCCTTATAGAGTTTGTAGAAGAATCTACCAGAAAAAACTTTGATATACTTACTACTTTAGAACAAATTAACCAACTAAGAGCTTCTATGGTAGTTGCTACTTCTAAGCTTTTTCCCACTTTGGGTCTTTTTGGGTTTCCAGCAAGACTTAAATTGTCAGAAGACCTTATTCCTGTTATTCCAGCAACGCCTCTTACTATGACCCCTCAAGCTATTTTTCCAAAAATTCGAAACTTCTTTGCTGTAGGATTTGACGCTTTTTGGGAACTTGATTTTTTTGGAAAAAATAGAAGCAATAAAGAAGAAGCCTACTATAATTGGCTATCTTCTCAAGAAAATGCCAAATATACCAAGCTTGTTGTCATAGCTGAAGTTGTACGTATGTATACAGAAATTAGAAGCCTTCAACAAAGATTGCTTGTTACACAAAAAAAAATAAACACCTTTGAAAAGCTCCTCAAGCTAACACTAGACCTCAAAGCCTCAGGTCTTAACAACGATATAGATGTAGAAAAACAAATAGCCTACTTAAATGAAGCAAAAAGTCAAGAACCTAACTTAAATAAAGCTCTGCAACAGGGTATTTGCAACTTAGCTTTTCTACTTGGTGGCGAATTAAGTCATTACCAAGAAAAATTAGCAAAACCTAGTAGAATGCCACAAGCCATAGGGAAAGTTCCGGTAGGACTTCCCTCTGAATTGCTACAAAGGCGTCCTGACATAAAAAAAGCCCAATTCGACCTCTATGCCACAGGAGCCGGTATTGGGGCAGCTAAGGCATCACTATTTCCCACTATTTCACTCACAGGCATTATCGGAAACTCCGCACAGTCCATGAATCATCTTTTTAAACGGCAAAACCGCCTTTGGGCTATTGTTCCTAATATAGACTGGTCCTTATTCCAAGGAGGCAAACTCCTAGCGCAACTTTCCATAGCTAACTCTGAACAAAAAGTAGCAGCTATAGGATATGAAAAAACAGTCTTAAATGCTCTTAAAGAGGTAGAAAATTCTCTCATCGGATATTTTGAATCTGGGCGTGCTGCTGAAGATATCTTAGCTAAATACCAAGCACAAAAGAAAATCCTAAAACTCTCAAAATGTCTCTTTGAATCTGGGCTAGAAAATCTTCTCTCTGTTTTAAATGCTTATGAAGAACTTTTTGCAGTGCAAGAAAAACACATAGAAACTACAGAAGAAACTATGACCAATTTGATAGGTCTTTATAAGGCTCTTGGCGGGGGGTTAGAATAGAAAAGAGCTTTATTCAAACAATAAAGCTCTTTAATTAATTTTCATTTAACAAACTAGAAACCGTAAATAAATTCAATTTCATATTGTTTAAATCTTCTATCAGGTCCAATATTATGATCTAACGTAGTAGCATAATTCCACTGCTGCTGTACGTTGATATTATTGGTAAGAAGGTAATCCAGCGTGATACAGAACCCTTTGAAATTGCCATTCCCTGCCGCATTTGCTTTCTCTGTAACAGGCTCACCTTCACCATTAATATCTTTTGTATAAAATCCTGTATTAGCTACATTACCAAGTCCAATACCATTCATATCATAATCAGGAACACACTGAGCTTGAATTACTTGATAATTAGCATCAAGAGCCCAGTCGCCTTTTCTTTTCAACTCTCCGATGTTAAAACCGATATAACTACCCCAATTCGCTTTTTCATTGTTAGAGATCTCTAATTTACGAGCCTTAGAATTATAAAGAACTCCTGAATAAATAGTAACTTGTTTTTGGAAATTAGCCGGATAGAACTTATACCCTAAAATGAATTGAGAAACCAAAAAGTCGTATAATCTCTGCTGTGTAGCGGTGTGTATATTTCTTGTATCCCAATCAATTAACGAATATTTAGTATAAAGACCAGTGCTAGCAATGTTCATAAAACCGGTCTCGCCTACATAACCGTATTGACTTTTTTTCTCGTTAATAACAAATGCGCCTAAATGGACATAAAAATCACCGACTCGATCAAAAGAATGGTCATATTTAACAAGAACACCATCAAATACCGAATTAAATTCTAATTTAGAATCAAAAACCGCACTGAGTTTTCTTCTTCCTATTTCAAAATCTAAATACGCACTATCTCCATCAATGGCTCTTGCCCCAAAGTAAGCTCTAGATAACTTAATTTTGTTATTTGTCCCGGCAACGATCCCTGCATCATTATCAAATTCCAGTTTAAAAGAAGCCCAGGTAAGATCTGATCGGTAATCTAACATAAGATTGGCAGCCACATCGAAGGTATTAGGCGGAAATTTAGCATATTTACCATCGCCAACTTCAATCTCACTTCCTCTTTGAGATATCCCATCTTTAGTTTCGCCTGTAGATTGAAATTCTGTCCTCACCTCTCCGCTGATAGAAAGATTACCACCAATTTCTTTAACAGTGACTTGCCTTTTTGTGTTAATCCATTCACGAAGAGCTTGCACATCCACTTCTTCTCTATCCCCATCCCTATCAATTGTATCTGCATGGAGGCTTGCAGAAAAGGCGCACAGCGAAAAAAATCCAAGAGCAGCTGTGGCAAAAAATCTGATCTGTTTCATAAAAAAACCTTTTCCAGTCTAAAAAACCTAAATTCGAAGATAGTTATAAAAGTTCCCTTAATAAAATTCAAAGAAAAAAACTAAGCACAAAAAAAATCACCGGCACACTTAAAAAAGGGAACTCTTCGAAAAAACCAGGAAAAACTTTTCATAAAAAGAGCAATATTCCAATTATCGCGATTTATAAGAAGCAAATCAAAAAACAAACCAAATAACTGCCTAAAATGATTAGGTTGATCTTGCTCTTACAGGCCTTCTCTAAGAGCTAGTCCATAAAATTCTTTTTTTTCATCAAAACGCTCTATTAACGTACTTTTTTCTCATGCCTTCTACCGCAAATAACAATAAGGGAGTCAACATTTCTCTGCTTAAATTCCTATAGCCTCTTTAACTTAAACTACCCACCCCCTTAAGTCTTTAATCTAATTAAATAACGACAAAATGTTACTTTTTAGTCAGATTTACACATTTTACTTGTTTTTATGGATTCATCAATCTAAACTCTTTAATTTAAATGAATATAAAAAGGATTATTTTCATATGAAAATCAGTTCACGAAGTCTATTTTTCCTGCTCTCTCTTATAATCCCTTTTCTTGCAGGGGCCTCTATAAATGTGGGAATTGAAAAAAGTGAGATCACACCTCCTGTGGGAACCCCCTCTGCCGGATATACATCAAGGAAAGGAGAAGGGATGCAAGGCTCTCATGATCCTCTTTTTGCTATTGCACTTTTTATCGACAATGGAGAGAAAAAAATAGTTCTTTGCAGTGTAGACCATTTAGGATTTACCTACGATATGGTCCAAGAAATTACAAAGCAAATACATCTAGTAGAAGAGTTAACCAAATGTGAAATTTATATTGCCTCCTCGCATACACACTCCGGTGGCGGCTCTTATTTAAACATTCCTATAATAGGAGATAGTTTGGCCGGAAAGTATAGCTCTGAAGTGACTAAATTCTATATAAGAAAAACTGTAGAAACAATCATTTCAGCAAGTAAAAATCTTATACCGGCAAAAATAGGTATTGGATATGGCAAAGCAAATAAATTGAGCACATATCGCGGGCTTTTTCCTAAAGACATCGTCCCTCTTTCTGATGTTACTATCCTTAAAATTACCAAGCTCGATGACAGCCCATTAGCTGTGCTTTTTAACTACCCGATCCACCCAACTGTGCTAACAAGTCAAAACCGTCTATTTTCTGCAGATTTTGTAGGATATTCAAGGGATCACCTACAATCTCTTCTAGGACCTGATGTACAGCCCATTTATTTTAATGGAGCGCAAGGAGATATAAATCCAATTATTCTTAAAGAGACTGATCGTTTTGAATCCTGTAAAGAATTAGGAGAGTCTCTTGCTAAAACAGTAACCGACATCTGGCATAAAACAAAAACGACCGATTCTTTAGATATAAAAACACAAAAGAAAAACTATTCCTTTAAGCCAGAGGCCACACCTTTTGGTCTTTCTTTACCTTTGGAAAAATATGAGACTGAAATTAACGTACTTGTGTTAAATAAGGTTCATGCTTTTATTACAATCCCAGGCGAGCTAAGTACTATTTACGATAATCGTCTTAAGGAACTGGGATCTAAGCTAAACTATGACCACGTCTCGATCTTTGGATTAACTAACGACGCTCACGGATACATCATACTACCAGAGTCTTGGAAATATAAAACATATGAGTCCGGGCTTTCTTTTGGAGGCGAAAATTACGGAGAGATAATACAAAGTCGAGCAGAATCTCTTTTGCAGGATAATGCCCCCAGCTTACAATAGCTAATTTTTCAATAGAATACACAATTTCACCTACAGCGTTATGATTTATTTTAAGGATCACTCTAACAGGGAAATTAATTATGGAGAGCTAGTTTGTACCCCAACAGGTTTTGCTTCAAGGGCCTGCAAGCGTGAGGCTAAAACAGGAACAGGCTTACACCCGGTAGTATTTAACTTAATTGCCCAAATAGAATCGGAAGAGCAGATAAATAAGACGTTATTATCTAAACCACCAAAAGTCAAATTTGCCGTCTCTTTAGGCAAAAGAATCTTTCCGAGCAATTCCGCATTGGGACTAAGAACATGTACTCCATCTAGGGCTCCCACATATACATTTCCCGCAGCATCTAAACGCATACCGTCCGGAAATCCCGGAGAAATTTCTGCAAACTTTCTTTTATTCGTGATCTTCTTGCCGTCTTCGCTCACATCAAATGCATAAATTATATGAGGACCTTTAAGATAATATGTCCCAGGGGCCTGAATAGCTCCGCTATCAATGATGTATAAAACTTTTTCATCCGGAGAAAAAGCTATACCATTTGGCATTTTGAGCTCGTTTGTCACAACTACGAGCTCCTGTGTTTTAGAGTCTAATCGATACACATTATTCGGGAGTAAAGCATCTTGAGGAAATTGCAAAGCTCCATAAGAAGGATCTGTGAACCAAATAGAGCCATCTGATTTTACCACAACATCGTTAGGAGAATTTAGAGGTTTGCCGTCATAAAAGCCGGCTAAAGTCTCAACGGTGCCGTCTCCTTCCGTTCTAGATACTCTTCTACCTGTTGTTTCACAGGTAAGCAACCGACCTTCTAAGTCTGCTGTCTGACCGTCCGCCACACTGGAAGGATGACGAAAAACCGCAGGAGCGCTGTAAGAAAGAGCAGTAATTTGATTAAAAGGGTCTAACCCTTCCCATCTCATAACATGAATTGTATCATGAATCTGATCTGTAAAAAGAAGATATCCTAATTTTTCTCCTTGCACAGAGAAATACACAGGTCCTTCTGTAAAGCCAAAACCCGTACAAAGAATATGAAGTTTTGGCTGTTTTCCTACAATCTCTCTAAAAGCATCAGTATAAATTTCAATAGGAAGCTGAGGCGCAGCATCAACACTTCTAACAGGCGGATTTTCTACAGCAAAGGCTGTACAAGAAAAAAATACGAGTGCTAAATAAAATCTACTCATCAAATTCCCCTCCCCTTCAAGGTAAAATCCTTAAAATAGGGGATTATCAAATTGTCACATTTTATTCAAATTTTATTTTTACTGTAGAATATCTCTTTAGCCTCTTGAACAAAGGAGGAAAACTCCTTTTTAAACACACTAGCACTAAATCGTTTGGCTTCATTTTGAATAAAAAGGGGATCAAAAATATCCTCTTTTTGTTCAAAATGTCTTAGCGCTTCTATAAAGGAGCCCACTGTAGCCTCTGCAAAAAAAACACCAGAAAGGTCTTCTTTTATAGTTTCAATAGCTCCCCCTTTTTTTAGCGCGATGACAGGAAGCCCCGACGCTAAAGCTTCTACAACGCCAATACCAAAATCTTCTTCCGCAGCAAAAACATACGCTTTAGCTTCAGAAAGAAGTCCAAAAAGCTCTTTATCTTCTACGCGACCCAAAAACTCAATATTTTGTTTTGCAAGAGCTTTTAGTTTTTTCTCTTCCGGACCCTCTCCAATAACTATAAGCCTTTTATCTGGCATAAGAGAAAAAGCCTCTACTAAAAGATCTACTCTTTTATAAGGAACAAGTCTTGCATGAGTTATGTAATAATCCTGCTTTTGCTTGCCTATAAAAAATTGCTCGGTCAAAACTGGAGGATAAATAACCTTAGCTTCTCTTTGATAATTCCTTCGAATCCTTCCTGCTACGTAATGAGATATCGCTATAAATTCATCTATAGAAGATGAGGTTTGCAGATCCCATTTCCTCACCCTTTCAAGTAAAAAGCTAGCTATCGCTTTAGATGGGGTCCCTAGGTGCTTTAAATAACTTTCTTTAAGATCCCAAGCATATCTCATTGGCGTATAACAATAGCAAATATGCAGCTGCTCCTTTCTCTTAGGGATCCCTTTAGAAACAGCATGGGAACTAGATAAAATAAGGTCAGCTTCTAAAAAACCAAAATGCTCTATAGCAGAAGGGTAAAAAGGGAAAAGATACCGATAATACTTAGATACCAAGGGTAATTTTTGTAAAAAAGAGGTGTGGATACGTTCCTGAGAAAAAGGCAAAGTCCCCATCTTTTTTTTATCGTAAAACAGAGTGTAAATTTCTCCAGGAAAAAGCTTCCAGATTTCTGAGAAAGCTTTTTCTGAGCCTCCTTCCGTTAAGAGCCAGTCATGAACAAGGGCTACCTTCATGAAGACGCCAGGGCTACAAAAAGCTCCCTCACCTTATTCCCTGCTTGTTCTAAAGAGGCTTGTTCTACTCTCTTAAAACCAGCAGCGATAAGTGTTTTTCTGAGCTCTTTATTTTCTAAGACAGCTCTCATTCCCTCCGCTAAAGAAGACGTAGAGAGCGGATTTATATAAAAAGCGGCCCCTTCACAGGCTTCAAAAAGCCCTCCTAAGCCGGAAGAAACTACAGGGCAACCAAAAGCCATTGCCTCTAATGGGGTTAAACCAAAACCTTCATACAAAGAAGGCTGTATAAGTAGCTCCGCATTTTGATAAAGTAAAGAAAGCACATCTTCTTCCACTTCTCCAAGCACCCTAATACGAGGATGCGATGGCAAAGCTCCGGCTAAAAAATTACGCCCGGCTAAAACAAGTTCGTACTGAGGAGGGAGCAAAAGAAAAGCTTCTACAAGTCTCTCTATATTTTTATGAGGCTTTAAGTTGCCTACATAAAGAATAAAAGGAGAATTAACACCTAATCCTTTAAATCCCACATCCCTTCTTTCCTTTTTTTCTATGCCACTTAATACTACCTGCACCTTATTTTTGTCTTTTACAGTTATTACAGAATGTTTTTCCATTTCTTGTAAAGAAAATGAGGACACGGTAAGGACTAGGTCTGAACGCCTTATAGCTTGCTTTAGCAAAAAAAAAGCAAGCAGTCTTTTTCCTTTAGGAAAAAACTCGGGCATAGCCAAATGACATACATCATGGATTGTAACAATCCTTTTTTTAGCGGTAATGGGTAAAAGAGGGATAGTATAATGCGGAGACCAAAATAGTGTTGTAACAGGAATTTTATAAGGAAGTAAAAGCTGTTCTTTTAAGCTGTAAATAGGACAGTCAACAAGGATTGTTGGAAGCTGAAATCTTTCTTTTGCCATTTTTTCTTCCTCTTTTTGGACAAGAAGCGTAATAGAAAAAAAAGGCTCTAAATAAGGCAGTATGTTCCTTATATAGGTTCCAATGCCCGAAGAAAAAAGCATACGAGCATCAATACAAAGAGTTTTTTTTGAGGAGGTGTTTACACGTTTCAAGAAAAGGCCTTATAATCACTTTTTACCATTAAAGAAACAAGATCTTCAAAAGAAGTTTCCGACTTCCACCCAAGCTCTTTTTCAGCTTTAAAGGCATCACCTAATAAAATATCTACTTCAGCAGGCCGAAATAGCTGCGGAGAAATTTCTATAAGAACTTTCCCTGTTTTAGAGTGAAGCCCTACTTCCTGAACTCCCTCTCCCTCCCAAAGTAAAGGAATGCCAACCTCTTCAAAAGCTCTTATAACAAATTCCCGCACAGAGTGCGTTTTACCCGTTGCCAAAACAAAATCTTCCGCCTTTTCTTGCTGGAGCATCTGCCACATACCAAGAGCAAATTCTTTAGCATAGCCCCAATCTCTTTTAGCATCTAAGTTACCAAGAACCAGTTTTTCTTGTTTACCTAAAGCTATTTTTGCTACGGCAATAGAAATCTTACGAGAAACAAACTCCTCACCTCTTCTGGGACTTTCGTGATTAAATAAAATACCATTACAAGCATACATACCATGCGCCTCTCGATAATTCACAACACTCCAAAAAGCAAATAACTTAGCTATTCCATAGGGAGATCTCGGGTGAAAAGGGGTCTTTTCATTTTGAGGAAAAGAGGTAACCTTACCAAAAAGTTCAGAGGTAGAGGCTTGATAAAACCGAGCCTCTGGAAATGTATCCTTAAGATTTTCTAAAAGCCGTAACACAGCAACTCCATTGACATCAGCCGTATACTCAGGTATAGAAAAGGAGGATTTAACATGACTCATAGCAGCCAAATTATATACTTCATCAGGGGAAGCTACTTCTAACACATGTTTTAAGGAATGAGTATCTGCTAAATCTCCTTCCACAAGTTGAATGCTCTTTTCTGCTAATAACTTCTCAATGCGGCAAGTAGAAGGAGAGGAGCTCCTTCGTATCATTCCCGTGACAAAGTACCCCTTTTCTAACAAAATCTCAGCTAGATAAGAGCCATCTTGTCCGGTAATTCCTGTAATTAAAGCTCTTTTTCTTTGCACATAGCCCCCCTTTTTCCTATAGATGTATACCAAAAACGCTCTTTTTCTCTTTCTAGAAAAAACCGTTTAAACCTAAGTACTTTCCTTAAAAGCAGCAAAATACACCTTGGTGTGCAAAGAAAGGGAAGCAAATGGGTCCAAAATGCTTTTACTTTATAAAGTCTCGGAAAGCAAACAGCAAAGCTTTGAAAAACAAAACCTTTGTTTGTAAATTTAATATCTCTTATGTGCCCCAAGAAATGGACTAAAACTACCTTTCTAAGTATTTCCTTGCATAAAGGCTTTTGCCGTGCAAAAAGTGCTTTTATAATAACTACATAACCCACAACATCTAATTTAAACCGCCGAAATCTACCAAGCTCAGCGGCAAAAGAATCGTTTCCACTACGCCATCCAATGGAAGGAGTATGTATATAAAGCCAAGACGGCTCTTTTTGAATCATCCGCCCTATAATATACACTAAAACATACGCATTAAAATAAAGAGAGACATCCTCTTCTTCTGCAACAGCCAGCCAAGCAGACCTTTTTACAACTTGAGCCGACAAAAAACCTAAAAGAAGAAAAAGAGAAGAAAAACACTTCGAAGGATCCTTAAAAAGGACATCTTCCTGTAATCCGGTCATGGATGGTTCCATCCATTTTCTTTGTAAAAGAGAATCATAGGCTACGCGATTAAGGGTAATCCCCGTCAAATCTTCTTGCAATGACTCTAAAACCCTTTGGATACCCCCTTCTTCAATAATGTCATCATCACCCATAAGCCAACAAAAAACTCCGGATCCAAGCTCTACGCTACGCATAAAACAACGATCTGGTCCCACATTTTTTGTGAAACGCTCATAAATAATGCGGGGGTACTTCTTTTGATAGCTTCTCACTAAAGATTCCGTATTATCAATGGAGCCATTATCAGAAATGACAATTTCCACTCTTTCATCATACTGAGACACAATACTATTTAATAGATCTGGCAAAAACTTCGCTCTATTATACGAGGGGATGCATATCGATAGCTTAATAGTCATAAAATAAACATGCCGTCTAAGAGGTTACTCATTTTAGCTAAAACATATTGAGGCTTTACTTCCTCTAAATAAATTGCTCTTGGATGATTTTCTTTTCCATTTCTTCGAAAACATTGACTTGAAACTAGAAGAAAACTTGTAGAACTATCTGGCAACCAAAACTCAACGCCTTCATTATATAAATAAAGTCCAATAAAAGGCACCTTTAAAGCGGCAGCAAGATGTATAGGGATAGAATCTACAGAGAGCAAAGCTTTTGCTCTATTTATCAAAGAGGCAAACTCTTTGCAATCTAATCTATCTATTAAATTAACCCCTAAATCACCTAGTGAAGCCTTATGAAAAAGTTCCATATCATGAGCTCCCTTACCGGTAAAAACAAGAGTATGGCCCTGCTCTTTTAAAGTCTTTGCCACCTCATGCCAGTGCTGCGGGTTCCACTCTTTACGAGGATCTGAAGTTCCCATATGTAAAACAAGGTATGGTTCTTTACAAAAGCCCTCAGAAGCAGAAATTTGTAAATCTGCGCTAAGCTCTCCCCATCCTTCCCCTAAAGAGCTCAATAATCTTGCATATAAACGAGGCAAATACTCGATCTTTTTTGGTAAATCAACCGGATTAGTTAATAAAATCTCATATCCCCCACTAGTAAATCCTATTCTGTAAGGTATTTTTGCTCTTTTAGCAAGAGGTATTGTATTGGGGAAAAAGGGATGCAGCTCGAAACTTATATCATAATCTAGACCCTTAATTTCTTTTACAGTACGGGGATAAACAAACCAAGAATGGTACATTAAAGAGAAAATGCTCTGTATTTTATTTTTTTTCATCCAGTAAGGAACTGTGTGCACAAAGTCTACTTTCTTTACTATATCCAAAATAGGCAAAGCCCCCGGCGAGCAAACAAATCCAATCTTTGCACAAGGCCATCTTCCTTTAAGAGCCGAAATAATAAAACTAGCAAGTAAAACATCTCCTAAAGAGGCAAAACAGCAAAGTAAAATTGTAGGATTTTCTTTTACTAAGGGCTTAGATTTTGTTGCTAAAAGACTTTGAAAAAAACAAGGAATAACCATAACACAATTGTAAAAACAAAAAAAAAGCTTAGCGGCCCTGCCACACAAAAATCTTCTTTGTGATGTACAACCCATAAAATTCTTTTCCCCGTTAAAGATCTACTCATCGTAAGGGAAAAGCAGGGGAAAATCCATCAAAAACTTAAAAAGCTCTTACCTCTCGAGCTCTTCTTCGGAGTTGCCAAGGTAAAGCCCAAAATACCGTAAGAAGATACGATAGGCTAAGCCCTAAAAGAATGCCTACAATACCAAATCGGCTACCTAAAACATACTGTAACACTAGGCTCAAACCAGCTTGAATAGGAACTAGAAAAAAGAAAGAAAAAAGCTTACTATGACTCTGCAGAGCCATAGCATGAAAATCAGAAACAACGCGAATACAAAGGTAAAAACCAAAAGCTAAAATAGAAAAAGCAGAGAGAGAAATTTTTAAGAATCCTTTGCTAAGATCAGAAAAAGCATAAACGGCACCTGCAAAAAAAATAACGCCTAAAACTCCTAAAAAACAAAAGTAACGCAGTCTGCGCATAACCTCTTTAAATCTACCCAAGGTGAGTGATTCAGTAAATTCCGGAAAAACACCCTGTAAAACGGCAGCATAAGCAAAAGAAGCTACTCCAAAAATCTTACAAAGGAGGTTATATTCAATAATGGCGTCCAAAGCTAATATTTTAGGAACGATCACCGTATCTGATAAAGTAACAAGAGCAGCTAGAGAAGAAAATATAAAAAAGCCTCTAGCCCGAAGTGTTACATTTTTTAAAACATCCCTGTCTATCTTTACTTTCCACTGTATTTTAGAAAATACAACCATGGAAAGACCGATAGATACTACAGCCGGGAATCCAAATAAAATAACAGCTGCAAAAAATAGAGAAAGCTTTCCTAAAGACACTAAAAACAGTAAAAAACCTAATGATAAAATGCTCGAAACCGCTTGCATTGCGTGAACAATATATCCAAGCTGCCTTGCCATTAAAATTTTAGAGGCAATAGCTCCTTCAGCACTTACAAGTAAAAAAAGACTCGAAAGGAAAAAAAAGGGCATACGTTCATTTAAAGGTAAAATACCTTCCAAAAAAAAAGAAGAAAGAAAAGGAAGCACGCTACTAATTAACAAAATTCCGAACATAAAAAACACAAGACCCAGTAAAAAAGCGATCTTTAAAAATCCTAAATCAGAAAAACCCTTAGCTCTATATTCAGAAAGGTATGTTTGAATACTGATTCCAACACCAAAATCTAAGAGTAAAAACCACCCCTCTAATGACCCTAAAATAGCAAGAGCCACGTAAGATTCTTTCGATAAGTGCTGTAAAAGCAAAGGAATCATTAAAAACTTGCAAGCAATAAATATTGCTCTAGAGACCCAGCCACTCAGGGCTGTCTTAAGATATGTTGGCAATAGCGACCCTCTTTTTCTTTAATAAAAGACTCCCAAGCCTTACGCCAAATAAGTAGAGCTTTTTCTTTTTCTAATGGGTTCATACCACTATATTTAAGAGAGTTCATGCAAAGTTGTTTTACTGCTTTTAAATCAAGATCCCAAGCCATAACAGCCTCCCAAATATCTGGTGTAATTCCATAATATCCAAATAAACCAGGATCATCTGAGCTAAGAACACAAGGCACACCAGCTTTTAAATATCCCGCAGCTGGATGCACACGCAGATCAAAAACATAACCAAGAACCTGATTACTAATAGGGCATACTTCAATACAAATAGCTTCCTCTATTATTTTCTCTATTAAATAAGGAAAAAGGAAAAGGTTAAGAGCGTGGCCAACTCTCTTACATTTAAGTAAAACAGCATCGTATAGATTTCCATTACTAGAAAGTAAAGTCTCTCCTGCATGGAAATAACAAGGCAAATCTATCCCATATTTTTTTTGAAGTTCTACTTTTCTCTGTAGACTCTCTATATAAAAGAATGTCGTCTCCTCCGTTTCTTCTTCCCCAACAAGATCATAACCAATAATAAAATCTGGGTATAAAGAACGCAATCTATAAGCTCTTTCTACGCGACATAATTTTTGATTATGAGGATCTTCTCTATGTTCTGTGTAAATCAGGTTAAAATTAAAATCTGGATATTTTTTTTGCATCTCTTTTTTTATTTCTACAAATGTACCTATACCCACATCAGGACATACAATAGTGCCATCGAGTTCATAGATAGTGTTATTCAAAGAGCGCAGTTCCATATATTGGATGTTATCTTTAACAAGTTCTTCTAAAGCATGGGTATAATATTTAATAAAACAAGGCTTATAATGGATAAGACCGGTGGATCTAGCAAAAGATCCTTCGAATTTCTCCCAAAGGCTGTCACTTTGTACATCCCCTGACTCCATCTCTAACAGAGAAATAAGCTTATCATTAAATCCTTTAATAGATTCTCTTAACTTACCTATCGAAACAAAGCCTGGAGGAACTGCACCCTTTTGATAAAAATGGATCGTCCCTTGTAAAATGGGACCATTTTCTTCCCAGTATACATAACAATCAGGGCCTATGGCTAATTCTTCGACCATCCACTTGGCTGTAGCGATGGATCCACTATGGACGTGAAGTAGTCCCCCTTTAGGCATTTGCCTGATAAATGAGTACAAAGGAGTGCTTCTAATTTGTTCTTTCTCTAAAAGAAAGTTCTTACTAGGAGGAAACTTTCCCTCCTTTTTATATCGGGTAAAGAGCTCTTTTTTAAGTTCTTCAAAATAACAAGCAACGCGCTTTTCTTCAGCAGATAGCTCCATCTCGCTATCAAACGCTAGAGCTTTATTTTTGGCAACAAGAGCCTCTCTTTCCTCTAAATATCTACAAAAAGCAGAATTTTTTTGCTGCTCTCCTCCCGCAAATAGCCCGCTACTTATCAAAAAAAATAAAAAACAGATGTAATTTACCATACTCCTTATTTACTAAATTAACCACTTTCAGTCTATAAAAACCCCATAGAGCAATAAAAAAATAGCCATAAAAAACATTGCCGTATAATGTCAAAATTTTTAAGAGGAATTTATGAAAGAACGCGCTGTAAATAAAATCGGCTGGTTAGCCTCCATGCTCTCTATGGCTATGTACCTCTCCTACATAGACCAAATACACCTAGCTTTAGAAGGGCACAAAGGATCTCTCCTCTTAGCTATTACTACAACGGTAAACTGCTCGTCTTGGATACTCTATGGCATTTTAAAAAAGAAAAAAGATTGGCCTATCGTTCTTTGCAATGCTATTGGGTTTATTTTAGGAGTTATTACGGTAATTGTAACTATACTACCTTAATATTTCCATCCGGGAAAACTTTTACTGTTTCAAAGAAGAAAAGAATTGAGCCCTTTCCAACTAGAATTGATATAAATTGAATACAGGTTTTTCTTTATTTACAAGCATGTATTCGTTTAAAAATTTTTGCAATAAATAATGTAATGATTGGGAAACGGAATCTCCAATTTCTTTGTCGAGCTTTCCTTTTAAAAAACAGCTTTGAGACCAAACATAAATACTACAATCTCTTTTTGTTGTATTAATTTCCACTAAAGTTCTTAAAGATAGCGTTGCTTTAAGGCCAAGGTTTGTTCCATCAAGAGAACTGAGATTTGTAAGCTCATATATTAAAGTAGCTCCTACATCAAAGCCACTAAGATCAATAGCCTCGCCTTCTTTAGTTTGCACAAGTAGGCTAGAGGGAACTACAGTTCCAAAAGAAGATAATTTGTCTTTTACAATAACATTAATCTTGTCAATTGTTTTCGCAGTAGCAGGAATTTGTGTGAAGAAAATAAATGTAGCAAGCCCTTTGAGTGGATTATTGTAATGTGGGTTTTTATTTTCTTTTAAAGAGCTTATTTCCTCCTGAGCTTTCAGCTCAACAGCAAAACAACAAAGCATAATTATCAGGCTTAAAAATGATAACTTGTAAAATATTCCTTTCATAAAAACTCCTATTTTAATCCCAGGCGGGATCTGGTGGGATTTTAAAAACCTTCCACTTCTCATTCCATAGATGCCACTTGTTTACTATAGGTTGTAAGCAAGCTTTCCAAACGCCTCCTGCATAACAACAATCAATAGCACTATTTTCTAAGCCTTTTATAAGAGTTTGTAACAGAAATCGAACTTCCTTTCTTGGCACAAGAGAAATTAGTCCTCTGGCACTGTCTGCTGTATTCGCTGCTCTTGTTACGCATTCTCTAGTCGAAATTTTATCGGGTCCCAAAATGGGTGTGTTATTTACCTGAGTCAAAAACGCATGGTTTTCTTTGCAATTATATTTCTGTAATTCCGTCTGAATACTTTCCAGCATAAAATAAGACTCTTCCATTTGGTTTAAATTAGCATAAATAACAGCTAGTCCAAAGAGAACCCTCGGAAAAGTCTCTTTCTGTTTTTTGGGAGAATTCTGAGAAATTTCATAGCCAATAGACAAATATTCCAAACCTAACTCGTACTGGTCATTAAATAAATAACTCTCTCCTAAATCTATATAAGCTTCCGCGAGTTCGTCACTTTCTAGTCCACCTTCTTCTATTTTACTCTTTTCGTAAGCTATTAATTCTTCAGGTGTAGAAAATTGACTGTAGTCGACTTTAAAAGCGTAAATAGAACTACTTATAAACATAAAAAACAGTATCAACTTCATGTGAATCTCAGCAAAAAAATAGTTACTAAAAATAATCCTCAAAAAGAAAATTAAACTCAATTACTTTTTGATAAAGCAGTCATTTTTCTAGCGCTTGCGAATCAATAAATTCTCCTGGAGAAATAAGAAATAAAAAAACATTGTTCTTTTACCTAGCTGAGGATAATGCTAGAGCGCTATGTCGATTGAATACCTATTCGAACCTAGTTATTAACTTAACTACAAGAGGGTTTTGGGTCGAAAATTTCTTAACACCGCTACTAAAAATCTATACAAATGTATTCATTGCATAGACACGTTGACCAAG
>CAYTOK010000014.1:0-68132 GCA_964439595.1 uncultured bacterium | reverse complement strand
ATATCACCATATAATATAATATATAAACAGATTTAGTCAAGCAGTTAAAAGCCCTTCCCGTCAAAAAAAACTTCCTTATTGCAAGCATTTAAAAATCGATCCTTTAAGAGTGGATTTCCCTTATATTTCCCTCGAAACTTATCGGTTAGCTATAACTAACTAAAAATCAATGCAGATGTTTTATCTGAGCCAAGGATTTTTTGTCCTATACTCGGAGGATAAGGAGCGAAATATGGAGCCTATGAGAAAGAAGCCAAGAAAGCTGGTAAAATATGGATGCCCTGCTTGGCGCATGTCCGGAGAAAATACTTCGAAGCAGAAGCTGGGGACTCAAAATTTCAAGAAGAGGTGCTTTCTTTAATTCAGAAGCTGTTTGCAATTGAAGAAAAGGGAAAGGATCTATCTCCAGAAGATCGAGTTTTGCTTAGAAGAAGGGAAGCAATCCCTATTTTAGACGAGCTTTTATCTAAAAATAAAGAAAGACTTGCAAGCGGGTTGCTGCCAAAGTCGAAGCTTACAGCAGCCATAGGGTGCTTTTTGAGTTTATCTCACTATCTAAGGAATTATATTGAGCATCCATTTGCACGACTTGATAACAATCCTGCGGAGAGATCTTTGAAACTCGTAGTGATCGGCAGAAAGAACTGGATGTTCGTAGGAAGCGAAGGAGGAGGAAAAGCCAGTGCGGTTATCTACTCTTTAGCCCAAACATGTCGAGCTTTGGGAATCAATCCCCAGGAATACTTCGATGATGTGCTCCGCCGAATTCAGGACCATCCTTACAATCGATTAAGTGAACTTCTCCCCCATCATTGGAAGAAGGCAGACTAATCTGAAATTGGTGACAACTAGTCAATAGGGCTACGCTTACCGCTTACGGATCAACTATAAGAATAAAATGGAGTGAATATTAATAAGTCTCTAGCGGGTTGAATAGGTTTCTTGCCAGTGAACAATTTTTCCTGCGTTGTTAAATTTAAGTAACATGATTGCATCGAAAAGGTCTTCTTTTCCTTGCACACGCTTAACTTTGGCTGTTAAAGGCACAACCACTGTTGATCTCGTATTGATATATTCCTGCACGTTGTAGTCAAGGCTGACTATATCTGAGCGAAACTGATTGAGAAATTCATAATAGTTTTCATAATTGGCGTCATATTTTCTGCCATTTGCCATAACAATGAACTCTGGTGCAAACAACTCTTCTATGTCTTTTATACTCAGAATTGAACGACTAGTTAATTTTTCTTTATTCCATTCCAGCAACCGCTTTGCCTGCTCAATAAAAAAACTTGGCTCATTTGTATGTTTAATTTGAATACCTAACTTCTCGAGGATAAAATCGACTCTCTCATTTATAGAAACTTTAGGAACTAGCACAGTTTCATAGCCAAAATTTTTGTATTTGATGACGAGTTCATCAAATTCTTTTACTGCTGATTCAAAACCATGTTTTCTTTCCGCATCATTAGCAAAGATTTCTGGCCATGGGGGCACTAGAAAAACTAGAGGATTGTACCTAAAATTATTAGCAGCATTTTGAAAATACTTGGGTTGTGAGGAATCTAATTGTACTGCATCGATAATTCCACGATCGAAAAAGATAAACTGGTCGGTTTCCTCCTGAGAATTAAATTGATAGAGATAGCGTGATAGAGCAATATCAAGAAATTTTTTTTGGCTGATCCATGGCAAGGCATCTCCGTCAATTGCATGCTGTTCTTTCACTATTTGCCTTCCAGGTTCAAGGACAACGGAGTAACCTCTTCTTACCAGCTCGGATAATAAAGTCGATTTTCCTGCACCTGAACAGCCTGAGATAACCACATAATTTTTCTTGGTGATTGGAAAATTCGTTTCGTTTAGGTAAGTATTCTCCATGGTTTCTCCCTGAATGTTCATAACTGTAGATAAGCATCCTATCAAGATGCATGTAAATATTTTCATGGTTTTTAGTGTGCTCTCTCCCCTAATAAACAAGGATTTTTTTGTCTTAGTTTAGTTCTCAAAAAAACCACTAGTGGATTTTGATAACTCTAAGATGACATCCCCAAACTTAATCTGTTGTTTGCCCATAGCAGACAGAAAATTATTCCAGCGTTGTTGAGGCTCCTTGTGGTCGTAAAACTCTGGCGTAAACGCTACGGGATACTTGAGAGGAGTTTTACGATTTGCAAATACTTCTCAAATAGCCGTGCTTAGTTTTTCCACTTCGCTTAAACTCTTCTATTTTGCCTTGCCAATCTACTTTGCGAATCATATTGCCTCCTCTTTGTTTAGAAAAATAGGTATTCTAAACAGAAGAGACCTTAACTCAAAAGATGGCTACGATTACGGCTTACTCTCCACGCATGCACTTAAAATAACACTTAGTGCGGTTTGCCGCACTATAAAAAATCGCAACTCACTGTAACTAAGTGTCTTTTTCTTAGGAATTGCAATCCATTCAAGTTTTGGCAGAACTCGGGAGTTCTTTTAAAAGCCTTTCATTTTCATGGTACAAAATAGCGGATTTATTTATCTAGATCCGTAATATTGTACCAAAACAAGAGGAATATGAATAAAAAATCGCAAAGAGCATCTTCAAAGGCTCTGGTTCATAGTGGGTAAGGACAGTAAGCCCTAGAGAGAAAACAGCAGCCCACTCCGCACTTTGTGATAGAAAACAGAAGAGGAACACTAATCCGTCCTCAAGGACAAAGTTTGCGTGTGTCCGCAGGATCAAAAATGTGGATGAGAGATCCAGAGTAGTCGATTTTCCCAAACTTGAGGGAGACATTGTCGAATGTTGTGTTTCGAAGCAATGAACGCGTCTTTATAAACCTAGCAGTGATTCACCCAGTGGGGTTAGGTTGATTTTTGGCTGGATATAGTTCATATCTTCAAGGTATTCTGTAAACTCTTGGTATATGTGGTCTTTAGTGTATTTAAGCTCTATAGAAGAAGGGTTATGGCCTGTAGAAACACCTTGGTCAAAAGCTTCTTTTCTAAGAGCTTTACTTTCATTCGTTAATCTAGCCTTTGGAACATAACATAAATAGCCCACCATTCTGACTTTAGGACTATCGATGTAGGGCCTATCTTTACTTGCATTTTGATTCCAGTGCACTGTTCGCGAATCCCATAAAATAAGGGAACCGCGAGGAGCTGTGATATGTTTCAGGCAATAAGGATTTCCGGATTTATCGGTGCCAGTAAAAAACTTCAGCAGGAATTTATGTCTAGCATCTCGTCTTTCTTTGCTTGGAGTTGTTGCGAGGATGACTTCTAATTCAGGAGCAAATTCAGTGAATCGTAGGTGGGACTTCGGAATACAATAAAATCCTCCATCGCCATCTAAAGAGTCTTCAAATAAAAACTGTCCTTGGATAGTAAATGGCTTTGTTTTTAATAGTGATTCGCTAACAAAGTTACTGGGTGCTTTATTGCTGTGGGGGACGTTATCTTGCCTTCTTAAAATCACTTGATCAACATGAGGCCAGGGTTCTATATGCCCTTTTCTTATTTCAGGAGGACACATAAAAGACAGGCCATCCATGCTTACGATAAGATCTTTTGTGTTCCAGATGTTAGCAAAAATAGTAACAATGCGAGGATCTTGCCTTAAATCCCACATCACCTGAGTTTGGCCGGCCGGACCTGCAAAGATACCCATTTTATTGTGTATTGGAAATGCTTCTTCCCAATTGCTCCTATCGTCTAGTTTGCAATTTGGCCATGCTTTTTCAATAAACTCATGCCAGACGCGCTCATATAATAACTTTGCTTCTGAAGATGAAAGCACTTCTGGAATAATGCAATATCCTAGTTCTTCAAGATCTCTTAGATAAGAAGGTATGAGAGCTGTTTTTTCTTTAGCGATGCTGATAGGATCTGTAGATAAGGACTGAGCTCCTATACATGTTGAAACGAGTGATAAAAGGCTAAAGAGAAGGGGTGAAATTTTAAGCATAGCATTCCTTTGAGGGTGTTTTAGAGGGGATTTTATTTGGTTTGGATTTTATTGGCAATGGTTGAATGGTGTTTATCTGATTAAAAAATGGGGCTAGATCTGTTTTTTTGTTTTGAGGAAGGCTCTTTTCAGTCGGTTTTTTTTTGAGTTTCGGGTATTCTTTTTATAATGGAATTCTTCATTTTAGGGGTGTTTTCAGGGTTTTTAGTGAATGTATTTTAATTTTTGTGTTTTTTGTATTTATAGAGTTGATTTAGCTGAATTAGTAGTTTGAAGGAGGTAATGGGTGCTGAAGAAGATCGTAGTTTTTTGCTTAGTTCTTAGTTTGATGATACAGGACTTTATATATGGTGGGATGGGGGCTCCTGAACAAGGTAGATATCAAGTTCTTAAAGATTTATCGAATTTTGATAGGGGAGATTCTAAGCTTGTAAAACTGCTTTTACCTAATGGACTTAAGGTGTTTTTATGTTCAGACCCTGAGCTTTTAGAGTCTTCTGGAGCTGTTTCTATAGAAGTTGGATCTTGGAATGACCCTCCAGAGCATCCAGGGATGGCACATTTTGTAGAACATCTTTTATTTTTAGGAACTAAAGAATTTCCTGCGGAATCTGAATATATGCAGTATATTCATGAAAGAGGAGGTGAATGCAATGCCTCTACACTGCGAGATAGGACAGTTTATGGTTTTTCTATTAAAAAAAATGCTGATCTACGTGGCGTTTTAGATAGGTTTTCACATTTTTTTATAGATCCTCTTTTTTCTAAATCGGCAATAGATAGAGAAGTGTACGCAGTTCATCATGAATTTGAAGATGGTATAGAGGATGAGTTTGCTCGTATTTGGAGAGTTTTTAAAGAGACGGGTAATCTAGAGCATCCTAATACCAATTTTTCTTGTGGCAATTTGGAATCTTTGCAGGCAATTACTCAGAAAGATATTCAGAATTGGTTTGAAAGGTATTATAGGCCAAATGCTATGTGTTTTGTTTTTTTGTCTTCCTTGCCAATGGAAGAGTTAATAGAGCTATCTACTTTCTTTTTTTCTCGCATCCCGATTAGAGAAAATTCAGAAAACGAAACCTATCAAGGATCCCTATCTTCACCTTCTCAAAGAGAAAGTTTAATTCATTTGGATGCAACCTTTAATCAAAGGACGATGTCTTTACTGTGGGAGATTTCTCCAGTTGCGTTTGGCTCTAAGGAGAATTTTGCTTTCCAACTATTAGAAAGGGTTCTGAGTCACGGATATATAAACAGTCTTACGAGAATTTTAGAAAAAGAAGGACTTGCGACAGCAGTTGGTGCTAATTTTTGGAAGGTAGAAAGAGAGCATGGTATTTTTAAAATTACAGTGGATTTAACTCGTAAGGGAGTTAGAAACTACGAAAAAGTCATAAGAAGGTGTTTTGAGGTGTTAGCTTTTTTAAGAAAAAACCCGATACCTGACTATTTAATTTTTCGAGAGCAAGATAGCAAGAGAAAGTGTTTTTTTAAAGGGCATCAGTGTGCTATGCAAATAGCAAAAGATCTTATTGATGAGAATTTACAGGTGTATCCCGATGTTTCTTCCCTAGATGTTTTGGAGTCAGTTTCCCAGGTTTTTGCTATATTAAAAGAGTTAACACCGAAACGTTGTCTTTACTTTTTGGTTTCGCCTTTTAAAGAGACGGGTGCTGTAGGGTCTTCTTTAGAAAGATGGATGGGTACTAAATATAGGGTTCATCAAATACCTAGAGCGAAGATTTTGTATTGGTCTTCACTGGATCCCCACCCTCAGTTTGACTTTCAACCTATGCAAGAAGATAAGGGCTCTTTGTCTACAGATGAGGTAATTCTTGTTCCAGAACCATTTTTTGTTTTGGATGACCAGGTTGCGAGGATTCGACTTGTAGAATCTTCGCAAAGGGGAAATAATATAGAAGCTTTTTTTTGTTTATCTATGAAAGATTTAGGGGGTTCTTTGCGAAACGAGGCTTTGTATAAGTTTTTCATACAAACTGTAGAAGAGGCTCTTATACAAGAATTTAAAGAAGAAGAAATTGATTGGAAAATTAGCATAGAAAAGTATCAGCTTTGTATTTTGCTTTTTTCTAAGGTGGAACTTTTAAAAGAGCATTGTTTGCGATTTTTTTCTGTATTAAAAGAGCACAAGGCTTCTAAATTGCAATTTTCTAAAGCGAAAAAAGAGCTGCTTTCTAGATACGGAGGAGATCCTGATCCACTAGGGTATGCAAGGCAAATTGTTGACTCCTATTTAACTCTTGCGGAATTTACTCAGATGGAAATTTATCAGGAAATGATGAGCGTATCTTATGAAAATTATAAACAGTTTCAAAAAGAGCAATTTAAAGAGCTTTTTGTGGAAGGGGCCTTTTTAGGGAAAATATCACCGGAAGAAGTTTTAGATATTTGCCAGGCCATCTATGAGAAAACTCCTTTTTCTTCCTATAGCCCCGTCTATCAGGAGTCCCCAGTTCATGACTTTTCCAAAGAAGTTTTGCTCTCTTGTAGAACACATCGTAGAGGACATGCATTGCTATCTTTTGTTTCTTCTGGTTGTGATGTAGATAAAGGATTTGCCGTTAGTCAAATAATTAGCGTGGTTTTGCAGAACGCTTTTTTTCGCGAGCTTAGAACTTGTCAACAAACTGCTTATAAATTGTATAGTTGGAATGAGGTGATAGAGAATCAGATCTGTTATGGTTTTGCTTTGCAATCAAGTACGCATAAACCCAAGGACCTTTTAGAAAGAGTTGAAGCTTTTTTGGACGATTTTTCTGAAAATAATGAAGAGTTTTTCTCCTTGGAGCAAATGGAGCTAATTCGTAGTAGTTTACTCATCGATTTAGAGCATGAAAGAGCTATGAAAAGCAAAGAGGCCAGGGCGCAAAAGTTAAAGAAAAACATAGATGAATTAGAAAAAATTACTTTTCAAGAGGTTTCTAGTTCTATGCGAAAGATTTTTTCTAAAAAAAATCGTAAGAGAATTTCTGTTTTAATAGAAGGAGTAGGATCATTGGTTCCTATTCGGAGATAGACATTTTTACCTTTGGGATAGTTTAGAAAAGTCTAGAATTGATCTGTTTTTTCTGTTACAATTAGCTTTTTTATAATATGGACTTTTTTTTATGTCTTTTCAACAGTTTCTTTTAGAAATAAATCAAGGGGTTACTTTTTATTTAGTTTTCCCAGTTCTTGTAATTTTAGGACTCGTTTTTACGGTAAAGCTTCGGTATTTACAGGTGGCAAAGCTAGGCGAAAGCTTACGCTGTTTGTTTCGCTCTAAGCAAGAAGGGGAAGGGACGGTTAGTAATTATCAGGCTGTTTCTGCTGTGATTGCTGGTAACCTTGGCACGGGAAATATATCAGGTATGGCGGTTGCTCTTGCAACAGGTGGCCCTGGCTCTTTAGTTTGGATGTGGATTATGGCATTTTTAGGCTCCATCATCCAGTATAGCAGTTGTCTTTTAGGCGCTAAATATAGAGTGAAGAATGCCTCTGGAGAATATGTTGGAGGTCCTATGTACTATTTACAAAATGGACTTGGATTTAAAAAGCTTGCAGTGGGCTTTTCTTTTTGTACAATCATTGCAGCAATTGCTGTTGGAAATTTCGCTCAAATAAACTCTATAGTTTTGCCCTTAAAAGCTATAGGATTTAATCCTGTGCTTTTAGGTGTTATTATTGCGATAGGCTCCGCCCT
This sequence comes from uncultured bacterium, assembly GCA_964439595.1. Taxonomy (GTDB): domain Bacteria; phylum Chlamydiota; class Chlamydiia; order Chlamydiales; family Rhabdochlamydiaceae; genus CAIJXB01. The sequence continues at coordinate 60,474 of CAYTOK010000014.1, read as the reverse complement.
TGTGATGCTTGGAGGTATACAGCGTATTGCTAAAGCGGCAGCGTCTATTGTGCCTTTTATGGCTGCTATTTATCTTTTTTCAGCCTGTGTGATCCTTTTTTGTTATAAAGAAGAATTGTTGCCGTCTTTAGAGCTGCTTTGGACAAGTGCTTTTTCTTTTAGTTCGTTTGCTGGTGGGCTTATGGGTTTTAGTGTAGTTAAAGCAATTTCTACTGGTTTAGAAAGGGGGGTCTTTGCGACTGATGCAGGAACTGGAATCGTTCCTATTTTACAATCGGGAGCTTCTACAAAAAACCCTGTAATGAGTGGGATTTTAACTCTTGTAGCTCCTTTTTTAGTAATGATTATGTGTTCTATGACTGCTTTGGTTTTACTTGTAACAGGAGCCTTCACAAAGGAAGGCTTAGAAAGTACGAATATGGTTGTTTTTGCTTTTCAAAAGGTGTTTGGAGATAATATTGGGCTTACCATTGTGATAGTTTCTTTATTTCTTTTTGCCTACACAACAGTCATTGCTTGGGGGGGATGTTTAGCAAAAGCTGCGGAATTTCTATGGAATAAGAAAAAAGCCCTTTACATGCAATATGTGTATTTAGCGCTTATTCCTGTTGGGGCTCTTATGCAGGTAGATTTTGTATGGGTGTTAGCGGATATTTCAATTTCCTTGATGCTTGTAATTAATTTAATTGGCATTATGGGGCTATCTAAAGAAGTGTTAGAAGAAACTCGCCATGCATTTTTGCCGCAAACAAAGACGTAAAAATGGGCAGTTTCATTTAAAAAACTAGGCTATTTTAGCCTAGTTTTTTTTATATTTCGTCGGTGAAAGCTTCGTTATCTATTCCTATATCCACAAAAGTCGGTTTTTCTTCAGGGACTTGTGGTGGGTTTATACTGTCGGAAATGGATTTGATAGCTGCAAGAAGAGGCTCTAGCCCTATGCGATTTTTAGCAGAAATAGGAAATATACGCTCTTTAGGTACATCCATTTCTTGTTGAAATCTTAAGGCATTTTCTTCTGCTTCTTCCATGTCGATCTTGTTTAGAGCAATAAGAAATGGTTTGTCGAGCATGTCTGCTTTGTAAGCGAGTAGTTCATCTCGTAAAATTCTAAAATCTTCTAGAGGGTCTCTTTGTTCAAATCCTGAAATATCAATAACAAAAATAAGAAGAGATGTTCTTTCTACGTGTTTTAAAAAAGCCAGTCCTAGTCCTTTATTTTCATGAGCATCTTTTATGATTCCTGGAATATCAGCCATGAGAAGCTGTGTTTTGTCAGGGAATCCTATAAAACCTAGATTCGGAAATAGTGTGGTAAAAGGATAAGCTCCAATTTTTACTCTGATGTAAGAAAGAGTGGAAATTAGGGTTGATTTTCCGGCATTAGGCATTCCAACAAGCCCAATATCAGCAATTAATTTAAGTTCTAACTCTACCTCTTTAGTTTCTCCAGGAGTTCCTTCCGTAAAAATATGAGGAGCTTGGTTTGTAGGAGATTTAAAGTGATGATTTCCCTTGCCTGGTTTTCCTCCAAGACAAATGAGTACTTTTTGTCCGTCTTCTACAAGGTCAAAAAGAACTTTTTGAGTTTTTTTATCTTTTACAAGGGTTCCACAGGGGACTTTTAAAACGAGGTCTTTACCACCTCTGCCTTGTTTTAAGTTACTTCCTCCAGCAGCCCCGTGTTGGGCTACAATGATTCTTTTATTTCTGTATCCTTCCAAAGAACGAGTGTCTTTGTCGGCAATAAGGAAAATAGATCCTCCTTTGCCTCCATTGCCTCCTGTCGGACCGCCTTTTGGGATGTATTTTTCTCTTCTCCAGGTGATTACACCGTTGCCACCTTTTCCGGCGGAAAGAGTGAGAGTAGTTGAGTCGACAAACATATATATTTCTTTAGTAAGATCTTTTGGATGAGGTGAATTAAGCCCTTTTATTATAAAAAGGGCTTATAAAAAACTATGCAGGTAGGACTGATACGTACGTTCTATCTGTTTTTCTGTAAGTAACAATGCCATCAATTAGAGCAAATAACGTGTCATCACGTCCTCTACCTACATTTTTAGCAGGAATCCAACGGGTTCCTCTTTGTCTTACAATAATACTTCCAGTTGAGACAAACTCTCCTCCTGAAGCTTTTACACCTAGGCGCTGAGCGTGAGAATCTCTTCCGTTTCTGGTTGAACCTTGACCTTTCTTATGAGCCATTGTGAACTACTCCTTTAGCTTGCTATCTCTGTGATTTTAACTCTTGAGTATTTCTGACGATGTCCCACTTTTCTACGATATCTCTTTCTTTTTTTATATTTAAAAGCGATAACTTTTGGGCCTTTTACTTCGTCGATTAGCTCTGCTTTTACGGTAAATTGGGATAGATATGGACTACCCATTTTAGCGTCAGATCCTTGACTCACAAAGAGCACATTTTTAAATTCTATTTTTCCATCTTCAGCGGTTTCGAGTAGTTCTACATCGATAACATCGTTTTGTTCTACTCTGTACTGTTTTCCGCCTGTTTCAATAATCGCGTACATGGGACCTCCTGATTTTTTTTTCCACCTGTAAATAAGGAATACATCCCTTTGCACGCTTTTTAGCGGTTTTTCTCGGCTTTATTTCTTAGCAGAGATATAAAGGGATTCCTTAGAGAGGAAAGCGAAGATGATAAAAGAACCTTTTTTTCTAAGTCAAGCACAAAAGCACAAAAGACCATCTTAAAATAAAAATTACCTAATAATTTTATTTTATTAAGAGCGCTGCTTTTGCCTAGATTTAGATATCCATAGGGTAAGGCCGTAAAAAAAACCTGAGACAAGCGTGATTGTAGCTCCGGGGGGCCAATTAAGCTCATAGGAGGCATAGATTCCAAGGCAGGTAAAAAAAGCGCCTAGTAGGATAGCGGCCTTCATCATAGAGGATAATCTTTGTGTAATGGCTGCAGCTATTGCAGCTGGCATTGTGAGCATTGAGATGACGAGGACGGCTCCTACGATTTGTATTAAAATAACAACAGAGATAGCGATCAAGCAAAGCAGGAATATATAATTTTTTTTTACAGAGACTCCTTGCAGGGCTGCTTGCTCTTCGTCAAAGCAAATAGCCTGAAATTTTCGATAAAAAAGAAAAGTGCAACCCACCACTAGTATATCTAAAATAAAAATAGAGACCATATCTAAGCGTGTTATCCAAAGAATATTTCCAAAAAGAAAATTCATGAGCTCAACGTTATATCCAGGGGTAAAAGTAATGAAAATAACCCCAATAGACATACCAATTGCCCAAATGGCAGCAATAATAGAATCCTCTCTTTCTTTATATTTTAAATGCACCCACCCTAATAGAAAGGCCGAAGCTATTGCAGATAGAAGCGCTCCGTATAGGGGGGAGAGAAAATCTAGTCCAAAACTTCTTTTTAACCATAGAAATAGGCCCATGCCGCCAAGCACTGCATGAGAGATACTTCCGCTGATAAAGACAATGCGTTTTGTCACTACGTATGATCCAATAATTCCTCCGGAAATAGAAGCAGCAAGGCCCGCTAGTAGCGCCATCAGAAGAAAGGGGTTTTGGAAAAACATATCAAATAGGGGAATCAAGGAGCCTCGCTTATTTTGTATAGTGATTTTTTTATGATAGGGGAGTGGTAGAGGCCAAGTCCAAAATGCTCACAAACTTCAGAGGGCAAAAGACAGTGGATGTCTCTATGAACACAAAGGAGTTTTTCGACATCTTTTAAAATGGTTTGTAAATCATGGGTTACCATTAAAATAGTCATGCTTCCTTTTAAGGAAGCTAGAAGCAAAAGTATTTCTTCTTCTGCTATGGGGTCCACGCTTGCTGTCGGCTCATCTAATAAAAGAATTTTAGGGTCTGATGCTAAGGCCCTTGCTATAAGAACTCTTTGAGCTTGCCCCCCGGAGAGCTTTCCAAAGGAAACGTCTTTTTTATCAAGCATGCCTACTTTTTCTAACGCGTCTAACGCTTTTTTTTTAGTGGAATTATTGAGTTTTCCTAGAAAATTTGCTTGAGAAAGGCATCCCATCTGTACAACTTCTTCTGCTGTAACAGGAAATTGCTTATCTAATTTTGTGATTTGGGGAACATATCCTATTTGAGGCCTTGCTTTTTTGGGTGATGTTCCTAGGACAGAAATGTTTCCTTCATCTTGAGCTAAAAATCCCATAAGGATTTTAAGAAGTGTGGTTTTTCCTCCTCCGTTAGGGCCAAAAATACCGATAAACTCTCCTTGCTTGATGGAAAGAGTGACACGGGAGAGGATTGTTGTTTTCTCGTACGAAAAAGAAACGTTATCTAGTAAGATTGCAGGGGAGGAAGTTGTCATGAGGAAGGCTCTGCTATAATGTGTGCAATGTGTAGCAAATTTTTTAGGTAGTTTGCGCTATAGGGGTCTACCTCGTGCGTTTTTCTATGGAGCGCTTCTGCTATTAATTTCGCTCCCTTATTATTATACTGTGTTTGCGTAAGAATAGTGCGAATTTTAGTGGAATGAATGGAGTGTAAAATAAAGGAAATTTGCTTTGGCAGAGGGTCTTTCCCCTCGCACTCAATGGAGAGCTGTTTTAGATTGTAGTCATAGCAAAAATAACCAAAAGCTGGATGAGAAACCAGGATGGTTTCTTCTGAATAAGGGGCTAATTCTTTGGTGATAAAAGAATCAGCTTCTTCTAACTTTTTTACGAGTAAGGGTAACGTCCTTTCTATTTGTTTATTTCTTTCTGGGAAAGCTTGAAGAAGAGCTTTTGCGATGAGCTCTGCTTGGTTTTTAGCGAGGCGTAAACTGAGCCAGAAATGTAAATCGACACTTTCAAGGTCTCCGTGGTCGTGCTTGCAGGTGCCTTCGTGAGGTAGATGAGGGAGCTTTAGTTCTTTTGCTAAATTGGTCATAACAAGATTTGGATTTTGCTCTTGAAAGGATTTCGCTATTTTTTGCTCGAATCCCTCATTGATTCGAACCCAGACTTTGGCTGTTTTGGCCAGCGCTACTTGTTTTGGTGAAGGTTCGTAAAGGTGAGGGTTAGATTCTGGAGGAACAAGGGAAATGGTGGTAAGCTCTCCTTCTGTAAGCTCATTAACAAAATAGATGTAGGGAGGGATGCTTACAAGAACATCTGCGTGAGTTGGTGAAGAGTTCTGACATGAAGTTAAAAAAACTCCTATAAATCCCACTAAAATAAAAAAAACACGCATGATTTCAGCCTTGAAATAAAAAATAATATATTTATATGTCTTCCATTTTTTACCTTAATTTGGAATTTTTGCAAGAGAAAACGTGCAAAAGGCTTGAGTATTATCATTTAAATAGGGTAAGATTTGGACAGAATTTTCTGGAGGGGTGTTCGAGTGGCCGATGGAGCCCGCTTGGAAAGCGTGTAAACGTGAAAACGTTTCGTGGGTTCGAATCCCACCCCCTCCGAACTTTACCCCTAGACTAAATCTCTAGGGGTTTTTTTTTGGTTAATTTCACGAACCCACCAAATCTAGCGGTTTTTCACTTATATTTATTAGAAAGGTTGAAAAATTCCTAGGCCTAAAGGTAATTCACGAGAAGAATCTACTGAAGCCATCACTCTAACCTTGGTTTGAGGCTGTAGGAATTTCCTGTTTTTAAGCGAGCGGGAGGATCTCAATGATCCTAGTATAGTAAAGCAATCTCTATTCAAGCTGTAAGAAAAGTAACAAGCCCTAAAGTTTTTCTAGGGCTTGTTACTTTGATAAGATTTTTTGTAGTCTTTTAGTATTTTTAGAATTTAAAACAAGCTGAAAGGGTCAATCCTTGTAAGTATAAATCTCCCGCCGAAGCATCTGTGCCTGCCCAAAATTCGTCAAGCATTTTACGCATCACATTTTGTCCCCAAAAAATAGAAAAATCATAACTGGCTTTGAGATCGAAAGCGTATTTATTTTCAGAAAAATCAATATGCCAACCTGTTCCTAGTTTCATTTCTAAAACAGGTCTTACAGAGCTGTAATTACCAAGTTTTGTTGAAATTCCCTTTTTATTTAGAGCAAGAGTTGATTCTGCGTTTTCGTGGTGTTTAATAGAGGAAAATTGTGTATAGAGAAGACTTGTTGCTAAGCTCCCTTCAAATCGAAACCCTACAGGTAGCAGATATTGTAAATCCAGTCCCATTTTTGGCCCAATCCCCCAAGAACGGGATCTAGTATGAGATTTAATAGGTTGGTCTGGTAGAAAGGGATTGACCACTGAAGCGAGAGTTTGTGTTAAAGAAATATCCATTTTTTGACGAATCCATGTAGTGCGTAGCCCAACAGCTGCAGAAGCTTTTACTGCTTTATTTTCATATATAGAAGCTCCTGCAAGCAAGTCTACGATGTCAAGTCCAAGATGCCACTTGGAAGAAATATGTGATCCTGTAGGAGACTGTCCAAATGTTGTTGTTTGTAAAAACCAATCATCGATATTCCATGCGCCGACTCCTGACGTTGCACTATGGTTTTTTGGTGCGTGTTTGCTTGTTTTATTATTTCCACGAAGCCAGGTGTATTCTGTCAGAAGATTCCAGTTGTCTTGCTTTAAGCCTCCTCCAACTTTGAATCCTGGATTGTAAGAAAATGATTGCTGCAAGACTTTTCCATCAGCAGATAAAAAGGTATGTCCTGCTGTAGAAACAACAGCGCTTTCAGCGATGTTGAGTCCGTCTTCTTTTGCATACCAATAAATAAAAGAAGCGTCAACGAAATAACTAGGGCTCTCTTTTAGTTTGGAGGCCGGGGTGGTGGAGCTTATGTCTCCATATATAAAAGACGGCAAAACTAAACTGCATATGAGGTGTGGTAATTTTTTTTTCACTTCTTGCTCCTTAAAAAAAGATGTTTTTTCCCATCCTATTTGGTATAGTGTTTTTTTTTCTATAACTTTTATTGGGGGTCCTATGTCATGGATTAAGTTTTTTTTGTGCGCCTTTGTAAGTACATACTTATATATACCTTCTTCTTTTGCGATAAAGAGGAATAGCCATGCAGCTTCGACTTCTTTCGCTGCTACAACATCAAACGTTTGTGTAGGGATTACGAATGCAAATGTATCCTATATCTATGTCTTATCAGGGTATACCGGAGGGGGAGCTTATTGTGTAGATGGCTGTTCTAGCACTACAGGAGCCAGCTGTTACACTGCACTTTCTTCAAATGCGCAGCAAGCTGTTACAGTTCCAAGTGGAGGTTGGGTTTATCTTCAGTATGATGTTTGCTCCGGTGTTACGTATAATTCTTCAGGTGACGCTTCTTGCATTACAAATAACGGATATGTGGGGTTAACGTTTACTTCATCAGGAGTGACCGTTAGCTCTGTTGGAGGAGGAACTGCAACAGTTGGAACGGCTGTAAATGGATATTATCCTATTACGTTTATTCCTACGGTTCAAGACTTGAATTTTGGCATTGAAAATACAACTGATTATACATTTGTTTTTACGGGGGCTTCGTCTGATGCGAGTTCTTTTTGCAATGGATCATGTTATACAACTTTAGCCCCAGGAGCGCAGCAATTTGTGACTGTTGGCGCAAATGGAGGCTGGATTAATTTACAATATAATGTGTGTGGGGATGTTTCCTATGACGACGAAGGAAAAGCTTCATGTTCTACATGCACGGCTATGGGGGACTTTGGTGTAACCTGTACAAATGCCGGGTTTACCGTTTCTAACCAGTATGATGGGAATGCTACTGCTACATTAAGTAGTACATCCAATGTATATAATATAGGCTATACGTCAACAAATCCTCCTTGTCCTCTTGGGACGACAATCCCTACTCCCCAGACGTATGGATCTATTCCTTATAGGGGCGTTAACTTAGCTGGCTGTGATTTTGCGAGTTTTACTCCTCCATGCGCCTGTGATGCGGTTTATTTTGCAAATCAAGGAGCTAATACAATACGACTACCTGTACGTTGGGAGTATTTGCAAGGGGATACTCCTCTTGGAACTGGTATAGATTTTAGCCAGGGAGATGCCCTGATTTATGCAAATTTAGTAAGGGATCTTGCTGCTGGTGGGCTCACGGTTTTAATTGATATGCATAATTATATGAGATATAATCAAGCTGATCCAACTGTAATTTCAGGTCCTAACTATATTATAGGGTCAAGTGATCCCACTGTAACTAATGGTCCAACGGCAGATCAGTACGCTATTGCGTGGGCCTCAATTGCTACAGAGTTTGCAGATAATCCTCTTGTGATGTTTGACTTAATGAATGAGCCAAATGATATGGCTACAGAACTTGTTTTAAGCAATTATAATACTGCTATTGCGGCTATTCGTAACGCTGAAACAGCGGCTAGCGGGGTATATCATTGGGTTCTTTTAGAAGGGAACTCTTATAGTTGTATGGCAAATTGGGAAGGTTTGGTTTCTTCATATGGGACTCCCAATTCCGAAGTGTTTATTCCCTATAATGGAACGACGGGAGTTCAAGATTCTGCTAATAAGTACATGATTAATGTGCATGAATATTTTACTGGAGAAGGGGGCGATGCTCCAACAACTGGTTGTGGAGTCGGGGAGTCTAACTGTGTAAACGCAGCAAATGTCGTTTCTATTGAAAACGTTAGCGCTTTTGTCTCGTGGCTTCAGGCTAATAACCTCAAAGGTATATTAACTGAATTAAACGGGATTGCTAATGCAAACTGTGCCCAGTGCGTTTATAATATACTGGAGGCTATTAATCAAAATCCTGACACAGGTTCCGGAGGTTTTGTAGGCTGGACAGGGTGGTCTGGAGGGTCATTTAATGTGGATTACTCGTTAAATTTAACTCCTACGTATAACGGCACTACGCCTACGCCTTCTTATCAATTTGAAAATGGCTTTCAACCTTTTCTTACTCCTCTTTCTGAGTAGAAGGTACAAAAAGGCAGGAGATTTTCTTCTGCCTTTTTTCTTTTAGAATAATTTTCCTCCATTAGGCACGTTATGGGTGGGATTAAGAAGAACAACAAACCCGTCCTTGTCAGGAACTCCTAAAGTAAGTACTTCGGACATGAATTTACCGATTTGTTTTGGCGGAAAGTTGACAACAGCGATGACTTGCTTTCCTATGAGATCTTCTTTAGTGTAATGCTTGGTAATTTGCGCTGAGGAGCGTTTTCGACCGAGCTCTCCAAAATCAATTTCTAGCTTATAGGCAGGTTTTCTTGCTTCGGGATAATCCTCTACCTTAACTATTGTTCCTACGCGAATATCGACCTGAAGAAAATCAGCAAAAGAGATTTTTTTAAGAGAGTCCGTTATTTCCATATTAGGCCTCCTTAAAGATAGGTGTATATTCTGAAAATGTAGAGCATTTTTTAAATCCAAGCCTTTCGTATAAGGATATTCCTTCAGCTGAAGCTTGTAGCGTAGCAAGTAAGCATTGTTTTGCTTTTGCATTTGCTAAAAGATGGATCATCATAGCCGTCCCGAATTTTTTTTTACGTTGGGTTGGAATAGTGGCTACATAATAAATACCAGCAACACCGTCTTCTACAACTAAAATACCACTTACTACAGGGACATTGTCTATATAGCCAAGATGTAGTTCTAAAGGAGTATTTCCTGTATAGGCCGAAAGAGGGATTTGGGAATAAATGATATCAAATGCTTGAGGATTGCCTCCTATCGAGGTAATAATATCTGCAAAGGCCTTTAGCTCTTTCTGAGACTCTACTTTTTTGAAGATAAGAGGAGATTTTTCCTCTGGCAGGTGAGTAAGGTGTTTATACATGCCAATATTTTTTTCTTTGAAGGTAAATCCCTCTGAAAGCAGATGTTTTTCTAAGTCAGGTGGTAAGTCAGAGTCTGCTATCCACCAAGAGAAGGGAAGACCTTTTTTTTTAAAGAGGCTCTTTATGTATGCAATGCGAGTAGCAGCATTTTCTTCTGTAAACTTGGCTAGAATAGCGTAGTTAAAGGTGTCGTCTTGAATTTGAGAGCGCACCACAGTGCCATCGGGAACTGGAATGATTTCCATAGAAGGAGTACATTTAGCAAAGTAGGTCATATGTAGGTGCATGTTTTTTTTCATGGCCTTTTTGATTTCTTGTAGCGCCGGATTTTCAAGGTAATAAACTTGCACAGGACGTCCGTGGAACACGCTTGTCTTCAAAGGGCTCATGCCAATGCGTAGAGCTAGATTAATACTTTTTACATTTGCAGGCTCAATAATGGAAATCAGATTGTCTAACTTAAGCTCGTTAAATGCATATTTTGAAAGGGCTAAAGCAGCTTCGGAAGCTAGGCCTTTTCCCCAGTATTTTGGATTTAGCCGATACCCAAGTTCCACAAATTCTTCTTCTTCAACTTTTTGCATTACTAAGCCGGCAAGTCCAATAAACCCTGCTGTTTTAGTGTCAATAAGTGCAAAAAGACCAAAGTCAAACTCCTTATAGTGGGGTAATATTTTATTTTCTAAAAAGTCTTTAGTTTGTAGAAAAGATAAGGTTCCTAGTGTAGAAAAACGCATGACTTCGGTATTTCCAAGTAGACAAGAAAGGTCTTGTAGATCATCTAGTGTAAATTTACGTATGATGAGGTTATCTGTTTTGAGTAGCATTTTTTTACCGCGTTAATGTTTGTTTTAGCAAAGAAGGAAGTATTTCAGGACTGAGTTTTATAGAAAAGAGGAATATTTTTTTGCAGTTAGCTTAAAAAGTCATTAAGAGGGTCTCGATGTTGTATTTTCCCAGGACTCTGCTTTCGAGACTGTGGCATAAAATAGTAAAATTAGAGATGGGAGGATTTTATGAAGGGAAAGGTTATAATGATTACAGGAGCTACATCTGGTATAGGGCACGCAACAGCTTTACTCTTTGCTCAGCACGGAGTGAAGGTTGTAGCAGTTGGTCGCAATGAAAAGGTAGGGAATCTTTTGGTAGAAGAAATTTCTGATAAAGGAGGGGAGGCTCTTTTTCTAAAAGCGGATATTTCTGAAGCAAAAGCTGTTAAGTCTCTTGTTGAGACAACACAAAAACATTTCGGGAGGCTTGACTATGCTTTGAATAATGCTGGGATTGAGGGGACGCTTATATCCCTTGCTGATGTAAAAGAAGAAGAGTGGGACGCTTTAATGAATACTAATCTTAAAGGTCTTTGGCTTTGTATGAAATATGAAATTCCGGCTATGATCCAAAATGGAGCGGGAGTTATTATTAATATCTCAACGAATCTTACCAAACTTAGCGAGCCTACTACAAGTATGTATACAGCTAGTAAAGCCGCTGTAGAAGCTCTTACTAGAATTGCAGCTGTTGAATATGGGCCGTATGGCATTCGTATTAATGCTATTAATCCTGGAGCTGTTGAAACTCCTATGATAAGGCGAATTTTTTCTGATGAGATGCTGATGGAGTTAAAAGAAAAAAATCCTTTAAAGAAAATAGCAGAACCTCAAGATATTGCAGAAGCAGTACTTTGGACTTGTTCTCCTAAAGCTAAACATATTAACGGAACTCTTTTTACCATAGATGGGGGCTCTTAGGCTTTGGCAAGATTTGCTTAATATGTTTGCTGCAAGTCAATGAAATAAATATTGATTTTTTTGAATGACAGATCCAATCGTTTCTTGCATTAACTGTTCAAAGTTTGCATAAGCAAACTCCGGATTGCTTTCAAAATTTTTGATGAAATCGGCTATAAATTCAGATGTTGCCATAGCTGTATTCACGCCCTGACCTTCAAAGAAACTCGTGCAGCCAGCTGCGTCTCCTAAAAGGAGAACCCCTTGATTTTTGTCAGAGAATCTAGCCGCTTGTTGAAGTCTAATAGGAATATTGTCAATGAGTAAAAGAATGTCCCGCTCTAAAAGAGATGCTTCCTCATTCCAATTAGCCATAAGACATAAATTAACTAGCTCTTTTTGAGAAAGTTGAGAAATAGGTGTATCGGGGTGGTTTTGTGTTAGGATAATATTCGTAGAGGGAGTTTGGATGTTTTTAGCAAAAAAATCGCTTGTGTCTTTTCTTTCGACATCGACTTTGCCAGGAGGATGGATTCCTGGAATAACGGCCATGGCTCCGATAGCTTCTCCTTGTAAGAAGCAATCAATGCCAAGCTTTTCTCTCACACTGCTGTGTATTCCATCGGCGCCAATAGCTACATCGTAGGGTAAAAGGATTCTCTCTTGAGAAGTAAAGATAGATAAGGCTTTTTCATTTGTTACAAAATTTTCAAATTCTCCTTCGAGGAAAGTGATTCCAAGCTCTCTTGCTTTTTGAGCAAGAGCTTCCTCTAAATATTTAATTAAGACAAATCCTTTTCTTTGACCTTTCAGATCTAGAATAAGCATGCCAGGAACTTCAATTTGCCACTTTTCTAGAAGACTTAAGGAAGATTCATGCAAAAAAAGAAGATTTTTTCTGGTATAGACATTTCGTTTTTCTATTACAGTTACTTCAGCTTCTAAAAGGTGAGCTTGTATAGCAGAGGCAAGGCCGGTAGGGCCTCCTCCTACGATAACGACGGAGGGGGAAGCATCAATGTAGGAAAATACAAAGAGGGTAAGGCAAAAAAAGATGGATGTATTTTTCATGACAAGAAAGTCCTTTTAGGGAAGTAATTTGCAGTCTTGAGCGTACTAAATATCTTGAATATTGTTCTACTTAAAAAGTTTGTAATGTTCTTATGGCTTTTCTAGTAATGATTGTACTTTTTTGAACATAGGATCTTTAAGTTCTCGATATTTTTTGCCATCTTGATTCGCCGTTAAAGCTGCATTTTTTTTTATTTCAGCATATTCTTGAGCCATAAGAGGATTGGCTCTAAGGTAATTTCTAAATTCAAGAAGGCCTTTATAGTCGTTACTTTCTAAGTACGTTAAATGTACGTGATATCTTCTTTGCTCTTCTTCAGGATCTGGCAGGTATGTGATAAAATACAAGCGATCAGCGGTGCTAAAGGTTTCTCTAAACTCATAGCCTAGATCCTGAAGCTGTTTTGATAGGATGCTCATTTCTTCTTGTTTACAAGCTATAACAATATCAATGATTCCTTTGCCTCCCAAATATTCAACAGCAGTGCTTCCTACATGCTCTATTGCTAAAGCTGTTTGTAAATGGCCCTCTATTCTCCTTTTTTCTTTGAGAAAAAGCTCTGGGAAAATAGGACTGTATGGTTTGAAGACGAATTTTTGCATCTTTCACCTTTTAATGATACAGGAAGGGGGCATCTTTTTCTTCGATAAGATCGCCAAAAGTGTATCCTGATTTTTTTAAAAAATGCGTGAATTTGTCTAGGGGTTGGAGCGTATAGCGGATTTTTACGGGAGCAAAAGAAATTAACATGCCCTGAAGGCCTTGCTCTAGGATGAGATCCTCAAAAGGAATTGGATATTTAGCAGAAAAGAAAATAGCGCTACCTTTTGTTTGGTTTTTAAAGTCAGGAAGTTCCTTGCTTTGTATTTCTTGAGAGTTGCCAAGACATAAGAATACTCCTCCTAAAACAGGATCCATGCTACTTATTTCTAACAGGGAGTGGTTTGTAGAAAAAGGAAATGTATTTTTCAACTGAGGGATGATTGTTTGTGTAAAACCTAATCTAATAGGTCTTTTTTTATATAAAAAGGCGGCAATTTCTCCAATGCGGGATTTGATTAGAATTTTTTTAATCTCGTCATTAGATCTCCAAAGATCTCTTCCAGCAGCTTCGAGCTCTATATAGGGAGAAGTAGTATTCTTTTGAGTGATAAGATTTAAAAGAAGGTCGGCTTCTTCTAAAGAAAGAATCTCTTCGAGCTCTAAGGTTCCATTTTTTAAAAAGAAATTTCTAAATGAATCCGACAGGGAAAATTTCATATTACACCAGTTGTTGAATGCGCTCTAAAGCTTTTGTTGTTTTTTTTTGGAGGCTAAATCCTGAAAGTCTGACATAACCCTCCCCATACTTTCCAAATCCACACCCCGGAATTGCTATTATTTGACACTTATGAAGAAGTAAATCAAAGAATTCCCAGGAGCTTGTCCCCTTTGGCGTTTGCCACCAAATATAAGGAGAGTCTATTCCTCCATAGCAGATTTGTCCAGCTTTTTCAAGGCCCTCTTTTAGTTGTCTTGCTTGAGATAGGTAGAATTGTACTTGATCTTTTGTTTCTTTTTTCCCTAGAGGAGAAAAGGTGGCGGCAGCGCCTCTTTGAATAGGATAAGAGACACCGTTAAATTTTATGGATTGTCTTTTTTTCCAGAGGGCGTGCAGAGAGTGTTTTTTCTTATGTATTTCTACTTGAATACCCTTGGGGAGAATAAGATAAGAGCAGCGAAGTCCAGTGAATCCGGCTGATTTAGAAAAACTTTTAAACTCAATCGCTACCTTTTCAGCTCCTGGGATTTCGTAAATACTTTGAGGGACATCTTTTGAGGTCACAAAAGCATCGTAAGCATTGTCAAAAAGAATAATAGAGTTTTCTTTTATAGCGTAATCTATAAACTTTTTGAGCTGATCTCTCGTCATGGCAACGCCTGTTGGATTATGAGGGGAGCATAGATATATAATATCGCAGTGTGAGGAGGGATTTTCGGGGACAAAACCGGTCTCTTTAGTGCAAGGCATAACATAGATACGGTTATGTCTCCCGTCTAGTATATTAGAGTCTAGATAAGCGGGGTATGCGGGGTTTGGGATGGCAACGGAGCAGGAGTTATGGAAGAGATCTAAAATATTTACAATGTCGGTGTTAATGCCATCGGATATAAAAACCTCATCTGAGGTAACTGGCAGGTCTTTATAAGAATTTTCTTTAATCGCTTCGCGAAGAAAGCTGTAGCCTTCAGAAGGTCCATATCCATATAGCGAAAAAGGTTCCTTCATTTCTTCTACGGCAAGCGTAATGGCTTTACTAATGGAAGGAGCTAGGGGAAGTGCTATATCGCCTATTCCCATATTAATGATATCGACATCGGGATAAAGGAGTTTTACCTCAGAAAGCTTCTGTTCAATGATAGGGAAGATATAGGGTCTTTTTAATTTATTAAAATAAAAATTGCCTTTGACCATAAATAAGCGCCTAATCGAAGATAAAGAAATAAAAAATGCTTTTTTTTTGCCAATAGATTAGCATTGAGGCTTGAATTTACCAAGAGATATTTTCGTATTATGTTAGATCCTTACCAAAAACTTTTACAAAATTTGCCGTTTATCGAAGAAAAGCTGGGGCATGTTTTTAAAGATAAAAAACAATTGACTCTAGCCTTTATTCATCGTTCGTTTTTTAATGAAAACAGAGCTTTAGTGAGTCATCATAACGAAAGGTTAGAGTTTTTAGGGGACTCTATTCTTGGAATGCTTATTTCAGAATACCTTTATGAGAGATATCCTGAAGAGTCAGAAGGACAGCTGTCGTATTTAAGAGCGAATCTTGTGGAAGCTGCTATGTGCGCTCAGTTTACAAGGAAATTATCTTTAGCGGAATTTATTCTTCTTGGGAAGGGGGAGCGCATGCATCTGGGGCATGCTAAGGAATCTATTCAGGCAGATCTTTTTGAGGCTCTTTTAGCTTCTTTGTACTTAGACGGGGGGATGGATGTTGTGAAAACATTTTTTTGGTCTTCTTTCGGAGAAGAGGTGGAAAATTCTTTACAGAAACCTCTACGTAATTGGAAGGCCGATCTCCAAGATTATTTTCAAAGGACACACCAAACGCTGCCTTTTTATAAGGTGCTTAATGAACAGGGACCGGATCATAATAAAATCTTTGAGCTGGGTGTGTTTTTAGACGAAGAACTTTTAGGAACAGGGACAGGCTCATCTAAAAAAGAAGCTGAGCAAAAAGCTGCAGAAAAGGCTTTATCTAAAATTCAGGAGCAAAAAAATGGCTAAAACCAAAACTCTTTGGGCCTGCAGAGAATGTGGTCATATTCAGCTCAAATGGGCTGGCAGTTGCTCTGCTTGTCAGAAGTGGAATACCTTTGAAGAAGAGGTCCAAATAGAAGAGTCAACATCTCGCTTTACGGTAGAAGTGCAAGAAAAACCAAGGCCTCTTCGTATATCAGAGGTGCAAATTGTTCCGTTAAAACGAGTTTTAACAGGAATGCAAGATTTTGATAAGTTGCTTGGCGGAGGAATTGTTCCTGGTTCTTTATCTCTTATAGCCGGAGACCCTGGTATTGGTAAGTCGACGCTTCTTTTACAGATGGCAGAGACTATTGCTACGCAAGGTAGGGTAGTTCTTTATGTCGCAGGAGAAGAGTCGGTAGAGCAAACTGCCCTTAGAGCAAAACGTCTAGGTGTGCAACATGAGAAGCTCTTTATTTTAAGCGAAACGAATTTTGCTTATGTTAAAGCAGAAATTGAAAAGTTAAAGCCAGAAGTTCTTATTGTGGACTCTATACAGATTCTCTATAAAGCAGAGATTTCGTCTTCTCCGGGGAGTGTTTCTCAGGTAAGAGAGCTTGCTATGGAATTTATGCACCTATCTAAGCGTCTTGGAATGGCTACTTTTTTAGTAGGACACGTGACAAAATCAGGAGAGATTGCAGGCCCTAGAGTATTAGAGCACATTGTAGATGTGGTATTAGATTTTGAAGGGGATCGCCATCAGGGATATCGTGTCTTAAGGGGTGTCAAAAACAGGTTTGGTCCTACGGATGAAATCGTACTATTTCAGATGAATGCGGCAGGGTTAACAGAAGTAACCAACCCGTCTCATTTTTTCTTGCAAGAAAGGAGAAGGGAGTCTACAGGTTCTGTAATTATTCCTTCTTTAGAGGGGTCTAGAGCTATTCTTATTGAAGCGCAATCTTTAGTAGCTCCTTCTGTTTTCCAAACAGCAACAAGAAAGTCTGCAGGAATAGACTCCAATAGACTATCTCTTTTACTTGCTGTTTTAGAAAAAAAGGTTGGGTATCAAATTCATCACTGCGATGTGTTTGTTTCTATTGCAGGAGGAGTCAAAATCTACGAGCCAGCTATAGATTTAGGGCTATCTGCCGCAATTATTTCTTCTTTTTGTAATCGTATTATAGACCCAGACACTGTTATTTTTGGAGAAGTAGGTCTTGGGGGAGAAGTGAGAAGCGTTGCTAAGGCAGAGGCTAGAATAAAAGAGGCTGTGCATCTTGGTTTTAAAAGGTGTATCCTTCCCAAAAAGTGTATGGGAGCCATTTCTGTTGATTTAAAACAGAAAATCTTGTTAAAAGGAGTTGAAACAGTAGAAGAGGCAATTCATGATCTTATTACCTAAAACCATTTCTGTTGCAGCAAGAGCCTCTAGACTTTCTAGAGCTCAGGTGCAAGAGGTGCTTTTAGAATTAAGACAAGTAGATTCTCAGGTGAAATTTACCCCTACGTTTTTTATGACAACAGGGGATGCAGATCAGGCAACTTCTCTTCTTACGCAAGAGGGGACAGATTTTTTTACTAAAGAGATTGATGAAGCGGTGCTAAAAGGAGTTTGCCGAATAGGCATTCATTCAGCAAAAGATCTTCCCGATGAGCTTCCTAGTGGACTTGCTACTATAGCATATACCAAAGGGGTAGACCCTTCAGATGTTTTAGTCTTTCGCACGGCAGAGGATAGAGAGTCTTTACAAAAAAATGCTAAAGTCGGAACTTCTTCATTACGCCGCATAGAAAACATAAGAGCTTTTAGAGATGATTTAGTCCCTGTAGATATTCGAGGAACTATAGAAAAAAGACTAGAGCTTTTAGATAGTGGAGTTGTCGATGCTCTTGTAATAGCTAAAGCAGCGCTTATTAGATTGCAAATTCAGAGAGAGACTATGCTTTTACCTGGAAGAGGTGCAGCAAGACAGGGAAGCCTTGCCGTAGTAGCAAAAGAAGATGATCATGAAATGAAAGCTCTTTTTGCCCCTTTAAATCGATTTTTTTTATGAAAAAAGCGCTTTATTTAGGGACAGATCCTTCTTGTTTTGTTCATAATAAACCCCTTATCCACTATCCTATTATCCGACTTATTCCAAAAAGCAGTCAAGACCTAGAAGTGCAAAGAGCTCTAATGCAATTATCTAGCTATTTTCTTTGTCTTTTTACAAGTAAAAATGCCGTTCATATTTTATTTTCTTTAGCAAAAGAACTTTCGCTATCTCCTGGGGAACTACTTGCGGGGAAATGTGTTTCTATAGGACCTTCTACTACAAAAGCTCTTAAGGAACATGGAGTAGATTCTACTTTAGAAGCTTTTCCAAATACGCAAGAAGGTATGATTGATCTGTTAAAGGAGATTTCCTTAGAAAAGCAAGCTGTTTTTTATCCAAGATCTTCTTTAGCAAGACCTTTGCTTTCTTCTTACCTTATAGAGGCCTTAGCTACTTCTTATGTTTTAGATTTGTATGATACGGAGATTCAGCCGCAAGGAGAGCCTCCTTCCTTAGAAAATATTGAAGAAATTATTTTCACAAGTCCTTCCACTGTTGAAGGTTTTTTTTCTTTATTTTCAGAGTTCCCTTCGGGTATTAGACCTGTATTTCAAGGCCCTATTACAGAGAAGGCTTTCTATAGGCGAATTAATAAAAAGTAGTTTTTAAATTGCTCTAAGAGCTCTCTTTTTCAACTATCTAGAATAGGTGTGCTATGTGGGCTTCTATTGGGAGGTTTAAAGAATTACATTTTTGTGGATAGTGTGGTAGTATCTGGGAAATTTTATAGAGATTGAGTGGAGAAACAGGCTTTTTTAAGGAGGTGATGGGGTGATGGATAAAGATTTAGAAAAACCTTTACATCCACGTAATAAACATAGAGGACGCTATAACTTTAGGGCTCTTGTTGACAGTTTCCCTACTCTTCAAACATTTATATTGCTTAATAGGTTTAAAGAAGAATCTATTGATTTTTCGGATCCCAAAGCTGTTAAAGCTTTAAATAGAGCGATACTACTCCATTTTTATGGGGTTTTATGGGATATCCCGGAAGGTTATCTTTGCCCTCCGATTCCAGGAAGGGCGGATTATATTCATTACATAGCAGATTTTTTGGGTGATTACAGTAAGGGAAATATTCCTACAGGGAGTTCTTTGCGTGTTTTAGATATTGGCGTGGGAGCCAACTGCATTTATCCTCTTATTGGCAATAAGGAATATGGATGGAGCTTTGTAGGGGTAGATATAGATGAGGGAGCCTTAGCATCAGCTAAGAAGATAGTGCAATTAAATCATATGGAGGAAGTGATCTCTTTCAGGACTCAAACTAATGCTGTTAATATATTTAAGGGAGTTATAAGAGAAGAAGATCATTTTGACATGGTTATTTGTAACCCCCCTTTCCATTCATCCTTTGAGGAAGCTAAAAAAGGGACTCAGCGAAAATGGAAAAATTTGGGCATTAAAACAAATGTATTGAATTTTGGAGGTAAGAGCTCAGAGCTTTGGTGCCCTGGTGGAGAAGTGTCATTTATCCGACGTATGATAGAAGAAAGCTCCCTGTTTAAAAATAAGTGTCGCTTTTTTTCTGCTCTTGTAGCTAAAGCAGATCATCTGCCTGCAATATATGCGGGACTTGAAAATGTAGGGGGGAGTCTTGTTACAACGATAGAAATGGCTCAAGGTCAAAAAAAAAGTAGGATTATAGTCTGGGCTTTTAGTTGATTGGTTTTTTGCTGTATTTTGGAGGGCTGGTATTGACTTTAACGGTTATATCGGTTATATGTATGGTATATTCAAAGGTTATAACGGACAAACTTCTGTGATTGAAATTCTTTATAAATGGAACCGATGGGGGTCAAATCTCCTTAAGAGCGGTGTTTTACGAGCGAAGACGGCTGAGATTTTGCCTTACGTTCATACCCAGGAAATTCTTGTTTTAATAGGGCCTAGACGAAGTGGAAAAAGCACGATCCTGTACCAAATCATGGATGCTTTAGAGAAGGAGGGTGTTGCGCAGCAAGCCATGTTACATCTGAATTTTGAAGAACCACAGTTAATTCCCTTTTTAAATTTGAAGGGATTAGATGAAATGTACGACAGCTACCGTGAGAATATTTTTCCGGAAGGTAGAGTTTTTTTATTTTTAGATGAAGTACACAACATTCCGGAATGGGAGAGATGGGTGCGCGCAAGAAGCGAAACTGAAGATGTTAAAATTTTTATAACAGGATCTTCAGCGAAACTTATGTCTAGAGAGATTGCCACGCTGCTTACGGGGCGTCATCTTTCTTTTGAAATAACTCCTTTAAATTTTGCAGAATATTTGGAATTTCGCCAAATTAAGGCACCAAAGCATCGTTTGCCTATGAGGGCTCCTGCAATAGTTAAGCAAGCCCTTAATGATTATGAGCAATGGGGAGGATTTCCTGCTGTAACTCTTGCAGGGGATTTTGAGCATAAGCGACATATCCTTGCTGAGTATTTCAGTGACATTTTGTACAAAGACATTGTTTTGCGATATAGCATACGCGACCCTGTTTTATTGCGTAATTTAGCTGCTCATTTATTAACACAAACAGGAAATCTTATTTCCTTTCAAAGGATTTCTGCTGTGTTTCAGGTTTCCATTGATGCAGCTGCAAGTTATTTCCAGTATCTTCAAGAGGCTTTTATGATAGAGGCTGTTCCATTTTTTAGTCTTAAGGCCTCAATAAGGCAGAGACATCCTCGAAAAGTATATGCAATGGACTTGGGTTTGCGTAACGCTGTAAGTTTAGCTCACTCTGCTGATGAGGGGCATTTAACGGAATCTTTAGTCTATCACAGTTTAAGGAGACGATTTGGAGATAACATTTTTTATTGGAGTCAGGAGGGTGAAATTGATTTTATCGTAAGAGAAGGGAATGCTATTACCCAAATATGGCAGGTAGTAGTTGGGAATTTAGAAGATTCTAAGGTGTTTGATAGAGAGCTTCGAGCAATTGAAGAGGCTAAGATTATGTTTCCGAAAGCAGAAGCGTTTATTGTGGTGAAAACGATAGTAAAAAATATATCGACACTTCCTTGTAAAATAGTTCCTTTGTGGGTTCTGCTTTTAGAAGAACCTTAAAAAAAGATCGAAGGTTTAGCTTCCTATTTTTTCTAAATAGTCGACGAGATAATCTCTTTCTGACACAATGGGATTTCATTAGAAAAAGGGGAGGGGAGCATGTCTTATTTGAAGAAATATTTTTCACGGGTCCCGGAGGGGAGCCAGTCCAAAGCAGCGATTGCTTATTTAGCCTCTTTAGACCATATCAGTGAGGCAAATCCTCTTATTGCAGAAAAGATTGTACAGGAGCTAAGGGATCAAAGATCTCACCTAAAGCTTATAGCATCAGAAAATTATTCTTCTTTAGCTGTGCAGCTTGCTATGGGAAACTTGCTTACCGATAAATATTGTGAAGGATTTCCTGGAAGAAGGTTTTATGCTGGGTGTGAAAATGTGGATGCCATTGAACTTTCTGCCGTGAACGAGTTGAAAAATCTTTTTGGCGCAGAGCATGCGTATGTGCAGCCTCATTCGGGAATTGATGCCAATTTATTAGCTTTTTGGGCTATTTTAGTAGAAAAAGTACAAAATAAAGAGTTAGAAAAGATCTCCAAAAAAACGGTCGATGAGATCTCTGTAGAAGAGTATGAGGTGATTCGTCAAGCTCTTGTAAATCAAAAAATGATGGGTCTTGCTTTAGGATCCGGAGGGCATTTAACACACGGATATCGTCATAATATTTCTTCTAAAATGATGCAGTCTGTTCCTTATGAGGTAGATCGAACTACGGGACTTATTGATTATGCAGCTTTACAGGTGCAGGTGAAAAAAGAGAAGCCCCTTATTCTTGTGGCGGGCTACTCTTCTTATCCAAGGTTACTAAATTTTGCTAAAATGAAGGAAATTGCTGACAGTGTAGGTGCTGTTTTACTAGTAGATATGGCTCATTTTGCAGGACTTGTTGCTGGCAAGGTTATGCAAGGAGAGTTTGATCCGGTACCTTTTGCTGATATTGTGACTTCTACAACGCATAAGACCTTAAGAGGACCAAGAGGTGGTTTTATTTTATGTAAAAATCCTTTTAAGGATGTCGTGGATAAAGGTTGTCCTCTTGTCCTTGGAGGGCCGTTGCCTCACGTAATTGCTGCTAAGGCTATTGCTTTTAAAGAAGCTGCAACGGAGTCTTTTCAAGGGTATGCAAGGCAGATAGTGGCTAATACTAAAGCTTTGGCTACGGCGTTAATGCAAAAGGGAGTCAAGCTGACAACCGATGGAACGGATAACCACTTATTAGTTGTCGATGTGGCAAAAAGCTTTGGGCTTACAGGAAGGCAGGCAGAAAGTGCTCTTTCTGAGTGCTTCTTTACGGTAAACCGCAATGCTATTCCTTTTGATGTAAATGGTCCTTGGTATACGTCAGGGATTCGCCTTGGCACTGCAGCCCTTACTACTTTAGGTATGAAAGAAAAAGAAATGGAAGAGATTGCTGATTGTCTTTATATTCTGTTAAAATCTTGTAAGCCTGTTTTAGGAGAAAAAGAGGGAGAGGTCAGCCGAGCAAAAGTCTTTGTAGAGCCGGAGATTCTTGTGGAAGTGAAAAGAAGAGGGAAAGATCTTCTTTCTGAGTTTCCTCTTTATCCAGAATTGATAATAGATTAGAAATAATTAAAAAGGGATGTTTATGTTTTTAGAAGAAGAGTCTGAAAAAGAAAAAAAGAAAGCCGGAGTTGATGAAAAAATAGACGAGGTCCTTTTAAAATCACGTCGTATTTTTCTTTCCGATGCGGTGGATGGAGACAGTGCTAGGGATATTATTCGTAAATTGTGGTATTTAGAAATAGTAGACCCAGGTAAGCCTATTTTATTTGTGATTAATTCTCCTGGCGGATCTGTAGATTCTGGATTTGCAATTTGGGATCAAATTAAATTAATCACATCTCCTGTAACAACTTTAGTAACGGGTTTAGCTGCCTCTATGGGGTCTGTACTTAGTTTAGCTGCAGCTCCAGGTAGACGATTTGCTACAAAGAATTCTCGTATTATGATCCATCAACCTTCTATTCATGGGCTTATTCGTGGACAGGCAACGGACCTTGATATACAGGCAAAAGAAATGCTTAAAACGCGTCAAGGTATAGTTCAAGTTTATGTTGATGCTACCGGCAAAGACTATAAGACGGTAGATAAGGCAATAGATAGAGATGCTTGGATGAGCGCTCAAGAGGCCTTGGAATTTGGACTCCTCGATAAGATTATTACGAGTTATCAGGAGCTTGCATAACCTTTGTTTTTTTCTAAATATCAAGCTGCCGGTAATGACTTCATCATAATAGATGATAGAGACGGCAGCTTCCCTCTAGAAAATAAGAGTTTTATAGAAAAACTATGCTCTCGCAAATTTGGAATTGGAGCAGATGGCCTTGTTCTTTTACAAAACTCTTCTTTTGCAGATTTCCGCATGCGCATCTTTAATTTAGATGGGCTTGAGGCTTCTATGTGTGGAAATGCTCTTCGGTGTATTACCCTATATTTAAATGGTTTGGATTTTTTTAAAGATTGTTTTGCTATAGAAACTGAAAGTGGTATTTTTTCTTGTCGAGTTATAGAAAATAGGGTGGCCGTGCAGTTTCCTATACCCAAAATACTCCACCCTAAAGTTGTGCTAGAGGATGTATTTGAAGGGGAAATAACTGTAGTAGATAGTGGAGTTCCCCACGCCATGATCTTTGTAAAGGATATAGACACGATTCCTGTACAGGAACTAGGAAGGGCTATTCGCAGACATCCTTTTTTTTCTCCTTATGGAGTGAATGTCAATTTTATCCAGGTAAGCTCTCAAAGATCCCTTCGTATTAGGACTTACGAAAGAGGTGTGGAAGGGGAAACTCTTGCCTGTGGGACCGGAGCTGTTGCGGCTTCTTTTGTTTTTTTTCAGCAAAATAGATCTTGTGGCTCTTTGGAGATAATCCCCTTATCAGGCGAATCCGTTACTTGTTCTATGTTAAGTTCTTTGGTCGATGGCATTGAGATTATTGGCCCTGCTTCTTTTGTCTTTAAAGGAGAGATATAAAGTTTTTGTCGATAGTTTATTTTTCTAATTACCATTTAATTTCTAAATAATTATTTTACGCATCTTATTGAATTATTATGTTCTATTTGTTTAAATAAAAATTACATATTAAATATTTTGTATTTGGTTGTTTTGTAATTTCTATATAAATGAGGTTTTCGTGGAACCAGTTAATATTCAAGGGGTTACTCCTGGGTCCCCAGCGAGCTCTCCAGAGGTGTCTCCCAGGGAAGATGGTGATAATAAAGTGCAAGAGGTGGGAAAGAGATTTTTAGGAGGTCAATCAAGTAGTCCAGAATCGATTTCTCGTGGTATTAATAGCCCAAGCCCCATCATTGGACGTGCCAGGGCTGGTAGTTTGGCTTTGCAAGAAGGAGACTTAGGCGCTTCACCGCCTCCTTCGGTAAAGTCAACTATTGAAGAAGGGATGGGAAGAAGAGGATTTTCTCAGCTTTTTTTTCAGATTTTAGGTGATCCTGAAGGGGAGAATATAATAGCTTATGACACTTTGCGCCCATTTGATAGGGTAAGGGGGCAGGCGAAGATAGAAGGAGAGTATGTCCTGCATATGGAAGAGGCGACTAGGCCAGCGCAGCCGATTGGTTATAGGGCCGTTACGCCTCTTCTTAGCCCTGAGGGAACAAAATATGATGACTATAACTTCTTAATAAGAAGGAATATTAAGGCTCTTTGTAAAGGAGCCAAAGTAGAGGTTCCTGCAGATGTCCGCTGTATTATTACCCAAAGTCTAGGAGCTCATGGAGGAGGGGTTTTTTCTGTGTCTTTTCCTGATCCTTCTCAAAGTGTTATTTTTTCCACTAAAGATCTACCGGCTGATGTGGTTTTTTTTATGGGCGGTAATCTAAATCACACGTTAAGTAGGATGGACTATAATCCGGAAAAAGAATCTTTAGAGGTTACCTTGCGTGATATAAAGACCGGAGAAGAAAGAAGTATTCTTTTCCCTGAACAGGAAAAGGCTTTAACTCTTTGGCAGCATATTTGGCGTGAAAAATAGAATCTGTTTTTCTATTTTTGTTTTAACTTGTCTAAAATGGTTAGCTTCATTAGGTTGCGACTAGAGTAAGATGTTTTTGCAGAGTAAATTAAGTCTTGATAAAGCTTTTTGAAAAGAGTAAGCTATTTCGCTAAATTAAATGAGAGTATTCATGCGACAGATTTCTTTTGATGAGAAAGATCTTTCTTTAGGAAAAAAGATTTTATCTCGCGGCTGTGTCAAGTCTACTCTATTTTCTGAGGGAACATACCAACTTGAAGTAGTAATACAAAAAGATAAAGAGATTTTTTGGCCTTTTCTTCAAGTAGATGACGAAGGTCGAGTCTTAGATGCTTTTTGCTCTTGCTCTAATAAGGTTCCTTGTTTGCATATTACGGCAGCTTATCTATCTCTTTTCAAAGGGGATAGAACCCCTTTGCACAAGAGGTTTAGAGACTCTTTTTGGGGAGTTCTTACTTTTTTGGCAAGCGAAAAATATGGGTATAGGGTTGATACTTTATATAAATGCAGTGATAGAAAATGGGAAGCGCATTCACTAGAAGATGAGGTTAAAGTTTCTTTAAAAGCCTTAACAGATAAGGGGAAGCAGAAGCTTACAGAGATGTTGGAGCAGCGTTTTCTAGAAACGGAGGAAACCTCTTTAAAATTTTCTAATCTTAGTGAAGAAGAGCTTCTTTGCTGGAAGAGGGGACAGCCAGGAAAGAGGCTCGCTTATGAGCTTTCTTTTTGGGCTGATTTGGCAAAATGGTTATTTGCTTTACAAGAAGCCGGAGAACCTTATTTTTTAGAGTTTTCTCCTAAGGAAAAGATTCCCTCTCAAATTCGGTGCCGTTTTGCGGATATAGAGTGCGTATTTTTTATAGAAGAAGCTGAACTACTAGAACTTATACCGACGCTTCGCAGTGTGAAATCTTCTTTATCTGTGTATGATAAGAAAGAATTTGCTGTAGAAAAAGTGGTGTATGAGGAAGAAAAGCAAGAGTTTTCTTTGCGTTTTTTAAGGGAAGAGGGAAGGGGGGAAGATCTTTCGGGGACTCTCTTGGGGTCTTGGTTATTTGTTCCTGGGAAAGGATTCTTTAGTCAAGAATCAGATCCTATTTTGCAAAGAGAAAAAATAGAAAAAAAGGAAGTAGACGCTTTTTTAAATAAGTACTCCGCTTTTTTAAAAAAACATCTTAAAGAGACTATCCATGAAGAATTGGCTTCTTTGCAGTATAATTTGTCATTTACTCTTGAAAGGTCTTTACAGATAGAGGTATTTCTTTTTACTTTGGGAGATCTACTAGCCCCTCATGCCACTTTATTTAAGCATTGGGCTTACTTACCTGGGCAAGGTTTTTTTTATGTAAGTCCTTCTTTATTTACTCAAGTAAAAACAATAGTGCCTTTTCATGAAGTGCCTGATTTTATTGAAAGCCATAAAAGGTGGCTAAATGAAATAGAAGGATTTCAAGTTTATCGAACAAGTTTAGAGTCTAATGTGACTTTTCAAATTGAAGAGGATGGCGGGGTGCTTTTTTCTTCTCAAGTCGATCTTGCAGAGGATGCATCCATACTTGACTTTGGTGTATGGATTTTTCTTGAAGGAAGGGGTTTTTTCCCAAAAAGACAAGAGGGGGTTACGCCTGCTATTTGGGCAGGGCTTCGCGTAGCTAAGGAGGACATCCCTTTGTTTTTGCGCAGGCATTATAAGGAACTCGAGTTTTTGCCTCATTTTTTTAGTAAGACATCCCCTGTAGAAAAAGTGCAGTTTAAAGTTTTTTTAGACCGAGAAAATGTACATATAAAGCCGATATTTACTTTTTACGCTCCCTACCAAGATAAGGATAAACGATTTTATTTTGAGTATATTTATGTAAAAGGAGAAGGCTTTTCAAGGATTAACTGTTTGCCCCTTTCTTTAGTAAATTACCTGCAAGAAAAAATTCTATCACCTAAAGAGGTGAGTGTCTTTTTTTCACATATTAAAGAAATTGGCCCGTGGATTTCTGAAATGGATCCTTGTCTTATAGAGCCAAGGCAGATCTCGTTACATCTTGATAGCATGTCAAGAGTAGAGTATGCAAAGTCAGGTCAGTGGGTTTTAGATCTTAAATATAAAACAGAGGAAGGGGAAGTCTCTGTTTTAGATATTTGGAAGGGCTATCAAGAAGGAAGGCGCTTTTTATTTTCTAAAGCGGGGCTTTTAGATCTTTCTAAGGGAAGATTTCACTGGATTAAAACTCTTTCTAAGAAAAGATGGGACCAGGCAGATAAAACAGTTCGTCTTAACGCCTTAGAGTGGATCAGGTTGCAGTCTTCAGAGGTTATTGCGCTTCCAGAGGGAGAAGATGTGAGGGATGTGCAAACAAGAGAATCTTTCTATAGTTTTTCTTCCTTTCAAGGTTTTCTACCTCTAGATACCAAAGCTCTAAAAAGCACATTAAGGGGCTATCAAGAGACAGGACTTAAGTGGCTCTGGTTTTTATATAGCTACGGCCTATCAGGGCTTTTATGTGATGAGATGGGGCTTGGAAAAACACACCAGGCTATGGGACTCATGGCAGGAGCTTTTTCTTTGAAAAAGGAAGATAAACCTTTCCTTGTTGTTTGTCCAACTTCTGTGATTTATCACTGGGAAGAGCTTTTAAAGAGGTTTTTGCCGGATTTAAGGGTCTTTGTCTTTTACGGTCAAAATAGACGAGTAAAACAGCCTGTAGATTCCTATGATCTTTTACTTACTTCCTATGGGATTGTAAGAACAGAAAGAGAAAAATTATCTGACATTTCTTTTTCGATTGCTGTTTATGACGAAGTGCAAAATGCTAAAAATGCCAAGTCACAAATCCATAGAGCTTTAAAATCCTTGCAAGCAGAGATGACTCTTGGATTAACGGGAACGCCCATAGAAAATCGTCTTATGGATTTAAAGGCTCTTTTTGACCTTATTTTACCCACTTATTTACCTTCAGACGCTTACTTTAAAGAAAACTTTGCGGTTCCGATAGAAAAAGAGAAGGATGAGGGGAAAAGACAATATCTTTCTAAAGTTTTGCATCCTTTTATTTTACGAAGGAAAAAAACAGAAGTTCTTTTAGAGCTTCCTGAGAAAACAGAAGAGATTGCTTATTGTGATCTGTCTGAAGAACAAAGAAAAATCTATCAGGAACTTTTTTACTTGTATAAGGAACAAGTGAAAAAGGAAATGGGAGAGGGAAAAGGGGCTCTACACATTTTTGCCCTTTTTTCTAAATTAAAGCAGGTTTGTGATCATCCCTCTATAGTGGATGGAGATGTTGTGAACTTTGAAACGCATTCTTCTGGTAAATGGGATTTATTTGTAGAACTTTTAGAAGAAGCGAGGCAAAGTCATCAGAAAGTGGTTGTATTTACTCAGTACTTGCACATGATGGATATTATTAAATTATATTTAGAAAAAAAAGGTATTGGATTTGCAGAAATTAGAGGTTCTACAAGAGATAGGAGGACTCCCTTAAAGAAATTTCAGGAAGATCCTCATTGTGAAGTATTTGTGGCTTCTTTGCAAGCTGCAGGTGTTGGTATTGACCTGACGAGTGCATCCGTAGTGATTCATTACGATAGATGGTGGAATCCGGCTAAAGAAGATCAGGCAACAGACAGGGTTCATCGTATAGGACAAAGTCGTGGGGTGCAGGTTTTTAAACTTGTTACTAAGAAGACCATAGAGGAGAAAATTCATGAGCTCATTCTTAAGAAAAAAGGTCTTTTGGACGACGTAGTTGGATTTGATGACCAAGAGCTAGTAAAAACTTTAACAAAAACAGAAGTTTTCGACTTATTCTTTTCTCTAGAAAAGGATTTTTAAAATTTTTTATGCTTTATTTTTCGTTTAAAATGCGTTATTTCTTTAAAAATATTTATTTTTAATCGTGAATCTTCTACAATCTCTATTTCTTAAATTAGGTTTTTTATGAAAAAAATAAAGTTAGCTCTGATAGGTCGCCCCAATGTAGGGAAGTCGGCTCTTTTTAATCGTATTTGTAAACGTCGAATCGCTATTGTGGATGAAGCCGAGGGAATTACTAGAGATAGGCTCTATACGGATGCTGATTTTTTTGGCAAACCTTTTGAAATTATTGATACGGGTGGAATCGACCCTATTTCTGAAATTCCTTTCCATGAAGAAGTGCGAATGCAGACGCAGATTGCTATTGAAGAAGCGGATGTTCTTGTTATGGTTGTTGATGCACAAGTTGGAGTGACTCTTTTAGACGATCTTGTTGCAAAAACATTGCTTAAAACTAAAAAAAGAGTGGTTCTTGCTGTAAATAAAATTGATGACCACTTACATCTAGACCTCGTATATCCTTTTTATTCTTTGGGAATCTCTGAGATTGTTCCAGTATCAGCTATTCAAGGATTTCAGATAGCAGAGTTATTAGAAAGTAGTTTTGCAAATATAGAATGGCCGGATCAAGAAGCTGAGGTGGATTCTTCTATTAAGGTCGCTATTATAGGCCGTCCTAATGTCGGCAAGTCTACTCTGGTAAACTATTTGCTTCAAGAAGCTCGTTGTGTGGTCAGCCCTATAGCTGGCACGACAAGGGATAGTATTGATACGAAAATAGAACAGGGGGGCAAAGCTTTTACCCTAATTGATACCGCAGGGATTAGGCGTAAAAAAGCAGAGCATGAGGTAGTAGATAAGTTTGCTGCAGTAAGGACAGAAAGAGCGATTGCAAGAGCTGACATATGTATTTTAGTAATGGACTCTAATGAAGGAATTACGGCGCAGGAAAAGAGAATCGCTGATCAAATTGAAGAATTAGGAAAGGGATGTATTCTTTTATTTAATAAGTGGGATCTCGTAAAGGGATTTCGTATGGAGCACTGTCTACAGGGTGTTAGGCAGGAAGCTTCCTTTGTAAGTTACTGTCCTACAATTTTTGCTTCTGCAGCAACAGGCCGTAATTTGCATGAAATTTTTCCTATGATTAGTAAAGTCAAAGAGCAGATGGAGCAAAGAATTACAACGGGTCAGTTAAATAAATTTATAGAACAGGTTTTTCAAAAGTATCATCCTCCGATGCTGCAAGGAAAAAGACTACGGGTTTATTATATGACGCAAGTGCATTCAGCGCCTCCTCGTTTTGTGATGTTTGTCAATGGCCCCGAGCTTATGCTGGAAAGTTATAAAAAATATCTTATTAATCAGTTCCGTGAGCAGTATGAGTTTTTAGGTGTTCCGATTGTTTTTGATTTAAGAGGAAAGGGGCAAAGGAACCTAGAAGAGGAAGCTTCTGCGCCTAAGGTGAAACTAGATAGAAAAGACGCGGTTGAAGCGGTAGAGCCTGATGATCTCCCTGATTTGCAAGAACAGTTGGATTCTTCTTATTATAGTTAATTGCATTTATATTTTTTATGTGATACTATAAATGAAAATAATTTCATTTGGAGTATTATATGAGATTTGTTTCTTGTTGTTTGGTTGGAAATGACAGTGCAATTATTCCTTATAAAAAAGAACTGGTTGGGCGTTTTCAAACGCATCCTGCTGCTTTTTCCTTACCTTCTTTTAAGGATCTTCCTAAGAAAATTAAAGACATGAATATGCTTTTTTGTCTTGAGTCTAAAATGCTCTTTGCCTGTCATGCTGCTGAGGATTTGGCCCTAGGAGTGAAGATACGCGGAGCTATTCGAATGGTTTTAGAGCTCCCAATGAATACGCTTACTTCTCAAGGGGTTATTTTATTAGATATTGCTAGAATCGTGATTACTCCTGGCTTGTTTTCCAAAAGAATTACTTTTGTTTTTGAAAGTGTGATACTTGATTTTACTACAGCCCTGGAAACGCGTATCCTATCTGCAGAACTAACAGATAGAGCCGTCATAAATTTATTGCCTCTTCAATTACAGTCTAGGAGTCTAGATTTAAAGGGGTTGGTAGATCAGGTGTTTTTCATGAAAGTGCACCTTTTTTTAGTAGACCGCTTACCTTTCTATATAGCTCAGGCTAGAGGCGTAAATCAGCCTATCTATCTAAGATCTAGGGAACACATAAATGATTTAAGTAGATCTCTACTTATTACAGAGCAAGGGCAGAGATTTATTTGTTTTAATAGAAAAAAGCAAGGGGACCTTTGTTTGTCATCATATTCAAGCAGTCAACCTATTCCTCTTGAGTCTAAAGTGATGACTATAGCTTCCGACTTAGAAACAGGAGAGAGGTTTGCCTCTGCTGGTATAAAAAAAGTAAATAGTCGCGAAGTAAAAGCTATGGAGTTTTTTCAAGGGAAAGAGGGCTTTGCTGAGATGAAAATCTTAGTGAGGCATCCGAGTGGGGGAGCTCGTGTTTTATTTGAAATGTATGAGCTAGGTAATATGGCTACTGCTTATTCTATAGGTACAATTACTCCGCGGGATATTCCGATGATATTCGCTCAAGTTGTTAAATCTCTTGCTTACATGCATCAAGAAGGATGGGTTCATGGAGATGTAAAGCCTGATAATATTTTCCTTACTAAAAAAAGAGGCTTTCTAGAGGTAAAACTCGGTGATTTTGGCTTTTCATATTTACAAACAGACTCTAAAGCCGCAGGGATAAAAAGGGGAACGGTTGAGTATGCATCCCCAGAACTTGCAGCAAGCGCTCCTCTAAGCCTTTCTTTAGTAACAAAAAGAGACGTTTGGGCTCTCGGTGCTAGCTTTTGTAGGATGATGTCTAAAAAGTTTTATTTGCAAACTCAAAGCTTAGAGAAAATAGCTGTTTATGAAGAAGATGTAAAACCTTCTAAAGTTAATTCCATAAAATATATTCTTTGGCGCATGCTGAGAAAAAATCCTGCAGAAAGAGTGGATTTACATTGGGTTTTAGAAAAGATAAAGCTCGGAATTAATTGGTCTCTTTAAAAAAAGGTGTTTTTATGAGAAATTTTATGAAGGGATTGTGAGCTATGATTACAAGAGTTTTATCCCTTAATAGTAGCTTTTCTTCCCTCAGCTTGTATCCTAGTTCTTTTATAGAATCATCGACTTGTAGGCAGTTTGAAGACCTTGAAAAAACACTTTTTTATCTTGAGTCCCAAGTGCTCACCTATTCTAGATCTAGAGTGGTTTATTGCGGCCCTAATGCAGAAACTTTGCTAAGGCAAAAGGTGAGAGGAATTATCAGAGTGCTTTTAGAAAGTCCTGTTTGCAGAGAAGTTTCTTTAGACATTGCTATTATTAGCTTTAGTGAGAAAACAAAAAATACAACGCTTATAATAGGCTCTATTTTACTTGATGTTGCCACAGGACTAGAAACTAAAGTGCTTTCTAGCAGCTTATTAAGAGCCTCTATTTTAGATCAAAATCTGGCCCAAGCAGGAGAAGATGAATCCTTTGCTTTTTTTAGGAAGGTTCATGAATTTTGCGTGAGTAGTGTAATACAAAAGATGACTAAGGCAAAAAGTTCAGGTAGACCTTTATATATAAGTAGGAAAGATTACCCAAGACTTTTAGATAGATCTCTTATTGTTACAGAAAGAGGAGATAGGTTTATTTGCTTTAACCGTAAGAAGCTCGGTGATGCATGTCTAGCCAAACCCCCAGTCGGTAAAGCGTATGATCCAGGTAGAAAAACCATTACCAAAGCGTATAGCTTGAAGACAGGGGAGAGTTTTGCTTCTGCCGGTATTAAGGTTGTTAGAGAAGGAGAGCTGCGTGCTCTAAAGGCTTTTCAAGGGGAAGAAGGATTTATTCAGGTAGAGACCATGGTAAGGTGTGATAATCTGGGGGCTCGTATTTTATTTGAGATGTGCGAGCTGGGATGTATGGCTAAGTATTGGAGGTCGTTTAAGCGTGAAGAGTTTCAGTCTGTATTTAACCAAACTGTTAAAGCTGTGGCTTATATGCATCACAAAGGATGGGTTCATCGAGATATAAAGCCGCAGAATATTTTTCTTACAAAAAAAAGAGGCTTTTTAGAAGTAAAGCTTGGAGATTTTGGATATGCTTGCTTAAGGAGCGATTACAAGCAGTTAGAAGAGAATGTAGGGACATCTGCCTTTGTCTCTCCTGAGTTAGCTAGTCGAATTTATTATGGAAGAGAGTTTAATCTTTTTGAGTCTACAAAAATGGATGTATGGTCTATAGGGGTCTCCTTTTTTAGGCGCTTTTCTAAGAGTTTATGCGAAGAGGTAAAAACGTTTCGAGGGATTGCTACCCATAGGGACAGGAAAGAGCCTGCAAATAAAAAATCTATAGAGTATGTTTGTTGGAATATGCTAAGAAGACATCCTAAAGATCGTGTAGATATGCCTTGGGTGCTACAAAAGATGGAAGAAGGAATAGATTGGCCTTTTGCTAAAGGGTTTTAGTGGATGGAAGGGGATATTTGGGAAGTCTATATTATTGAAACGGTATCTGGGTCTTTATATACAGGCATTTCTACTAATTTAGAAAAACGCTTTGAAGCTCACCAAAAAGGAAAAAAAGGAGCTAAGTTTTTTTCTTTGTCAGCGCCTTTAAAGGTGGTTTTTAAAGAATCTCATCCTAACCGCTCAGAGGCCTCCAAAAAAGAAGCTTTTATTAAAAAGCTCAGTCGTAAAGAAAAACTTCGCCTTATTGCAGAGTCTCAATAAAATCTTGACTCTAAATCTCTATGGTTCCATTTTGTGAGGCTTAGCGTATTATAAAAAAGGAAATCTTCTAGTCTTTTTTCTATTGCAAGGTAGAGGATAGGTCTTTTTGCTGAGAGCATCCTAGGAAGAATTAGAGAAAGTATTGCTATAAAAACCAGGGCGGCTTTATTTGGAGTAGACATCTTCGATAGATGTGAAGGACGCTCTTCGGATTTTTGGGTAAGCCATAGAAGCGCTCCTAAAAAAAGAAGCGCAGGGGCCACTGCAAGTATAATCTGTGCATAAACAATAGGTTTACTTTTTCTTTTGTCTTGTAATAGAGAAAAAGCCATTTGATTTTCTATGAGGTTTTGGATCCGATCATCTATTTGCCCTGTTTGCAATTCTATAGATCTTAGTTTACCTGCTATTTGATGCATTTTTTGATCTAAATCATTTGTTAAATCAGCTGATGGAGGGCTCTCTATAAGGGAAAAAGGCTCTCCTAAATTAGGTTTTAGAAGTTCGTCCAGGACTCCTCTCATTTTTTCGTTAAAGGCAACTCTTGCCTCTTCGGATGCTTCGTAAAATAAGTGGTATCTGGATGCTGCTTCTGGAACTGTAAGTGAAAGTATAAAAAGAAGAGCCTCTTCTAGGAGATATTCCTTTTTTGTAGAAGAAGTAAGCTCATTACACAGATGGATTACGGATTCTTGTAGCTGAAGTTCATAGTTTTCTGCAGCTACTTTATATTGTAGGAAAATAGGCTCAAAATGGTCCATTGCTATAGTTAAAGTTTTCACTGCGCATTTGAATTTACCAAGTGGGGTTTTGGCTTCTTTCTTAGCTTTTTTGGCTATTTGACTAAGGTCTTCTCTACTAAGAGATACAAAGCTAGAGGTTTGTTGTAATCTCTCTAAGAAAAGTGTAAGTTGGTTGCTGCTTACAGGGTCTTTGCAAAACATGCAAAGATTGCTTTTTTCAATCCATTTTAAACAGCACTTTAAATGTATAGGGGGGTGATTTTCTCCAAGGGGGCCTTCATGTGTCATACTTAGCTGCTCTATTTCATCTTGGCTATCGGATAGAAGTTCGAAGCAGTAGGAACACTCAAGAGTTTTTTCTTTTAAAGAAGGTGAAGGAATAAAGCTATAGGGTGAATTTGCAGTATAGCTATAGGTGGAATGGAGCGGATTCATGGAGTAGTTTCTAGAGGAAGGGGAGTTTTCTCTATAGGAACCTGCTCTTCTTCTTTTAGAGATTGGCTGATTATGATTGCTCCGCACATATTTCCAAAAATATTGACAACAGTGCGTAGGCGATCGATGATACGGTCTAGAGGCAGTAAAATAGAAATTGCGGATAGGGGTATGTTGACAATTCTAAATACGACAACAAGGCTTACCATACTTGTTTCAGGGATCCCTCCCTCAGCCATGCCCCCTAAAATACAAGCTAAAGCAAGTAGGAGCTGCTCTGATAGGGAAAGGTCTATTCCAAGCATTTGTGAGAAAAATAGCACGGCTCCCATCTCGTACATCATCATTCCGCCGACGTTAATGGAGGCGCATAAAGGGAGTACGAATTTTGTAGCAAACGGTTTAGCTTTGAGCTTTTCAGCCGTAAGCATTGCTACAGGAAGTGTGGCAACAGAGCTTGAAGTGCCAAAGGCTGTTGAAAAGACAGAAAGGCTTTGCTGTAAAATATAGAGGATTTTTTGCTTAGAGATGAGAGCTACAGCAATAAGCTGCCAGAGGCCGTGTAGAAAAAGTCCGATTACAAGGACGCTAACAAAAGCTAATAGGGCAGAGAAGTTAGCTTTTAGAGCTCCACTAAGATAAGACTGAGCTACACCGGCTCCTACTAAAGCAAAAATGCCAACAGGAGCTAAAAGCATTACCCCATGTAAGCACTTAGAGGAGGCTTCTCGTACGCTTATTGCCAAGCGAATCAAGGGTTTTGTTGCTTCTCCTGCAAACGAGCAGCCAAGGCCAAATAAAATAGAGAATACTACAACGGGAAGCAGCTCAAAATGCGTGAGTGCATGAAATATGTTATCTGGAAAGATGGAAAGAATAAAGTTAGAAAACCCAAAGCCCGCATGTTCTGTAGCTTCAAACTGCGCTCCATTTAAAATTAAATCAGGATTACTCCCGGCTCCCGGTTTAAAAACTCTAAAAAGTCCAATAGCAATAGTCACGGCAATAATTTCACTAAGAAGCATATATCCAACGGTCTTTTTGGCTAAAGACTTTAAAGTAGAGAGGTTTCCTGATAAATTCCCAAGGGCTGCTAAAAGTGATGAACAAATAAGAGGTAAGGCAAAAAGTTTTAAGAGATTAATAAATAAATCTCCTAAAAATTTAATTTGTCCAAAAAGTGTAGGAGTCCATATCCCAAGTAAAATAGCAGTAGCCACACTTAATAAAATTAGGTACTTATTGTTTTTAGCTAAAAATTGTATCACAAAAGCTCCCTACAGAATTGGTTTTTATTAAAATTGTACTTTATTTTAGAGAAATGAGCAAGAGAGGATTTGGGCTGTATTAGTGGTGTGATATTGTATTGTTTTTTTTGAAAAATAGTTTTTTTGTCATCTGCGGGGGACGTTTTTTAGTGGTGTACTTCTATTATTAGCTATTGTAAATTGCATAACCCGCAATTGTTTATAAGATCGTAGGAGAAATAAATGCACCCCATTCAATCGGCTGACCATTACTCTATTGATCGAGTTATTCCTGCGTCAAATATGCAAGTCCGATTCTCTATAGGAATTAAGGACTCATCTTTTTTTATTAAGGCAGCTGTTACAATTGAAAATATTACTTATTTAAAAGTGCCTATTACCAATTACCCCGAGGGAGAAGACTTTCAAAACTTGGAGACAGCATTAGCCCTTTTAAAAAAAAGAGCTATCGATTACATCGCTAAAGCTATTTTTATTCTCCCTTCTGGAGTATTAACAACTTATAATGAATGGAGAGCGCAAAAATTAGTAAAGCAAGATCCTGATAAGTTGGACATACTAGAAAAACGTATCGAAAAGTTAGCCCCCTTGGCTTTGGCTATAAAAGCTGCTACGAAAAAGAGACCTTCGGATTTATACAAAAGGTACAGCTTGCTGGGGGATGCTTATTATGAATTTGCAGATTCTCTTGCGGCTCTTTTATGTTATCGAGAGAGCATTATTCATGTTAATAAAACAAAAGATCTCCAATTTCTAGGTGAGTCTTACGGGAAGCTTGCCATCGTATACCAAAATATGGGCGATTATGATCGAGCTTTAAAGCTTTTTACTAAACAGTGGCAGATCGCAAAAAAACTTGAAGACGAGTGCTCTTTAGCAAAAATCTCTGCCGGTATTGGTGCTGTACATGCAAATTTAGGAAATATAGACTTGGCTATCTTATTCCATAAAAAATATTTAGCATTTTTTGAAAAGATGCAAAATACTGAAGCAGTGGCTAGAGCTTACACCCTTCTGGGTAGAGACTACGCTTTTCAAGGGAACTTTACGGAGTCAATAACTTTTTATGAAAATGCATTACGGCTAACAAAAGACCCGGAGACTATAGGGGATCTTTATGTTTATCTTGGAGAAACTCATAGTAGTTTAGGCAATTACACGCAAGCAGTCGCGCTCTACGGCAATGCCAAAATAATGTATCAAGAGATAGGCTGTGAATTAGGGACTCCTGATGCTGGGCTTGGTAACTGTTATGAGCACCTTGGAAGCTATTTACTTGCGCTCGAGCATTACAAAAAGGCTCTATCTCTAAAATTACGAAATAGGGCTGAGGAAGGCGTTATTTATTCCAATAAGGGAAATGCTTACAAGTCGCTTAGCCGCACCTTGAAATCATCTAATGCTGAATTGGGTGTCCAGCTATTAGAAAAACAAAATAAAGATTTAGCTGTTGATGCCTATCAAAAAGCTTTGCATATTTTTGAAGAGATCGGAAAAAAAGATGGAATCCTTTCCGTGTGCCATAATCTAGCAGAGATGCACGTCAAGGATAAAGAATATGAAGAAGCCTATCCATTTTGTGATAAGGCTTTAGCTCTTTGCGGAGAAATCGGTGACCGCTCCTCTTTGGGGTTTATTTGTGACTTGCTTGGGGATATCTCTAAGGGACTTGAGGATATCCCTGGGGCTTGGCAATTTTATCAGCAAAGTCTTATGATGGCAGAAGAGACCAAGGAGCACTTTAGAGAAGCGATAGCTCATGCCAAGATAAGTCTTCTTGAGCAATTAGATGATCTTCCAAGCGCTTTAGACCACTTACATAAAGCAATAGAAATTTTGACTCTTTTAGAAGGGCAAATTATATCTACGCAATCTCAACAAAGTATCTTTTTTTTAGAAAAGACCTTTCGCATTTATCGCCTTTTAGAAACGATACTTTTAGCGCACATAGACTCTTCCCCTCAGGAGTCAATCACCTATGAGAAAATTTTTGCAGCTTCTGACTTGGGGAGATCTAGAGTTCTTGTGAGTATTCTTGGAAATAAACTGGGGTTAAATACGCAAAGCGAATTAGATTTTGGAGTGGTTAAAGATCTGTCTGCAAGGCTACAAACTACTTTTGTCATGTATTCTTGTAGCCCTTTTGAAAAAGCTGAGGGGTGGTGTTTTGTTGTTGCTCCACAAGGAGCTATTCATTATATAAAAATAGAACTTGCTTCAATTAGAAATGAGCTAGAATTTAAATCAGAAAGACCACGTTATCTTCGAGGAAATCCCTTTGAGATAGAGGAAGAAGAGCCGTCAGATGCGGAATCCTTAATTTCTGAAGAGCTGAGAGGTCCTGGCAAGGAAACTGGCTTGGAACGTAAAGAAAAAGAGTCGATAATGCAGCTTTGGTATAATGCGCTTATTGCTCCCATTGCTCACCTACTCCCAGAAAGAGTAGGAGATCGTGTTACAATCATTCCTGATTCTATCATCCATGAGCTTCCCTTTGCG
This sequence comes from uncultured bacterium, assembly GCA_964439595.1. GTDB lineage: Bacteria > Chlamydiota > Chlamydiia > Chlamydiales > Rhabdochlamydiaceae > CAIJXB01. Next base: position 22,001 of record CAYTOK010000014.1, on the reverse strand, counting down.
GTCTTTACAGACTTTGAAGGCAAAACTCTCTTAGATAAATACACGCTTACAACAGCTCCTTCTATAGAAACTCTCTTAAGACTTGAAGCAATAAACCTAAGAAACTCTCCTATAAGAGATCCTAAAAAAGCTTGTATTGCAGCTAATGCGGAAAAACACCGCAACTTAACAGGTTCGGAAAAAGAAGCTATGAGTGCTAGAGAGTTTTTTACAGATCCTACAATTCTTATAGGTGACCTAGTAACTAAGAGCACTCTTGTAGAAATGATGCCATCTGCTAGCTTTATCCATTTTGCCTGTCATGGTTCTATGTTAGATCACTTAGGCAATCCATTCAAAAAAAATATTCACTCTATTTTTCAAGGAGCCCTTTCCTTATCTGAGGAGGAATTTTTTGCAGATGATCTAGCTGGTTTATCCCTTAATGCAGATGTTGCTATTTTAAGTGCATGTGAATCCGGTAAGGGAACTCTTTGTAGTGAAGGTGTTGTTGGATTGAGCCATGCTTTTCTTGCGGCCGGAGCATCTTCTGTTATAGCTACAAGATGGAAGATTCCAGATGCCCAAACAGAGCGTATTATCAATGCATTTTATCAATTTTATTTTAGAGAGACAGGGCATTCAAAACAGGCTAAAGAAGAAGGACGGCCTTTTGGTAAAGCGGAAGCTCTTAGAGAGGCAATGCTTAGTGTTAAGCAAAGATACCCTGCTAATTTGCAAGCTTGGGGTTCATTTTTTTTACAAGGATTGCTTGATTAAATAGTAAAATTAAACAATAGGAGTTTTTTTATGATAGTTTCCTCTTTTCCCCGAGAAACTTTAGAAGTAATAGCAAGTTGCATACAGCCGCACGGTTTTTTTTTAAGAAAAGATCTTACCGACTTATTTGTTAGTCGGCTAAGTGAAGCTAATCGAGAAAATGTATTCATGGATTATGAAATACATGATATTTCATTTAGTATTTTATCAGAAGCAACTCTCATGGATAGCGATGTATTGCCGAGGATTCCGGAAGAAGACGTACTGATAGAAGAAGGATTAGAAGTTTTCATCCCTCAGTTTTCTTCTGAAGAACAAAAGCCCATATGCTGCCCAGGAACCGTGACTGAAATAGATTTTTTAGAAGATGAGACAAGTTTTACAATCACTCCTTCTGATATTGTAGACTATCCTCGCCCTGTCTTTGCTCTTGATCGAATAAACCACATATTACAGTTTGTTGGCATAATTCCACCAGAAAGGGAAAAAGCCTTGCATATTTATAACTTTTTCGATGAAGAAAGGGGAGGTCCTAAAGGAATAGCAGTGTCCATTAAGGATTTTAAAGGAAGAGAGCTTAAAAAACCGGGAGCCGGCCCGCGTAGTATTATGATAACGAAAAAAGGAATGCCAGGAGCAGTTATTTACGCATTAAAATTGGGCGCTGATGGAAGAGGAGGCAATCCTCATAATGCAAAAAAAACGTATAATAAAGATCAAGAGGCTCTTTATTTTGCTGCTTTACAATCCTTTATTGATCTAAATACGGCAGGGGATATTCCAGAAGATTTTATTTTTAGCTGTTACGGAAGTGAAGAGTACCTTGCAGTAAAAATTAGTGGGTAGTCTACTAATACTTATAAACTTGAGGTAGAGGCCTGCCCGAGCGAGGCCTTTACTTGCTATATAGCCTAAGGAAAAAGGCAGTTGAACTGCTCTGCACAGCTAAAAAATAGTTCTTTTTTTCTAGGAGAGAAGGTGTGTTTACCTCTTCTAGCTTAACGATCACCAATTAGGTGAATCCTTGATTGAGAAAATTCCATAGACAAAAAAGGAACATTTTTAAGATCAATGACTGTGATTGCTTTTTTAATAGACTGTTTTTAAGAGCCATCTAAAGGATTGGAGAGCTCGTAATTTAATCCTATAGCCGTATGCAAAACAGCTACCTTGACTAGTAGTGAGGCTCCAGCTGCAAGAGGTCTTCTAAAAAACGTGGTAATAGTAGTTATGTCTATTTAGGAGGGTCGTATTTAACGAGCTTACCATCAATAAGGATGTTTTGATAGATCCAGGGATCGCTATCTTCTCTAATGAGCCTATCGCAGCCCATGATAAAGCCTTGGATGAAGCCGTGTTTGGTGATGGCTAGTTTCATATACTGGGAGGAACAAGGGTAGAAGTGACTTCTTGGCCCGTCAACAGGAGAGAGAACCTTTTGATGGAATAGGATGAGTTTTTTTGCAAGGAAGGCGGCAGGTGAGTCAGTTGTAGCGGTTTTTGTACATTTTACTTGTACAGAAAGGTCTACATCTTTGCCCCAGGGTGTATGGTATCCTGGAGTAGCTAAAAGGTATAAGGGGAACGTGAATAAGAAAAGGAGTTTAAAAAGCATATTGGAGGGTGAGTGCGGGGAAAAGTTTTTTTTGATTCATAAGCGGGGTGACATACCTTTCATAAACTCTTTCATTATAAAACTTAGCTTCTTCTCCGGCTCCGTAAATGCCACCAAAATACCAGCCGGCTTCAAATCCTGTAAAAATAACTCCAGCCGGGATATTGCCATTTGCAAAAAAGTAATAGGAGGCTCCTATAAATAAGCCATTAAGGAGAAAGGCTGTTAAGGCAGATTGTCTTTGGCCTAGGTAGAAATAGCCAGCGCCTGGCATAAGAGTGTTGAGCATTTGGGCTTTGGAGACCGATTTTTTGGAGGCGCTGTAGCCATTTAGTAAATTTTTCAAGTAATCATACTCAGGTTTAGTAGAAAACTGCTCGATCGCGGGGATATTAGCTTCTTGGAGATCTAGAGATAGTTGCAATTTTTCTGCTATAGAAGGGTAGTAGTTTTGTAGATATTCTAATACCTTATCTGCTTTAGTACGGTCATTGGTATGCAAGTAACTATCAAATAAAATAACTAAGAGGTCTTGATGCGCAGGAAAAGAAGGGTCAGCAAAAGCTAAAGGAGAATTTTCAAAGGTGTAAATAGCTTCTTGATATTTTTTACCTATGTAGTAACAAAGAAGAACTTCATAATCGAGCTCCATTTTACGAGACCTTTCTTTAGGAGGAATCAAATAGGAGGCTCTTTTAAAAGCGGTAATCGCTTGGTATAGATCAAGGTCTTTGGCAAAGCAGATAGCGATGCGGTATTCTTTAGCCCAGGCTTCCTCTTCTTCTAAGAGAGAAAGGGAGGAAAAGGGTGAAGGAAGCTGCAGGAGGTAACGGTCTTGCAGCGCATAATCTATTTTAGGTTCTATCTGGTCTGATACCTTAGTACAGGAGCTTGCAAACAGAAGGCAGACTCCAGATAGCAGACAAAAAATACGAGAAATTTTTTTAGTCATTATTTAAGTTTTTAATCATTTCAAAGCCGGCATCAAGCTCTTCTTTTAAGTCTTGCGGTCCTGCTTGTTGCTTATAGAGGTCTTCTTCTGCATTTGTCAGTTTAGCAAAATCCTCAACAGTGTCGATTATAAACGGTCTTAGGAAAATAATGACATTAGATTTTGTATCTATCCTACTATTTTCTCCAAAGATCGCTCCAATGACTGGAAGTCCTCCAAGACAGGGGATACTGGATTTAAAATGTACTTTTGTATCTTGAATCATACCACTTAAGACTAAGAAGTGTCTATCCGGTACATGAACCCTTGTGTTCATGGTTGTATGGCTTGTTTGAATACCGGTGACTTGAGATCCTTGTACCTGCGTAGTATTGTTTGTTTGCTCGCTGATATCTTGCTTGATATCTAAAGTAATAATGTTGTTAGTGCCAAGAGTCGGTGTAATAGTTAGGTCTACGCCCACATCGCGATATTCAATATTTGAAGATTGGACGGTGTTGGAGGCTGTATTAGAAATAAAAGAACCCACAAAAGGGATGTTTTGCCCTACGAAGATTTTAGAGGTGTGACCATCTTGTGTGATGATTTTAGGATTCATCACAACGGTTGTGTCATTATCTACTTGAAGGGCATTAAGTAAGCTTCCTAAAGAGATAAAAGATTGCCCTTTGTGGAATAGGATATCTCCAATTACACCTAGGTCAAATCCTGTAGAAAAAGGTACAGCTGTTGTGCTATTTAGGGCATTGCCTTGGACAGGGGTATTTAAGTTTGTGGCATAAGAAATAGGTGTGCTAAGGTCAACTGTTCCTGTATTAACGTTACTTCCATTGACGGTATTTTGTACCTTAACTGGAAAATTACCGAGAGCCCCAACAGTTTTATTAAGGTATTGGAGTTGAGATCCCCATTGGAGTCCGAAGTTTTGTGAGTTAAATAAGGAGGTCTCTACTACAAGGACCTCGATAAATACTTGTCGTAAAGGAACATCTATACTTAAAATAAGTTCTTTAAGTTTGACTAAGATTTCAGGAGTTCCTGTACCAAGAAGAGAGTTAGTTACCTCAATCCATTGCAAAGAGTCTATCACGTCGATTAAAGCTTTATTGGCTTCAGGGGCCGTTTTATTAAGGCTGTAAGCTACTTTTTTTAAGGCAGCTTGTAAGTCGGCTCCGGCATGGTATTGCAACTTGTATATGAGGAAGTTCGCAAGCTCTGTCGAGTCTATAGTGGCTTCCCCTGTATTTGTGGGAATATCAAATTTCACTAAAAGCTCTTGGACTTTTTGAATAGCATCGTGTTGGCCTGAGATGATCAAAGAATTCGTTTTATCAATGAATTTTAAATGGTTAATTGCATCAAAAAGAAGAGAATCCGAAACACCAGAAGCTGTTAAGTTTTGCATGAACTCGTGAAGAATAGCTATAAGAGCGCTGCCTGTTTGGTTTTTAGGCGTATACACTTCAAAGGTCGAAGGGGTTTCTCTTGGGGCTTTAGCAGGAGCTTGCGCTTCCAAATCAAATTTGGTAACAAGAGCTTCTAGTTTTTGTAGTGTTGCCTGGGGCCCTGTAAAAAGTAGAGAGTTGGTTTCTTTAACCCACTGTACAGAATTTAAGCTTTTTTCTAAGTTCTTATCCTCAATGCTTGTATTACTTAGCTGGCTGGCAAAGTTTTTCACAATGCGGATTAGTTCATCAGCGGAGGTGTTTTTTATTTTATAAATAAAAAATACGGAAGTTCCAATTGTTTGGATGGAATGAGCATCCGGATTTAGTGTGTCAATAGAGGGGAGAAGAATTTTTATTTTGGCGATGGAGGCAGAAGATCCTGTAAAAAGAAGAGAGTTACTAGAAGCAACGACCCTTACGGCCTCTAGGGTGCGGATTAGATCTTGATCCCCAAGGCCAGAGGTAGAAAGGTCTTTAGCTAAATCTTTTAATGATTTAACAAGGGCTTCAGGAGATTGATTTAGATGTTTATAAATAAAAAAATCAGCACTTTCGGCTGGAGCTATTTTATTTGAAACATTCTCATCGAATTCTGCGATAAGAGATTTGACTTGTTCAATAGTAGAACCGGATCCTGTAATTAAAATAGTGTTATTTTCTTTTACCCATTTTAAGGTTTGTATGGATGAAACAACTGCTGCGTTAGAAGGATCTTCTTTAGGTAAATTATTGCTTAAGTCTTTGAGATTTTGAATTACAAGGTTTCCCGGTGTGCTTTTTAGTTTGTATAGAAAAAAAGTAGTCCCGTAGGAGTTTGTAACCCCCTTTGGATTGTCTAAAGAGGCTAAAACTGTTTTTAATTTGCTCAATGTAGCAGGCGGCGCTTTAAAAAGAAAAGAAGAGCTCTGTGGTATCCACTCTGCTTTATAGATGGTTTGGGCAAGCAGGTCATCTTCTTTTACTGCTAAATTAAGAGTTTCTGCAAAACGACTTAAAGCTTCTTGGAGCTGAAATTGCGAAGCGTAGATAGGTTTATATAAAAATGTTTCTCCCAGGGAGTTTCCTGAAACAGTGTCTATGTCTTTTACTATCGCATGGATTCTATCTAAAGAAGCTGTATCTCCTGAAAAAACAAGAGATTGAGAGGAAGAAACCCACTTCATAGAGTCTAGTGCGGCAAGAAACGAGCCATTTTCTAATCCTGAGGCTTTAAAGTTCTGGTAGAGCTCTTTGAGGTTTTTTATTAAGCTTTCACCTGACTGATTTTTAGGACTGTAGATCAAGAACTGGTTTTTAGAAAGAAAAGAGGAAGAATCAAAGGAGGGTAAAAGGCTTTGGAGTTTAGTAATAGCGCCGGGTGTTGCTTGAAATAGAAGCGTATTGCTTTCTTGAATCCATTTAACGCTTTGGATGGCGTTAATAAGGTCTTTATCTTCTATGTTTTTAACGGCATCATGTAAAGAGGAAATGATATGAGTTCCTGTTGCCGCTTGGATTTTATAAGTGTACAGCTCTACTTTTGCTTCGGCAATATCTAAAGTAGGAAGAGTATTTTTAAGCTTGGTAATTGTGGTCTCATTCCCATTAAAAAGGAGGGTATTGATTTCTTGCATCCATTTCATAGTGTTAACTGCGGCTATAAAGTCTTTGTCTTGGATGCTTTGGGCCATTTGTTTTAAGGATGATTCTATTTGTGCTGCCGAAGTATTTACTATTTTATACATGTAAAATTGCATTTCTTGGACATTTGCCGGCGCGACATCAATATCTAAAAGGATTTTATTCAGCTCGCTTATGGATTTTTTAGTGCCATTAAATACGAGAGTATTGGCTTCTTGGATCCATTTCATATTTTGGATCATCTTAGCTAGGTCTTTATCCTGGATTGTTCCTGCGACTTTTTTTAAAGAGGATTCTACTTGATCTGCAGGAAGGTGTTGGACTTTGTATAGGAAGAATTGCATCTCGGAGTTTGCAGGGACAGCTGCATCTAAAGTGGGAAGGATATTTTGTAATTTGACTATGGTATCTTGGGGGCAGTTAAAAATAAGAGCATTACTATCTTGAATCCATTTCATTGTTTTAACAGCCTCTATAAGCTGTTTGTCTTGCGTTACTTTAGCAATTTGTTCTAAAGATAAGGAAATTTGCGTTGCTGGGGTGAACTGGATTTTATATGTATAAAGCTGAGATTCTTTAAAAAAAGCAGGGGAGATATCGATAGAAGTCAGAATGCTTTTTAAGCTGTTAATAGCACCGGATGTACCATTGAAAATAAGAGTGTTTACATCTTGTATCCACTTCATACTTTGGATGGCGCTTATAAGGTCTTTGTCTTGGATGGAACCTAGCATTTTATTTAGAGAATCTGTGATTTGCTCTTTTGTCGCTGTTTGGATTTTATATAAGAAAAACTGCGTTTCAAGGGAGCTTTCTCCGGAGTCAAGAGTAGGGAGGATGGTTTTTATTTTAGCTAAAGCTGCAGCAGTTCCGTTAAAAACTAAAGTATTGCTAGCTTGAACCCATTCTGCACTTTGGACAAGCTCTGTGAGTTCTGCGTCTTGAGAGGATTTAGCTATCTGCTTTAAAGAGTCTGTCAATTTACTTGCTGAAGAACTTTGTATTTTATATGTATAAAGCTCTTTTGCTTTTTCTGTCACGTCAAGAGAGGGGAGTAAGTGCTGTAACTTAACGATTGTTGTAGAAGGTCCGTTAAAAACTAAAGTATTGCTAGCCTGAACCCATTCTGCACTTTGAACAAGCTCTATGAGCTCTGCGTCTTGAGAGGATTTGGCGATCTGTTTCAAAGAGTCTAGCAACTTACTTGCTGAAGAACTTTGTATTTTATACGTATAAAGCTCTTTTGCTTTTTCTATCACGTCAAGAGAAGGGAGTAAATGTTGTAACTTGACGATTGTTGTAGAAGTTCCGTTAAAAACTAAAGTATTGCTAGCTTGAACCCATTCTGCGCTTTGAACAAGCTCTATGAGCTCTGCGTCTTGAGAGGATTTGGCGATCTGTTTTAAAGAGTTTAGCAATTTACTTGCTGAAGAACTTTGTATTTTATATGTGTAAATTTCTTTGGCTTTTTCTGTTATGTCAAGGGAAGGAAGTATGTGCTGTAGTTTGCTGATTGTTGCAGAGGTCCCGTTAAAAACTAGGGTGTTACTTCCTTGCACCCATTCTACGGTGCGGGTAGCGTCGATTAAAGCTTGGTCGTGGGATGCTTTAGTAATTTGCTCTAAGGCGTGGAGAATTTCTTTAGCCGTAGTTTTTTGCACTTTATAGGAGTATATTTCCCTGCCTTGCTTAGAGGCATCCAGGGAAGGTAGGATGTTTTGTAATTTTGCACAAGCATCTTTAGATCCGCTAAAAATAAGGGTATTGCTTTCTTGTACCCATTTCACAGTGAGAATGATTGCCGCAAGATCTTTATCTTGTGTTGTCTTGGCAAGCTCTTTTAGGGTGGAAAGTAGGTGGTCTCCTGTTGTATGCTGTACATTATAAGTGTATAGCTGCAGGGATTTTGAAGAATCAACATCTAGCGAAGGCAAAAGGTTATGTAGCGTTTTAATGTCTTCCGGAGTTCCATTAAAAAGTAGCGTATTGCTATCTTCTAGCCATTTCATACTTTTTAATAAAGACTCTATAGAGGGATCTTTGGATGTACTTAAAATTGTCTTTAAAGCAGATTCTATTTGCTCTACTCTGCTGTTTTGGATTTTATACAGATAAAATTCAAGTTTAGGTCCTGTAGAGGTAAGTTCATCAAGTGTTGGTAAAATGGAGTGTAGTTTGGCAATTGCTTCAGACGATCCATTAAAGAGAAAAGAATTGCTCTCCGCTACCCATTTCCTATTTTCAATCGCAAAAGATAGGTCTTTATCTTGAAAGTTTTTTGCTATTTCCTGTAAAGAAGCGGAAATCTGAGCTTCAGAGGCTCTTAGCGCTTTATATACATAGAGTTGTAGTTTAACAGGGATGGCCTCTTTAGAGATGTCTAGCGTGGGAATCAGTTTTTGCACTTCTTGGATTGAAGTTTCAGGGCCTGTAAAAACAAGAGAGTCGGTTTCTTTAATCCATTTAACACTGGATAGAGTATCTTGAAGTGCTTTATCTTGAATAGAAGAGTGCATTTGTTTTAATGCAGCTTTTATATGCTCGACATTGCCATTTTGTATTTTATAAACCCAAAAAGAAGGTTTGCCTCCTTGTCCAAAATAAGGAGGTAGATCGATCCCTGCAAGGATCTCTTTGATTTGGTTCCAAGTGTCTATGTCAGTTACAAACGCTAAAGATCCAGTGTTTTGGATGTATTTTACGCTCTGCATAGCTTGTGCTAATCTTGAGGAGGCTCCTTTAGGGAGCTGTTTTTCTATATTTTGTAGCGCCGGCAAAATGTTTTCAGAAGATTGATGTAGCAACTTGTAAATATGTACATTTTGTGCTGCTGGAGGAAGTGGCGCTGCTCCAATTTTCACTGCGGCAGGAGGAACATCGATGTCTTCCATAATAGAAAGGGATCTTTCAATAAGATGAGGTGTTGAGATGACGAATATAGTATTATTATCCATTTGAGGAATGAATAATAAAGCATTACTATCTCGAAAAGGGGCTAGTATTTGCTGTGTTAAAGTAATAATATCTAAAGGATATACATGTTTTGCTGTGTACGCTTCAATTTCTAAATTGGAATGAGGTGTGTCTAAAGAAAGAAGAAGTAGAGCGATCTTATCTACATTTGTGGTGATATCCGTAATAATTAACTGGCTTGTTTGTTCAGAGATTTCTATTTGAGAAGTTTGAGAGGTCATAGGTTTAATTAAAGATGCAATATGAGAGACACTTGCATTTTTAATGCGGAAGACTCTTGTAACAATAGGAGCTTTGGTGCGGATGGAGTCGGGGATATCTCCGGAAACAACGGTGGAAATTTGGTTTACCCCAGAAGAGCTTTGTGTAATAAGAAAGTTTCCCTCTTGCTCCAGTAAGGTTAGCCCATGTACGCGAAGAACTTGGATAAGAGCTGAGGTGAAGTTTTTACTCGAAATAGGTTCTTCAGAAATAATTGTAACATTAAATTGAAGGTCTTGTTCTGAAAATACAAAATTAGCACCCGTAATTTTACTGACAAAGCGGATGACTTCAATAACAGATGTGTTATTAAAGTTCACTGTGTACTTAGGCTCATCTGTTTCCTCTTGTTTAGAAGGCGTTGCTGCCGCTAAAAAAGGGGAGTAGATGTTCTGTGTATAGCATAAATCAGAAACCAAAAAAGGCACTAGGGAAGACCATAGTGCTACTTGGGATTTTAAAAAAAAGCTTCGCATAGATCGGACGGCCTTGTTAGTATTACTTGGTCTAGGGAAAACCTCACTAAATATCTTCGAATCCTAAGATACTTTTGGGTTTATTGTAAATGGAAGTTTTCATGAATGCGGTAAAAAATGAAAAAAAGTTCTTTTTTCAGGAAATTATGCTGTTCTTTGAATAGAGAAAAGAACGTGAGTTTGCTTTTTTTTGGTAAATAGAGGGCTATGCTGTATGTTTTTAGTAATAGAGTCAGCTTGCGCTTGCGCGGATAAAAACAGCTCTTTTTTTAGGGTTTCTTTTAAAAGGAGCTCTATTTCTTGTTGTCTTTCAAAGGAATCGATACTTTCTAAGATAAAAGAATGAAGAAGAATTACATCGCCAACTTTCCAAGAGCCGGAGGTTTCTAAAAGATCAGAGGGTTCATCACTTTTTAAAAGGGGATTGCTGTTAATAATCATCGAGCTTTCTTCTCCCGCAGGTGTGTGGATGAGTTGACTTAAGCCTGCATTAAAAAAAGAGAGTTTGTCTTCTCCTGGGTTTAAAAGAAGGTAGCTGACAGCAAAAGAGGAGATGAGAGGATCTGCTTGCATCTGTTTATGGAGCGCTCGGATGAAGCTATTTGATAAAAATTCATCAGAAGAACTTTTGGGAGCAAATTGCTCCACAAGCGTTTTAACAACACCTCGCAGGTTTGCTGAAGAAAATAGAGAGTTAAGTTCTTGGCTTAAGGGATCTGCTATGAATATAAAGTAGGTGTTATTGAGAAAAATAAATATGTCATAGTAGAGGCCTAGATTTAAAGTGGATTTTAATAAAGATCTTCCTACATCAGCAACAGGCCAAGAAGGAATAGGAAAAGGAGAAAGGGCAAACGCTGTTTTTTGAAAGGTCTCTAGAATTTCAGTGATTTGATCTTGGTCCGGTTTTTCTTTTTCAATAGCATTAGACTCTAAATACTCTGTAATGGCATCAATAAAATCATCAATTTTTTGATAGCGTTCTTGTACGGAAATAGCTAGAGCTTTGCTGATAATTTTTCTGAGGTTTTTTGGCAGAAGAGATGTTTGAATGACGCCATAACTTAGTTTTCCTAAAATGAGTTCATAAGCAAGAACCCCGAGAGAGTAGATGTCGGAGGCATAGGTGACTTCAAAAGGAGCCTGCTTTTGTTCGGGGCTCATATAATTCGGAGTTCCCATTTTTTGTCTAGAGCTCTCGACAGAGGGCTCTTTCACCGTTTGGGAAATGCCAAAATCGATGACTTTAATAAGTCCATTTTCTGAAATTAAAATATTTTCAGGTTTAAGGTCCCTATGTATGATTCCGTGAGAGTGGAGATGCTTTAACGCTAAAGCTATTTGTAATATAATATCTAAAGAACGCTTCAAAGAAAAAGATTGTTCGGAAAGGAATTGTCGAAGAGATATTCCATGTATCCATTCCATGGCTATATAAAGACCGCCTTCCCAAGGCCCTTCTCCATATAGTTTGACAATATTAGGATGGTTAGCAAGAGCTATGAGATGAGACTCTTTTAAAAATCGTTCCACGGCGTCTTTATCTTTTATATGGCTGGAAGAAAGTACTTTAATAGCAATTGGTTGTTTAGTTTCTGGGTGAATTCCCATATATAGCCAGCTCATCCCCCCTCTACTTAGCAAAGCCTCAATTTTATAGGGCCCAATTGTGCGCGGGAGAGTTTGAGTTTCTGTTTTGTCAATTAAACCAGGCTCTGTATACTGCTTATGGAAATCTTCTTGTGTCACGACGGGTTATGTCCTCCAATCTCGACAATTTTAACCCCAAGGACATCGCCTAATTTCAGCAATTCTCCCCTTGCTATTTTCTTTCCTTGGACTGTAAGTGTTACTCCTCTTTCAGGATGAGTGGGTAGCTCAAGAATATTACCAGGCTGAAGCTGTAGGAGTTTTTCTAGGCTCATTTTTAATCTGTCTACTTCAACGACAATTTGAAAGGGAATATCTTTAGTAGAAGCGAGGATCTCAGGTGGTGTTTCAGGAAGAGGGGCTTGGCTTTCTTGTGCGTTTTCGATGAGATCTTCTTCTTGCGTATCTTCTAGTAGATCTTCTTCTAAGGGAGCTTCCCATAAATGCTCTTTATCATCTTGCATTTTTTCGTCAGTAAAGAACTCGTCTTCTTCCATAGTAAGTACATCTCCGTTGTAGACAGCGTAGTCTAGGATTTTAAGGTTGGTTTTTTTAATTTTTATTTTAAAAAGAGTGGTTTTATCCCAAGTTAAATCAAGAGTTCCTTTTTTTGTTTCCGGGTCATAGGTGCATCTATCTAAGATGAGAAAATCTCCTTCTTGGATCGTGGCCCATTCTTTAGAAGAAATAAGACAGCTTCCGGCTTCTAATTTAAGGAGGATATCCATTTTTGTAGCTACAGCAGAAGTAGCGGGGTTAAAGGAATCCTTGAGAAAATGAGAGGAAAAAGCTTTTTGAAATTCTTCAGAAAAAAGGAGGCGGGCAGGAAAAATCTTGTTTTCTAGCGATAATGAAATATCTATAAAAAATGCAGAAGGCTTCGGAGGCTCTTTTTCAACCCATTGAATATGAAGGTCCGGATAGGTTTTAAGGTCTTCGATTTGTTTACTTGCTTCAAGTAGAAGAAATTGATAAAACCCTTTTTCAAAGTCAGGATCTAATAGTCCCTTGTGATTCCCTTTGTAAAGAAGGAGCTTTGTTATTTCAGTAAGTGACTCCGCAGAAATTGCCCAGGTTAATGTTCCCTCTAAAGGAGCTAGTTGGAAGGAAAGGATTTGAGGAGTTAATCCGAAAGGAGCAAGAGGCCCTTCCAGCGGAATGGGCTCATAAGAGGTGGGGTATATTTTAAAAGTCGGGCACTGTAAAATTTCTTGCATTTTTATAGAGAGCTCTTCCCAAGGAAAGCAAGGGGAGTTTCCCCATAAAGGGATCTTTTTACAGCTAGTAATTTCTGTTTTTATCTGCTCTAGCCAATATAGGGGTGTTTCTGTATTCACTGTTGCCTCTCTTTGTCTTTTTCTCTATCTAAATCAGCATCTTCTCTTTCTTTTGTAGTAGTGTTTTTTGTGAGAAGAGACGTATCAATCCGGTTAATCCCAAAAGAGAAGTCTCTTTTTTCTAAAAGATTCAAAAGGCCTGCTAGGTGAGTTTGAATTATTGTCACAGCTAGATCACTTGCTTTAATTGATACATTAAACAGCTTAGGAGCCGTGCTAAATTCTTCGATGGTGATCTCTGCTCCATAAAAGGAAGATCCTGCAAATTGCTCAGACTCTAAAACAAAAGTGGTTTGAGAGGAGGTTTCTGTTTGGGTGACAAGCATTTCACTGCAGAGGCGGTCTAGGAATTCTATGGCCTCAGCAGGAGGTAGTGGCCCTGTAGAAGACTTCGCAAAGGTTTCAATTTTTCTAAAAGGAGAAAGACTTTCGGGGATTATTTCGAGAGTGGTATCTTCTATTTTTTTTTGTTTGCCTTTTAAGAGTATATGAGAGGCTCCTTTTTTACAGATGGAGCGAAGCTCTTTTAATAAGAGAACTTCTTTTCCTTCTTTGGGAATAAGTAAAGAAGAGAATTCGGCGATGTTTTCTTCATCTAGCGGGGATGTTTTTTTTTGCTCAGTTTCTGGTAAAGAGTCTTCTGGACAGATAACGGGAGGACAGTTCATATAGAGGTTTCCCCTTCTTGTATTGTTAGCGAATGCACTGCAAAACTAAAGTCTTTCGAGCTTGGTTGTTTTTTATCCGTCATGGGTAAAGAGTCTTCCAATGTTTTTTTGTGAGAGTTAAATAGTTTAACAGCTTCTTTTGATCCTGCAATGACAATATTGTAGGTATGTGGGGCTGATTCCCAAGCTGTAATTGTAATCTGAGATCCGAAAAAAACAGAAGAACTAAATTGCGCTCCATTTAAAATAAATGTCGTTTCTTTGATATCTCCTTTTTCCATGACGGTCATGACGCCCACCATCTTTTCAAATATTTCGTTCATGTCGGGAGGGAGATTTGTATAAGCTGGAAGTAGGGTGCTTGTAGCTAAAATAGGCTGGAAAGGAAAAAAAGAAGGTGGTGGTGCTATATTTTCTTCTTCTTCTTCTTTTTCTTGAAGGTTTGCCGTTTCCGTAACAGGGATTTTTAAAGGAGATCTTTCAATAGATAAATCTTCTTCTTCCTCTTTCTTTTTAGCTTCTTTTGTATCTGTTTTACTTGGTTTAATAGGAGCTGCTTGTGCGGGAGCTTCTGCAAGTTTTAGCATTTCAGCTTCTATAGATGCTTCGGTTTTTTTTTGTATTTTTTGCTCGTCTAGGGGAGGTTTTTCTTTAGACGGAGCATCTAAAAAAGGAAGAGCTTTTTCTTTTTTAGGAAGCGGTTGTTTAGTCGAAAGAGGTTTAACCGGAGCTAAGGGAGAATCAGGGACTGTTAAAGAATCAGGAGGAGCGGGGGGTGTGGGTGTTTCTTTTATAGGTGTTTCTATAGGAGGGGGGGCGTCTTTTTTTATATTCGTAGCAGCTACTGCAATTTCAGAAGCTGGCGGCTTTATATCGTCTAGGGGTTTTTGTAAATCTATCGGAGTTTCTTGTTCCTGGATGTCTATTTTGATAGAAGGAGGCTTCTCGGGAGGGGAAGCTATCGAAGCATTTATAGAGGGGAGTGGGATCTTGGGAGCTTCTTTTTTTTGGGGTTCGGTTTCTATTTTCAGGCTTTTATCTTGGGGTGTTGGGGTGGGGGTTACCTTTGCTACATGCTGCTGTTGTTGTTGGAGCTGCATGGGTCTTATCTGCACTTTTGGTTTTTTTAGGGTCTCAGGGGGGGAGCTTCTTGGAGTAGTTTCTATTTTTTGACCTACATCTACGGGGAGCTTTGGTTTTTCTACAGGAGGACTAACAGGAGGAGTTGGGCGTGGAGTAGTAGGGGAGGCCTTGGCTTCTTCTAGTAAAGGGGGAAGCTCTTTATGTTCGACTTCCTTTTTTTCTTGTGGAAGAGGAGCTTTTGTCGATGTTTCCTCACCTAGTGGAGCTTTTATAGGAGTTTCCTCTTGTTGAGGAGTTTTTGTAGGTGTTTCTTGTAAAATGGGTTGAATAAATGAAAAATCATCGAGATCGTTAACTTCTTTCAGATTATACGTAGAAGGATTTTGATAGGTTAAAACGGGTTCTTCTTCCCTTTCTTTAGGAGCATTTACAACAGGGGCCTGTAGAGGTTCTTTATAAGGCGGATGATACGGTTCTAGTTTTTCTTGCTCTACGTTTTTAGTAGTAGGAATACGGGAGCTCTCAGAAGGGAGATTTAACGTGAAATCATCTTCAGCAGAGACATTGGAAAGGTCAAGAGAGCTTAGTGAAGAACTTTTTCTTAAAGGCTGATTTTCTTGTGGTTGTTTACGGGGGAAGTGTTTTTTGTCTTTTTGCGAAGGTTCTTGAGAAAAGTACGGGGAAGTGGTCAATTCTTCTTTCGGTTTTTTAGTTTGAGATTCCAGGCCTTTTTTTTTGGCTTCAGAGTCTTCTAATTCATGTTTTTGTTGATTGCGTTGATCTGCTGCTGTTTTTAATTGTTCGTTTTTCATGGCCTTTTTGAATTTTTCGCCGTCCACTTCGTCTTGCTGTTTTCTTATCCCTGAATTAGGTACGATGATAAGAGTCGCTTCTGGATTTGTTGGAATAGGCGGCTGCGTGGTCATGAGTTATTCCTTTTATTATCTCTTTGTTTTTTTAAAAAAAGAGTAGTTCCTATCTCGTCATTATTTGCAGCTTCTAGCTGCTCTTCTTCTAGTTTTCTCTCCTTTACCCACTCTTCTTTATGCATCCGCATTTTTTCTACGGACTGCCTTTTTTGTAACATATCTTCTCTAGCTATTTCTACAGCCTTAGATGCTGTTTCTACTTGTTTTTTTTGTTCTCTAACCTTTACTTCTTTTTGTTTTAGCTTTTCATCTACTTCTTTAAGGTAGGTTTTCATTTGTTGTATTTTTATGCTGGTGCTTCCTTGATCGAGTTCGGCTCTTAGCTGCGATAACTTGTCGTCCTTGTGTTCTTTGACCTCATTGCGGTCGTTTTCCACTTGCGTTAGCTTATTTTCTTCTTTTATAAGAAGAGTCTTTTTTTCTTGAAGGACTTTTTCGGCTTCTTCAAGCTTTCTTTTTTTTATTACGGTTATTTGCTCTAAGGGATATTGGATTTTTTGCAAATACTCTCCTTATAGATTCTTACCTAAATAAGATTCTAAGTTGTTGTAGGGTTTCTTCAAAAGAAGAAGCCTCGTCTACTTTTTGCTTTAAAAACTGATTCACTTTGTCGATGTATTTAATGGCGAAATCGGCATTTTTATCAGAGCCCGGCTTATATTCTCCAATACGAATAAGAAGTTCATTCTTTTTATAGTTAGCTAAAACTTCACGTATTTTAGCAATTAGCTGTAAGTGTTCTTTGTTTACTATGTGAGGGAGAATTCTACTGACAGAAGATAGAACTTCAATTGCTGGGTAGTGATACTGTTGAGCTAGGGCACTTGATAAGACAATATGTCCGTCCAAGATGGAGCGCACCTCGTCAGCTACAGGCTCGTTCATGTCATCACCTGCTACCAGCACTGTATAAAAGGCGGTAATAGATCCTTTATCGGAATTGCCCGATCTTTCTAGAAGTTTAGGTAAGGTAGAGAAAACAGAGGGAGTAAACCCTGCTCTAGCAGGGGGCTCTCCTGCCGCAAGGCCAATTTCTCTAAGAGCTCTTGCAAAGCGAGTTACAGAATCCATCATTAGGATCACAGTTTTACCTTGATCTCTAAAATATTCTGCAATAGCAGTCCCTACATAAGCGGCATTTACTCGAAGCTGTGAAGCCTGGTCTGAAGTAGACACTACGATTACAGATTTTTTTAAACCTTCTTCTCCAAGATCGTTTTCTATAAATTCCCTGACCTCTCGTCCCCTTTCCCCGATTAAAGAAATTACGTTCACATCTGCTTTAGCGTAGCGTGCAAGCATGGAGATCAGTGTAGATTTACCGCCCCCGGCTGCTGCAAAGATGCCTACTCTTTGGCCCCTTCCACAAGTTAAGACTCCGTCAATACAGCGGACACCAACAGATAAAGGTTCTGAAATTTTATGTCTTGTTAGTGGGTCCGGAGGGGGATTAATAACGGAAAATGTTTCATTTAAAATTAAAGGCCCTTTGGTGTCCTCATCTAGGGGGTTTCCCAGAGAGTCGATTACCCTACCAAGAAGATTGGCTCCTACTTTAATACGCAGCGGTTCATTTGTTGGAATTACCTCAGAAAAAGGGCCTATGCCCTTCATTTCTCCCATAGGAGATAGGTATACCTCTTCTTGTGTGAATCCAACCACCTCGGTAAGGAGGGGCTCTCCCTCTCTTTTTACAAGGCAGATGTCTCCCATTTTTACTTTAGGGACAACTGCCTTTATGAGCATCCCGACAACTTCTGTGATGCGCCCATGAACAGTGGATAGCTCTATTTCATCAATATGGGAAATGAGCTTTTCATAGTCAGAGGAAGATTCCATCGATTACCCTAGGTTATATTTGAATATTCATAATTGATTTAATATCTTCTACTGATTTAGCCAAGATGGCGCTGGTAAATTCTAATTCTTGTTGCGCTTTAGCCAATTTGATCTGCATGAATAAAAAGTCGGCAGCAGTTAGGTTAGCTCCTTTAGCTCCCAAGGCGCCAATGTTGCTTTTAATAGATTCTATTTGATTCATGCCGTCAGTAACATAGCTAAGAAATTGGGATATAGGTCCACCGGCCTTGCTTGGATGGAGCTCTTGATTTTCTCTCCCTTTAGATGGAGCTCCCGCTGCGTCATCATTTTGGCCGTCTAGGCTTCCTCCTGCTTTTTGAGTTACAGCGGAGAGGTTAGAAGCGGCGGAAGCTAGTTTATTTTTCACCAAATATCTTTGTGAGGTTTTCATTTTTAAGTGAGGATACGCCATGTGGTTTTGGATATTAGCCATGGTATTTTGTGTTAGTTGTAGCTGTGTGAGTAGCGTTTGCGGGCTTGGTGTCACATTTCCCATTTTTAAGTCGCCTTGAGCTAGATCAAAAGGAGAGATCCTATTACCTACTTCTTCTGGCATTTGTCCTTTTTGCATAAATGAAGAGAAGGCCTCTCCATTTATAGGGGAGTTTTCTGCGGGGGAATGTGAAGGGTCCATCCGATTACGTGAGATTGGATCATTGGGGATTCGTGGTTCATTCATAAGAGTTCTCCTTATAATAGAGTGTAAATAAGTGGATACATAAGGGAGGTGGTAACCTCTCTTTTTTTAGTGATATCAAATTTTTTAAAAAAGTCCTAGAGTTTTGTGCAAGTTTAGTGTAAAAGAACTCTTAGTTCAATCTTTTTCACTTGGAGAAACATAATACCTATGCTAATGTCAAAAATAAAAAGGAGACGAAATTATGTATGAAAAAGGTGTTTTGGTAGCATCTGACCAAAATACAGAGTGGCTTTTACCTTGGTGGTGGCAGAAGTATTCTACTTGTAATACACTTCCTGTAGTGTTTGTAGACTTTGGTATGACAAAGGAAAGTCTAACCTGGTGTAAGGAAAGAGGTGAGGTTATTCCTTTTAAAGTGCCTTCTTTTTGTAAACCCCTTTCTCAAGAATCAGGTATAGAAGCGGAAAAACTGTATGGGACAAGTTGCTTTCAATCTAGGGATGCTTGGTTTAAAAAACCTTCAGCTTGTTTGTTAAGCCCTTTTTTAAAGACGCTTTGGCTAGATCTTGACTGTGAGGTATTAAGCTCTTTAGATGATGTTTTCCTCTATTTAGAAGAAGGTAGCGAGCTTGCTGTTAGTTATGGGTATGCAGAAAACTTACCAAAAATATTAGAAGGTGCAGGTGAGGCCGGAACAATATGCAATAGCGGTGTACTTGTTTTTCGTAAGGGGAGCGAATTACTACAAAAATGGGAGAAAAAGGCTTTAGAAGAGTCGGACAAATATCTCGGTGATGAGTGTATTTTATCTATTCTTCTTGCTGAATCACTCGATACAGTTAGTCTTCTTCCTGAAGAATATAATTGGCGGATGACAAGGGGTGTTCCTGTTTGCGCTAAGGTGATTCATTGGAAAGGAGAATGGGGTAAAAGCTATATTGCAAAGCACGGTGGATTGAAAGACTTGCTCCCTTCTTGTTTTTTGTCTTAAAAAGCCTTTTATGCTGAGGCTGGTTTTGGATTTTTGGTGATCGGAAGCATCAATGACTAAAATCCCTTCGTTAATACCATAGCGAGAAATGATTAGTCTTGTGCTAGCCAAAAGCAAAAGACTCCAGGGGATTAGAGCCCATCTGAGCATTTTTGATAGAGTAGAATCTGAATATTTTCCTCCGCTCCAGCGCTTCCAGGCTTTCCAGTTGATGGTATTTGTAAAAATCATAGCGGTTAAGCAGAAGACTCGCCAGCCCTTCTGCGATTTGCTCAAGCTTCCGCCAACACTCTTTAGAGACAGCACTTGTGGGTGAGTCATTTTTCTAAGAGGAAATAATGGAGTTTTGTGAAAATTTGTCATTTTTACCGCATCTTCAGTTAAAGAAATTTTTTGCACCCAATGCGCTAAAATCTCCCTCCGTCTACATTTGCAATTTCAAAAATTTTTACATTCCTTCGACACCTCCTCTTTCTGATGTTTTTATAACTAGGAAAACTCTAAGCGAAATTGCACACACTCTTTTTGTAAAAAAGGATCAAGAAGCAGCCTTTCTAGTGGGATCTGAGATAGTTCGGCGAATAGTTCCCAGGCAAAATCATGCCAAGACACCAAGCGTTTGGCTTCTTTTGCCAAACGAGTGAAACTAAAGAGTTCAAAGATCCAAAAAGCCACAAACATCAAAAGCTTCCAGACCACCAAGGCGACAGGATTTGAATAGGCGTACTCATGCTTTGCAGCAAAACCTCGATTCTTAAGCGTATTGTGGAGGTCCTCTTGGTCAGCTCTCATTCTGGCCACTTCCATCAAGGCAAAACAATTATGCTCTGTGACCTTAACTGAGCTCAACCATTCACTCTTGAATCCCTTAGTCTTCTTATCTACTCGTTTTATGATCTCTCCATTTACATTATAGTGAACCTCCTCAAAGCGAATTACATGAGTAAATAAGCCGTCGTCTACATAAATAGAATTAAACCATCGGATACTTTGCACTATTTTCCCTCCGTTAGGTAATTTAATAGTTCGTTTTTTCGAGTACCATTTTTCTTGATGCTCATCCTTTTCTCTTGTGTCGCATTGTTTTTTAACACCTAGCAAGGAGACTGTTTGGCGAGTAATCAAGAGGTCCCATCCAAGCTCTTTACATAAACGGAGAAATGGGGCGTTAGCGTAGAGGGAGTCGGTCAGTATTCGAATCTGCAATCTGGGTAGCTGTTTTTTAAGAAGAGGTAATACTTGGGTAGCTGATTGAAGTTCACATTCCTGTTTATGATCTGCATTGCTTGCAGACTCTTTGCCTGTTATCTGCTGAGCTTTTAAAGAATGCACATAAAGAGGTAATTGAAGCCCCCCTGGGCAGAGAATGCAAAAGTTAACACAAGCGTGTAGCCAGTCTGTATTTTCTTCCTCAGTGCCCTTATTGTGGACCCTAGGAAGACAGTAAGGGCAAATATTTTTGCCATTAGCATCAGAGGAATGAGGGAGTTTGTGGTGATGAAGCCACACCCCATCAATAGCAATATGAAACATGTTGCCGGGAAGTAACTGTCCCGCGTGATTGTAGAAAATTTTCTTCTTATACGCCCACCTAAAAAGAGTCATTAAAAGAGCGTTGATTTCATCTGGGTCTAAAAGAGATAAGCAGTCTGTAACTACAGTTCTATGTGGAAGAGAAGATCCTTCTTTACAGCCTAAAAAATACCAAATGCTTTTTTTCTGATGTTCAGATAACTTTTCTAAAGCAGCATAAAAAGAGTTAACGGACTCTCTGCGAAAGAAAAATACGGAAAGAGCCCAGAAAATGATTACTTCATGTTGATACTCAGTTTTTTTAGGATCTCTTGGGTCATTAATTCTTTGTAATAGTTTATTGAGTTTTAGATGTTTTAAGAACTTGATAAATTTTGCTATAGAAAAATCTGTTTGATTTTCAGACGTTAGTTGAACTGGGGCTTTACAATGAAGGCTATTCATGAGAAACTCTTGGCTAAGCTTTGTTTTTGGTGGAAAAACGGCTTAATGCCAGTGTACGCCACTCTATTTGGTTTTGAATGACTTTAGAGCGTTTGTTAAGGCATAAGTCGTTGATTATAAGAATATTATAACAAAAACAAAGCTTTTTTTTCAACAAAAAAAGTTTCTGAGAATATAGCTAGGACATGTTTTACTTATTTACGCGGTGATTTGGAAAATCCCTTTTAAATAGGACTTGAAAAATATGCTGCCGATATCTTTTATGACTACAAGAATAGACGGCCTTCTCAAAGTTCTTCATAGAGCAAGAAGAATAATGTTTTTTTTAAACATCATTCTTCCCATGGAAGTACTCTCACCCACAAGTGCTGCATGGAGGAAGCGCTGCTTCTTTTTTCTTGTGATAAATTCTTTTGTTAACGCATGCTAAACTCTTCTTTTGAGGGGTGATCCTAATGCAGAGAACAATTGCTTTAAAAATAAAAGCTTCGGATTTTGCAAAAGCTGCTTTAGAGAAGTTGACAGAGGCCTATACTAAAGCTTGTAATGAAATTTCCTTATCCGCTTATGAACATCTTTGCTGGAACAGGGTCGCTCTGCATAATAAAGTCTACTCCCATACAAGAGAAAATTCTTCTTTAGGCTCTCAAATGGTTTGCAACGCCATTTTTTCTGTGTGTAAAGCTTATAAAGCAAAGAAAGCTACGAAGAAACCCCTAGAAAAACCGCTGCAGTTTCGAAAAAATGGAAGTGTCCATTTTG
>CAYTOK010000013.1:0-71527 GCA_964439595.1 uncultured bacterium | reverse complement strand
CGCTTGGTTTTCCTATTGGCGAATTTGAAGGTTTTCCGTTAGGGCGTAAGGAGGGCTCTCCAGAGGGGGCTTGCGTAGAAGGGGCCGTAGGTTGTCCTATAGGTTGAAGTGTCGGATCTGGGGTGTTGTCAAATAGTTGCCCATAAATACGACCGTTAGTGATATCCGTCCAGGTGACCACAAAACCGCCGCCGGTTAGGCCTGCAACTGTAGGATATCGGTCGTCTGTAGTATCGGTATTGACTTGAAATTCCGTGCCGATTGGGACAGCCGCTGATGAATAGAGTTGTCCTTGAATACGATGATTAGTCGCATCCCACCAAGTCACTACAAAACCACCGCCGGTTAGCCCTGCAACTGTGGAAATTCGATTGTTTGCAGTATTGGTATTGACTTGAAATTCAGAACCAATGGGGATAGCTGTCGATGAATAGAGCTGTGCTTGAATACGATTATTAGTAGTATCCCACCAAGTCACCACAAAACCACCGCCGGTTAGCCCTACAACTGTGGAATGCTGATCTTGTGTAATATCAGTATTGATTTGAAATTCTGCACCAACGGTGGTGGCTGTTGAAGAATAGAGTTGCCCTTGAATACGGCCATTAGTGATATCCGTCCAGGTGACCACAAAACCGCCGCCGGTTAGGCCTGCAACTGTAGGATATCGGTCGTCTGTAGTATCGGTATTGACTTGAAATTCTGCACTGATGGGGACAGCCGTTGATGAATAGAGTCGTCCCTGAATATAACCATTAGTGGTATCCATCCAAGTCACCACAAACCCACCGCTGGTTAGGCCTGTAACAGTAGGATATTGGTCATTTGTTGTATCGGTATTGATTTGAAATTCTGCGCTGATGGGGGCAGCCGTCGATGAATAGAGTCGTCCATGAATACGATGAATATTGTTATCTCTCCAGGTTACTACAAACCCACCGCTGGTTAGGCCTGCAATAGTAGGATATTGGTCGTTTGTACCATCGGTATTGATTTGAAATTGTACGCCGATGGGGGCAGCCGTCGACGAGTAGAGTTGTCCCTGAATATAACCATTAGTAGTATCCATCCAAGTCACCACAAAGCCACCGCTGGTCAGGCCTGCAACAGTAGAATATTGGTCGAATGTAGTATCGGTGTTGATTTGAAATTCGGTTCCTACAGAAACAGCCACTAGTCGTCTTTTTGAGGATCTTTCTATTTTTTCTTTGTGGAAATCTTCATTAATGGCTGGAGAATTTATAGCTAACAAGCTAGTTGATTGACTTGTTGATGCTAAAGATTCGTGTAAGTTTAATAGCAAAAAATTAGAGGCGGATAATGCGCGATTATTTGTTCTTAGGTCATTTATAGTGGCATTACTATCAAGAGGATAATTGGCAAGCGAACCTGTTGTTAAATTAGCCCCCTCCGCTTTTTGTATTACATTAGAAAAAAATAAAAGACTTACCAATTTGCGCAACGGATTAGAGTTTTCTCTAACAGCATAAGACTTGTTTTTAATTTTTGTGGTGAGGTGGTTTTTTTGGATCGGTAATTCATCTTGTTGATCAGCCAATTTGGGGGTGTTCTCACCCGAGGGAAACCCACTTCCACTTGTATTTGGTATATGTAAATTTGATAAATTAAAGAACATTGTGAACCCAAATAAATTGTCTCAGTGAGATTAAGATAACTTGGATTCAAAAATCTAATATAATTATTTTTTAAATAAGTCGTCTTGTGTCATAATAATTAAATCTCTTCTTGACAATTTTATTTAATTGCAAGATTTAATGCAAAATAAAATAACGATAATAACTTTATATCTCTTGGTGCTGCTGGTATTTTTGGTAGATTAGTAGTCGGTCACGGGTGGGTTAAATTACTGAAAGACCGAGTTATCCAGTGCGGGAGGCTAGGATAGCCTCGCCTAAGAAATTTAAAAGAGATTTTCCTTGCCTATGAAGGGTTTTCAAGCAACTATTTAATGTCTTCCTACACCGCTTCCTATATATTGATTTGCTTGTAAAATAAAGTTTACTTAAAAAATAATAAGATTTCTTAAATCCTTTTCTGCCGGGCTTCGAAATTTCCGTGCTCTTTGTAAAAAACGCGAGGGATGATAGGTGTACTGACAGGAGGATTGCGGTGAAATTTCGATAGGTTAGTCGCTAGCAAACCTGCTTAGCTAGCGGACTACCATTTTATGTTATGGAGATCTATCGGCAACGTTTTTATACTCTTGTGTATCCGCGTTTAGCTACTTTTATCGCTTCAGAGCTTATTCCCCAGGCCTCTGCAGTTTCAAAAGCGTTACTACCTTGGTAGACTCCTTCTTGTAGGGTATAAGAGCCGTCATCTTTTACTTGGTAGCTGGCATAAGATGAACTTTTGCTTAGTTCTATTGCTGCTTCTGAAAAGTGGGTAACAATAACGCTGAGGTTGCTAGCTGTTTTAGTTAAACTTTCTCCAACGCCAATTACTAAATTTGTAGCAGCTTCTGCATTTGTTCCTGAAAAAGGTTCATCGAGCACGGTTAAGCTAAAAGCTGATGATTCGGATAGAGCTTTTACCCCCTCTTGTATTTGTGCAATCGATTTAGATTGCGCGGCAAATAAAGAAGCTGAATCTTGAATGGATCCTTGTATGTCCATGGATGTTCTCATATAGGCAAAAGGAGTTAGTTCCATAGAGTCCCCTGGAGCAATTCCAAGAGATTGAGCCATGATGGCAGCTGCCATGATTCCTTGGCCTAAGCACGATTTGCCCCCTGTATTTGGGCCGGTAATGTTCATCCCTTGTGAAGCAGTACCTCCTAAGAGGATGTCGTTTGGAATAGCTCTGGCCTTACCAATCCTAGGATTCCAGACGTTTTTTATGCGTAGTTGAGGCATTGCAGAATCTTCCATAAAGGTTGGGAAGCAATAATGTACCCGGCTATCTTCGCTATGTAAAGAATCTAGCATCAACTGCGCTGTCGATAAAAATACATCAACCTCTCCTATGGCAGGAATTACTTTAGCAAAAGCGTCTCTTATGTTATCTCCTGGGGCCAGAGCTTTTGGTGCTTCATTTGCAGCCGGAGATTCAGAAGTTTTATCTTTTTTTTTCTTTTTAAAAGTGCTAGAATGTAATAACTCCCAAGCGAGCAATACTTCTCCTGGTCTAAAGAAATAATCGTTGCCTTCATTGAAGCTAAAAGAATCCAGTAGTCCAAAAAGCGTTTCTAACTCTTTGAGTTCTTCTTTGTTTGTAATAAAATCTTCTATTTTACTAAAATGCTCCAGCCCTCTTGTGATTTCAGGGTTATCTTTAAGGGTTTGATAAATGCTTTTTAGGCACCTATAGTGTGTTGCAACAGAAGATAAAATGCCTCGCATTAAAGGAAGCATGGCCGTATCGGCTTTCATCCAGCCATATGTATTTGCTATACTTGTTAAACAAAGTGCGGACACAGTTGCTGCTGTAGCAACATTTAGTAATGGGTTGTTAATTGCTAGGGCAAGAGTTCCCACCGGACCCGCCGGCGTTGCTCCCACAAACCTATCAGCATAATCAGACAACCATTCAGGAGTTTCCGAGCCTGTGAGTGCTCTTGAAGTTTCTGTAACAGCAAAAGTGGCAAGGGCTAATCCTGATAAGCCTTGTATGGCTGTGTTTATGACTTTTTTAGCAGTAGTAGCAACCGCGCTAACATCCAAAGCCAAGGCGCTGTTGTTAAATGTGGAGTTTAACCTAGGGCTTAGGCGGTAGTAAAGGCCAGCGGTTGATCCCGGCAACTGTTTTTCGCTATCCCAACAACTTAATAAATGTATTTCAGTCTCGCCCATTTTTTGTAAGAGATCCCGTAACTCTATTAAAACACTTGGATTTCCTAGTAAGCTTTTAATGATTTTTTGACGTGAGTCTAAAAGTTCTAGATCCGAAGAAGGGCGAGCTAGTATAAGCTGAAGATACCCTTTTCCCATTTTAGTTTTTGTATTATCGACTTCAGAAGTTAACGTTTTATCCGAGGAAAGTATACCTATATCAGCTGCTGTCCGGAGGTCTATCGTGGAGGGGAGTCCCGTTAAAGGTTCTGCTTTTGTAAGGTTATCATAAATTACATTTCCTATAATCCTTACGGTGTGCGCATTTCTATCTTGGTATTTTTCATCTAGTAAGAAATGTTGTCTTGGCATGAAGTACACAGATTCCCCAGCTGCTGTTCCGGGAGCTTGAGGTGGATCTACTAGGAGTCCCCGTTCTTGGGTAAAAATTTCTTTAGATAGTATTCTGATGCTGCCAGGACAGTCTTCTTTTTTCATGGCAATTTTTGTTTCTGCCTCTTTGCCAATTTCTAGATCAATAAAAGGTATAGCCTCTTCTTTTTCGCTGCTCTGCACTTGATTGAAAAAATAACTATAACCTCTTGAAAAATATTCGGATATATTCATAATTTCCCCTATTTTAGTCCTAGTTGAATTATTATTAAGAATATTATGTATCTTTATGTAATTAAAATTCAATTTAATTATTATTTCATTAACTAACTGGTGATTTTTAAAATAAGTTATTTTTGGTTAAGTGCTTATAAGGTGTGGCTTGCTTTTTATAGTAGACTTAAGATGGTCAATTTTAAAGGAATGAGGGCTTCTATTTATATCATGATAAATAGACGGCATATCTTTGAAAATAAAAAATCAAAGGAGCCGAAAATCCCAAAAGATGAGCCGTATCTATGAGCGCGTTTAATAATAGGATATGTCTATGTCAGATAAGAGGAGGTCTTGAACTGGAAGAGCGAAACTTTCTCTTGCAGTTTCAAATTCTTCTAAAATCTTATCAGAAAGGGAAGGACGAAATTCAGATAGTTCTTTTTCTAGGCAGTCAACTAGTTTTACTCGACTGATTATAGGCTTAAGAGTGTCCATTCTGGAAGTAGCTCTTGTAAATAGCTTTCTAATATCATACCTACTACAAAGGGCTGTTTGAGAGATAAGCCTTTCAAGAGAGTTTGTAGATTTTCCTAAGACTGTTTTGAAAAGCTCGGCTCTTTCTCTTTCATCCGGTGGAGCTATATAAAATCTTTTTTGGATGTCTATTTTTTGTAAAATAGAAGGGTGGATTTTTTTGGGATAATTGGTGGAAAGGATGACTAATATTCCACTGTCTTTAGCTTCATCTATAAGGCTAGCGCTATTTTGAAAAAAAAGATCTAGTTCTTCTGAGCACTTACCAGCAGAGCCTATTTCACTGGGATCTGGAAAAATAAAAGAAGCATCCTCTATTAAAATAACACTTTTTTCCATTGTTTTTGCTGCAATAAAGATCTCTTCCAGAGGGATTTTTGTTTGTAGGTTATATCTGATTAAAGGGCAGTTTAAAGTTATTGCAAGCAGGCGAACGATAGACTTTTTGCCGCAGCCTGGAGGGCCGTATAGTAAAATGCTATTTGGTAAAATGATTCCCTCTTGAAGGCTTTCTTCTTTTATAAGTAATGGGCAAATGGCTTCAAAAAAAAGGGAGGTTTTTACCTCTTCAAGTCCCTTTAATGCTTGATAAAAAGAGCCAAATTTCTCTTGTAGCTCCGAGTGAATGCTAAGGAGTTTAAGGAATGTATTATTCCTACTGACATCTTCTGAAGGTTGGGGGACTGATTGGAAGTACCCTTGTGTAGAAACAACGTTTTGCACTTTTTCCCAAAGTAGAGTGCGGCTTTTGGTAGAAAGATCTATAAATAGCTCTTTGGTAAAAAAATGCTCCAGACGCAAATATAAATCGATCCCTTTTTTTACGGATAAATTTGCCAATTCCGTTTCTTCTAAAGAAGAAGTTTTTTGCGCTATTTTGTGGATAATAGGATGACGAAAGTCTACGGGTATCTCTACGCTCCAAAAATGAGAAGATAAGGTGTAGGAGAGGTGATCGTAAACTTCGCCTTCATTTAGGTTAGGGGCGATCTCTTGTAGCATCTGTCTTACCGCAAAGCAGATCTTTTGTTCGTCTGGATTGAAGGTCGGAAGCTTATATGATAGAGAAGTAATTATACCTTTGACTGCGGAAAGTACTTGCATAAATTCCTCCTTAGTTGAATGCGTCTTCTAAAAAACGAGATATATAACTTCATTTAAATTTAGCATAGGTTTTTTTAAGTTTTTTTTAAGATTTGTAGTTTTTGTGCTTTTTTTTAGGCAAGCAAATCATTGACATGGGGCCTTAGATTTGGTAAGTTTTTAGAGACTAGAGGTTTTAGAGGTCGTTTATGACAAAAGACAGATATCATTTTATTGGGATTGGCGGCATTGGAATGAGCGGCCTTGCAAGGATTGCTTTGGAAAGAGGGCATATAGTTTCCGGAAGCGACGCGGCAGTCTCTTCTTTAACAAAAGAGCTTGTAAATAGGGGTGCTACAGTATTTGTCGGGCATAGCGCTAGCCAAGTTCCTTTAGAAGCTAAGATTGTTTCTACTTCTGATATTAAGGAAACTAACGTGGAGTATTTAGAAGCAAAACACAGGGGCCTTCCCTGTCTGCATAGGTCGCAGATGCTTCACGAACTAATGAAAGAATCAAAAGCTCTTTTAGTTGCGGGAACTCATGGTAAAACTACGACGTCTTCTTTGCTTGCACACGTACTAATCTTTGCTAAGAAAGACCCCAGTTATTGCATAGGAGGGGTAGTGCGTAGCCTCTCTTCTCAGTCAGGCCACGGAAACGGGGACTTATTTGTTGCAGAGGCAGATGAAAGCGATGGTTCTTTCTTAACTTACACTCCTTATGGGGCTATAATTACAAATATTGATACCGATCATATGGACTATTGGCAAACAGAGGAAAAGCTTATTCAGGGATTTGTGAATTTTCAATCTAAAATAGAAAAAAAAGAGCTTTTTTTTTGGTGTGCGGATGATTCTAGACTTGTAGATCTATCTTTAGAAGGATACGGGTACGGGTTTTCTAAACAGGCTGCCTTGCGTATCGAGAAGTTCTATTTTAAGGAGTGGGAGAGCTCTTTTAGTGTTTCTTGGAAGGGTAGATTCTATGAAGACATCCTTATTCCTTTAGTGGGGGTGCATAATATTTTAAATGCTACTGCAGTATTTGGGCTTTGCATGCAAATAGGGATAGAGGAGCGTGTTATAAGGCAAGCTTTTTCTTCTTTCCAAGGAGCAGGAAGAAGATCTGAAAAAAAAGGAGAGGTGGCTAATATTGTAGTATATGATGATTATGGACACCACCCAACAGAAGTAGCAACTACTCTTTCTGGTATGAAAGCTGCAGCCTCAGGGCGAAGGCTTGTTGTTCTTTTTCAGCCGCATCGTTATACAAGAACAAAGGATTGTTTTTCTTTATTTGGTCCGGCTTTAGCGGAAGCTGATCTTATTCTTTTAACAGACATTTATGCAGCAAGAGAAATTCCTATTGAAGGAATAAACTCCTGCGCTTTACAAAGAGAAATGCACTTGCAAGGGTATGAATCTATATACCTTCCAAGGGAAAACGTTGTTGAAGATACTTTGGCCCTTTTGCAGCCCGGTGATTTTGTGGTTACAATGGGAGCTGGGGATGTGACAGAAGTAGGTCCTGAGCTTTTAAGGAGGCTTGCTAGATGCGAGTAAAAGGATCTTCTGAACTTTCCTGGATAGCAGCACTTTCTTGGATAGTAGGTTCAACATTAGTTTTTTCAATAGGAGCCCATAAGACAATCCGGTACGTTTTTTCTTCCAAGACCCCTTTTAAAGAAGCGAAGGTTGAGTATGTTGTACAAACAGGGCTTTACAAGGAGGCTCTCCATTCGGATTGTCTTATGGAGATTTTAGAGTTATCTTCAGACCATCCTAAGTTGTTTTCTTCCTTTAATGAGGCATTTGCAGAAAAACGGTTGCGGAATTTTCCTGTGATAGCAAATGCTTTTATTAAAAAAATTCCCCCAAACATGCTTTATATAGATTACTCGCTAAGAAAGCCGCTTGTGTGGCTTGGAGATTTCAGCAATGCTGCTTTAGACAGTGAGGGAGTGCTTTTTCCAATAAGCCCCTTTTTTTCTCCTAAAAAATTACCGGAAGTGTTTTTAGGTTCAGCTGGTTTAGAAGAGACTGAAAAACCCTCTTTTGGCAGCTCTTTAAATGGAAAATATTTGAATTTGGCTTTTTTACTACTTGAATTTTTGCAAAAAAAGGGAGAGGACCTTTTTTTTGTGAAAAAAATTGATGTTTCCCATGCATTTATTGAAAATTTAGGGAAAAGAGAAGTGGTCTTAGTTTTGGAAAATGAGATCTATATGGCCGGACAGCCGCTTCCTGTTATTTCTACTCATTATTTAAGAATAAGCCCAAAAGGTTATGAAGCAGAAATAGAAAATTATCTTACTTTAAGAAACCATCTTTTAGAAGTGGAAAGTCAGGAGATTGCTATTTTAGGGTCTAAAATAATTAAAGAGAAAACAATAGACCTAAGACTGTCTCAGATGGCATTTATTCGTTAAGCTGGATCCATTTTTCAATTTCTTGCACCAGAGATTCTTCTGCATCTGGAGGAGACTCTTCCAGCGTCTTACATAGAATTTGTGATATGGCATAGGTGTTAATGGATAAAAAAGATGGAGTAATTTTATGTACTAGACTGTTTAGGTGTGTTTGTAGTTGTTTTATTTTTAGGGATTTTTTTTCTTTAATACAGTACCTGTATTCGATATCCGTTGCGTAGACTATAAGTTTTGCTTTAGGATTATTTATAATCAAAGAATCTACGATGTTTTGTAGTTTTTTTGCTACCTCAGTTTGTCTAATTTTACAGTCGCATAATTCCTCTTTTAAAGTAGTTAAAGAGTCATGGACAGTATCTTCTTCTTCCAAGGAGAGGTATTGGCCTCCTGTGAATGAAAGGAGGCCAACTCTCATGAGTTCTGAAAGAAGTTTAAAAACTTCGCTTTGTGATTTAGGCTCTTTTAGCCAGCTCATATACCAGGTGTAAAAATCAGACCCAGTTTGGAAAAGTTTATTTCCTGCGGATTTTGGATTTTCTAACGCTTTATTTGTCATATGTCCATCCTCCTTTAGTATAAACGAAGGCACATTAAAGGTTTTTTTGTCTGTCTTTATTTGTAATGAAGAGAAAGAAAAGATAAAGGTAGCAGGGCCTTATAATTATCTTAACTAAGTCTCCTTCGTCTTATTATATAACTTTTTTAATTATCTGGGTTTTTGTGGATTTTTTTTTAGTGCTTTGTGCTTTTAGTTAATTTTTTATCTAGCAAAGGATGTTTTGGTTATAATTTTTTTATTTTTTTTCTGGTGATAAAAAAATGGATACAAAATAGAAAATTGGCTAAACTGTTGCTAATTTGTTTTTGGCGATAGCTTTAGAAGTGGAAGTGTTTTAATCTATGTAACTTAAGCTGTGGTTTTAATTATTTAATACAGGGTTTCTTTTATGAAAGAATTTATTGCATATCTTGTTAAGAATCTAGTAGACAAACCGGAGTCTGTAGATGTTCAACTTATAGAAGGTGATCAAGGAGCCACCTTAGAGGTTCGGGTAGCTCCTGAGGATGTGGCTAAAGTTGTAGGGCGTCAGGGTAAGATTGTTAAATCCTTGAGAACCATAGCTATGACTGTGGGAGCGCGCTCTGGTGCAAGAGTTAGACTTGAGCTTATTCAATAACTACCGGGGGCATTTGCTTTGACTGAAGATAATCAGGTTTTTTTTTCTGGATCCGAGCTTGCTGTGGAGGACAGGGAGTGGTTTGAATTTTGGCAAAAAATGATTGCGCCAGAGAGAATTCACATTGACCTTCCCGGGTCGAATAAAAAAATAATTATCATTTCCGGTCCAACAAGTGTCGGTAAAACGGAGCTTTCCTTTCTCATAGCTCAAGCTATAGGTGGAGAAATTGTTTCTGCAGACTCTATGCAGGTTTATAGAGGCATGGATATAGGAACTGCGAAGGCTTCCCTAGAAGAAAGGGCAGCTATACCGCATCACCTCATTGATATAAGGGATATTAATCAAACCTTCAACGTTGTAGATTTTTGGAAAGAAGCAACACGGGTAGTGGAAGAGATCTTCGAAAGGGGGCATGTGCCTATTGTTGTAGGGGGTACCGGCTTTTATCTTAATGCGTTGCTTTATGGCCCCCCTGGAGGGCCTCCATCTGTAGAGGTTGTGAGATCTCATTGGGAAAAAGAAATGGAGCAACGTGGCTCGTTATTTTTATTTGAAAAATTAAAAGAAGTGGATCCTGATTATGCGAAGACAATTACATGTAATGATAAACATAAAATTGTAAGAGCTTTGGAGATTATTTCACTTACTAATAAAAGGGTTTCTCAATTTTCTCGGCAAAATATAGACGGCCATAGGTATAATGCTCGCTGCTGGTTTTTGCATAAATCAAAAGATATTCTTTATAAGGGGATTGATGCAAGATGTGAAGAGATGGTCTCAAGGGGATTTATTGAGGAGGTAATGGAGCTTGATGCTTTGGGGCTTAGAGATAATTCTTCAGCTTCTCAGGCTATTGGATATCGGCAGTGTTTGGAGTACCTTTCCTCTAGTAAAACGGACGAAGATAAGGCTCGTTTCATGGTTTTATTTAAGCAGGCTTCTCGAAGATATGCTAAAAGACAATTTACCTGGTTCAAGAAAGAGCCCCTTTTTCGATGGCTTAGTCGAGATAATATTTCGTTCGAACAGGCTGCAGAGATTATTTTGCAGGATTTTGAGCTTTCTTTTTGATTTTAGAGAAAAAAAACTTTTCATAAAACTCCGGTTTTTCGTATAATCACCGCGAAAATGTCATAAACCATCGTTTATCAACCCCCTTAGAAATAGTACTTATGCAAGCGAATGAAGAAATTATAGAGAGTGTCTTAGAGGAAAAAGCTCAATTAAGTGAAGAAGAGAGCCCCTTAGAGAAAAATTATCAGCC
The DNA here is from genome assembly GCA_964439595.1 of uncultured bacterium. Taxonomy (GTDB): domain Bacteria; phylum Chlamydiota; class Chlamydiia; order Chlamydiales; family Rhabdochlamydiaceae; genus CAIJXB01. The sequence continues at coordinate 60,634 of CAYTOK010000013.1, read as the reverse complement.
GGAGTCAGAGGATTTTAAAACGTTTCTTTCTCTTTTTATCGAGATGAAGGATCCAGAGGAGAAAATTAGAAAAGCTATCGACTTTATGCGAGCTAGGCTTTCCTCCTTCGCTTCCCCTCGATTTCGAGAGTTTTGGGAGATAAGAAAGTTATGTCTTCCTCTTTTTAAAGAAGCTCTTTCGGCTAAATCAAGGGCAGAACTGTGGCAGCAGTATGTGGATTTATCTGTTGAGGCTAGAAGGCTTAAAGAAATATTAGACGAGCAGTCGGCTTTTGCTTATGAGCAAATAGACTTAGCAGTACAATCTTTAGTACAAGATTTAGCTGCTTATAAAGACGTTTCTTCGCAATCTGCGGATATTGCCCTTATTTTAGATTCCTTGAGTTTGAAAGAAAAAGCGGAATCCTATAATCAAATGCAAAAAGAATTGCATTTTTTAAATGCTTTTGCAGCCAAGGTAAATGCTCTTCGTAAGGAAGTTATTAAGACAGACATGCGCATTCGTAATAAGAATAAATTATTTGAAAGACTTTCTGCCTGTGGAGACTCTATTTTTCCTAAGAGAAAAGAGTTTATTAAGAAGATTTCAGAAGACTTTATGGAAGATGTTGCTCTTTTTGTTTCTAAGCATTTTGCTAGTGGCAGAGGATTTACGGAAACAGCTTCTTTGCCTTTACATGCGCTTAGAGAGGAGATTAAGTCTTTACAGTCTATTGCTAAAATCTTAACTTTAAATACCCATTCTTTTACTGATACTAGAGTTAAGTTAAGCTCTTGTTGGGATCTTGTTAGAGAAGTAGAAAAAGAAAAGAAAAAAGAATTTAATGAAAAAAAAGCGCAGTCGCAGCAAAATTTTGAACAAATTATGCTTCAAGTGAAAGAGTTTTCTACATTTTGCGCTGAAGAAGTTGAATTTTCTTCTGTTGAAAAGAGGTATCAAGAGCTTTTCCACATCTTAAAAGGGGTGGAACTTGGCCGTATGGAATTTAAAACAGTTAAAGACCAAATGGATTTGGCTAAGAAGCCTCATGAAGATAAAAAAAGACTTCAATTGGAAGAGTTACAAGATAAAGAGAAAAAAGCGGAAGATTTACGATTTCTTAAAGTACAGGAATTTCGCTCTGACTTACAGTCTTTACTTGACAGTTCTTCCGAAAATTCTTTTGAAGAACTTACTTCTAAACGTTCCGTGCTAGAAGAAGCTTATAAAATGCTCGTTGCATCGAAAGCAGAAAAAGCTCTTTTAGATAAGATGTTTAAGCAGCTTAAAGATAAAATGCTAGAAGCTAAAGGACGTAGTTTGCTTTCGCTTTCGGATGATGAGCAGGAGCAATACGAAGGTTTAAAGCAGCTTCTTAAAGAAAAGAAAGAAAGAAGACAAGAAATGAAAGCGCAATTGGAAGTATATCGAAAATCTTTGAGTGGTTCCAGTCTTGACTTTGAAAAAGCAATGGCTTGTAGAGATCTTATGGACGCTGAAAAAGCGAGTTTAGATAAGATTAATGCAGATATTGAAGAAATCGAAGGGAAGATAGCGGAATTAGAAGGCTAGTCTTTGTTTCTCTCTGTTTTTGATTTGGATAAGACGCTGCTTAAGAAAAATAGCAGCGTCGTATTCTGTAAATATTTATATAAGAAAAAAGTCATTTCTTTATCTGCTGTTTGCAGCGCAATCGTTTATTACATAAGACATCGTTATTTTGGGCTTTCCTTAGAAGATCTACATCGAAAGGCTTTTCGCAGGATTTTGTTCGGGTTATCTTTAAACTTCTTGCAAGAGCAGATTACCCTTTTCTTAGAAGAACATCTAGAGCATTTATTATTTACTCCTGCTGTAGAAAGTTTACGTCTTGCTCAAAGAGAAAATCACTATACTGTTATTTTATCAAGCTCCCCTACTTTTTTGGTTTCCCCTATTGCTAAATGGTTTGGAGTGGATGAATCAAGAGCTTCGCAATACCAAGTTGACAAAGATGGAAGGTTGTGCCAAATTGCGATTATATTGCAAGGAGAGGAAAAGGCTCGTTTAGTCGAAGCTTTTAGGCTGCAACTAGCCATTTCTAAAGAAGCTGTTACTGCATATTCTGATAGCTATTTAGATATTCCTTTCTTGCTTTCGGCGGGCTCTAAGGTTGTAGTGAACCCGGATAGAAGATTAAAAAAGCTATCTAAAAAATGGGGTTGGAAGCAAATTTAAAAGGAGAAAGATGGATATTCTTAACTGTATTTCCCAGGCTATTTTTGATAAGAAAGGGGTCAATATTTTAGCTTTGGATGTGAGAAATTGTCCGACAACAGCAGACTATGTTATAATAGCCGAAGGCTTAGCTGATAAGCATGTAACAGCTCTTGCTGAAGGTGTTTTACACTCTCTAGCTCAGGAATTTTCTAGGGGCAGTGTAGAATGTTCTTTTGAGCAAGGTATGAAAACAGGGGATTGGGTCGTTCTAGATTTTTCTTGGTTAGTAGTTCATCTTTTCATGCCGGGTATTAGAGATCATTATGATTTAGAAAGCCTTTGGCGCGAAGCTGACATTGTGGATGTGGTCATTAAGGTGCCTAAAATGCAACTTGCACTTTGATCCTGCGGACACACGCAAATCTCGTCCTTAAGGGAGGAGTTAGGGAGCAAACTTTCGTCTATATGTCCTCGCTTATGCTAGGAAGAGGAACTTTTTTAGTTGTAAGTATGTTTTTTAGGGCGGTCATTTTTTTGTTTTAAGATTTAGAGACAAATTGACTTTTTTTATCTTTTAGAGGATGCTTGTGCTGGGAAGAATAAGAGGAGATTTATGGAAGAGAACATAGAGTTGCTTGTAGAAAATATAGAAAGCCGAATCCTTCATATGACGAGGTATCTTTGACCTCGCTTCTAAAGAAGCTGATGTAGCTGTCTTAGAAGCAAAAATGCAAGCTGATGGTTTTTGGGATGATCAGCAAGCGGCAAAAGAAGTAATAGAAAAAAGCCAATCATTAAAAGTCTGGACCGTACCCTGTCAAGAGTTAAAACGCAGTTTTTCTGATGTAAAATCTATTTTACCTGAAGCTCTTGCTATAAATGATGCGGAAATGGTAGAGGATCTTAGAAAAGAGCTTATAAGAATAGATCTCGTTCTTGGAGAATTGGAAGTTCGCAGAATGCTTTCAGGAGATATGGATGGGAATAACTGTTATTTAAGTATTAATGCCGGGGCTGGAGGTACGGAGGCGTGTGACTGGGCTCTTATGCTTTGTCGGATGTATCAAAGATGGGCAGTGAAAAAAGGGTGGAAGTGCGAGCTCTTAGATACGGTAGATGGTGATGTTGCAGGTATTAAAAGTGTGACAATGAAAATTGTGGGACCGTTTGCTTACGGATACTCTAAAGCGGAAAAAGGGGTCCATCGATTGGTGAGGATTTCCCCTTTTGATAGCAATGCTAAACGTCATACAAGCTTCGCTTCGGTAGATGTTACCCCCGAGGTGGATGATAATATTAAAATTGAAATCCGCCCTGAAGAAATTCGTATAGATACGTACCGATCTTCAGGAGCCGGAGGTCAGCACGTAAATACAACTGATTCTGCTGTAAGATTAACGCACCTTGCTACAGGAATTACAGTTTCTTGTCAGGGAGAAAGAAGCCAGCTGCAAAACAAGGAAACTTGTTTTAAAATGCTTAAAGCCAAGCTGTACGAGAAAGAGAGCGAAGAGCGTAAAAGTAAGATGCAAAGTCTAGGCGGAGAAAAGAAAGAAATTGCTTGGGGTAGTCAAATTCGAAGCTATACTCTTCATCCCTATACTTTAGTAAAAGATGCTAGGACTAAATTTGAAGTGGGAAATGCTCTTGCTGTGTTAGACGGTGATTTAGATCCTTTTGTGAATGCTTATTTAAAGGAATTTGCATGAGTGCAGAAATAGATATTAGATATACAAGGCCTATGGATGTGGCTTATTTGCGAGAGTGGCTTGCTCAAGGATCCGTGAGTAAATGGTTCCCTATGAGTAGCGAAGCAGAAAGGGATAATGCGATAGCTACCTGGATGTTTTTTTGCCGCTATCAGGCTGGCTTGACCGCAACTATAAACCACGTTCCCTGCGCCATGTCTATTTTATTTCTCATGCCGTATAAGAAAATAAGTCACCATGCAGCTTTTAAAATGTGTGTGGATCCTAAGCATTGGCGAGAGGGTATAGGATCTTCCTTACTTAAAAACACAAAGCACTTAGCGAAAACATATTTTAAATTAGATGCTATTCATATCGAAGTTTTTGGAGATAACCCTATAATTTCTCTTTTGGAAAAGTTCGATTTTCATCCTTTTGCTAGGCAGGAAAATTACGTAAAAACAGGAGGCGTATACCAGCCTAGAACTTGCCTTATTTCTGAACTACAAGCAGAGAAAGAAGGTTTTTCATGAATCCTCGTCCTAAAGAATTATCTTTTAGACCTTTTCAAGAAGAAGATGCTCTTTTTTTAAAAAAATGGCTGAGTGCTCCCGATATTCTTCTTTATTTTCCTATGGATGGGGAGAAGGAAATAGAAGATTCTGTCAGGATATGGACCGAATATGGTAAAAAGGGGATGGGAATTACTGCTCTTTGGGACGGGGCTCCTGTTGGCGCGGTTGTTATGTATGTACAAGGATATAAAAAATTAGCCCACACTTGTCTTTTTTCCATCATAGTAGCTGAAGAACGTAGAGGCTTTGGAGTAGGTGGAGCTTTAATTGAAGAGTTGATGGTTTTAGCTAAAAATACTTTTCAAATTGAAATCTTGCACTTAGAGGTTTATGATGGAAATCCCGCAAAACGTCTTTATGAGAGATTGGGTTTTACCCCCTTCGGGGCTCATGATTGTTTTACGAAGGAAAATGGCAAGTGCAGGCGTAAAATTTTCATGCAAAAATATTTATAGTAGAAAAGGATAGCCATGGCAGGACACAGTAAATGGGCAAATACTAAACATAGAAAAGAAAGAGCTGATGCTAAAAAAGGAAAAATTTTTTCTAGAGTAACAAAGGAAATTATTAGCGCAGTAAAGCAGGGAGGAAATGATCCTAAAACTAATGCTAAGCTGAAATTAGCTATTCAAAAAGCTAAAGAAATTAATTTACCCAGTGAGAACATAGAAAGAAATATTAAGAAAGCTTCTTCTGCGGATCAAGCAGATTTTTTAGAAATGACTTATGAACTTTATGGGCATGGAGGCGTTGGCCTAGTTGTAGAAATTATGTCAGACAATAAAAATCGCATTTCTTCCGATATGAAAATTGCCACCAATAAACGGGGAGGCTCTATTGCTAGTCCCGGTGCTGTGCTTTTTAACTTTGACAAGAAAGGAGTCCTTATCTTATCTAAAAAAAGAGGAGACGAAGACTCTTTATTTATGGTGGCATCTGAAGCGGGTGCTGAAGATTTTATCGTAAATGAAGATGATTATACGGTAATGACCCCCCCGGATCTTCTTTATCAAGTTAAAGGACAATTAGAGTTGTCTGGTGGTATTGTAGAAGAATGTTCTTTAGAAATGATCCCTAAGGTGTATGTGGAATGTGATTTAGAAACCACCCAGGCTAATGAAGCATTAATAGAGTGGCTTGAAGCTCTTGATGATGTCGATGCAGTTTATCACAATATGAAATTGTAAAAATGGATTTTTGAATGAAGGCAGCCCTATTAGAAAAGATTAACGAATTGCCTTCTCTGGATAAGAAGGCAAAAAAAAGGATTTTAGTTCTCATTAGCGAAGGGGGCGGAGGTCATAAGGTAGCAGGAGAGTCCTTAAGGGATACCTTGTCTGAAGAATATGATGTGAAAGTGGTAAACATACTTACAGAGATTACCTGTTCATTAGATTTTTTGCAGACAATGACTTTTGGCATGTTCACTGCCGAGGATTTGTATAACTTTATGTTGCGTAAAGGATATCATAGATTAGCTAATATGATTTTTGTGACTTTAGGCAACAAATATATGCAACTTAATCAAGAGAGGATTAACAAACATTTCGATGATTACTTGTCTCAAAAACAGAATGCTTATGATCTTGTGATTTCTACTGTGCCCTATTTTAATGGGGGTATTGCCAAAGCATTACAAAAAAGAGATCTTCCTTTTTTAATTTTGCCAACTGATTTGGACACCTCTACTTTTTTCTTAGGGATGAAAAAAAACCAGTTTAAAGAAGAAGATAAAATAGCTTTTGCCTTTCCATATGATGATGCTGATCTTAAGAAGAAGGGGCTCCGCACGGGTGTCTTTCCTTTATCTAAAATATTTATCAGTGGATTTCCTGTTAGAGAAAGTTGCCAAAAAGTGTATTCTCCTGAAGAGGTTTTACTATTGAAGCTAAAGCATGGCATGCATGCTGGTAGGCAAACTCTTACGCTGATTTTAGGCGCTTCAGGCAATAAAAAGTTACTCCAGTACACGCAAATGTTAGCTACTTTGAAAAATAGCGATTTTGAAACTCCTTTGGAGTTTAATATATGTGTGGGCAAGAATGAACAAGCAAGTAGAAGTATTCTGAAATGGTTTTTAGACAAAGGTGCCATTCTTCAAAAGCAAGACCCGGCTTTTACTAGCATAAAGACTAGTGGAGGTCTTCTATTTCATATCCGTAAGTTTACCGGTGATTTAATTGAAATTATGGCCTGTTCCAAGCTTATTATTACTAAAACAGGTTCTTGTTCTGTAAATGAAGCTATTTATTTAGGCAAAAAGCTCCTTTTGGATAATACAAGTTCTTCGTCTGCTAGGTATTTGCTTTGGGAGACTTTTAACTTGCATTTTGTTCGCAAACATGGACTTGGTGCTGTTTTCTGTGATTTACCAGAAATGTTATCCCTTATACAAACAACTTTTGCAGAAGATTTAGGGCATCCCGTTTCTTCTGGAGCCTTTTTTTTACCAGACTTTCAAGCCAATATTAAAGAAGTGGTCTTTAAACTTTTAACATAATTTTTCTCATATAAGAAAAAGAACTAACGGAAAAAATGAGTCATTTTTTTATCAGATGTTTTTTTCTTTTGGTGTTATTTGTTTTTTTTGTTAATCTTCGAACTCATTTCACAGTGTTTTATTGTACTAGGAGTTTTTTGTATGAGTCATGCTCGATTTCCTTTTTTTCTTGTTGCATTAGCTTGTTTTAGTATTAATGCTGATATTTCCCATTCTGTTACTTATGTGACAAATCCTGGAGACCAGCCTCTCATAGTAGAAAAGGATCAAGAGGGTAATATAATAAGCGTAACAAATCCGGGTACATTAAGGTCTGCTATTCAGACGATAGAAGATGGCTTGACGACGCCTCCTATTTCTATAAAAAGTACAGCAGAAGCTATTTATCTAACTAAGCCCCTACCTGATATTTTTACAGACCTTACTATTGAATCGAGTCATTCAGGAAGCTCCAGAAGCATAAATAAATCCTCAGAAGCTGATCCTATTGGATATCTTGAAATAGGCGGTGGGCAAACGACGACGACGTTTGATATTATCTTAAATAGAGTCAATGTTGATATAAGCGGTAATGCTACTTTGGTTTTCCAGGGACTTGGGAACACGAGTTTATTTGATCTTAGCCTTTATGGAGGAGCGGTTGATTTTACTTTTTCTAAGCAGCAAGCAAGGGTGGAAACGTATGCTGGCCTGATTAGTTTGTTTTACAATTCTGAAGTTCGTATTAGCAGCTCGTATTACAACTCACCTGTTTTGCAACTAACGGGAGATATCAAAGATTATAATATATATAATCCTCTTTATTTTAACGGAGAAGGTGCCGTTAAAGGATCTATTATTTTATCAGGAAATAACTCTTGGCTTGGCGGCAGCATTATTAATCAAGTAGAGGTAACAGTTTTATCTTCAAACTCTTTTCCGACGATAGGAACTGTTTTATATAAACAAGGTGGAAGTTTGGTGTTTAACTTACCACCAGATGATACATGGACTTCTTCTGGTTCTATGATTGGTCTTGGAACCTTGATTATAAATCAGGGTAACTTACAAATATCGGGGGGGGTAGTAGGTATTGCTGTATCTATCCAAAATGGCTCTTTGGCGTTATCTGGGACTAATACTTTAAATGCAGTGCTTTTAAAAAGTGGGGGCACTTTAGAAGTTGGCTCTTTTCAGAATTTAGGTCGCTCAGCCATCTCTCTTTCTGGGGGAACATTACATGCTGTAGATGATGTTATTTTAAAGCCAAGGCAGGTTTTTCAGGTAAAAGAAGATGGCTCCACTATAAATGTCGATGAAGACAAAATAATTAGTATTCCCACTTTAGACGTTGCTTTAACGTCAAATACCCAAGGGACTCTTACGTTATCAGGAGAGGGATCCCATATAATAAAACAGGTGGTATTTGATGATGTCAATGGTACTGTACTTACGATATCTGGAGGATTAAAAGGAGCCTTTGGATTGGAAATAACTGATGAAAACAGGACTAACACTCTTGCTTTAGCCGGTTTGAATTCTTATTTAGGAGAAACTGTAATTAATAGCGGAACTTTGCTGTTAAAAGCAGGAACTGCCTTATATCAATTGGATTCAGGCACTGTAACAGTGGAAGACTTTGCTGTTTTACAAGGAGAAGATCTATCTGCGTACATTGATGGAGATATCTCTCTTAGAGGGACTTTAAAAGGTAATTTAATGATTTTTGGTTTTGTGGACTGCTTGGGAGAAGAGGGCGTCAGGTCTTTAATCTATCCGGGTAATTCACGAGGGGAAATTCTGCTTGGCGATGTGAATTTTGGTTCCTACTCGAATTTGGATATTTATGTGGATAGTACAGGAAGCTCTCTTTTATCTGTGGTAGACTCACTTGTTATCGAAGAGGGTAGCATCTTATCTTTTGATGTTGCTCCAGAGTTCATCGAACCTGGGATGGTTGATACTTTTCTATCTTGGGATACGAGATCTGGAAAATTTCTTAAAATGAAGATTCCTTCTGTTTGGCTTAACGGGCATGTCCATTATGAAGAAAATGAAGCTAATGTCACTTGGGGGTACAACTCTCTTGCTAACATTGCTAAAGAGGGCAATGCACATAGAGTCGGTGAGGCTATAGACAAGCTTGTAGCTAAAGATGACATGTCTTTCTTGTCTTCTTTAGGTTTCCTTATTCCAGCAACTCGTGAAGAGATTGTACTTACGCTCAATCAAATGCAGCCTTCCTTATTTAAAGCAGCAGTACTTGTCCAGCAAAATAACGTGGTAAAAGTCCAAGACACGGTTACTCTAAGGATGCAAAAGATCCTTGACACGCGGCACTGTTATCAAGTGAAGCCAAAAGAGGGAGAGGTTAAGGATGGGAGTTGCCACATACAAACTACCCCTTTCCACATTTGGATGAATGGCCTAGGTGATGCTTTAAGTCAAGAATCTGTTCATTATGCAAGTAGTCCACAGGTTGCTTATAGTGAGAACATGGGAGGATTTGTTAGTGGAATAGACTACCATTTTCTCGAGCAGTTTTATGTGGGTGTTTTAGGTGGATATACCAGGGCTGATTTGCATTTTTCAGAGGATCAAGGAAGAGGAAGGATTAAAAGTGGTTATGCAGGGTTATACTTTTCTGCTATAGGTGAGATGTTTTATGGGAATGTATCCGTGATTGAAAATTGGAATGGATTTCATGAGTATCGACATCTACTATTTCTAGATAATACTTTAACTGCAACTAATAGACACGGAGGGAGGCAGCTTCTTTCTCATATAGACACAGGGATTAACTTAGGATGGAAAGGGTTTACTATTAGACCATTTGATGCATTTGATTACATTACTGCAAAAGAGGACTCTTTTACAGAAACTGGGGCTGGGGCTTTTGACCTTTTTACCTATAAAAGCAATGCTATTATGCTAAGAAATGAGCTAGGACTAAATTTCTCAGGGTGTTTTTGCGTATTTGCTACTACATGGACTCTTTCTCCTAAAATCTCTTGGGTGCGAGAAACTCGTATAAAAGGCTCTTCCTATAAAGCGGAATTCGTCGGAACAGGGGTCCCTTTTCATATTACCGGGTATCTGCCAAGCAGAAGTCTCGTTTCTCCTGGGGTAACTTTAACTAGTTCTATGTTGAATGATTTCTTGACTGCTACGCTATATTATAACGGGGAGTTTACGGGAGGGTATAGCGATCATAGTTATGGAGGAGAGCTTCGATTTGGGTTTTAAAAGAAGTAGAACCTAGGGGTAATTATGTGTTTTTCTGCTATTTTATTTTCCGTGGGTATGTGCTTCACTATCGGCGCCTCGGCGGCTCTACTTACTTTAGAAGAAGATTCTTATAGGAAGAGTCCTTTAAGTCCAATTAATGAGGACTCTATTATAGTTTCAGATGTCGAAGGGCAGCTTAGAACTATTCACGGAGTAACAAGAGCTCCTAGAATCATTTGGGATACTTTAGACGATGGCACCTATCCTCAGTATTTAAGTGTAATAAAAGGCACCACCACCGTCTCGCCTGATGTTACTTTTAAAAATATAAAAATAGAAGTCCACGCTAAAGCTGGTCTTATTTTTGAAGGACTTCATCCGGAAAATGACTTCAAGGTTACGCTATATGGAGCCACACTTGGTTTTGACTTACATAAACTGCCAGAAGAAGTGCAAACTCATAGCGGTATTATTATATTACAAGCCCCTTCACAAATTGAGCTAATAAGTTCTTCAGCTCATCCTGTTTTGCATTTTACAAACACTATTAGTGATGTGGTTTTTTGTTGGGGAAAGGACCTTTCGGCCCAATGTCAGCTGAGCTTTAAAGGACCAGGAACTCATAGTACCATAGCTTTATCAGGGGCTAACTATTGGAAAAAGGGAACTGTTATTGATCAGGTAGCTTTAGAAATTCTGAGTGAGAATTCCCTCCCTTTAGATAATCCTACAGTATTGAAAGAAGGGTTTTTGCGTTTTAAGCTGCCAAAAGAGTCTAGATATGCCGGTACCGGAAACATATCAGGCTATGGAACTCTAGTTATAGAAGAGGGGCTCGTAGATCTTTATGGAGATCTTAGAGAGATAGATGTAGTGGCTCAAGGAGGCATTACTTCTTTTTTTGGAGAGCATTCCAATATAGGTAAGATTTTTCTAAAGCAAGAAGGTGTTTTAGAGCTGCACTCCATCAATAATATCGGATCCGGGGCTTTTTATATAAGTGGTGGGGAACTTCGCATTTTGGGAGATATCACCCTATCTAAAGAGCAAACTTTTGCGATCGAAGAAAAGGCTCTAATATCTATAGAGGGTGGCTCTACATTTATAGTCCCCAATCTTAGTGTTATTGCAGGAAAGGGCCTAGATAAAGTCTTTGCGCTAGAGGGAGAGGGCTTGGCAGTCATCGAAAAGATTTCTTTTGAAGATGTAAAGTATAGCAGCCTACATGTCGAGGGATCCTTAAAAGGAACTTCAGGGCTACGTATAGTAGATAGTAGCAATACCAACACCGTTACCCTAGAAGATCTTCACTATTTTATAGGCAATACCGTGGTTGAAGGGGGGACTCTGAATTTACAAGAAGACTCTTCTTTATACACAAGAGCTTATGGCCTTGTAAAGGTGCTTTCTGGAGCCAATTTACATGGGGAGGGTCTTGGAGCTATGATTAACGGCTGTGTGGTTAATGACGGCGCAGTAAACGGGAGTTTGTCTGTAATGGGGTCTCTTACCTCTAAGGGCACTGTATACCCAGGAGATTCTATTGGAGAGATCCTGACACAAAAAGCGGTATTTTCTTCTGAGGCTACACTACATATCTACGTGGATGAAGAGGGAAGCTCTCTTCTTACTGTCATAGAAGATTTAGTTATTGATCAAGGTAGTACCTTAATCTTTGATGTGGGCACTAACTTTATCAAGCCGGGGACTCATTCTACCTTTTTAACATGGGGATCGCGCAGTGGCATTTTTACTCACATAGATAAGCCCTCCGCCTGGAGAAGAGCTGAAGTGTCTTATGGAGAAAATAGCGCTACGGTTACTTGGGTATATAATTCCCTTGCTAAAATGGCTAGTTCCTCTAACGGCAGAAAAATAGGAGAAGTATTTGATAGGGCCCTTCTTTTAGAGGATCCAGCGCTTTTTACAGCTGTTGAGTTTTTTACAGATTCTACAAAGAAAGAGATCTCTGCTTCGTTAGAAGAGATGCAACCAGCTCTTTATAAGGCAGCTATTATCCTGCAACAAAATGCTATTATAAGAGTACAAGATACACTGAAACTGCGCCTAGAAGGAGTGTTAGATGCTGCATCTTGCTCTCAAGATACAGAGAATCCCTGGCATATTTGGGTAAATGGCTTTGGAGATGCTCTTAGCCAAAAAAAAGAAAAGGACACGGTAGGATATCGTGGGAATACTGCAGGGGGAGTTTTAGGGGTAGATTACCATTTCACTACTCCTTTTTATTTAGGAGCTCTTGGAGGTTATACCCACTCTTCCTTGCATTTTTTAGAGGAGAAAGGAAAAGGGCATATAGAAAGTTCATACGCCGGTCTTTATGCCTCTTTTTTAGGAGAAATGTTTTATGGAACCCTGTCTTTTACGGGGGGATGGAGCCATTTTAAAGAGCGGCGCAATCTATTTTTCCCGCACGAAACACTAAAGGCTTCTAATAGTCATGGAGGGGTGGAGCTTCTATCACATTTAGACACTGGAGTGAATTATAACTTGTATGGATGGCTTATTAGACCTTTTGATTCTTTAGATTATATTATAGGTAAAGAAAATGCGTTTAGGGAAAAAGGAGCCGGAAGTTTTAATCTCCTAGTGCATAAAAGTAACTTTATCCTCTTAAGAAATGAGCTAGGTCTAACTCTATCTAAGTGTTTTTCTATAAAATCTTCAAATTGGCTAGTTTCACCTAAAATTTCTTGGGTTAGGGAGATTCAAGTTAAAGGATCTACGTATAAAGTAGAGTTTAGAGATCTAGACATCCCCTTTACTATTGAGGGATATTTGCCATCCCGTAGTTTAGTATCTCCTGGATTAGTCTTAAGAGGCTCCTTCTTAGAAGATTTCTTAGCTTTTAACCTGTATTATAATGGAGAGTTTGGCAGAGGGTATAAAGATCATAGCTACGGCGGCGAGCTCCGCCTCGGCTTCTAATAGAGAAAAGAGTGTATAGTTAGACACTGTTTGTAAGTGACTGACTCTGTAGGCCAAAATAGCTTTACTTTTTTGGGGGAGGGATATTTGGAGGTGTATATACACCTGGATTGTAGTTTACACCAGTTCTGCCAGCTTCTATGGTCATCCTTGTCATGGCTCCTATTTCCCGTTTTTTGCTAAAGCCTGAGGGTTCTATTTCTCCCTTGAGTAGTGGTTGTTCTAACTCGGCTCTTTTATTTTTTAATCTAATCTCCTCTAAATCAACTTCAATACTTTTCGGTTCAAGATGTATTTGTGAGATTGCTAGCTCATTGGTTTTTTTGGCTTCTGGATGGGCAGTTTCATCTTGCATAGCGTTGTACCTGCTAGTTTCACCCTCGGGAGTTTTTTTGCGCTCTACCTTGGGCATTTTATTCCAGACTGCGCTAGCTACCTCTGCTGCCTTATCGGTAATGCTTGTTGGGCTTGGGGCTCTTGTTTCTATACTTTCTGGGCTTCCTCTTGGTATGAGGGGCTCTTGCCCTTCCAATCGTCTTATAGGCATAATGATCTCCTTTTTATATTTAAAACACCTTTTTTTTATAATCAGTCATGTTCAAATTTATTCTCTTTTCTAATCTTTAAGGAGGACTTGCTCTCTAAATTCTCTAAAGGGGCCAGGAATCCTCGGGAAAAGACGTTTCGTGGGTAGTTGACTCTGGGCGCGGATTTTATGCTGTAGATCTGGAGCAGTGCTTTTAGACGAGATTTTGAAGAAAAGTTGTCCAAATAAGGACGATTTATTGACAAGGCTACTTGGAGGGAGTGTGTAGATTTGCTTATTGCTAACTGGGACCTTGCTTTTTCCTGTTATTTTAATAGAGGGTCGGTCATCCCTGCTAAGGCAAGAAATACAGCGAAGAGTTTGATAGAATTCTAAGTTGTTATTAACAGGCATTTAATACCATTTCTACTTTGATTTTTATTAAAACTTTATTCTATTTGTTTTCTTTTTAAATCAAATAAAGATATGCGAAATATTTTAAATCTTCTATGGGGATTTCTTTTTTGTATGACTTGAATTTATTTTATAAGGTACTTAAAATGATTAAATTTAATGTTTAGTTGTAAAATAGGCAAATAATTGTAAAAAAGGGATTTTGAAGCCCCTATTTTAGGTTGTTTTTTTAATAAAGATCTGAAAAAAGGAGAAAACCTACTCATGCATAAAGGCATCCTTAGCCTGCTGAAAAATAAGCTCGTGTTAACCGCTATCTAAGTCTTTTTCTCTAAACTTTTCAAAGTGGCTAGTTTCTCCTCAGGTACCTCGGTGAGGCTTATTCTTGTGTTTGTACTTTGTATTAAATGGAAAAATTAGAAAAGGGTATAAAAGACCGTAGCTGTTGGAGAAGAGCTTCTTCTGGCTTCTAATAGAGAAAAGCTACATAGTCAGATGCTGTTTATAGGCAACTGACTATGTAGACTCAGCATAGCTTTATCCTTTTGGGAGCTTAGTAGAACTTCTTTCGACATACCCTTGTATTTGTTCATTCTGTAAGCGCCTTGTCCTTTCTGCTGACGGAGCTTCATGGTTAAGTAAAGGTAGTCTTACTCCGGGAGCGTTAATCTTACCATAGTTACTTCTATCGGGCCTCCATGGTTTTGCTGTAGTTCCGTCTGCGGCGGAGCGCTCTTGACGGGGCTCAGTTTTGCGCTTCCCAAGCGCTGGGTGTTGTTCTGTCGGTATCTCCCCCACTCTAGATCCTACTACTACCTCACCTGTTTTTTTGGCTGATGGAAGAGTAGGGTCTTCCATAGAAGTGTATTGGATAGCCGGTTTATGACGTGGGCCAGTCAGCGTTTTCCATGCTTTGCTAGCCGCTTCTGTCGCTCTACCGGCAACTGAAGTTGGACTTGGGGTTTTTCTTTCTACCTTTGGGCTCCCATCTGGTAAGAGGGGTTCTTGTTTTGGGCCTATTGATGATGGCATAAAAATCTCCTTCTTTATAATTAAAACAACTTTTCTTTTTGTTATAACCAGTTATGGTTAATTTTATCTTCTCCCTTAATCTTAGGGAGTATTTTCTTGCTAAATTCTGTAAAAGAGACTGGAACCCCTAGAGAAATGTGTTTAATTGATTTTGGTTCTGGAGCTCTTTGACCGGTAAGTATTCTTTGCCTTAGTGAGAAGGGGGGAGAAAAGTTGTTTAAATAAGAGCAGTTTGTTTTTTTTTGTTCAGAGAAATGAGGAGCTTTGCCTGTATTTGGGTTATAATGAATAGACATTGACACCTCATTTTATTTTGTTTTTTTATTAACCCTTATTGTATTTATTTTTGTTTAAAAAAAAATAAAGAGGGTTAAAAGCTTTTAAAACTTGTATAGAGAGGTGTTATTTTTTTGCGTGATAGAAATCTTTTTATAAGTTATTTATAATAAGTACATTTAGTGCTTAGTTATAAAATAAGCAAATAGTTGTAAAAAAGAGGGTAAAGAGGTCCCCGTTTTTGCAGTTTTTTTAAGAAAGATCAGAAAAAGGGAACTGAGAGCTGTGACCTGAAGATGTGGGTCCTTGTTTTTTTAGGTATTTTTTTATCGATTCTCTAGCGGGGCAAGATCCTTCACACTCAGTAAACTGAGGGATAGCTAATAGCAAATCATCCCGTAGCACGGAGGAAAAATCAAAGATACCAGAAGAAATATTTTCTAAGGGCTCTGCATGGTAAAAATCAGTAAGGGATATGTCGACTTTGGTGGGTTCGTTGCAAATAGAGCAGGGGACGAAGGCAAAGACATGGGCTTGCAACTTAATGATAAGGTGGTCTCCCGCTAAATAAGCTTCCCCAGATAGGTCTAGCTCATCAGCAAAGGTAAGTTCCGGTTCTTTAGGAAGAAAGCTTGCAGTTGCGATCTTTCCTGCAAAAGACTCGGATTTCCCTTCTTTCATCTGTTCTGTGTAAATTTTTAATTCCATGATTAGTCCTAGCAAAAGCGTACAAAGTGATAGTAGTGTACGTCTTATCTCCTTATTTCTCTATGTTTTTTTGATTTTGGCAGGGAATATATTAACTTTTTAAACGGACATTTGCGCACCGGACTCCTGGCTTCAGTCACTGTATAGGTAAGGTTACCGGTTTTTACGGTAAGTTCAATGCAGTCTTCAGCGGATTCAAAATTTTTCTTTTCTCTGTTTTGTGTGACTTCAGGATAAATAGATTAGGTTGCTACAGGAAAATTTAAATAATCGAATGGTTATTTTTTATGCTTGTTAAAAGCAAGCTAGCTGCTTTGTCGCTAGCTTTATCTGTCCCCATGTACGATATAAGCTCTTTGCAAAGTTCTTTCTTATTATTATAGTAGGAGGTGTCCTTTAAAAGCCTTTTAGCTTCTATAAGAAGGCTTTCTTCTTTAGCAAAAGGTCCAATGAGCTCTTTAAATACTTCTTTTTGTAAAATGATATTTACTATGCAGTAGAAGGGGAGGCGTATCCTTAAGATGTTTTTGGCTATAAAGAGGTCTATAGGTGCTATTTTATATAGGACAATTGTTGGCACCTTGTGAAGGGCTAACTCTAAAGTGACCGTACCTGATTTGGCTATAGCTAAAAAGGAGTGTGCCATTAACTCATAGGTTTTTTCTATAGGTACAAAGTGTATATTCTCTAAAGAAACCCCTTCTTTTTTTAGGGTGGCTTTTAATAGAGGGATAAATTCTTGTTTGGAAACGGAAATAGCTCCAATAAGATTTTTCTCTTCTCCGAGGATTTTTTTAAGAGTCTTTACTTGCAGTGGGAAGTTAAGATCTATCTCTTTTTTTCTGCTTCCCGGAAAAAGAGCGATAACTCTTTTTTCTTTAGCAAAGCTAAAGGGCTGATAGCTGTAGCTAGCTATTCTCTCTATAAGAGGATGTCCTACATATTCTACGTGGAACTGCGGCGAAAAATAAGCCTTTTCAAAGGGGAAGATAGTAAGCAGTAGGTCTGCATATTTTTCTAAAAAGGGAGCTCTATTTTTTCCGTGAGCCCAGACCGTAGGGGAAATATAGTGGACAATTTTCCCTGTAAATCCTTTTTTTCTAAGGCGTCTTTCTAAACGTAAACAAAAGCCCGGATAGTCAATGCAAACAACTACTTTTGGGTTAGCTTCTACGATTTTTTTGCTAAGAAAAAATAAGTGGCGTAGAATCCTAGGTAGCGCGCAAAGCACGGCAGTAAATCCCATCACTTGAAATTCTTCCATAGGTAAGAGTGAAGTGAGCCCTGTAGCCCTCATTCTGGGGCCTCCTACTCCTAAGATATTTAGGTTTGGACTTAAAGCATAAAGGCTTTTTAGAAGAGCTTCTCCGTGGAGATCTCCACTGGGTTCCCCTGCAAATATAAAAAAATCATAAGGAATCATAAGGAAAGCTGCTCTTTAATCCATAGAGCTCCCTCTTTAAAGGTTTCGGGACTTGTTCCGTGGCCTTTATGTCCGATTGATGGTTTGAGGATAAATTCTATAGGGGGAGATCTCACTTTATTTTGATGAGCCGTTTCTATTAGTGAACGTATCCATGCGTAACATAGATCTGTGTTAGTTCTTGTATCTCGCCCTCCTATATAGGTGCGAATTGTTTTTTTGCTAAGAACTTCTTGGATGTGGGAGAGTTTTAGTTTTTCAATAAGAGGGGAGCTTTCTAACAGATGAAACTCTTTAATATTTTCTAGATGAGTTAATGGCGCAAAAGTAAGTAAGTGAGTAATAAGGGGGAACCTAGCTGCTATATGCGCCGCTATAAAGCTTCCTCGAGATAGTCCGACGGCAGCTATGTGACGTGTGTTAACCAGTTGAGAGGTAAATAGCAAAGTTAAGGATTCTTCTAAGTCGCTTAGAAAGCGAGTTAGAAAATCATCACCTCTAGTAAAACTTTCAGCCCAATGTGTTAATGCCTCCACTGCTGGTAGGTTTTCTCCATGAAAGGGAAGATCTACAGAAAAGATTCTAACATTATGGTCTTTAAAAAAAGAGACAGGGGAATTATAAGGATGCTCTAAGAGGCTTTCCTTAGCAGAAAGGGCAAAATAGAAAATAGCGGGTAAGGGGCCTTCTACTAAGTCTTTTCCTACATAAAAAAGAGGTAAGGGGGTTCTTATTTCAGCTTTTTTCATCAGGCTTGTATGGCTTTCTTGTGCGCCTTCTTCTTTTTTTGGGCTTAGAAGGAGACGGATCTATTGTTGGGTCTTCAGCGATTTTAAGCCACTCTTTAGTGATTTTTTGTAGGGAAGGGTCTAAAATAGTCCGCAGCTCTAGAAAGAGCAAGGAGAGCTTGAAATCTGGATCATTTGGAATACGAAATGATCTTGGCTTTTTTTTGTCAAAGGGAGTTAGTCTAAACTGAGTGACTAAAATAGAGATTACAGAAATTTTAATCCTTTTAGGAATGCGGAAAAAAGAGTCGAAGGACTCTTCAAATAAAGCAAAGGCTTCATTTTGGATTTCTCCAAGATGAGGGGGTTTTTCTCTTCCTGTAAATAAAGTGTCTATTCTTTTTGTGAAAAGGGGGAAAATTAAACAAGAAAGAGGGATGGCTCTATCGAGCTCTTTATTTTCTATAGTGAGCTTATCGATTTCTTGTAAAAAAGAAAAAATTTCTTGGCCTTCCGGTAGTTCCATAAAGGCAGCTAGGGCAGGTAAAATTAGAGCAAGAAATCCGAAGTCTATAAGATGACGGAAAAAGGACTCTGCCGCAGAGGACTCTAGCATACGAAGAACCTCTTCTAGGACTCTAGCAGAGGAGCTTTTAAGAATTTCTTGTCTAGACTCTATAAGGGCTGTATGGGCAGAGGGTTCGATTTCAAAGTCGAATCGTGCCTTAAATTTAAGTAATCTCAGCATGCGGACTGGGTCTTGTCTAAACCGGATAAAGGGCTGGCCTATTGCTCTAAGGCATCTTTTTTCAAGGTCTTTAAAGCCTCCCACATAATCAATAACGGTTTCTTTAGCAGCATCGTAGAAAAGACCATTGATGGTAAAATCTCTTCGTAAAACATCTTCTTCGGGGGTGCCCCAATCATTGTCTCTTATAATTAAAGCGTCATTTTCTGTGTCACCTGAGCGAAAAGTGGATACTTCGATGATTTTTCGGCCAAAGCGGATGTGGGCCAGCCTGAATCTTTTACCTATAAGGATACAGTTGCGAAATAATTTTCTAATGACCTCTGGCTCTGCAGAAGTGGATATGTCATAATCTTTTGGTTTCTGATTGAGAAGAAGATCTCTTACTCCTCCTCCCACCAAATATGCTATATGTCCTGCTGCTGTTAGCTTTTCTAGCACATAGAGGGCATCTTTATCTAGCTTTTGAATGTCGAGCTTGTGGTGCTCTTTAGGGTAAATAGTTTGTTTCACGCGGGTTAGATCGCCTTGTTTGCTTTGTTTATGTACCCGAAGGGTAAGGGATCCAGAGGTTAAAAGTCAATCTGATACCTTGCTTCTCTTTTTTAAATAAAAATATGTATATAATGGAGTTTTTGAAGTAGATAGGACTGGCTCTTTAGTGTGTACACACCTACTTTAAGTTAAACGATTTTAAGTAGGTGTGTACCTAGAGTTTATTCCCTGTAAAATTCTGCTAAGAAAGTTAAAGTTTCTTCTGTAGCAGCCTGTTCTCTTTCCAAGCGTTCTAATTTCTGCACTTGTTCTTTCATTATTTCTATGACGGCAGAAGTTTTGGCATCAGAACCACACTGCATTTCAGCCTGAATTATTCTGATTTCACTTTGTATTTGTTCTTTATTCTGTCGTGCTAGTCCGCACAATTTTTCTTTATTATCTGCTATGTATTGTATTAATTTTTTATTTTCTTCTCCTAGCTTGTTGAAGTCTTTATTAAGTAGAATCCTATTGATGATAAGGGATATATTACTTAGGAGGGCTCCTCCCCCTAATATACCCACAATAATCCAAGGGAAAACAAAAGGGACTAGCCCGACGCTTGTGGATATAGCAAAAAATATTGCTACGACTGTTAAATCTACGGAGGCTACCTCAAGGTACCATGCAAGGTCATCTCTTCCCTCTAGGCGGCTGCTCTCTTTTTGGTATGTCTCCATAAGGGTTTTAAAGTCCCCGTCCTCTCCGATTTGTTGCAGCAGGTTGCAAACGGTCCATTTTGTAGATAAATTAGTTTCTTTCAGGGTGTCTGGAATGAGGGCTGGGGCCGATGGACAGTCTAAAGAGGGTGGAGTTTTCAGTAAATATTTATTTAAATCTGGGTACCCATTGACTATTTCAAAGTTACCAGATCCTACAGAAAGCATCATGCTATGTTCCTCCATTTTTAATTATCACAATTTTATCATTAATTAAACTTTAATTTCAACTTTACGATTTAATATATTATATATACTTAGTTTAAGTGATTGATTTGTACTTAGTTGTATAAAAATCGAGTAGCTAGTTTTATGAGTTTTTTAAAAACGGTTTTTATGCTGTAGGAGGTTTATAAGAGAAGTTGAGTAGTTTTTTTACTGTCAAAGGGAAAAGGGGCACATATTTAATATGTTTTTACCTAAAAGGTAGATGGCTCTAGGTTAATGTGAAGGGGGGACATAGGTAATCATTCCTGACGTTGTTACATCGCCTGTATTGGTGTTTTCAAGGCCTAGTATGGATAGTGTGGGAGAAACAACCTCAAATGTAGCAAAAAGACTATTATTGCTTAAAAGGTAGCCGTTGCTATTTGCATAGTTATGGCCTAGGGTGAGCTTTGCTATTCCTAGGCTATCTGTAGAGAAAAGGAAGGGGTAGACGGAGTCTGACGAGTTCGTATCATGTCCTGTGTTGTTAAGGACAATCCAATTAGTTTTAGCTAAAAGAGTGGATTCTAAAGCAAGGGAAGGGCTCGGAGAGCTAAATAGGTTATTTTTCACAGTCACTTTTGCTTGGGAGTCTGCGGAGGAAGTTACTTTCATAGTATAGATAGAGGTCTCGGAGGTAGATTCAAACGTGTTTCCTGTAATTTGTATTTTGGTATCAGAAGTGCCCCTTGTTGTGATAAGAGAGCCTAATTGCCCCTTGAGAAATTGGTTTTTCTTGCAAATGTATATTTGGTTAACGGAATCTCCTGCAACATCGATGGTTAGATTAGAGAGGACATTAGAAAAAGTATTTTCTTCTATGGTTAACTTGATATTTTTGACTGCGTGTAGGTCTAATCCTTTAGCTGAATAGGAGCTATTGTTTGTTATACTAACTGTTCCACTGGCATCGTGTAAGGAAATATCTTCTAAGGCGCTAATGATAAAATGGCAGTTTTTTACTTTAAGATCTTGGATGTTCAATCCTAAAATATTAGGCCCCCCCGAACGCATGTCAAAGCCGTTAATGATGTTTCCGTTAGCGAGTGTAACGGTTGCTCCATCCGGATTGTTAATACTAGGTCTTTTATGTGACTGTATCGGAACGCCACAAAGACCGAAAGAGGTTTCAAGAGCAAAAGAGTTGTGCGCTCCTTGCAGCCACTGAAGGTCTTTAAGAACTATCCCTTTATCCATTAAATGAGGGTGTCCTTCTCCTCCATATACATAGATCATGTTGCCAGCAGAGGAGTGGTGTTCCGCTTTTTTTAAGGAGTTGTAGGGGGATTGGAAGGTTCCATTACCATTTTCTTTTGTATTATCGACAAAGAGAATATATAGAGGGTGGCCAGTTCTAGGATCTCTTCCAATACAATCTTTTCTGTGGGGATCGGATACAATCATTTCAAAGCGATCTACTTCTTCAGTTATCCTATTTGCTAGAGCATTTGTTTGCTCCCTTGACATCCGTTTAGTTTTTGTTTTTATCTGCTTGCCAAAGGGGATATTAAACGCTGCTTGTATTTGGCCTATCCCTTTAAAATAGGAATCATAGGAAACCTGCGTTTCTAAGGAAAAAAGAGAGATGTTTGACTTGAATTTAAGAAGACCTCCTTTAGCCTGTTTTTTATAGTCTGCGAAAAACATATAACCACCTAAGGTGGAGGAAAGGTCCCAGATCTTTTTTTTTGCAAGCGTCCTTCCGACAGATAGATCAAATCCTTTAAAAGCAAGTTCTCTATTTGTTTCAAAAATCGCGTAGTGATTTTTAAAGCGAGAAAAGTGCATCGAATAGAGATGGTTTTTAGTGAAGATAGGTATATAGCCATTAGCTCGCATGAACCATTTAGCTCCTAGAATTTCTATGCCAAGGCCAGCTTGCTCAAAGGTCGAATGTTTGGTGTTTTTTATGTCAAAAAATCCATTGAGACCAAAGACAGCGGGGAGTGTTTCTGGAAGGAAACGGACGCCAAATCCTAGGTTAGCTGCAGGCCTTCCATCATTAAATAGATGAGCCCTTACGTCAAAGAAGGGATGCCAATTTGCTATGGAGCTAAAAGCAAAAAAACCGTCTAAGGAAGTGTATCCTTGATCATAACCAATACCGTTAGCTTCTCTATGTGTGGCACTAAAGCGAAAGCTTGACGAGTCGTTGGGAAACGTGTCTGGTTGTCCGGGCGGCGTTTCTTTGGGTTTGCCAGCAGATGCCGCAGCTGCTTTTTGAACGCCATAGGGATAGGGTTTTTTAGCAGGAGGAGCAAGCTCTGTCAAACCTTCAGCAAAAACGCAGGAGGATAAAAACATCGAGGCGGAGATAAGATTGATAAATAATGGTTTCACGAGGACGTCTCACCCTTTTTATTAAACAGCGAATCTTTTCTTATGACATAAAAGCCAATAAATAGGAAAGGATTTTAGAAAGCTTTGCTGTTTTTTTTGCTTATCTTTGCTGTGAAAAATAAAGAACCAGAGAGGAAAGAGCTCAAGCAGGTGCTCTACTTGAGCTCGTTTTTTTAAAATTCTGCATGCCCGGGGTATCTGGGGAAGGGGATTACATCGCGGATGTTTTCCATGCCTGTAGCAAATTGGATGAGACGTTCAAATCCTGCTCCAAAACCTGCATGAGGGACTGATCCATATTCTCGGAGGGCTAGGTACCAAGAATAGTCTTCAGGATTTAATCCAAAAGCTGCGATTTTTTCTTTGAGCAAGTCTAGCCTTTCTTCTCTTTGTGATCCGCCGACAAGCTCTCCTATTTTAGGGACAAGTACGTCCATGGCTGCAACAGTTTTACCGTCGTCATTGCTTCTCATGTAGAATGCTTTGATTTCTTTAGGGTAGTCTGTAAGAATCACAGGTCTTTTACAGTGCTCTTCAGCTAAATATCTTTCATGTTCTGATTGTAAATCTGAACCCCAAGAGTAGGGGAACTCAAAAGTTTTTCCTGATTTTTTAAGAATTTCTATTGCTTCTGTGTAGGTTAGATGGGCAAAAGATTCTTCTGCTACTTGCCGGAGTCTTTGAATTAGTCCTTTTTCCACAAAGGATTCAAAGAACTCTAGGTCTTCCTGGCAATTTTCTAAGATATATTTTATTACAAATTGTAAGTAAGATTCTGCGCATTCTTTATCATCTGCAAGGTCAGCAAAAGCCATTTCAGGTTCAATCATCCAAAACTCGGCTAGGTGACGTGAGGTATTAGAATTTTCTGCTCGGAATGTGGGACCGAAGGTGTACACATCAGAAAGAGCGCAAGCAAGAGTCTCAGCATTAAGCTGCCCTGATACAGTGAGATAGGCAGGTTTGCCGAAAAAATCTTTAGAGAAGTCTACTTCGCCGTTTGGAAGTTTAGGTGTTTTTTTTAGATCTAGAGTGGTTGCTAAAAATTGGGCTCCCGCGCCTTCGCAGTCTGAGGCTGTTAAAATGGGAGTTTGGACATAGAGAAACCCTCTTTGCTGAAAAAATAAATGGGTGGCAAAAGAAAGGGCGTTGCGTATTCGCAGTACCGCTCCTTGTGTATTTGTTCTAGGCCTTAGATGAGCTAGGGTTCTTAAAAACTCAAAAGAGTGTCGTTTTTTTTGTAGGGGATAGGTGTCAGCTGGGCAGGTTCCTAAAATGGTAACAAATTTAGCTTGGATTTCCCATTTTTGCTTGTGGCCTTGGGGGCTTTCCACTAGAGTTCCATCTACTTGTATAGAAGTTCCTGTAGATAGATCTTCCAGAGTTTTGTCGTAATAAGGAATGTTAGAGTTTACAACGATTTGTATTCCAGATAGAGTGGACCCGTCGTTAAGTTCTAAAAAAGAAAAGTCTTTTTGGTTGCGGATAGTTTTTACCCAGCCTTTAAGTGTTAATTCTTGTCCTATAAGCTCTTTATGTATTTCTTTGATTTTTGTTCTTTTCATGATTTTACGGTTTTTGTTTAGCAAAGTTTTTAAGCATTTGGATTTCTTCCTTCCAAAGAGAAGGACCATCCGGTGTTTCTAGATATTTAGGAAGATCTGCCGTTAAAGGGTTTTGCATTAACGCTTCAAAACATTCTATTCCAATAAATCCTTTTCCAAGAGAGGCGTGTCTATCTACCCTAGAGCCAAGAGGTTTCATCGAGTCATTGAGGTGAAAGGCAAAAAGGTGCTGTATCCCCACAATTTTATCGAACTCTTGTAATGTATTTTCTAGGGTTTCTTTTGTTCTTATGTCATATCCTGCTGCAAAAATGTGGCAGGTATCTATGCAGACGCCTATTGGGATAATTTTATGTAGATGTTTTATGAGGTATGCCAGATGTTCAAAGCTGTATCCTACAGTGCTTCCTTGTCCGGCAGTTGCTTCAATGAGAAGTCTTGTTGGCCCTTTGTTTGCAAGAGACTCCATTTCACTAAGGCTTTTAACTATGGTTTCTAGACAGCGCTCTTCGGAAGAATCGAGAAAGGCTCCCGGATGAAAATTTAAATACGATATTTCCAGTTGGTGACAGCGGATTAGCTCTTCTTTAAAAGCTTTTTTACTTTTAAAAAGATTGTCTTCGTTAGGGCAGCCTAAGTTGATGAGGTAGCTATCGTGACTCATGATGTGGCTTAGCCCCGTCTCCGCTAAAGTTTTTGCAAAAAGAGCTATTTCTTCTTTTTCCAGTTCTTTATTATCCCACCTTTTTTGGTTCCTTGTAAAAAGTTGGACTGTGGTAGCTCCTATTTCTTTTCCTTCTAATAGGGCTTTGTAAACGCCTCCTGAGGCTGATGTATGAGCTCCTATCAGGGTTTTTTTATGTAATGTAGGCATAGATATGAAATTATTTTATTTTAAAAAGATCGATTGTAGGTGATAGTATAGATCTTGACAACCACTTTTATAAGGAGAGACAGGAAGATGTCTAAAGAAATTATACACAGCTTGACGAGGGGTGCCCTGTCCTTTTTTTGTGGGACCTTGTTTAGCCGTATCACTGGCCTTATACGTGATGTGTCTATGGCTTTTTTTTTAGGAAGTACCCCAGCACTTGGCGCTTTTTTTGTTGCATTTCGCTTTTCAAATTTATTTCGCAGAGTACTTGGTGAAGGACCTCTTCCCTCAGGTTTTGTCCCACATTTTGAAGCTATTAGACAGGATAAACCTAAAGAAGGGGCTCTTTTTTTTAGGGATGTCTTCTTTTCTTTATTTGTTGTTTTATTTGCAGTTGTGAGCTTTTCTGAGCTGGGACTCTATGCTTTAGTGCACTCTTCTTTTCTGCCTGCTTCTGCTATAGAAATTGTAGAGCTCACTATGGTGATGATGCCTGGTATTATTTTTATATGCCTCTATGGTCTTTCTGCTGCTCTTATGCAGTGTGAAAAGAAGTTTTTTTTACCAAGTGCTTCACCTCTTTTTTTTAATCTTATTTGGATTTTGGCTGTTTGGCTTTTTCAAGAAAAAGAGTCTTCTCAAGCTGTCTTAGCTCTTTCTATTGCCGTTGTTATTGGATTTTTTTGTCAGTTTATTTCTTTAGTTCCTTCTATCTGGTCTTACCTGAGATCTTTTTTAAGAAAGGAAGAGGTGTGGAAATGCTCTATTTTTTCTAAAGAGGTAAAAGCTATTATATCTCCTTTTTTACTCGGGGTTATGGGGGTTGCCGGTTCTCAGATAAATACTGCTTTGGATGCTATTTTTGCTAGGTACGCTTCTTTAGAAGGTCCAGCGTACCTTTGGTATGCGATACGCATAGAGCAGCTGCCCATTGCTTTATTTGGGGTGGCTCTATCTTCTGCGCTTTTGCCGCCTTTATCGAGAGCTCTATCTTCTCATAATTTGGCGCTTTTTAAAGAACTTCTTCTTTTTTCTTTTTATAGGAGCCTTGCTTTTATATTTCCTTGCACGATTGCTCTTTTTGTTTTAGCCTGTTCTGGCGTAAATCTTTTGTATGGAAGAGGTGATTTTGGCTTAGAGGCAACGCTGCAAACTGTATACTGCCTTTGGGGATATGGACTTGGGCTTCTACCGTCTATTTTTGTCCTGTTAATGGCACCTGCTTTTTACTCCCAAAAAGATTTTCGTACTCCTACAAGGGCGGTGGTTTTTTCTGTGGCTATAAATGTGGCACTTAATGCAATTTTTGTGTTTGTTTTTGACTGGGGGGCTTTTAGCATTTCACTCGCAACAAGTATTGCGGCTTGGTGTAATTTCTTTTTTTTAGCTGCGGTTATGAAAAAACAGGATATTCTTCCCGGGAAAATAGGAAATTCTTGCCACAAGATAGTAGCTGTTTCTTTACTTTCAGGTCTTATTGCTTTCATTTTTGGGTTTTTTTTAGTGAAAGATCCGACCGTAAGTGTTTTATTTCAAAAAAGCGCAGTTGTGTTTTCCAGGGCATTTGTGCAGCAGCTACTTTTTTTCTTCATTCATCTACTTTCCTTTCTTCTTCCGTTTATCGCGTTTTCCTGGATTTTTAATGTGGAAGAAATTTTAAAACTCTTAAGAATTCCTGTTAAGAAAAGTCTTATCGAGGAATTAGATTAAAGCTATGTCTATTTAATTATATTTTAATTATAAAAATTGACATTTTTAAATTTATATGTTAATATAATTTATAATTTCATCTATTAAATGGATTTTTATGATTTGCGGCATTTATAGAACCAAAATAGCGCCCGAAGCCTCTTTGGGGAGTCGGGATCTTCCTGTTGTTCGCCTAGAGGATGGATGTTTAGGCCCCAGGTTAGTGGAGTTTGTTCCGTCTAAACCGTTACAGAATAGTACTTTATCGATTAAACTTGTTTGTAGAACAGGAGGCTTTTGGGGTTCTTGTTTTTTAAGGTCTGGGTGTGTAGGGAATATCCGATCAGATGATTATATGCCCCTATCGGTAAGGATTGAAGGAAAGTCTCAGGAACATGTTATTTATTTAGATGTAAATGGCGCAGCTAACCAATTACTGGTTTCTAAGGAAGAAATTCGTGCTGCCCAAAATAAGCCAGGGTACTGGGGTGATAGGATTGTTACTTTACATACTTGCATTACTGTAATTCAAAGAGAAGTGACAGGTTTTAGGTCTGAGAGGGATGTTTATCGAAAAATGCTTGTTATTCATTCTTTAGCTTTAGAAGCTTTACAAGAAAAGGGGGCCCCAAGAGGAATAGCGTGCAAAATTCAAGAAGCTACCATTTTACAGAATCAGACGGGTCAACTTGAGGTTTTATATAGCTTGGGGGAACTTGGAGAAGGGTCGGCTGGATCTGTATATAAGATAATATCTTTTGCGAGTGGGAAGTTGTCCGCTTTGAAATCGTATCACTTTGATAAAGCAGCTATAGTAAGAAATAGCGTAACAGAATCTGTTATGACTTATCAGTCGAGTCATTCAGAGAGTAGTTCCTCTTTAATGGCAGTTAATAGAATTATTGAAAGAAATGATGGTTATTTTGATGAGGAATATGAACTGTGCTCTTCCAGAATTCTTGATGAATATAGGAGATATGACGAGGTAAAGTTCAAGAATTTATGTAAGGACGTTGTATCGGCACTAGAAGAATTTCGAGAAGTAGGATATGCATATTTGGATGTAAAACCGGGTAATGTTCTCGAGACAAAGGATATTGAAGGGAGGGGAGCTTTTAAACTGGGTGATTTTGATTCTTCATCACCTTATATTAAAAATGTAGAGGGATTTAAAAAGTGGCTGCAGAGTCCTTCTCATAGCATAATTCATACTAAGTCCATGAATATTGAACGCGACATTTACTGCCTTCGCTGTTTAAGGGACCTAGGAAGTGATGTTTTATGTCTTGAGCAAGAAGCTCATTGCGATGATTTTGAACCGAATATAGAGGGTCTAGTGCAATTATTAGGAAACAAAAAAATAAGCAATTTTTTGGGAAGTCGGGCGTCTGAAGAGCTAATTCGTTGTCTAGAGCGACTTAACTTTGAAGATTTTTATGACAGTTTATTATCTATTTTTGCAAAAAGAGCGGAACAGACTGCTGTTTTTCAACTGGGAGTAATGCTTTACGTAGGGCTTGGTGGAAGATTTCCTTATCAATTGGCATGTCATCGTGAAGAATATTTAGAGTTTATGCCCGAGAGTTATGGTGATATTCAAAGCAGAATAACTTCCTTAAAAAGGGTGAAGGACGCGGATTTTAAAAATCTTATTATAAGCATGTTAAACCCTGATTCAGAGTTACGTCCTTCTTTATCTGAGGTTAGTTGCTTTCTAGCGTAGCCGCTTTAGCATTCTCTTACTAAGTTTATTCCACCGTAACAGACTTAGCTAGATTTCTTGGCTTGTCGATATCTGTGCCTCTTTCTAAAGCAATATAGTAAGCTAAAAGCTGTGTTGCTATAGAGTAGGGTATGCAGGCGAGCTCGTCGCTTGTTTTAGGGATAAAAAGTACATCATCTGCTGTTTGTCTAATTTCAGGAGAATCTGTAGATGTGAAAATAAGAACGGGGCCCCCCCTTGCTTTTATTTCCATTAAATTTGAAAGGAGCTTGTCGAGAGTTTTTTCATGTCCACAAAGCCCAATCGTTGCAAGGTTTTTATCTACAAGGGCGATTGGTCCGTGTTTCATTTCACCTGCCGGGTATCCTACAGCATTAATATAACTGATTTCTTTTAGTTTAAGAGCCCCTTCAAGGCTTGTAGCATACATGTAATTGCGGCCTAGGAAAAAGAAGTTATCAAATTTAGCGTACTTTTTAGCTAGAGCTTGGATGTTCTCTTTATCTCGAAGTACTCTGTCAATTTGAGAAGGGAGCTCGTGAAGATCTTGTAAAAGAGTTTTGCCCTGCTCTTTAGTGATGGTTTGTTTTAGATTTGCTAGAAGTAGGGTAAATAAAGAAAGAACGGTAAGTTGTCCTGTAAAAGCTTTAGTAGAGCAGACACTAATTTCAGGCCCTGCTTTTAAAAAAAGACAGCCGTCTGCATCTCTAGTTAGAGTTGAGTTGGGAGCGTTGCAAATAGCTAAAACTGTTGCACCTCTTGTTTTTAACTCTCTTACTGAAGCGATTGTATCAAAAGTTTCTCCAGATTGGCTAATTGCAATTACTAGTGTATTTTTAAGCAAAACAGAGGCTTTATAACGAAATTCTGAGGCTATCTCTACTCTTGTAGGAATTCCTGCTTTTTCTTCTATCCAGCCGGCAGCAATAAGTCCTGCGTGCCAAGAAGTTCCGCATGCTACGATAAGAATGTGTTCTATGGTGGAGAGATCGTCTAAGGAAAGGTTTAACTCCTCAAAGTAAGCAGACCCTAGGCTCTCTAGGCAGCGTCCGTGTATTGCTTGTCTAATTGTATCTGGTTGTTCGAAAATTTCTTTTAGCATGAAATGGTCGAATCCATTTTTGGAAAGAGAGTGTTTTTCTAGTGACAACCTTTCTAGCTTTTTTAAAAGTAAGATGGAATCCGCATTGAAAAGTTTGACATCCTGTGAAGAGACAACGGCAACTTCATTGTTTTTTAAAAAAAGAATATCTAGATCTGCATCATGAAAAGCATTCACATCAGAAGATATAAATGTTTCTTCCCTTAAAACACTCATTCCTATAGCTATAGGGTTTTCTTTTGCGGAAACAAGAATCGTATCGGCGTGATCTTTGTGGATAAGAGCTATAGCCCAAAAGCCTTTTAAGATGGAAAGTGCTTTTTGAAAGGCGGCTAAAATATCTCCTTTGTAATAAAAAGCAACGAGCTGCGCTATGACTTCGCTATCTGTGTCTGACTGAAAGGTTACCCCTTGCTCTTGTAGCATAGTGCGCAGTGAAAAATGGTTTTCTATGATCCCATTATGTACCACAGCAATGTGCTGTTGTTGATCAAAATGGGGGTGGGCATTTTCTTTAGAAGGTTTTCCGTGTGTTGCCCAACGGGTGTGGGAGATGGCATTTTCAAGCTGTAAAGAGACGTTGTTAAGAGATATTTCTAAATTGCTAAGTTTGCCGAGTTCTTTGAAAGAAAGAAGCTTGTTTTCTTTTACTCCCGCAATGCCGGAAGAATCATAACCTCTATATTCTAAAAATTTGAGTCCTGTTAGGCAGACGTCTATAGGGTTTTTAGGGCCGATGTATCCAAAGATTCCGCACATGTGTACCTCGTGTTAAGGGGGGATGAGTAAGTCTGTAAACAATAAAAATAGCACTAGAAAGGGAAAATAACAAGAAAATCCCGAAGCAATAGCAGAGTCGGTGTCATGTATTTTCTTTGTAGCAGGTTAGAGTTGTCTTATGCAAGAAAAAAATAGTCATAAATTTTTTGTGTGAGATTGTAGTTTTTTTTCAGTACATCACCTATTAATGCCGGTGCTGCTATGGTAAAATACAAAGCAATGTATTCTGCATTAGGAGGAAATGGCCCTGTATGGAGAAGAGTGCTATTGATTTGTAACGTAAAAAGTAGGGAAGCTATCCGTTGAGCTGTGGTTATTAGCAGATCAGCCCTGTGTTCAGTCAAGGAAAGATTTTCGGTTAAAATTTTTTCTATTTGCATTTGTTTAACCAGATCGTTAGTTATACAAGTGATAGAAGCACCGATAACAGCAGGTTTCACTCCCACTGTAAGACTGCCTATTAAGGTTGCAGGAATTAAATAATAACTGGATTCAATTGCTTGTTTAATCATTACATTGTTCCTTATAAAAAGGTGTGATTTTGTGAATTTTATTATTTTTGTTATTTACTGGAAATGGTTTTTTGCTTAAATATATAAATATGTGACTTCTTTGTGTAAATTAGAGAGTTTTAATGACTACGTTAAAGGAATTGGACAAAGCCGCTACTTCGTCCGGCTTAAACTGCTTATATGGTGTAAATGTGCACAAGGGAACCTATATCCCTGTGCTTGGTGCTTTTGTCTCTATAGGCGCTGCTGTATATGCAGGAGCCTTAGCGTATAAGACAGCGTCTATATATGCAAATTGCGAAAAGCAAATAGAAGAAAGTGAGGCGGCCAAATTTACGGGGATTTCTGATAAAACAGCCTTGCCTTTACTTGCTAAAAAAATAAAAGCTTGCAAAATAGTGGTCTTTTATAACCTGTTAAACATAGTAACTCTAGGTTTTGCTGGTTATCTATACACGAAAGAGTAATTGTATTTATAAAAAATAGACATGTTTTTATTTTAAATAATAATTAAAAGTTTCTTTATCCTGCGCGTTCAAATGCCTTTGCGATTTTTTTGTGAGATGTTATTTGAGAATGGTTTCCATTTTGACAAGTAGTTCCTTCTTATGAGAAGCGATCCCGTAGGCTAAGATGGGGCCTTCGTATTTGAGCTTATAGAAACGGTTCTGATAATCTTTTTCCTTGATTTGATGAAGGGCCTCTTTGGCTAAATCCGCTAGGTTTTCTTTTTTTCCTTTTTTAAACTCAATTAAAACTCCGTAGCGGGTAGAAGGAGCAAAGGGGCATAGCATGATGTCGCAGCGTCCCTTGCCAGATTCTAGGTTCGATTCAATAAGATAGTCATTAGATAAAGAAGCTAAAAGACCCAAAACAAAGAGATGGAGACTTCTCTCTAAATCCGGTTCCGGTAAGTCATGAGAGCTACAAAGGCTTTGCACAAAAGAATTTAAAGAATCAGAAAATTGTTCGACGTCGCCTAGTAGAAGAGTTTTGTGGAGATTTTCTAATTTAGCAGAGGAGAATTTCTTACTTATAGCGCTAACAACCAGTTCCTTATATAGTGTAGTGATTTCTTTATTGGGGAGTTTTAGACTGTAGAAATATTTATCCTTAAATACAAAATTGGAAGCGGTTATATACCCGGCAAAAAAGAGAAAACTCCAGGGTTCTCGTTCGCTGTTATCTAGATCAAGTAAAATGACATCTTCATCTATGGATTTATTTTCTAAAGGTTTACCCTCCATAAGAAGCTGCAGTTCTTCTTGTGTAGTTTTTCCGGCTTCGGCAATAAGTCTCTCAAGCAGGTCTTTACTCCCCGTATTGGACCAGTAACATTCAGGGTTTTTGGCTGCGCTTTTTACATAATTTAAAACAGACCATGGGTTATATATAGGCTGCACGAGCTGAGGGTTTTTGGTGCCTATCATGTAGCCGTTATACCATGCTTTGATTTCTTGTTTCTTATCGGTATTTTCTGTTGTCTGAAGTAGGTGGTCAACTTCTTCTTCTGTGAAGCCAAATTGTGTAGAAAATTCGGGATTTAACATGGTGCAGATAAGAGGGTGGTTCAACCCTGATACAATGCCATCCTTAGCTGTTCTGACTACCCCGGTCATGATACCTCGATGTAAGCAAGGATTTCCTTTTAATCCCTTAGAAAGAAAAGAGCGCATGAATTGGATCATTTTTTCGTAGAAGCCATTTATATAAGCATAAGTAATTGGTGTGTCGTATTCATCGATAAGGACAATGGTGTTTTTTTTATAGATTCTTTGAAACGCTTTAGTAAGGAATTTTAAGCTGTCTGTTATAGCAACTCTGAGCTTGTCTTCTTCTAATGCTAGGTCCATTAGTGCTTTGTAATCGATTTTTTCTTGTTCATTAAGCAGGTTTTTTATAGGAGTAAGTGTTCGATCTACTTCGCTTTTAATAAGAGATTGGAGCTCTGCGTAGGCGCCGTTCCAGGTGTCACTTTTAATATCTTTAAAGGAGAGAAAGATTACGGGAAAGGTTCCTTGTAACTCTTGAAAACCTTGTTCTTTCCAGATGTGAGAGTTCTCAAAAAGATATGCATTAGATTTTTCTGTTTTTTCAAAAAAATAACGAAGCATAGAAAGTGCTATTGTTTTTCCGAAGCGTCTTGGTCTGGTAATAAGAATAACCTCGGAGCCGTCTTCCCAAAATTCTTTTATCAAAAGTGTTTTGTCAATGTAAACGCACTTTTCATCGATTATTTTTTTGTAATCGTCCTTGCCAATAGGGAAGATGAATTTACTTCCGGATTTAGTTTGTTTGGGAATCACACTTTTCCTTTTGCTTAAGACGGTCTAATATTCTCTTAATAGATAAAATAGGTCAAGAATTGAATCGTATTATCCATTTAAAGAAGGGGGTAGTTTGCGGGCTTTGATCATGAGGAAAAGGGGGATCTCTCTTCTGCTTTCATCTTCTCTTTGGGCGTATTTTCCCGTGCTTATCTTATCAGAGCACCACTCTTCCATCCAAGAAATTGTAAATCCAGCATTATTAAGCCAGAGACTCCAGGTGGATAGAGGATGGTGGAAAGAAAATGTTTCTGGTGACTTTTTACCAAGACCAGGATTGGACTGAATCGGGACCTTATAAGAAGAGGTGTATTTGTCGATTCGTCTATATTGTATGTTGTTTTCTTGGTCGATGCCCCAGCTCGACTGCTTAGGGATACGGAAGCAAGGATGGTTCATCACTAGGATGAGTTCGCCTTCATTTTCCAAAGAGGCTGCCGCATTTTGCAAAGCTTTAAGTGGATGAGCTATGTTTTGTAGCGCAAGAATAATAGTACATAATTGGAACTTTTTTTTGCCTATTGGAAGGGGCTTTGTGATGTCACCTAAATGGAATGAGCAGTTTTTATTGATGTTTTTTTCTTTAGCTGCTTGGAGAAGCGAAGGAGAAATGTCTATCCCTACATATTCTAAAGAAGAGGGGATGTGGCGAGATAAAATACCTTGCCCACAGGCTAGGTCTAAAAGAGCTTTAGGGGAATTCATTTCAGAAGGAATTAAAAGAGGTAGTAGTTTAGGAATAATGACATGTTTATGATAGTAGTGACCTTCATCACCAACTGCTTTATCATACCATGTACTGATCCCTTCCCAAGATGTGCTTTCTTTATTTTTTTTTGACATAGTTGCCCTCTGATCTCCAGTATTTTATCTATTTTAAGGGTTTTTTGCTAATGGTTTATGCATTTTTATAGCTAATCTGAATGACAGCAAAGTTTTGTTGTCTTAGTCTGGAGTGTATTTATTCTTTCAAGAAGTTTTTTTGGCTTTTCTAAAAGAAGGGATCATTTTTTGAAATTTGGAATATGGATAGATTATGTGTGTATTTATTTGTCTGTTTTATTTATTATTATTTAATTTTATTTAATATTTTATTCTATTTATGCAAAAATCAAATTGTTTTCTTTCCTCAACTGATTATACTTTTTTTAATGCTCTTGCCTGGGGTAATTGTGCCTGTCACTATCGTAGGGCTGCAGCTGAAGGGCCGTTATTTCAGCGGGTTTTTCACGGAGCTATCAGCGCAATTGAGCTAATTCCTCTTGCAGGGCAGGTTATTTCCTTAGGGGAAATGGGCGTGGCTTGTTTAGGTCGTCGGGTGATTGTTCCTTTAGAAGAAAGTCCTTTGGGGAGTAAAAGAATAGCTCTAGTTCCCCCAGCATTGTCTGATGAAATGACTCTTGTACTACCCCAAGATAAAACGGAGTTTGAAAAATCTTTTTCTCCTTTACACCGTCGGATTGATTTGGGGTACCAGGATCTGCCTTGGCCATCACAGGTGCAAAAAGTTATTGTTCTTACAGAAGTATGTGATAATTTAGGTGATATTGTTGCAGCGGGAAAATGTATAGATCTTCTCCAGCAAGCCCATCCCATGCTTATGATTGATTGGGTTTTTTTTGGTATTTCTTTGAAGGATTTCAATCCTAAATCTTTTTTAGAGTGTAAGGACCCTTCTAAAATAAGTGTTAGAGAGTGGGAGTCTGTTCCTTATGATCCCTCTCCGACAGATTTAGTGATTACGGGACCTGTTAGGTTAAAGTGGAGTTGTGAGCATATTTCTGCCCTAGTTTCTCGTGAAATACACGGGCCTCTTGTTTCTTTTGCAGAAATAACAGCGCCCTGTGAAACCTTTTCTATGGAAAAGTCTCGCAATCTTTTTTTTCAGAAGGAGCTGCAAAAAAAAGAAGGGGGTCTTTATAAAAATTTACATTCTTTTCTTTTCCCTAGTCAGGCCAGTTGGAATCCTTTTATAATTCAAGCTATGAATGTGATCCCCATGGGATTAGAGCCATTCCGTGGTGTTTTTTTGGATGCAAATCGCTTGGAAGCTCCTTTATCTAGAGGGTATTACTGCCCTTCTTATTTATTTCAAATCCAAGATAAGAGATTGCGGAGTGATATCTTAGAGTCTATGGGAGTTTCCTCATTTAATTCTAAGGTAGACTGTGATAGGCATTCTTTCAACTTTGGCTACGCGCATCATATCTCTTCGTGGGGTAATTTTATTGATTGCGTAG
Source organism: uncultured bacterium (assembly GCA_964439595.1). Lineage (GTDB taxonomy): Bacteria > Chlamydiota > Chlamydiia > Chlamydiales > Rhabdochlamydiaceae > CAIJXB01. Next base: position 25,069 of record CAYTOK010000013.1, on the reverse strand, counting down.
CTCTTCATGAACGAGAAAAACATGTGGTAATTGTTTTAATACAAAGAGGGGTAGAGAAGGTTCTATCTGCTGAAGAATTCATGCAGAAAGTACTATCTGAGCAAAGAGTGTTATTTTTAGAGGAGAAAGGGTATGGAAGAGTTTGTCTCAAGGCTCAGAGTGGGACGTATATTTTACGAAAAGGGATGAGAGAAAGCCGGTCATTAACTATCATAGTGCGTCCTTTTTTTTCTCCTAAAGATGTTTTTTTTATGCAGCTTGCAGCCGAAAGGCTACTTGCGACAGGGGATAACAGCGCTGCAGAGTCTTGGAGTTCTAGGTGTAAATTATATTTATATGAAAATCTGTCTTACTTTGGGTTTAAACGAGAATTTTTAGAGCAGCAAGTGGGGCTTGCTTTAGAATTTTCTCCATCGCTTAGTCGCTTATTATCCCTATTTGGGGGGTTAGAAGGAGAGGTAAATACACCTTTTAATGCAGGGCAACTTAAGGAGGCGGAGCTACTGTTAACGGACCCTCATTTAGCAGAAGCAACTTTGCAGTTTTGTGATTATATTTTGGCTAACTATTCTTTTAGCGGGGTTTTACAAGGAGCTATTAAACGAGCCGTTTGGCACTACGTTATGCCAGAGCTTTCTGAAGTAGAAATAGGAGCGATTGGGCAGGAATTTTATCAGAGATCAGTGACTTATATTACCGGTCAAGATATGGCTGACAGGGGAGCTTTGAGTATTTCATCTTTTAAAAAAATAGAAAGGCATATTCAAGAGGCTATTGAGCAAAGACTTTTTGGATAGAGTTTTTTTAGTCTGAATCCCCTATCTTAGCATGGTTGTCGTCTAAGTTTTTTTTAACTTCGGTATTTCCAAATTTACTTCTGGAGCTTTTTTGTATTTAAATAGACGCTTGTCTTTTTATGCAATTAGCTGATTTTAAGAAAGTTTAGATCCCTAATAAGATGTAAAACCATATCGCAAAAGACATTGGGTATGTTACGTAATCGATCAAGGGACACGCTAAATTTCTGTAAAATGATTTATAATCTTGAACCTTCTTTAAAAATATGCAATGCTCGGCTTCCCCTTTTAAAAAAGAAGTCTTTATGCGCTACTTTCTTATCTTTTCTACTTTTCTAATAAGCTTATTTTTACATGCCGAAACAGATATAATAGCTGTTGCAGAAAATGATCCGAATTCTCTTGTAGAGGGCGTTAGTGTTATAACGGGGGATCTTTATAGATATGAAGAAGATGTAATAGTTCAAGGTGTACAGCCTCTAAAGCTCAGCCGTAGTTATTTCAGTCAAAAGGGAGAAGGATCTTGGGACGGTTTTTCCTATCAAGAGCTTTTTGTGAAGGAAAGTAGTGGCAACACTACGAATACTTTGACGGTAGAAGTCACAGAACCCGGTGGAGCCATTCTTCTTTATGGGGCAATTCTAGTTGAGGATGAGCCTTCAACAAATGATCGAGAATCTCCCAGGTATAGTTATATATTTTGTGACTGTTATTTTAAATGCAGAAGGTAAAGTAATAACAATTTCTTATGGAGATATTAAACAATGACAATTCAAGAAAATAACATTCAAAAAGATATTTGCATTTTGGAATTAATGATTTTGAAAATTGCTAGATATTTTGATGGAATTTTAGATGTCAGCGATTTAATTTATGATCTTGAGGGTTATTTGAATCAACTTACGACAGTCGATAAGGAATGGAAAAGAGATTTTAGAACTATATGGATGGATATTGAAGTTATTTATTCATTGGCTTTAGATCAAGGATTAGAATGTCTTACTGTTGATGGAGCTATTGAAGTTGAAATTTTATTATGTGATTTAAAGGGAATGGCGGAGAGTAAAATGAACGAGCTAAGCTATAATTGGATGCTTGCTTATAAAAAAACCAGCTATAACTGTCGAGTATGTGGATTTAATCAAGGCTTTGAACCGTGGGGAGAAGATGGTAGGGCTCCCACATTTGATACTTGTAAGTGTTGTGTTGTTCAATTTGGCCTTGAAGATTGCAATATTTCTGATGTAAAACAGCTTCGGAAAAGATGGTTAAGAAATATAACCACAGGTGATTCTTTTAAATCGCTTTTATTAGAAGAGCAAATGCGGGGTATTCCAGAGGAATATAAATAAGCATGTTAAATTTATTTATAAAAATATTATATAAGGGCCCTATTTGAAGGATACTAGTTGTAGTTATGACCAATATGAGTGTTTTAATAGGACTGACCCGACATTTTTAATAAAAAATAAACTAGAGCTTTTAGAGCTTTCTAAAAAGTTGGTAGTGTGCCTCAAATATATAAAATTACGGGGTATTCAGGCGACAGTTTTTGGCGCTAAAAACAACCCCATGAGGCAAGGGGAGAACCCGCACTGCAAGATGTTTTTTGTAAAACCCTTCGCCTAAAAAAAATCGTTCTTAAGAAGCTCCGTGAAAATTTTCTGTAGCAGTAGAAAGCCCTAGACTATGGGCTATCAATTTACTATATCACATATTGAAACTACAGTAGCTATCTAAGGTGTTAGAAAGAAGCATAGCTATTGTCATAGGACCAACCCCCCCGGGGACCGGGGTGATATAAGAGCAGAGGGGAGCTACACTTGTAAAGTCTACATCTCCGACAAGGATTGCTTTGGAAAGTCCGGGTGGGGTGATTTTATTGATACCTACATCGATTACAACAGCCCCTTTTTTTACTTTTTCTTTGGTGATAAAAAGAGGTTTGCCAAGGGCTCCTATTAAAATATCAGCTTGTTGACAAATTGCTGTAAGATTGTGTGAGCTTCCATGTAGTACGGTAACAGTAGCGTTGCATGTGGCCTTTTTTTGCATGAGGAGAGCTGCTAGAGGCTTACCTACGATGTTACTTCTTCCCACAATGACAACGTGTTTTCCTTCTATATCAATTTCAGAGTCTACAAGTAGCTTGTGGATCCCTTTAGGAGTGCAGGGGATAAATCCACCGGTTTGTCCGAGGAGAAGTTTCCCCATATTGATGGGATGAAATCCATCGACATCCTTACTTGGGTCTATTTGCTCTAGGATAAAGAAGGGGTCTAGGTGGGGAGGTAGGGGAAGTTGTACTAAGATGCCATCAACTTTAGGATCGGCGTTAAGCTTTGCAATGACATCGACGAGCTCTTCTTTAGAGGTGTTTTCCGGAAGCTCCTTATCAATAGAAAGCATGCCTACTTCTAAGGTTTTTTGCTTTTTCATTTGGATGTAGATCTTAGAGGCTGGGTTCTCGCCGACCCGTATGAAGGCTAGCCCTGGTTTTCTAGAAGGAAGGGCTGCAACCTTTTGCTTTATTTCTTCCAAGATTTTTTTTGCGTGAAGATTTCCATCTATTAATTGCATAAACCTCTTCCTTGTTGAATATACTCTATCATCTTTTGGTGTAGAAAACAGTTAGTGGCTAAGATGTCCGACTCATCGAGTAAGTTATACATACTTCCATTCCATTTAGAAACCATGCCGCCTGCTTCTTGTAGTAGTAAAATGCCTGCTGCTACATCCCAAGGTTTAATACCCGTTTCAAAGTATGCATCAAAACGCCCTGCTGCAAGATAGGCTAAATCTATAGCGGCAGAACCAAGTCTTCTTATAGGACATCCTTTATGTAAAAAAAAGGAAAAAATAGAAATTGTTTTCATAGGGTCTTCATGGATGTTATAGGGAAATCCAGAAGCAAGCAGGGCAGAGTCTAAGGTTTGCACCTTAGAAACTGAGAGCTTAGAGCCGTTTAAAAAGGCTCCCTTGCCTTTTTCTGCAGCAAAGAGCTCCCCGGTTATTGGTTGAAAAACGGCGCCGGAAAGAACCTCGTTTCCTTGACAAGCAGCGATACTTACGCTGAACTGCGGGATGTTTCTTGCGAAGTTAACGGTGCCATCTAAAGGATCTATCACCCAAAATATTTCAGAGGAAGAGGTTTTTCCCCCGCTTTCTTCTGCAAGGAAGTGGTGTGAGGGGAATTTTTCTTGTAAAAAAGATAATATGATTTTTTCTGCCATAGTATCACACTCTGTCACAAGATTTTGCTTGCCTACTTTTTCATGGATGATATGAGGTGTGTTAAAATGGGCTTTTAATAGGTTCCCAGCTAACTGAGCAGCTTCAATGGCTGCTAGAGTGATATAAGAAAAGTTCATGAATTTTCGTCTTGTGTGAAATATTTTTGTAGGATGGTTTTCTTTACGAGGAAGTAGAGGTGAGAAGGGAGAGTAAATCCTAATAAAGCATAGATAGCATCAGAAAAGGGCATGAGGAGCAAATCAGAAATTAAAAGGGGTATAGTAATGGGGACTTGCTTACCTAAGAAAGGGGAGGAGAGTATTAAAAGTAGGGAAAGGAAGGAAGAGACTAGTGCTGTATATAAAGAGAAGGCAATAACCTTATCTTCAAAGAAATGTTTTCTTTGGTTGTAGAGTAGCAGTGTTGTTAGGGTGTGTATGAAGGCCAGAACTCCAAAGGGAAATTGTGAAGAGAAAAGATCTAGAATTAGCCCTGCAAAAAAGCTAAGCCAAAGGGCTCTAACAAAAGTTACTCTATAAAATTGGAGGACAAGGAAGGGGGCAAAGGGCCATAGTTTGATTCCTGGAAAAAGGCTTGTCTCTATGATAAGTGCAAAGATAACGCTCCAAGTAAAGGAGATCCAAAGAGGGAATTTTCTCATGAGTGCCACCGAAGAGCTGTATCCAAAATAGTATCTAAAGAAGAGTTTCTAGGATTCCAGTTAATGAGATTTTTAGCAAGTGTTGTGTCAGCAATAAGAGAGGCTGGTTCTTCTATTTGATGAGCTTTGATGATCTGGATTTTTTTAGCTGTTTTTTCTTGGAGCTTTGTAATTATATCTAAAATGGTGTGACCAGTCTCTGAACCTAAATTTAAAGTGATGCTAGTCTTGTTTTTTTCTAAGAAGTGTAGAGCGTCAATATGTCCTTGTGCGAGGTCTGCTACATGAATAAAATCTCTTTTAGCGGTTCCATCATGTGTATTATGTTGATTAGCAAAAAGAAAAAATTCTTTCTTTTTACCCTGTAGTACTTGGATTAAAAGAGGGATGAGGTGAGTTTCTGGGGTGTGAAGCTCTCCAATTTCATTATCTAAATCAGCGCCAGCTACGTTGAAGTACCTTAAGTTAGCGTAGTAGGTTTTATTTTGCTTGCAAAAATCTGCTATTAATTTTTCAGAGGAGAGTTTTGTTCTAGCGTAGGGAGAAGTACCCTCTAAGGGAGAGTTTTCTTTTATTTTTAAAGAGTCATTGGAATTATTGCCATAGATAGAAGCGCTACTAGAAAAAAGAAGATAAGGGCAAGGGGATATTTTAAGAGCTTCAAGTAGTGTGGCCGTGCCAATAAGATTGTTTCTATAATAATTTTGCGATTCTTCTATAGGGGCTCTTGCATTTGTATAGGAGGCTAGGTGAAATACAGCTATAGGTTGAAATGTTTTTAAAGTAGAAAGAAGAAGGGGTAGGTCTAGGACGTTTCCTTGCACGAAAGGTCCGAAAAGAATAGAGGAAAGGTTGCCTGTTTCTAGAGAGTCATACGTAATAGGAGTGTACCCTTCTAAAGCTAGGGCTTTACAAAGGTGGCTACCAATATATCCGGCTCCTCCGGTTACTAAGACGTTCTTCCCCACGTTAAAAGGCTCCTTTAGGAAAGATCATAAGGGGAATAGTTTTAAGAATAAGGAAAAGGTCCAAAGTAAAGGACCTTGTGTTAATATATTTTTCTTCTAGATCCAACCGTTCACTATAGGATAAGTTGCTTCTTCCTGAAGTTTGCCAAAGTCCCGTTAATCCAGGACGTAAAGAGAACATTTTAGTTCCTTTTTTTTCTAAGAAGAGCTTGGCTTCTTCTTCTGTTACAGGCCTTGGTCCAACTACGCTTAAATCACCTTTTAACACATTCCAAAATTGAGGCAGCTCGTCCAGGGAAGATTTTCTTAGCCATTTGCCTATTTTCGTAATTCGAATATCATTTTTAAGCTTATAGTTGTTTTGCCATTCCACTAGAGATAGGGGGTTTTGCTCTAAATGATTTTTTAAGAGGAGGTCAGCTTCTTTATGCATCGTGCGGAATTTCCAGCAGGTGAATTTTTTTCCAAAACGGCCCACTCGAATGCTTCCATAAAAACAGGGCCCTTCCGATGTGCATTTAATAAGTAGCGCTATAAGGATGAAGACAGGCCACCCTAAAATAAAAACAAGGGAGCTAAAGCAAATATCGAAAATTCTTTTTGCTTTAGATTGCTTGTTGTTCATTTTTTTTTGAGTCCTCTTGAAAATTATAATAATTGTTATGTTGTAAGAAAATAAAGGAAAATAGGATTAAGTGCAAAATATATATCAATTAGGACTATGCGTATTTACTCTCTTGCAGAGATTCTACAAGAGATAGGACGTACTTGTGGTCAAAGGGGATTAGGGGTAGACATTTTTTACAGGTTTCTTCTAGCTTTTTTAGGAGCTCATCCTGGTTTTTTTCTGCAGTTTTAAAAAAGAACATATGCCATTTAATAAAGCGGTCAAATGTGGATTCATTTGGTTGGGAAAAGGAGGTAAACCACATGTATTTATATAGTGTCCATGTTCTAGAGTTTAGCTCAGCCATATAAATGGTTGTAGTAGGGAATTTTCGTAGAAATTCTTGGCATATTTCATTAACAAAAGAAAAGTGATGGGTTGCTACACCCTCTCTTTGCCATTTGTTTTCTATGATCTTTGCTAGGGGTGTATCAAGATTAAGAGAGATGGATCTACAGAGCATATCACCTTGTAAACACCATAGGTGGATTTTTTTTTCAGATTCAGTCCATTTTTTATTTTCGGTAAGGTCTTTGGCCTTTCTAAAAAACTCTACTGTTTCCTGTACTATGCCAGAAAAACTTTTTAAGGGGTCTTTAATTAAGGTGTGAGCAATCTCTTCTTCGATTTTTTGGCCTATGCGGTAAGGAAGCTTTTCTAAAAAGCCTTCACTTTCACTTAGCGTTTTCCAAATAACAATTTCTAAAAGTTCTTTTTCTTCTTGCCCTAATATAGGCAAAGGGGAGATGTGCTTATAAGCTTCAGAAATAATAGACACAATTTCTTCTTCTTTTGTAATTCCTTTAAGAAGCCATAGCTCTGCTGAAATAAAGGCGTAAACAGCTTGTGGTAGAGCGGGCTTTTCTATCGCATTAGTGATGCTTGCTTTGATAGCTTCTGCAAAAATACTTGGATCTATGGTTTTTGGCAGGTGACTTGCTAGAGAGTAGAGCGCGGTAAGTCTTCTTACAAGGTCAGGGAGCTGAGGCGCTGTAATTGTATTTTTATAAAGAGAGCTATGCTTTTTTATGAAATGGCCTATAGCCTCTTTTTCCTCTGTGAAAAAGAGAATATGGAATGAAGAGGATGCGTAGAGTTTTTCTGCAAGAATAGCAGAAACATTGCAGGTTATTTGCGCAGCAGAAGAAAGTTTAGATAGACCCTCAAGAGCCTGCAAGGCCTCTTTAGTTTTATGTTCTAACTCATTCATCCCTATATAAGGGTGTTTTGCTGTTGTTTCCAGTATGGTTTTTACAATAAGGCTATCCACCTGATCAAATTCGTCATACGGTGTCTTAAAAGCGGCAAGGGGATAAGTATTGAGCAGATGTTTTTGCAAAGACCACACTGTTTGTGTGAGAAGGTCTATTTTTGGTTTGGTTCCTTCGAGTGTAGCAATACACTCACTCATCTTAGAGGCAATTTGATGAGCAAATTGGTAAGGATTTAAAAAAGAAAGAGCCTTTTGTTGGAAGTATTGTCTTAGATTTTCTTGGATAAAGAAATTGATGTTTAGCTTGCCATCAGGGCCGATTGCTTCTGATTTTCCTTGGATCTGCTGTGTATAGAAAAGGATTTTCTCCCAGATTTTTTTAACAGCGGTTACTCCAAGTCTATATTGAGGGAATTTCTTTTGAAATTCAGGCGTGATTTTTTTAATCAGTTCCTCTTGGAGTTTAATTGTCCATTTTTGAAGGGTTCCCCCTCCTTCGCAATTGTCATTCTTTTTTGTTTCTTGGATCTCTGTTTTAATTTTACCTGAAAGAAATAAGCTTAAATTAGAGTAAGGGTCATGAAAATCAGGGGATTCATCTACAGGATGAAGAAGATTTTGAAAAGAATGTTCTTTTTTGCGATGTAAAGAATAAGAAGAAGGCGTAGAAAAAAGACCATTTTCGGTGGTTTTAGCCCAAAAATTAGTAGAATAGCTGTCAGAGGAATTGTCTGGAGGAGGTTCTGTTGCTAATTTTTTCGTCATACGTTCTTTTTTTATATTGGGAGATATTTTTAAAATTTCTAATATATATTTTCTTGTCTATCAATCCATCGAATTTAAGTCAAATTTTTTATTTCCATTTTATTTTTTTATTCAAGAAGGATCGCCTTCGACTGAAAGGTTTTATATTTGTAAAGTGTGGTATTGTTATAGGTGTGTGCAAGGAGTGAATAGCATTCCCAAACTTAGAGCTATTACGAAGCTAGTAAATTTTTCTAAAGCGGAATGTATCTTTGCTTAAGGATTTGCTTTTGCTAGATGACAGGCAATGAACCTTCCTGGAGATATTTCTCTATATTCAGGACGCAATTTATGACAGATGGGCTCTTTAAGGGGACATCTTGATACGAAAGGGCACCCTGTAATGTGCTTTAAAGGGCTTGGGATCTCCCCTTCTAAAACAATTTTAAGGCGATTTTTTTCTAAGAAGGGATCTGGTATGGGAATAGCAGAAATAAGAGCATTTGTATAAGGATGTAGAGGATTTTCATAAAGGTCTTCCATATTTCCAAATTCCATGATCTGCCCTAGATACATGACACAAACCTTCGATACAAGAGATTTAACAGCTCTAAGGTCATGGGATATAAATAAGATGGTTAGATCTAGAGATTTTTGTAGGTTTTGTAGAAGTTCTAGAATCTGGGCCCCGGTGATATTATCTAATGCGGATATGGGCTCATCACAGACAAGGAATTTTGGGTTAAGGGATAGAGCTCTTGCAATACCGATACGTTGGCGCTGTCCTCCACTTAGCTCATGAGGGAAACGGCTTAGAAAGGAAGATGGAAGATGAACAAGAGAAAGAAGGGAAGTTATGGTTTCTAGAGAAAAAGGGATTTTGTGGATAACAAAAGCTTCGCTTAAGATTTTTGTAACGGTCATCTTGGGGTTTAAAGAAGCATAAGGATCTTGGAAGATCATTTGTGTTTTTTTACTTTTTTCCTTAAGGCTTAAAAGAAAAGGGTCGTGTCCTTCTAAATATAAAGAGCCTTCTGTCGGAGATTCTAATCCTGCAAGGATTTTGCCAAGAGTAGATTTGCCACAGCCACTTTCTCCGACAAGGCCTAGGGTTTCTCCTTGATAGATGGATAGATTAATCTTTTTTAAGGCTCTTATACATCCAGCTTTTACCGAAAATTCTTTAGAGAGGTTCTTTACTTCTATAAGAGGTGCGGCTTTTTCTTTAAAAGAAACCTCATTAGAGGATTTGGTGTGGTTTATTTTAGGGTGAATTTCGAGGAGATGCTTTGTATAGATGTGCTTTGGACGGTAAAATAGGTCTTCTATAGAAGCTGATTCCACGATTTGTCCCTCTTGCATGACAAGTACTCTATCACAGAAACCGGCAACAGCGCTAAGATCATGCGTGATGAGCAAAATGCTCATATTGGTCTTTTTTTGGGTTGCTTTTAGCAGAGAAAGAACAGAAGCTTGGACTGTTACATCGAGTGCTGTTGTTGGCTCATCTGCTATAAGAAGCTTAGGGTTTGTGATAAGGGCCATAGCAAGCATAACGCGCTGTCTCATGCCTCCACTTAATGTGTGTGGGTATTCTTTTATTCTACTTGTAGCGTCAGGAACTCCTATATCATTAAGTAATTTTATAGCTAGGGATAGGGCCTTTTTTTTAGAAGATGATGGATACGTTTGCAGATAGGATTCAATAATTTGATTTCCAATTGTCATAGTTGGATTCAAAGAGGTCATGGGATCTTGAAAAATCATACTGATTTTTTTCCCACGAATACTATTTAGCTCTTTTTCTGGAAGAGTGCATAAGTTATTTCCTTCAAAAAGAATTTCACCCTCTAGTGCGGCGATATGTTTGGGAAAGAGGTTAAGTAGAGCTTTTGCTATAGCACTTTTACCAGAGCCTGTTTCTCCGACAAGAGCTATAATTTCTCCTTCTTGTATAGAAAAATCTACTCCTAAAACGGCTCGATGCGGCGCTTTTCCTTTTTGTAGGAAATCTACTTTTAGATTCTTTACAGTAAGAAGATCTGCCATTAGAGGGACCTTGAGTCAAGAGCGCTGCGGAGTCCTTCGCTAACTAAAGAAAAACAAAGAATAATAAGACAAATGCATCCAGCTGGAAAAAATAGCCTCCAAGGATATACCCTAAGAGCTGATAAGCCATCATTTGCCATAGTGCCTAAGCTCGCAATAGGAGCTTGTACTCCAAGGCCCAAAAAACTTAAAAATGCTTCTGCGAAGATGGCGGAGGGAATAGTTAGGGTTATTGTTACTAAAATTTGGTTTAAACAGTTAGGGATAAGGTGACAAAATAGGATTCTTTTTTTACTTGCCCCCAAAGCAATAGAAGCTTTGATATAGTCCATTTGTTTTAACTGCAAAATGCGACTTCTTATAATTCGGGCCATTCCGATCCAGCCGGTAAATGTTAATGCAATTAAAATTGATGTCAAGCTAGGGCCGATAATTACGGAGAGTAAAATCACAACAAGAAGGTAGGGGATTGAATAAAGAATATCTGCGAATCTCATCAAAATTTCTTCTATTTTACCTCCGGATAAAGCAGCAAAAGCTCCAAACAAAACTCCTATTAGCAAATCTATTAAGGAGGCTCCGATACCAACAAATAAAGAGATCCGAGCACCCCACCAAATGCGAGTGAATAGGTCCCTGCCAAGTTCATCTGTACCAAACCAAAATAAAGAGCAGGGCGGGGTGTTTTTTAGGCTTAAATGCGTTTCATAGTAGGTATATGGGGTGAGCATAGGACCGATGATAGCAAAGAGTGTGAGTAAAATGAGAGTAATAAGCCCAAAAGTTGCTAGTTTATTTTTCCAAAATAAACGGGAAGAAGAAGGATTATAGAGTATAGTACTCATAAAAAAATGTTGGGTTGCTTTTTTGTAGAGATTCTAGGATCTAAGAAGGCTGAAAATAGGTCAACAATAAATATACAACTCATTAAGATTGCGCTATAAAAAATTGTTGTCCCCATGATTACTGTATAATCCCTATTCATTATACTCAAAACAAACCACTGTCCGAGTCCAGGGATTCCGAAGATTTTTTCTACAGCAAATCCTCCTGTTAAAATAGAAGCTGTTAGGGGCCCTAGGTATGCCGCTATCGGAAGAAATGCATTTTTTAAGACGTGGTGTGTCAAAATGCGTAAAGAAGAAAGACCTTTGGCTCTGGCTGTCAAGATATAATCTTGATAGAGGACTTCAATCATATTTGCTCTAGAGAGCCTTGCGATAAAAGAAGTAGGCAATGCGGCAAGGGAAAGCGCTGGGAGGACAGATTGCATAAATGTTCCCCATCTAGCCACAGGGAATAGGTTTAATTTCATGGCAAAAAGATATTGAAAAAAAGTGGCAAGTAAGAAACTTGGAATGGAAATACCCAAAGTAGAAATAAAAAGAAGAGCCTTATCCTGCCATTTCCCTTCCTTAAAGGAGGAAAGGGAGCCTAAAGTGAGGCCAAAGAAAATAGATATAAAAAGAGCTTCTAAGCCAAGACATAAGGAAACAGGGAATCCTTCTAGTATAATTTCAGAGACCTGCCTGTCTTGGTATTTTAAAGAAGGGCCTAAATCGAAATGACAAAGTCCTTTAAGATATTCTATGTATTGAAAGAAAAGAGGCTTATCAAGACCAAAATGTGCCTGCATAGCTTTTAATATTTCTTCAGGGAGCGCCTTATCTTGCGTGAACGGATCACCGGGGATCGCATGCATAAGAAAAAAGGTAGCTGTTATCACAAGAAAAAGAGAGAAAATAAAAATAAGGATTTTTCTAGTAAAAAAAAACAGCCAATCTAAGTAACGTTTTTGCATAAGTAAGTAACTGGGTAGTGTCTTATTCATGTAACATACCATGAGAGAATCCTTCAGGTAAAGGAATTTAGGGCCTTCTTTAGAAAATCTTATAAACGAGAAATTCTTCTCGGATTCATTCCGTTCTGTTTTTGCACTTATTAACTTTACTTGTTTATTTGTAATAGTTTGAGTTTGTAGCTATATTTAATTTATTTATTTATTTTTATAGTGATGTTTAAATGAAAATAAAAAGGAGTTATATATGGGTTACTCGATTTTAGAAAGCAGCTTTTGGGCCCAAGATTGGGAAAGGAAAGCACAAGACCTTGCAACCTATTTAGTGATTGCAGCGGAGAAGGATGCCCATTATATAAGTATAGTCGGGAACGAGGCCTTATTAATAAACGGTCGAAGCCTAGATTTTTCGGTTGAAAAGGTTGAAAGCTTTATCAAGCGGTTTATTCAAGAGAGGCCTCAGGGGGTTTCACCTGCAGTTTTGGAGGAGTTATCCGGGGCATTAGGGCAATTTCATCAAAAAGTTGATAAAAAATTGACTGTTTGGGGGAAGATTAAATATGCCTTCGTCCGCAATGTGGGCACACAGGCACTAGAAAAAGCTATCAAAGAGGAGAAAAAGGTTATTAGGCAAGAAAGTACTAAGGTTTCCTATGCTGAAAGTAGGTTTTTTTCACAGGATGACCAGGAAGTCTTGTGGCATAGGGTAGTTAAAGAGCTTGAAACTGCATTACTTGGGGTAGCAGAAAAAGAGAATTATTATATAAGAATCAGCAGGGAGATCGAAACTAATAGAGTTATGATATCAGGAGGAGGGAATCCGTCCCTAGCCTCCTCGGTTCAGGAGGTCGAAAGCTTAATCCTGGACCTTATTACAAATAAGCCGAAAGGAGTTTCAAGAGAAGAATTACAAGGTTTATCTGATGCATTAGCAAAATTTCATGAGAAGGTTACTCGAAAATCAGGGCTTCTTCAAAGGATTAATTATGTTTTTGTGAACAACGTAGGTACGCTTGCTTTAGAAAAAACCCTTAAAGAGCAAGAAGCTTCTAAAGTAAGTGGCAGTTTTGAAGATAGATCTCTGCCAGGGAGTAGGTATGTTCCTGATTACCTCAGAGAATCGAATGAGGAGAGGTCAAGTTTATTCGAGCCGGATTATGGTGATAGTTTAAAGTTAGACGATAACGCGGTAACTTCAGAGTTTTCTTTTGGAATAAAAAGGGGGGAGGAGCCTTCCGGAGAAAATTCCAATGTTGGCGTAGAGGGTTCTGGTGGAGGTTTTCTTCAAAAGGTTGCAGACAGGTTTTTTGGCAGAAAAAAACAGTCAAAAGCTGAGTTATTAAAAAAAGACCCTTTCAGTTTTTCGCCAATTTCTAGCGGTAGTTCTATATCGGCTCCCGGCAAAGATAGCCTTCCTTATGGATATCAAGAATATCAAGAGTTACTAGCTTTATTGGAGCAGGATGACTTTAAAGATACTATTGAGGGTTGCATTGAGATGGCTGAAAACATGGATTCTTCTTGTATTAAAGGAGAAATGCTTCTAGCTATTGAAAAAAGGCTAGAGCAGCTTCAGATTGCCACTCTAAGTGATACGATAAAACTGGGCAATTTGATAGCTACAAATGAAAAGGAGTTGAATTCTGAAGAAGCCCCCTTCCAGGATTTATTGAATGTCTGTCTTCAGTTGGTGGAAGAAGGTAAGGAAGAAGAGGCGATAAATAGATTAAAGGACTCTACTTTATCCCCCATAGTAAAAGATGCTAGGCTTAGACTTGTCTCTCAGGGATTGGTTTCAAAGGGGGAATTTGACCTTGCTATCCAAGCTTCTCAAGCTATGACTACTCCGATGGTTAAAGCAAGAGCGATACTAGATATTTGTGATGGCGCAATAGGTGTCTTTACAGATATTTCACTTGAGCGCTTTTCAGCTTTGCTTGAGAGCATACCAAGAGAGGTCACTGAAACTTGTCAAGACCGCTATACAAAGACTTGGGATGGGTTAAGATCCCTTCTTGAGAAAACGTATAGTGCTGCTTACGGAGAAGTATTGGAAATGGTGAAGCTGGCAAAGTCTGATCACGACTTTACTACTTGTGTTGAAAGCGCTAAGCTTTTGTCTATTAAAGAGATCAAAGAGAAAGCTTTTATAGAGATCTGTCAAAGGCTTATAGCTTGCGAAAGGCTGGGAAAAGCATTGGAAGTTACGGATTTAATTTCTGATAAAGGTAAGGCTGATGTTTTACGTAACAAAGTAGTTGAGAGATCTAAGAGCATCTTTAGAGAGATTGTCCGTAAGGGAGATTTTGAGGGGGCTATTGCAAAGGTACAAGAAGTGCTCCGCGCATGGTCTTCTAGCTATCAAAAAAGAGAAGATTTAGCACTAGAGCTTGCTATGATATTAATAGAAGAAGGGGATAAAAGAAACGGGGGAATAGAGCTATCTCAGATTAAAGAGGTAATTGATGGATTGTTTACCTTAGATATTGAAGAAAGCCTTATTAAGGAGGTAAGGCAGATGGGTATTCAGTTAATATCTATGGAGTTATGCAAGTTAGGTAAATTTTCATTAGCTCTGACAGTTGCGCAAAATCTACCTAAAGGGGACGCGAGACAAGCATTAGAGCGTGAGATTCAGAGGTCTTTAGCGGAGTCTGCAGCAAGGGTTCCTAAAATAGGCCCTAATGTAATAAGTCCTTTACCCTTGAAAAAAGGTGTTAATGGGACTTCGAAGACATTTGAAATAGAGAGTATTTTGAAAGCTCTTGATAAGGGAAGCCCTGAAATAGATGCTTTAGTTGAAAAAGATAAGAAACTGTCATTTGATGAAAAAAAATCTGCAGCTTTTACTGCTGCTGATAACTGCCTAGAAAAAGGTGATATTTGGCTAGCTTTACAAATGCTTGACCTGCGTGATAAGGGTGGTATGCCTCTAAATTTATCACAAATCCAAGAGGTGTCAGATAAGTTAGGTCAAATGTGTGATGTATTAATAAAGCAGAAAAAGTTTGGAGAGGTGTATGAGGTAGCTGAAGGGCTAAGCGATTTATCATTTTCAAAAGAGTGGCAAAATAATTTTATCTTGTCTATGTGCAGCCGATTAAAAGAGGCAGGAGAGACAGGTTCTATTTTGGATAGGATAATGTCTTTTGCCTCTATATCGGAGGAAGAAAAAAGGAAATGGAAGAATGGAGATCTTTCGAAACCAGGTGGAGGTAGATCTGGTGGTGAGGTGCTTGGGGACTCCACATCTCCTGAGGCGTCCGATGGAGAAACTTAGCTAGGCCGCGCGTGTAAACGCGGCTTGGCAGAACTTCGGAGCCTTCCATTTATTTTTATCAAAAATATCTGGTCAGGTTCTCTTTAGAGCATTTCGCTTTTATATTGCTTTAGGAGCCCTTTTTCACGAAGTGAGCTAATAAGCTCTTCGCTTGGGTCTTTAATTGTTCTCATCTCTATAAGGCGAGATAGAAGATGTTCTCTTACTGTAACATCAGGAAATTGCATTAAATACTCTTCTTTTTGAGACTCTGTCATAGGGGCAGTTACAGCATTTACACAACCAGGAAAGGGACGCAAGGAAAAGTCATATGACCAGGATGCAAAGAAAATGCTAGCAAATCTTCTTTGCCAAGCATACTCCCCCCCTGGATTCACCACCTGGTGACGGGTAGCTCGAATTTTACCTGCTGTTTTACTTTGAAGTTGTTCTCCTGTGTTGACAATAAGATACCCTGGGGGTACTGTCACAGATTTCCAGATGCCTTCTTTAGTTAGTAGCTGCAAGCCGGGGATTGTCGAGGGAGGGAGCAACGTTAAAGCATTCGAGTCTTCGTGAGCGCCGGCCCAGACGGCAGAGGGATGGTCTCCTTCTTTAGGAGCTAGATAATGTGCTAGGCGGATTAAATTACCAGCAGCGTTCATTTTTTCTTCAAGTGGTTGAGAAAAATATAGCAGCATTTCTTTGTTAACATCTTGAATTAGCCTTGTTAAGGCATCGGCTTTAACAGCTATAAAACCAACTTCTTGTAACGCATTACCGAAGGCTTCAATAAGTTCGGCTCTTAAGTCTCCTTGGGCTGCTTGAATGTCTTCCAAGTCAATTAAGGGAATGGATGCAATATCTAAAATGGGTCGATCTAATTTAGGTAGATCACTTAAAGATAAACCGTCTATTTTTTCTTTAGATTCTATGCTTGAATCAGAAAAATTGGATAGAGAACGTAAAGGTGAAATTGCGATTTCAATGTGACTGGGAGCCTCTACGGGTCTAGTAGGAAAATCTGTTGGGATCATATTTTTCTCCTTGTTAATGACGTGTTAAATTTAAATGTTTTTAAAATTTGCGATAAGATTTTTTAAAGATTTTATCGATATTGGATTCTAGAAAACGAAAATATTTAAGGCAAAGAAAAAATGTTTGACCAATTTTTTTAGTATGCCAGGTGTAGTTATTACACCCGGCATGTTTTAGAAAAGAAGCTCTAGCTTAGTCTTCTTGGTAGTGGAGGAGTTCTCCTGGTTGGCAGTCAAGAGATTTGCAAAGAGCCTCTAGGGTGCTAAAGCGAATAGCTTTAGCTTTTCCTGTTTTTAAAATAGAAAGGTTTTGCTCTGTAATCCCAATTTCTTCGGCCAGATCTTTAGAGCGCTTTTTTTTTTGTGCTAAAAGGATATCTAAGCGGATTTCTATAGCCATAGTTATACCACTCCAGATTGTTCTTCTTGGAGCTTTACAGCTTCTCCAAAAATCCAAGAGACTAAAAGAATGCTAAGCCCGATGGCTAGAATTTCTAGTTGCGATCCCCCAAATCCTATAGAGATATTCCTTTGCCCAACGGGATTACGATAGGTTAAGGTAACGCTTAAAGCTGCCATGTAAAAAGGATATACTATTTGTCCTAGAACAAGGGCCCACCCGGCCTTCTGTAAAATTTTTGTGTTTTCTTTTTCAAAAAGAGAAAGCCTTTCAAAAGAGCCAAAAAGTTTAGAGAGGTAAGCTAACGAAGCCATCGAAAAAGCTAAGGGAATCATGCTAATCAAAAAACCTAAAAATCTTTGTAGGCTTGTTAGATCTTCCCAGTGCATGGTGACACCAAAAGACGGTAGGGGTGCTGTTTTAAAAAAGGGATCTAAAAAAGGGTAACCATTAGTCATCCAGTAGCCAACTTCGGATAAAGGTAAAGTAATACAGGCTAGTATGGATGTAAGTTTAAGTATGCGACTAAGTCTTTTAATTTTTTTCATGAAATTCTCCTCTTTGGTTGGGAATGAAATTTCATTATCGAAAAACAATCATTTATTGTCAATAAACGATAATTCTAGGTGATTTTTAAGGAAGGGCGCAGTGCGGGAAAGAGGACAAAGAGCTACTTTTTCAGGGGAGCCTTCGCAGAGGAGAAAGCCTCCTTCCTCCCCGGCTCCGGGACCTATATCTACCAGATAGTCACATTGGGCAATAAGGTCCATGTGGTGTTCTATCAGTATTACTGTATTGCCCTTATCTACAAGAGCATGAAAAATAGCTACGAGCTTTATGATGTCGATGCTGTGAAGACCAATAGAGGGTTCATCAAAAAGATATAGAGTTTTACCTGTAGATCTTTTAGAAAGCTCACAGCTAAGTCTCAGTCTTTGGGCTTCTCCTCCGGAAAGTAAAGCTACTTCTTGTCCAAGTGTTAGATAGCCAAGGCCTACAGAAATAAGAGCATCTAAAATTTTTATGATCTTGGGGATTGCGGAGAAAAACACTTTAGCTTCAGTAACCGATAACTTGAGAACTTCTCCTAGTGTTTTTCCTTTAAAAGTAACTGCAAGGGCTAGGGGGTTTAGTTTTTGCCCTTTGCATGATTCACATTCCACTTTCACTTTGGGGAGGAACTGCAGGGAGATATTTCGTGTTCCAATGCCAAAGCACGATACGCACATTCCCTTTTTATGGTTGTAGCTAAAATTCTTAGCTTGGAGTCCCCTCATTTTAGCTTCAGGTAAAGAGGCATATAGATGCCTTAGTGGGGTTAGTAGCTCTGTATAGGTGCTGATGTCGGCCCTGTTTGTGGACCCTACGGGGTTTTGATCTAACACAATGAGTTTATCAAAAGAGTCTAGTCCCTCGATAAGAGGGTTTTCTTCAACCTTTTGATTTCTTTTTTTATTTAAAGTAGCTATCGCTGCTGCTGGACGTAAAATATCCATGAGTAAAGTGGATTTTCCAGATCCGGATACGCCTGTTAGACAGCTTAAGGCTTGAGTTGGTAGTTTAATTGTAATATCTTTTAGGTTGTGGAGCCTTGCATTTTTTATAGTAATCCAGTTATAAGAAACTCTTCTTTTACTCGGATAATTAATTTTTTTTCGTCCGCTAAGATATGCACCTGTTAGGGAATTAGGATCTTCTAAGATCTGTGATAAGGAGCCTTTAGCTACAATTTGTCCCCCATCATGACCGCTTCCTGGGCCAAAATCTACGATATAGTCTGCTATTTGCATAGTGAGGGGATCGTGTTCTACCAACACTAGGGTGTTTCCTAAGTTTTGGAGCTTTTTTAATGCGATATTTAAAAGGGTATTATCATAGGGGTGAAGCCCTATTGTGGGTTCGTCAAGGACGTAAAGGCAGCCTGTAAGGCCGCTTCCTAGTTGTCTGCTAAGACGAATCCTTTGCGTCTCACCGCCACTTAATGTGGGGGCGCTGCGATCTAAAGATAGGTAGCTAAGTCCTATGTCTATAAGTAATTGTAGGCGTTTTACTATTTGTAAAAGAGTTTCTTCTAGAAGCTCTTTTTTTTCTAAAGAAGGAGTTAGCGAAAGTATAAAAGAAAGGGTCTCTTGTATGTTTTTTTTGCATAAGGCAGAAATAGAAATTCCTTTTATTTTTACATTCCTTGCAATAGGAGAAAGTCGACTACCCTCGCAGGATTGGCAGGTTTTTTGTTTAAGAAGTAAGGATAAGATATGACGAATGTTTCCTAAGGGGCTTTTAGTGTATTGAATAAGAAGGGGAGTTAGTCCTTTCCAGGTAAGGTGTGCGTGTTTATTAGAAGGGCGGGGAGATCCTTCTAAAAATAGGCGTAGCTCTTTTTCTCCCAGTAAATGTAAAGGAGCTTCCGGGTCAATTTCTAAATCTAACAACACTTTAGAAAGTGTTTTTATAGCAAAAGAAGATGTATTTTCTTTGCAAAGGAGTAACAGGATATCTATAGGAGATAAAAGCAATAGATCGTGAAGAAAAGATTCGTCTGTTCCATATTGAAAGCCTAGTCCCTGACAATCAAGGCACATGCCTTGATCTGCATTAAAAGAAAAAGAGTGTGGCGTTATTGGTGGGTAGGACTTTCCTGTGCTCTCTACGGTGAAAGCAAGGTTAAAGAAGAGGTCTTCTTTTTCAGTCATTAAGATAACGGTATTTTTAGAAAAAGAAGTGGCTACCTCCACTGCTTCAAAAAGTCTTTTTCTGCTGTCTTTTTCTAGAATTAGGCGATCCACTACCAGGAGTAGTTCGTTTTTCTTCTTGGGATCCCACGGAATCGAATCTTCGAGCTCGAAGAAACTCCCATTTAGCCTTATGCGTACGAATCCTTGTTTTATAGCTTTTTCTTTAACGTCTTCAAAAGCTTCTTTTTTTAAAAGCTTTAGAGGGGTTAAGACGATAAGTTTAGAGTTTATAGGTAAGCTCATAGCTTTATCTACAATGTATTCTGGGCTTATTTCTTTAATTTCTTCTCCAGTTTCTGGGCAAAATGCAGTTCCTAGATGGCAGTAGAGAATGCGTAGATAATCATAGATTTCTGTCATCGTTCCAACAGTGCTTCTTGGATTGCCAGCATGGCTTTTTTGTTCTATGGCAATCGAGGCTAGTAAGCCTTCTATATAGTCTACTCTAGGCTTTGGCATTTGCTTGACAAATTGTTTGGCATAATGAGATAGCGAGTCAGTATAACGTCTTTGTCCTTCAGCATAAATCGTCTCAAAAGCTAAAGAGCTTTTTCCACATCCGGATGGCCCTGTGAAAATGGTAATAGCTCTAAGAGGAATCTCTATGTCAATATGTTTTAAGTTGTTTTGATGAGCTCCCCGGATCGTTATCTTGTCTAAAGGAGGAGTTTCGATTACTGCCATTTTTGGGGCTAGAGTTTTCTTTTTTTGCCTACTTTGGTGGAGGGCTATCCCTGTAGCTGTTTTTTGCCTAGCTATTTTTTCAGGAGGCCCTTCGCCTATCACTAAGCCGCCGTGCTCTCCTGCTTCAGGGCCTATATCGATGATCCAATCAGAGGTTTTAATACAGTCTATATTATGCTCTATAAGCAAAACCGTGTTTCCATTATCTACAAGAGAGTGGAGTACTTTTAACAGGTTATTGATATCATGAAAGTGGAGTCCTGTTGTTGGTTCATCTAAAATATATAGAGTTTTTCCCGTGGATGGTCTAGTTAGTTCCTTAGCTAATTTAATTCTTTCTGCCTCTCCCCCCGATAAGGTGGGGGAAGGCTGCCCTAGTTTGATGTAGTCTAGGCCTACTTGCATGAGGAAATCTAGTTTAGAGCGAATTTTAGGCTGATCTTGAAAAAAAGAAAGAGCTTCTACCACAGTCATTTCTAAGACGTCATGAATATTCTTCCCTTTAAAGGTGATTGCAAGAGTGGTTTCATCAAATCGTTTGCCCTCGCAAGAGGTGCAGGCCATCCACTCGTCTTCTAAGAAGTCCATATCAATCTTAACCATTCCCATGCCGGAGCATGCAGAGCAACAACCCTCTTTCACGTTAAAGCTAAAGCGAGAGATAGTAAAACCAAGAGCTTTGCTACTAGGTAGTTGTGCAAATAAATCTCGAATGTCGTCAAAAAGTTTAAGATAGGTGGCCGGATTCGATCTCGGGGTACGTCCTATCGGGCTTTGATCTATTGCTATGATTTTATCTATGTATTCCAGTCCCTTTAAAGAGCCATAGGCTCCTGTGGGAAGAGACGTTTTTTGTAAGTGATTAGAGATAGCCGGATATAGGGTGTCAATAATAAGAGAAGATTTACCAGATCCAGATACACCTGTAACGGAGACAAATACCCCCAAAGGAATGGAAACAGAAAGATTTTGTAAGTTGTGGTGAGAGGCTTTATCTATGTGTAGTTGTTTTAATGGATCTATTTTGCGTTTTTTAGAAGGGGGAAGGTTTAGTTTGCCGGAAAGATATGCTCCAGTTAGTGATTCTTTGGTATCCAAGATGTTTTCTATGGACCCTTCGGCAACAATCCGGCCCCCATTTTTTCCTGCAAGAGGGCCTACATCTACGATGTAGTCAGAAGCTAAAATGGTTTCCTCGTCATGTTCCACAACAATAACGGTATTTCCTTTGTTTTTTAAATGAATTAACGTTTTTAGGAGTTTTTCGTTATCTCTTGGGTGAAGGCCTATAGATGGCTCATCTAAAATATAGGTGGCTCCAACAAGTCCGGAGCCAATCTGAGAGGCAAGGCGAACTCTTTGTCCTTCGCCTCCGGAAAGAGAAGGGGAGGGGCGATCTAGGGAAAGGTAGTGTAGCCCTACTTCTTTAAGGAAGCAGAGTCTTTCTAGTATCTCTTTTACCAGCTCTTCCGCTATGAGTTTTTCATTGTTTTGTAAAAAAAGGCTCGAGAAAAATAGGGTGAGATTTTGGATGGAAAAAGAACTTATTTCTTGGATTGTTTTCCCTCGAAGTTTAGCAGCTGATGGATAGGGTCTTAATCTGGACCCCGCACAGTCGCTACAGGTTGTTTCATGAAAATATTCCTTCATCTTTTTTTTGTAAGAGTCACTTTGAGCGGCTAGATATTTTTGCTTTGCTTCGTAAAGAATACCCTTCCATTCCACATATTCTGTCCAGCTGCCCTTTTCTTTATGAACAAAAGTCATTTTAGTCCATCTTTCTTTGGTCCCATAGAGGAATAAGTCTTTAGCTTTCTTTGAAAGGTTCTTCCATGGGGTCTTTAGGTCGCATTTAGCGATTTTGGCTAAATTAGTATAAATATTTCCAAAGCGGATTGTTTGAAAAGAACTAGCTACTTTACAAAAGTCTTCGGATAAACTTTTATCTTCATCTATAATTTTAGAAAGATCAAATTCTTGGCTAATTCCGAGCCCAAGACAAGAAGGACACATGCCTAGGGGATGGTTAAAAGAGAAGTCTTGAGGCGTTAAAGGGGGGTAAGAGATCCCAGAGCTTTTACTGTAGGCGTGGAGAGAAAATAGTTTTTCTTTTTGGAGCTCTGGGTCTAGAGTTATAACAAGACCTTTACCGTGATCAAGAGCAGTTTGAAGAGCTTCCATAATCCTTGTCTTATTGTCTAAGTTGATTTGTACTCTATCGATCACAAGCTCTACATCATGAGCCAAAGATCCGTCTAAAGAAAGATCTTCTTCTAGACTAACGATTTTTCTATCTAAACGTACTTTAGTGAATCCTTTTTTTAAGAGCTCTTTAAATTCTTCTTTAAACTCTCCTTTTTTTTGCGAGAAATAGGGGCTTAAAAATATTATTTTATTATTTTCTTCTGCAGTCAGGATAGAGGATAAGATCTGATCGATACTTTGTGCTGTCACGGGCTCTTTGCTAATCGGACAATGGGGTGTAGCTATCTTAGCAAAGAGAACTCGTAAAAAGTCATGAATGCCTGTAATTGTTCCAACTGAGCTTCTGGGGTTTTTACTAATTGTTTTTTGTTCTATAGCAATAGTTGGAGAAATGCCTTCAATAAGATCGGCTTTTGGTTTAGGAAAGTCTCCTAGATGTCTTCTAGCGTGACTAGAAAGGGATTCCACGTACCTTCTTTGACCTTCCATGTAAATGGTGTCAAAGGCAAGTGAAGACTTGCCAGAGCCTGAGACTCCTGTAAAGGCTATAAGCTGGTTGGGTTCTAAGGTTAGATTGACTCCCCGCAGATTGTGAACTCTCACATTTTTTAAAGTGATTTTTTCTTGTTGCATGTGAGGTTTCTTGCCTGGTTAAAGCTAGTTGAAAAGCTAAATTAATTTAATTAAGTATTGACAGGTTGAGAGGATCATATTTGGCCTGTTTCCTCTCTACATGAAATGTTCTATTTTATAGCAATTTGAGCTCAAAAGGCAATAGTAAAAAAGAGGATGCTTAGGTCATAAGAAGCTATAGTATTTTTTTTGATCAAAGGGAGTGTGGTTTTTTATATAATAAAAATAGCGAAAATGTTAAAGTTTATTACAAAAATGTTTTTTTGCACTTTATAAATATTGAGTTTTTTATGAGTATAGTATTATTTGGAAATGAAAAAATTAGACCAAATCACTTTGGAGAGGGAATCATAAGAGAAAGGCTTATAAAAGCTAATGGCGTTTCGTTATTCCAGTTCAATGCAATAAATGCAGAAACTTCGTCTATTTTGCATGATCAGTTTCCAACGGCTATTGTGTGTAAAGTAAATCCTGTATTTAAGCGTACCTTACGTGAATGGATACAAAGTACAAGTAAAAGCGAACGGGCGTATTTGGAAATTACGTGGACTCCTTATTCGGATAGAAGAGTTTTTCTTAATGTAGCTAGTATTGTGGATAGACTTTGTATCCCTGAAGAGACATTGCGTAGAGCTTATGCTACGAAAACAGCAGAGGCCTTTTTTTCTTATTTGGAAAATATGGAGAAAAATACTAGGGAAGTGTCTTCAGGGTTAGCATGGATTCCTCGCAATTTTAAGAATTTACAGTGGCATATTGATCAGACAAAAGGACTTTTACGGAAAGCGAATTTTGTAAATGAGAGGATGTCGATCGGCTCGACAATGATTCTTGATGGGGATACCGGGTTCATCCATAAAGCTGAAGATGGAAAAATGCAAATTTCAATGATTTTAAGCCAAGAAAAGAGCGTATATAAAATATATGCTTTTGCTTGTAGAAAATGTTTTTTGCTTGAGAAAAAAGAGACGTTAAAAGAGGTGGAGCAACGAGTAATAGCAAGTATTATAGAGCAAAATACAAGAAGAGGCTCTACTTCTTTTCCCGGTCTTCCTAAGTTTTTAAAAGTGATAAGTTCTGTAGTAAAAGAGGACCTAAGTTCATTAGATATGAAATTGGTGCTAAGTGAGCCATGGAGATTTTCTGCTGCTAACGTAATTAGTTGTAGACAAAGTGGGCTGTTTGTTTCTACAAGGATACTATTAAAAGAGGGATTGTCTGCTTTATCAGGCCTTGATACTTTAATAAATAAGTTGAGCTTTATCCATTTAAACATAACAATTGAAAATACTTTATATGTTCAAGATAGAGAACTACTTATCGGTGATACGAGTAGATTAGTTGATGTTAGTAGTGCAGAAAAGTGGCTTAAAAGTTATGAGAATTTTGATTGTGAGTCATCTTATAATTTTTCGAATGATATTTTTACTATACGGCAGTTTTGTGAATGGGGAATTTTGCTAAGCCAGGGAAATTTAGCCGCAATAGAAGATGTCTCTGCTCATGCACAAAGAGAATTGAGTAGAGAAGAATGTATCGAATTTGTTTTTAAGGCATATAGGCAGTCTGCTGAAAAGGTTGCGGTATTTCAGCTGGGGGTGCTCTTTTATCAACTGCTATTTCAAGGGGAACTTCCTTATTCTTTAGAGGAAAACTCAAAACATATGAAAATGGAAGAGAGCAATGAGGGTGGAATCATCGGGATTCTTAGAGATAGGATAGGAGTTCCCAAGATGGCAGAAACTATTGCCGGAATGTTAGCAACAAATTTGAGATCTCGGCCCACCGTAGCAGAGGCTATCTCATATTTAAAGCCCTTCCTACAGGATTGAAAAAATGACTTTCAAAGAAACTTAATGTGATTTTATTAAGTTAGAGCCCTTTTTGTTAAGTCCACTAGTCCTTTTTCATAATCTTCCTGGATTTTTTCATAATCAGGAGTATCTACTCTTAAATCAGCGGCCCTAGCTCGTGTTAAAGCATTA
>CAYTOK010000012.1:6466-75364 GCA_964439595.1 uncultured bacterium | reverse complement strand
TAATCGTTATTTAGAGGGCCTTTATAAGGCATGTCTTAGCAAGGGCCTTACCTTTTGTATAAAGCAAATTAACTCCTTTCGGGACCTTGAAGGTTATGATCTTTCTTTTCTAGCTTTAGGTGGGGGTGTGTTTACTTTTCCCAAAGTTCCTTTAAAAAGATTAAGTCCTGTAAAAGGACAAGCTCTTGTGTGTCAGTGGCCTTCTCATTTCCCCGCTTTAGAACGAGTTCTTTTAGCTAAAGGCCATATAGTCCCTTTAGAAGAAGGAAGTGTGTATTTGGGTTCAACGTATGAAAGAGGTATTTTAGATGAGAGCACTTCTTTAGAAAATACGTTATTAGCCCTGTCTCCTTTAGCAAAGGAGTTGGTGCCGAATTGGGAGGAAATCGTGCCTAAAAAAGTTTATGCTGGCATTAGAGTAGCTTGCTTAGGGCATTATTTTCCGGTTTTTCATAAGATTGAAGAAAATGTATGGGTTTTAACAGGTATGGGCTCTAGAGGTCTGCTATATCATGCTTATATGGCAAAACAGGTAATAGAAGCAGCTTTACTTGATTTATCTAAGACTTAAATAGCTGCGAGGGATTCCTTTTCACGAGGTGAAAAGTTTAGACTCTGCCGTAATCGTAAAATGGCTATTTTTACCGGCTTGTTTTTGCGTCTTACGTGTGAAGTTGAGTCCTAAGAGATGGATGGTTTTTTCAGTTTGTAAAAAAGGTCGGAAGTATTCTTTTGTCTCGATTTGGTGTAAGGCATTTTTAGCAGATTTGTTGAACTTTATTTCTATGATGTACAGGGTTTTAGGAAGCTCCAGTACTAGATCGATAGAGCCGTCTGCGGTGGAGTATTCTGCTAACGTTTTAAGGCCACAAGCTTGAAAGGCAATAATGACAAGAGAGTGATAGAACTTCTCTTTGGGGATATGTAAAATAGAGGGAATATGGGAATACAAAGTTTGTAGAATAGATGTGACTTTATCGATATCTTCATGAGAAAATGCATTAAAAAGGTCTCCGGATAAAGTGGAAATCTCGTTGATATCTAATTTAAGCAAAATACCCAAGATGTATCTTTGTAGGGAGGCTTGAACTTCTATATTAGGAAATCCTAAGGAGGATATTCCGTCAGCAAAACTTTTGATAGTAAGGTATCCTGTTTGGAGCATGAGAGCAGGCAGTGGTATCGCATTCACATCAAAATATTTAGGCTCCATTTTGCTAATTCTAAACTCTTCTATATGAAAAATATGATCCTTATTTTTAGCATATTCTCTTTTAAGAAGCTCTATTAAGAAAGACGGTGTTCCTGAATCAAACCAGAAGTTATCGAGCTCTCCGCTGCGTAGAGCTCTAATAAAAGAAAAAGGGTTGTATACGGTTGGTGCATTTTCTCCAAAGCGATATCCGTTATACATTTTTTTAAATTCGGCGCGTAAATCTAGGAGAGGCATATTTTTTTGTTCTGCCATTGTTTCTAAATAGGGAATAAAGTGTCGATTAATTTCCTCTTCCGTGTAGCCGCAAATGCAGGAGTAATCAGGTAAGAGGGAAAGATCTTCGGGATGACTCATCCCAGAAAAAAGACCGGCTTTTGCAAAGGCTGTCACGCCTGTAATAAAAAGAAAATGCACATACTTTCCTAGGCTTTTAATAGTTGTAAAAAAGCTTTGGACAACTCTTGTGATTGTTTCTAATTCCGGACTATGCAAAGTGGAAAGGATTGAGTGGTCATATTCATCTATTAAAATAGCAACTCGCCCAAATTTAGCATATAAAGCTCTTGTTAGGCTAATTAAAATTGCATTAGGATCGCGTGATTCTAACGGCAGTGTAACCTCATAATCTTCTGCAACGTTAAAAAGTATTTGGCAGAGGGATTCTTCTAGGACAAGGGAGTTTGCTGTTTTTAAGCAGGAAAAATCTAAGTGAATTACGCCATATATTAGCCAATTGTAATCACTTTCGCCAATCCAAAGTCCTTTAAAAAGAGCTTTATTCCCTCGAAGGATCTCTTCTAGTGTAGAAATAAATACGGACTTACCAAATCTTCGAGGACGCGAGAGGAAAAAACTCTGTCTTTGTACGATAAGATCATGTGCGTATTTTGTTTTATCTATATACAAGCAGTTAAATTCTCGAATATTAGCAAAAGACTGAAGAGAAAAAGGAAGTGGAAGCATGAATATATACCTGTAATGCTAGTTTTTTGTTCATTATAACAAAAAATAAGCATTTTACAAGGTTTTTAATGGAATTAAGATGAATGTGGTTTTTGGACTTGTTTCCGGGTTCACTTAGGGATATTTTTCTTTTAAGAAAATCTCGCGTTGTTTATGAAAGGCAGGAGGTAAAACCTAAAATGGTAAAGCGGGAACGTATGAGTAATGGACAGTTGCCTTTAGTTATTTCTTTTTATACGGTAGATACGCCTTATGAGGACGAAGTAAAGCATTTGATTGCATCTTGTGAAGAATTTGGCATAGAACACAAAATAGAGGGGGTTCCCTCTTCGGGTTCTTGGGAGATGAACTGTGCTTTTAAACCATTATTTATTTTACAGAAGTTAGAAGAGCTAAAACGTCCGTTACTTTGGGTTGATGCCGATGGAGTTTTTATGCGTAAAATGGAAGCTGTTGAAGCCTTTTCTTCAGATCTCGGTGTTCGTATGTATGATTGCCCTGATGATCATCGCTCTCGTATTGTTTCTGCTACTATATTTATTAATTCTACGGATGCTGCAAAACGTGTAGTGAGGCTTTGGGCGGAAGAGTGCCTTCATCTTTTGCAGGATAAAGAAAGAAAAGAAGAGGTGTGGGATCAAGACGCTTTAAGAAGAGTTCTATTTAATAAAAAACATGGCGCTAATTTCAAGCCTTTGCCTGTATTTTATGGAAAAATAGATGGTCATTTTCAAGATGAAAAAGAGTGTAGCTCTCCGATAATTATGCAAAATCAGGCTTCAAGGCGCTATAAGAGATGGGTTAATCATCCGGAAGAAAGAATTTTCGGATGGTAAGAAAAAGTTTTAGGAACGAGATTCTTGCAATAAATTCCGAAAGACAATACGATAGTTCTTGTTATAGATTTTACTGAATATGTAATGGGGTGTCGCCAAGTGGTAAGGCAGCGGTTTTTGGTACCGCCACTCAGAGGTTCGAATCCTTTCACCCCAATTTGAAAATAGTAATAGCAATTTCAAAAAATAAGATAGACGTTCTGAAATCAGAACGACCATAGTCGGGATGTGTTTGTCTACCAAACCATCACGCGACGTCCTAGCTGCTATCTTTTTGAGTTGTGGTAAAGTTTTAATGAAGTGTGATGGAAGTCAAGAATTAGGTAGATGTGTTATCTCTTAAAATTCAGGCTTATACGCTGTTTGGCGTGGTTAGCTTGTTTTTCTTTCTTTCGATTTCTTCAAAATAAATTATAAGCAGTAAAATTTCCTTATACGGGAGAAAAATAATGAAATTAAAAATGTATACACGAGATGGCTCTAAAAAAAGTGAGCTTGGTCAGATTCGTAGAGCTGGAGATATTCCTGCTGTGCTTTATTCCCCAGGGCAGTCTAATCAGTTGATTGCGGTTGACGGAGTGGAGTTTAAAACAATTCTAAGAAATATTACAGCGGGTAGACTTTCTACAACACCATTTACCCTTGTTAATGATGGGAAAGAGTGTTCTGCAATTGTTAAGGGGATTGAATACCATCCAACTACCTACGCAGTGCTTCATATGGATTTTATGATTCCAAAGAATACGGTGAAAGTACGTGTTCCGGTTGAATGCGTTGGCGTGGCTGACTGTTTAGGAATTAAGCTTGGCGGATTTTTACGTCAAGTGCTCCGTTATGTAAAAGTAGAATGTCCTGCAGACAAGATTCCTTCTTCTTTTTCTATCGATATTAGAGATTTGGAGATTGGCCAATCAAAGAGGCTTTCAGACTTGAAGATGCCAGAAGGAGTTCGCTCGCTCGTGGCTAAAGAGGTAGTTATTGTGGTAATTGCTAAAAAATAATGACGGATCAAAGCTCGTTCTATTTATTTGTGGGACTTGGTAATCCTGGTAAAGCCTATGTAAATACAAGGCATAACATGGGTTTTTTGGTATTAACAAGTATGGCCGCTAGATATGGATGGACTTTTCGTCGGGTTAGCAGTTTACATGGGATGTTAGCAGAAGGCGTGCTAGGAGGAAAAAAAATACTCTTACTTATGCCTGAGACCTATATGAATAGTAGTGGAGAATCAGTGAAAGCTTGTATCTCTTACTATAACATACCGTTAGAGAGAATTTGCGTAGTGTGTGACGAGATTTACCTTCCGTTAGGGAGGATGCGTATTAAGCCTTCTGGAAGTAGTGGTGGGCATAATGGGCTTAAAAGCTTATCTGCGCATTTAGGCGTTCAAGAGTATGCCAGACTTCGCGTCGGGGTAGGTGATAGACAGCAGGGAGATTTAGCAGATTATGTGCTCTCTGCTTTTAGTGAAGAAGAAAGGAAGAAGCTTCCTGCTATTTTGCAAAGAGCTTCTGAGTCGCTTGAGTGTTTCCTTATAAAAGGAATGCTCGAAGCAATGCAGCTTACAAATGCTTGTCAGGAAGAAGAAAAACCTGAAAAAAAATTAGGAGAATAAGAAAGATGGCAAACAAAGAAATTACACATCTATATGAAGGGATGTATATTCTCAGTGCCAGCTTGAGTGATGATGCAAGACAAAAGGCGCTCGATAAAATCACGACCGGCATCACCAAGAGGGGTGGAGAAATTCATAAAATACTAGATCAGGGCAGAAAGAAATTAGCCTATGAAATTAGCAAAAAAAGAGATGGATATTATTTTTTAATGTACTTTTCTGTTTCAGCAAAGTCTGTAAGTGAAATGTGGAAAGAATATCACCTCAATGAAGATCTAGTTCGTTTTCTGACTCTTCGTGTTGAGTCAGTTCCTGAAAAGATCGAATTTAAACCTTTACCCGTTTAGGAGGGGATATGATGTTTAAGAAAAGTCCTGTAGAAAGTCTTTTTTCAAAAAAACGTAAGCAATGTCCTTTTATAGCGGCAGGCATTCGACATATTGATTATAAAGACATTGAGCTTCTATCTCGTTTTATTACCGAAAGAGGCAAGATCCTTCCAAGAAGAATCACCGGAGTGTCTTTTGATTATCAAAGAAAGCTATGCTCTGCAATAAAAAAAGCTCGACATATGGCGTTATTGCCATTTGTGTCGGAAGAATAACTTCTAGGGAGAAACTATACTATGCAAAATCAACTATTGCTTGTTCAAGACGTAGATAATCTTGGACGTAGTGGCGATATCGTCACTGTAAAGCCAGGTTATGCCAGAAATTTTCTGATCCCTCAGAAGAAGGCTATACCGGCTGATAAATTCGCTCTCCGTATGCAGACGCGTCTTATGGAAGAAAGAAAGAAAAAAGCAGTCGAAGACCGTTTAGAAGCTGAAGGTTTCGTGTCTCGTATGGCTGCTATGGTGTTTGCTATAGAAGCAAAAGCAGATCAAGAAGGAAAACTTTATGGTTCTGTAAATGCTTCTGACATTGTAGGGGTCTTAGGAAACGAAGGGATTTCTGTAGAAAAACACCAAGTTGTTTTACCTCAGCCTATTAAATCTGTTGGGATCCATACTGTTCATTTAAAGTTAAAGGAAGGGGTGACAACTTCATTCTCTTTAACAGTGAACAGCGACACTCCTGTGTCTTCTGAAAAAACAGAAACAGAATAATACAGAATGGATCATACTTTGAAGGCTGCTGGGATTCAGCAGCTTTCGTTTTTTTCTCCAGCTAAAGTAAATTTATTTTTTCGAGTTCTTTATAAGCGAGAAGATGGTTTTCATGAAGTGGCTTCTTTATATCAAGCTATTAACCTTTGTGACCGCCTGCAAGTAGCGCTTTCTGATGAGGATACTTTCACCTGTGACGATCCATCTTTACCTTTAGATGGAACAAATTTAGTGAGTAAGGCTTTATCTCTTTTTAGAAAGAAAACGGGAGATTTTTCTTGCTTTCGTATTCATTTGGAAAAACGTATTCCTAAAGAAGCGGGGGTGGGAGGGGGAAGCTCTAACGCTGCTACAGCTCTTTGGGCTTTTTGTCATTTATTAAAAAAAAATATTTCGATAGATATCTTACAAACTTGGGGTGCAGAGCTTGGCTCTGATGTGCCTTTCTTTTTTTCTTTAGGCACAGCTTATGGGACTTCTCGAGGAGAAATATTACAGGAAGTGAAATTGCCTGCCCCTATTTCTTTTTGGATTGCTAAACCAAAGTGGGGGTTATCTACTGCAAAAGTCTTTTCCGTACATGACTCTCTTTCTGTATCTTTAAGAAATACGGATCCTTTTTTGGATTTGCAGGGTTTTTTAGGAGGGAGTGACTTTTTTTACAATGATTTAGAAGAGGCAGCTTTTTTACTGTCTCCTTCGCTGAAAAAAGTAAAAGAAGATTTACTTGATATGGGATTTCATAGAGTTGTTTTAACAGGCAGCGGTAGCGCTTTTTTTTGCTTAGATTCTTTTGGTAACATAAATTATACTCCTAAATTAGCTGATGTAGAGTTTTTTCCTGTGAAGACGCTTCAAAGGAAAGAGGGAGATTGGTATAATTTGTAGCTTATGTATTTAAGAAAGGATCAATTCATGCAAAAAAAAATATACGATGATTCGTGCATTGTTGTAACTGGCGCAGCGGGAATGATTGGCTCTGCTGTTGTAAAGCACTTAAACGATAGGGGCCACACCAATCTTCTTTTAGTAGACGACATAGGAACTTCGGATAAGTGGAAAAACCTTATAGGCAAGCAGTTTTCTCGCCTTATTGGCATTCAAGACCTATTTTCTTTTATAGAAGGCAAAGAAAGAGAAATAGAAGCTTTTATTCATTTAGGAGCCTGCTCTGATACTTTAGAAAAAGATGGCTCGTATCTTTTAGAAAATAATTATAGATATTCTATTCGATTAGCCGAATATGCCTTAGCCCATAATCACAGATTTATCTATGCTTCTTCTGCTGCGACGTACGGAGATGGCAAAGAGGGATTTACCGATGACCATTCCTCTTTGTTGAATTTACGCCCCTTAAATTTATACGGCTTTTCTAAGCATCTTTTTGATTTATGGGTAGAAAAACAAGGTGCTTTAGATAAATTAGTTGGCCTTAAGTATTTTAATGTTTTTGGTCCTAATGAAAATCATAAACAGAGAATGGCTTCGATGGTATTTAAAATGGTGCCACTTATTGAGCAAGAAGGAGTGTTACGCCTTTTTAAATCATCAGCCCCCGCTTCTTTTAAAGATGGGGAGCAGTGTAGAGATTTTATTTACGTTAAAGATGCTGCTAGGTTGACATGTGAGTTTTTACAAAATGACTTAGTGGGTATTTTTAATGTAGGATCTGGAAAAACAACTTCATGGAATGTTTTAGCTTCCTATGTGTTTGAGGCAATGGATGCTTTGCAAAATATTGAGTACATTGCTATGCCGGAAGATTTGCAGAAACAATATCAAAATTTTACATGCGCAGATATGAGTAAGTTAGAGAAGGCTAGAGCCCTATTAGGACTATCCCCTCTTTGTCAGTTTTCTATGAAAGAAGCTGTTTTTGATTATGTGAGAGAGTATTTGCTAAAGGATAGAAGATGGTAAAATTAATTGGGCTATTAAGTCGCTTTAACCCTGTGCGCGTTCTTGTTATTGGCGATTTTATGTTAGATACCTACACAACAGGTAAGGTAAAGAGAGTTTCTCCTGAGGCTCCGGTTTCTATTCTTCATGTAGAAAAAGAGGAAAGCTGGGCAGGTGGAGCTGGAAATGTAGCGCTAAATTTAGTTGCTCTTGGCGCTAAAGTTTCTGTTGTGGGACGGGTTGGTCAAGATATAGCAGGAGATGAGCTAAAAGAATGTCTGGAAAGGCAGGGGGTGGGTACTGAGGGTCTCATATACCAAAAAGGCTTTAAAACTCCTGTTAAAAATCGTTTGATTGCTGATTTGCAGCAGGTTTTACGCGTAGACTTTGAAACAGTGTCCTCCTTACCAGATTATTTAGAAAAAGAAGTTTTGCTTAAGATCCCAGAAATGTTAAACGGTGTACAGATTATAGCTATTTCAGATTATGCTAAAGGATTTTTGAGTCGCTTTCTACTGCAAAGCATTATCCAGATGGCTAAAGAATTTTCTATTCCTGTTATTGTAGATCCTAAAGGGGATGATTTTTCTAAATATAATGGGGCCTCTATGATTAAACCAAATCTTTCTGAGGCATATGCCGCTGCAAGGTTGCCTAGAGGAGAACCTTTAGAAAAAGTAGCTTCTAGTATTTTTTCTTCTGTAGAGGTGGATTCTCTTTTAATCACTAAATCAGAAGCTGGCATTTCTTGTTTTCATCGTAGTGGCACTGCACAAGACTTTCCTGTTAGATCCAAAGAGGTAAAAGATGTAACAGGAGCTGGCGACACTGTATTAGCTACAATTAGCCTTGCTCTTGCAAATTCTTTAGACATTAAATATGCAGCGCAATTAGCGAATATTGCAGCTGGCATCGCCATTGAAAGAAGCGGTTGCGCTCGTGTAAATCTTTCTGATTTAGCAGAAAGGCTTCTTGAGTTTGATGTGGAGAATAAAATTTTTGATGAAGAGCATTTGTATGCTTTGCAACAGGTTCTTAAGGGTAAAAGATACGTTGTTCTTGGACTAGATAGCCGAGTGGGGATGACAACAGAGGTGTTTAGAACGCTAAGAAAGCTTTCAGGAAAAGACGAAGAGAAAAAGCTAATCATTTACATTAAAGATGATGAGCCAAATGAAGAGTTTATTTTGATGCTCTCCTCTTTTTCTGAAGTGGATTTTATTGTTTTAAAGTGTGAAAGTCTTAGAAGCCTTTGTGATGTTATCCACCCCCATCAGGTGTATGTGATGGAGGTAGATGGGAGCTTGGGTTTACTCGAGCATGCCTCAGCCCTTCTTTCGAGGATGAGGGATTCTCAAAATGTATTTAGATAGAGTGTCTAAGTCTTTCTATACGCTCTTCTAGTGGAGGATGAGAAGAAAAAAATCTCATCCATCCTAATTTTTTAGGCGTAGAAATTTTCATGGTGTCAAAAGAGGGGTTGGTATGTGTTTTGCCCTCCACTCTTTGCATTCTTTGAAGAGCTTCTAGTGCTCCGATCATTTTCTCTTTACCTGCGATGTGAGAGCCTCCAAAGTCCGCTCTAAACTCCCTTACACGAGAAAACCATGCAACAACAAGGGACCCAAGAATCATAAAGACAAATTGGAAAAGGAATACAAGAAGCGTATAGCTGAGATAGGATCCTGTAGAGGAGCTGTTTCTGTCTTTGCTAAGACCTGAGAAAACAAAAGCTAGGGCTCTAGCTAAAAACATAACAAATGCATTTACAACGCCCTGAATAAGAGCCATTGTTACCATGTCACCGTTCACAATATGGGTGATTTCATGAGCTAGAACACCCTCAAGCTCCTTTTGAGACATTCTGCGTAAAAGTCCTGAGGAAACTGCAACTAAAGAACGTTTCTGTGAAGGGCCTGTTGCAAAAGCGTTAGGTTCGTCTGCCTCGTAAATGCCAACTTCTGGCATATGGGTCATATGTGCTGTTTTGGCTAACTCGTGCACTGTTTCTACTAGGTTTTTTAACTCCCCTCCTGCTGTATTAGGATCTATAATGTGCACACCCATCATCCATTTAGCCATCGTTTTAGAAAGAGCTAAAGAGATAAAGGCTCCTCCCATACCCCAAATAAGGCAAAATATCATGAGGGAGGGATAGTCAATGCCGTAACTTGTTAAGTAAGGTTTTACATTAAAAATACTTAGGATAAGAGTGATCATTGTGATCACTAAAAAGTTTACTGCAAGAAATAAGAAAATTCGTTTTGCTAATGCCATAAAAACCTCCTTGAGTTTTTTTTAAAATAGTATGTCTTTTCTAGAGGGATCTGTCAATAGGTAATTTATATGCGATCCTGCTTATTGTTTTACTTAACAAGCGTTTGTTTTTTTATATAAATCACTTTTAGTTAATTAATTAAGTGTTTAATTAATTAAATCTATAATTAAAATTAAATTAAAATGTTATTATCTGCTATGTGTGAGTTGTGTGTGTAGGAGGGGTATGCACAGAGTTGGCAGCGGTGATGGCGGTGATGGCGGTATTAGCCAAAAGAGAGTTTTTGAAAGTCGCAGTGAAAAGCTACAAATTGGAGAAGGAAAAGCTAAAGAGGGTCGAATAAGTAGCTATGTTAGCAGCTCTTTAAAAAACATTTACGAGACAGAAAATTATAGAAGTGAGGGGTGCATTTCCTGGCTTAAAAAGAAGATTTGTGGAGAGGGGAAGATAGTTGTTTCGGAAGTTGTTTCGGAAAGCATATCTTTTGAGCAAGAGGGTGTATTAGGTGCGCAAAAGTTAAAGCCATTTAATAAAGGCCTGTCTTTTAAACAGTTGTTTTCTGCAAAAGTAGAGATCGATACGCCGACGGAACAGTCTTCAGATACATCATCTTCTCCCATAATAGATAAACTGCAATCTTTAAAAAAAGATATTCTAGCGATTTCTTTTGCAGGTCAGGTGCCTCGGTTGAAAGATCAGATCCTTATTATTGCAGAGTTAAAAGAGATGAAGGATGAAATTGAACCAAATAATTTTTTAGCTAAAAAATTGTATTCTGCTTGTAAAGAAGCTGTTATCGCTTTGAATCTTCCTGTTAAAATTAGGGCTCAATTGACTTCATCAAGGGAAGATTTTAAGGAAGAAGTAGCTTGGATTGCTGATTTTTTGGATAAGGAGGAGCCCAGAATAAAGGAACAGGTAAGCCTTGTAAAGAAGACAAGGCTTATCTGTAAAAGTGCAGATCTGGCTATCAAAGAACGGATAGAAGTAATAAGCGAGTTAGAAGCAAAAAAGGGAGGGGTAGCCAGAGCTCTTTCAGGTGACAGGAAAAGATTAACCGGTCGGGCCAGTCAGCTTACTTATAAAGAAGCAAACTCGCTCCAAGAGAGTGTGGATGCAAGGGGGGCTCGCCTAAAAAACGTAGAGTTTGATTTGGTTGTGGAGGATAAAAAGTTAAAAAGTTGTTATAAAAATTGTAATACAGATGTCATTGCCGGCTTTAGTCAGCTTCCTTTAGGGGAGGTGGAATTTCTTTTAGAGGCTAGTAGAAAGCTGGAGGTTGATACTGCAAGGTCTTTTAAGGCTTTAGCAGAGGGAAGGAAAAATGGACAAGTAGAAGAGAGTGAGTATGTAAAACTAAGCCAAGAGTATAGGGAACTTAAAGAAGCTTACTTGGAAATTTCTACTATTTTAACTGCTTGCACAGAAGGAGATATTATTGCCGAGGTAGATAGGAAAGGGAACACTAGGTTAACTTTGGACGTAAATGGAACTCGTTCTGCTTTAAAAGTTTCAGAAAACCCCAGGATAGCAGAAGAAGTTTCTAAGCTTTTAAAAGAACTTTTAGAAAGTCAAATCGAGAAGGTTCTTGTTTTAGATGAGCCAGGTTTGAGCGAGAATCCTAATTTTTGAATTATCTAACTTTCGTGAATGGGATTTTATAAGGAAGTGAGTAACAACTGTGAATTTACAGGGGGATAAATTGAGGGGTATTTTCCGCCTGAATGTATGGTTCTTATGGGATTAACAGTAGGAATTGCAGGGAAAGTAACAACAACATCGCCAACTTCAACGCTCCATGGATTGTTAGGTGTTGAAACTCTTCGAGCGATAATTGAACTAAAAGCTTCTTTTCCAAAGTTTTTATTTCAGGCTTCCAGGCGCATTTAACGAAAATATCAACAAGATTTTTCCCCGTGCTTATAACGGGAGTATAGTCCAGATATTCAAGCATATCTTTAAAGGAAATGTTTCTTATATTCATATAAATAGATGCTTCAAGTGATTTTAATAATGATTATATGTTGACGGGATGACTGTGTGCAATAATTAAAATTTACACTTGTCTAAATTAGTGGAAACGGCAAAATAAGTTATTTTGTAAGGTGTGAGATTTTCCTAGTAGAAGTCGTGGTTTTAGCGCGATTAGATGTATTTATTATTTTAATTATTTCGTAAAGTTCTTGAGTTTTTAGGGGGTATGGGATAAAATGGGGGGGAAGCTTATAGAAAATATTGGAGGAGTTTTGGAAAAATGTACAAAGAAGCCTTACCAGTTTAACTGGGTTCCCGGATTATTTATTATCATTTATCATCTGGCTCTTTTAATAGGACTCCCATTTTACTTTGCTTTTTGCACAGTATCATCGTGGCCTTTGATTGTGTCGTCTTTTGCTCTAATGTATGCAGCAGGATTAAGCATCACTATGGGATATCATCGCTTGTATTCACATATGGCTTATAAGGCAAGTCCTATTCTTGAAGTTATCCTAGTGCTTTTTGGCACTTTGGCAACACAAGGAAGTGTTATTAGGTGGTCTTTTGACCATCGCCATCATCATGCGTTTGTTGATACCGATAGAGATCCTTATTCTATTAAAAAGGGTTTTTGGTATGCGCATTTTTTTTGGCTTTTTGAAAAACCAAAAAAAATAGAAAGCTCCGTGGTAGCTGATCTAGAAAGAAAGCCTCTTTTACGTTTTCAACACCGTTATTATGGTATTTTGTTTGTGGTAACTAACGTGCTGGCTTATTTATTTTTTGCTTCAGTATTTCAAGATTATCTAGGTGCCTTGGTTTTTACAATACTTCTTCGCATATTTTTCCTTCACCACTTCACTTGGTTTATTAATTCTTTAGCTCATACATGGGGCGCTCGTACGTTTTGTAAAGAGCTGTCTGCCGTCGATAATTATATTATTGCTCTTCTAACTTTTGGAGAAGGATACCATAATTATCACCATACTTTTGCGCAGGATTACCGCAATGGGATTCGTTGGTTTCATTTCGATCCGACTAAATGGCTTATTTGGCTTTCTGCTAAATGTGGTCTTGCCCGCCAACTCAGAACTGTACAGCAGTATCAAATCGAAGAGAAAATCTTACTTGAGCGTAAACGTCTTTTGTTAGATAAGCTTGGAGAGTCTTTTTATATACAAAGAGAAGAGTGGGAAAAGAAGATAACAGCCGTTATTGATAACGTTCTTGTTAAATGGAAACAGGTAAGGAAGCTTCAAGAAAGTTATACTTCTTTAAAAAAAGAGGGTGCTAAGGAACTTTTATCCTCTCTTAAGTTAGAGATCAAAGCTCTTAAGAAGTCTTTGGAAGAAGAATATCAAAATTGGACAGCTGTTTCTGCAGAAATAGCAAGTTTATCTCAGTAAGAAACTTTTATACACCCCATCCAGTCTTCGCTAAAAGCGTAAGAACAGGGTGGGGTTTTTTTTAAGATACTTTCTATAAAAAAGATTGCAAGTCTTTCAGGAAAAAATTACTATTCGTAAACATCTATTTCCTTAGGAGTTGTATGGTTCGTATAGTAAATTCTATTTGGCTTGCTTCATTAGTTTCTTTTAGTTTTCTGGAGGCGACGGTAAACGTTACTAGCTCAGCAGACTCTGGAGCCGGCACCCTGCGTCAAGCAATTGAAGATATTAATAACACGCTAACTACACTAGCAACACCGCCTATTCGCCTCAATGCCGGTATAAATCCCTCTCTTTCTTCTAACATGACGCCATCTACTTTGTCAGCGAGTATAGAAGCTACAGACGTTGGCACCCCTCATACGATTTCTGGAAATGGAAATGTAGCTTTAAATGTCAGTGGTAATACTGTAGTTGTTTCCGCTTCTTCCGATATCGTCTTCTCTAATGCTCCTATGGTAGTTACAGATGGAACCCTTCAGTTTTTTGGAGCAAGTAACTTACCTGGAGTTACCGGTGTGCAGTTTGGTGGGACAGCTCCTACTTTGCAGTTTTCAGGGACAGCTTCAGGTTCTTTTCCTGCTATTTTAGGGCTCCTTGCTACAACAAAAAATATTCTTAAAATAGATACTTCTTTGACCATTACAGCTACAGGGGCTATTGCTGGTGGGCTTTTAGAAAAACAAGGGTCAGGGACTTTAGTACTACCTACAAGTAATGTATATGGGGGTGGTACAACGATTGTTGCCGGAGCTATTCAGGTAGGTAATAACACCAGTTTAGGCGCAGGGCCCTTGCTTATGGAATCTGATGCTACACTCATCTTAGGAGATGGACTAACTGTTTCTAATTTAATCACGTTACAAGGACTTCCTGAAACTATCGAAGTCCCTGTAGGAACCTCCACATTAACGGGACTTATAGGTGGTTTAGGCTCCTTGATCGTGACAGGCCCTGGGACACTTATTTTGACAGGAGCTAATACTTACATAGGCACAACTTCTATTACTTCGGGGACTCTTCTTCTTTCAGGAGCTACGGCAACTATACAACATTCTGTTGGTACAATTGTTTCTGCGGGAGCAACCTTAGATATTAGTGAAACATCAGCAGGAGCTTCCATTCAAACACTGTCAGGAGCAGGTTTTATTTCTCTTGGCACAAGAACACTTACGGTAGATCAGGTGTTATCAGGAGTTTTTGTTGGGACTATTGGAGCTTCAGGTGATTTAGGAGGTCTTACCCTATCTTTAAGCAGCACCGGAACCTTGAATTTAGGGGGGGCAAATCTTTATGAGGGAGCGACTTCTATTTTAGGGGGAACCCTAGCTCTTATTGGAGCATCAGGGTCTATTGCTTCTTCTAGATCTGTTTCTGTTCTCGGCACTTTTGATATTAGTGGTACTTCCGTCGGAGCTGTAATTCATAACTTGTCAGGAACAGGGGATATTAATTTAGGAGGAAAAGAGCTCACTGTAATTGAAGCGATATCAGGGTCTTTTTCTGGAGTAATTAGCGGATCACTAGGAAGTTTAGTGTTAGACGCTACTACAACTGAAACGTTAACTTTAGCGGGGATAAATACGTATACAGGGCCTACAGATATCAATGGAGGTGTTTTAGCTCTTTCCGGCAGTGGATCTATTGCTACGTCAAGCTCTCTTCTTGTGGATACTATTTTTGATATCCACCAAATAAATTCAGCTACTAGTATACAAAACCTTTCAGGCAGTGGCCTGATAATTTTAGGAAGTAAAGCATTAACTGTAAAGCAAACCATTCCTTCTACTTTTTCAGGAAATATACAAGGAGTTACTGGAAGTTTTGGTTTAACTAATTTAAGTACAAGTACTCTTACTTTGACGGGAATAAATACCTATACGGGAGCAACACCTATTTTAGGGGGTACTCTTGCTTTAGTAGGAGATGGATCCATAGCTCTTACCTCCTCTATTATCGTTAATGGAACTTTTGATATTAGCGCTGTAACAACTGGCGCTTTTGTGGGCAGTTTATCAGGGACTGGTAGCATTATTTTGGGAAGTAAAGAGCTTACACTACTGCAAAGGGACTCTGGACTTTTCACAGGCGTAATAAGCGGAGTTTTAGGGTCTCTTGTTTTAGATGTAAATAGCATAAGTACTTTAAGTTTTTCTGGGATAAATACGTACACCGGGCCAACAAGTATTAGAGGGGGAGTGTTAGCCCTAGTTGGAGATGGTTCTATAGCTACATCTAGCAGCGTACAGATCGAGGGAGTGCTGGACATTAGCGATGTATTTAGTGGCGCTAGCATACAAAACCTTTCTGGAGTTGGTTACATTGTT
Organism: uncultured bacterium; assembly: GCA_964439595.1. Classification (GTDB taxonomy): domain Bacteria; phylum Chlamydiota; class Chlamydiia; order Chlamydiales; family Rhabdochlamydiaceae; genus CAIJXB01. The sequence goes on along the minus strand of CAYTOK010000012.1, from coordinate 59,694 downwards.
CTTGGCAACAAAACGCTTACTGTTGATCAGAATATATCAGATATCTTCTTTGGCATGATTTTAGGTAGAGGAGGAAGTTTAACTAAAACAGGAGCCGGCACTCTTTTTTTAGAGGGATCTAACTCTTACGGTGGTCTTACAACGATTTTAGCAGGGACATTAGAAGGTAATGCCAGCAGTCTTCCCACAGATATAGTCAATGATTCTTCCTTGGTTTTTAATCAAGAAGGGCTCGGTGTGTATTCTCATAGTATCAGTGGAACGGGCTCCTTAGAAAAAACAGGCAGTGGAGTCCTTGTTTTATCTGGGGTAAGTACATACACGGGAGCTACGACAGTGACAGAAGGAGCCTTGGTGATAAATGGTTCTATAATCACCTCTTCTTTTACGGTGGATGCCGGTGCGATACTTGGGGGAAGTGGCTCTATTGGGCCTCTTGATGTATTCGGGTCTGTTAGGCCGGGTAACTCTTCTGGAGTTTTAGAGGTGGAAGGCGATGTTTTATTTGAGATGGGATCTGCTTATATCGTTTCTATTGATGGTAATGGGATTTCAGATCTTGTTGCTACAGGAGATATTATTTTGGATTCAGATGTCAGTCTACAGCTGAATTTTCAGCCAGGCTTTCTTTCTTCTATTAATGGTTCGGCAACTATTATGCAAGATAGCGCTACTATTACTGGGAGCTTTTCTTCTGTTACAACAAATACCTCTTGGATCGTGCCCCAAGTTACATATGCCCCTAATGCGGTATACCTTTCTATGGTTTTGAAACCATTTAATATTTTGCCTCTTTGTGGCAATAGTGAAAGAGTAGCTAATGCTATTGATGCTGTAATAGGCAATGGTAATCCAGCGCTAAATGGCATCGCAGAGTCGTTATTTTCTTTAAGTGATGAAGAGATAAACGAAGCCTTAAATAAGATGCATCCAGCTTTATTTAAAGGATACGTCATCTCTCAAGAAAATAACATCGTAAAAGTACAGTCGACTCTTGGATTTAGAATGCAAAATGAGTTAGATGACGTCTATTGCCCTTCTTCTTGCTCCAAAGGAAAGCAGCCATTTCATCTTTGGGTAGATAGCTTTGGAGATAATCTACAGCAGAAAGAATCTAGGTACGCACATAGTCCGCAAGCAGGATACCAAAATAACACGCTAGGCGCTGTACTTGGTTTTGATGCGCAGTTTCTAAAAAGATGCTACGCAGGAGCGTTAGGGGGCTATACGAACTCTAGAATTCATTGGAGTGATGATTTAGGCAAAGGAGAAATTCGCTCAGGATATGGAGGTCTTTACTTTTCTTATCTAACTAACATGTTTTATGTGAACAGTTCTGTTATTGGATCTTGGGGACACTGTGATGGTTATAGGAACATAAGATATACGGGGGTAAGTAGGTCAGCTAGTAGTACACGTGGTAACGCTCAGCTTCTTTCTCACATAGACTCGGGAGTGAACCTCGGATTTTCTCATTTTACAATTAGACCTTTTGACTCTTTAGATTATATTACCCAAAAAGAAAATGGGTATAGAGAAGAGGGCGCTGGACCTTATAATTTAAAAGTGAAAGAGAGCACTGCGATACTTCTTCGTAACGAACTAGGATTGCAGCTGACAGGGTGTATCTCTTTTTGGAGCTCTAAGTGGTCTTTAGCTCCTAAGTTTAGTTGGGTTAGAGAGATGAGGGTTAAGGGTGGAGCATATAGCTCGGAGTTTGTAGATACGAATACCTCGTTTACTGTAACCGGATATTTTCCCAGTAGAAACCTATTTTCTCCAGGAGTCCTTCTTTCAGGACGTCTTTGCAAAGATCTTCTTGTTGCAGATCTTTATTATACAGGGGAATTCGGAGGAGGGTATAGCGATCACAACTACGGTGGGCAGCTTCGCTTCGGCTTTTAGTTTGTAAACTTAACTAACCGGTCTTATTTGAACCTAGAAGCTATATTGTCAACTTTACTTAGTACGATCTCCATGCTTTCTACTTTTTCTTCAGAAGAGATTCCCTCTTCTAGAGGGTTAGAAAAACTAGTAGCTCTACCAACTAAAGATTTAGCTGCTTTGAGTAGTCCTAAAAGGCAGTTTCCGATGGCAGTACCTATAGCGAAAATCTTAGCTATACACATGCTTGCATTTTTTTCTTTGGGCTTGTCTTTATTTAAAAGCATAGCGGCTTGAATTTGCTCTAATCTTTCTTTTGTATCTTGCAGCTTTTTTATCGTCGGATCGAAATAGTTTTTCAAATCATCGTTTCTCGAGTGAGTTTTTAAGCTTTTTTCTAGTGACGAGATGGTTATAAGTAGCATATCTAGCCAATTTTTTTCAGGTATTTCTTCAGATATTGTCGACAGGATTGTCTTTGCGACCTGTAAATTACATTTTTTGTCTTCAGGTGTTTTAGCTGAGTCGTGTTTATCAAGATAACTTTGGGCTAGATTTAGTTGGCCTTGTGCTAGGCCTGAGTGGCAGCTGGTGTAAATTTCAGAGAGCTCAACTAGCGAAGATAAGGAAGAGTCATCTAGGTCTATATTTTTTATGGTATAAGTGGCAACTTCTATCATGTCTAGTAGCAGGCTTAGCAATTCTTTACTAGAGGGAGTGATTTTTTGCATAATATCTGCATACAGAGAAAATTCTCTGAAAACGGCGTTTCCTAAAATTTTTTTCTGGTTTTTATTATGCTTCACATCTTCGAGTAAGGTTTTTCCTAGAGCTATTAAACTGGGTATATTAGAAGCATCTAAGGGGAATTCACTTTCCTGTAGCCCCTGTAATTGCTTATAAAAGGTATTCCAGTCTGCTTGGAAGTAATGCATTGGAAATAGATTTTTCTGAATGGATTGCATGTAAATAGAGGGATTAGAAAGTAAAATAGATACCCGACCGAGTAAAGATTGAGCATTTGAAGCAATCTTTTTTAAACAATTAGAGATGTCGCATCGACTTACTGAGGAAGAAGGTTCAGTCTCATTTTTTCGGATAGTTTGCGGGGTGTTTATAGAGTCGTATGGACCTACTGCTTGCATAATAATTATTCCCTTGTTTGCTGAAAGTTTTTTTTACACTAAATCATATCCAGACAGTGTCTTTGAAGCGATCTCGATATCCCCAGGGGCGGTTATCTCTTGCGCCCAAGAATCAAGGGATCTAATTGTTTTTTCTGCTAGACTGTGATTTGAAGTTTCTGAGTCTTCGGGTGCTAATTTTTTAGAATTCCCTTCTTCGTTATGAAGTTTTGCGCCTTTACTTGTAGCAATCAATATAATATCAGGATTTTCTTTAAGGCTTTCGTGAATATCGTCTATGGTGAATTCTGAAAGATTAGACCTTCCTTGGAAAATTGTGAGTATAATATCGCTATCCTCGATGTACTGTAAAGCTTTTGGTGTGTGTTGTAAGAAAGTAATGATGTTTGCAAAGGCAGCATATTGTATGTTTTTTTTGTTAGCCCTGTAAGCAGCAGCTATGACATCGTCATTTTCTTGAAAAGAGGGATGCACATCCCTAAGAGTAATTGCAATAGGTTTTTTGCGAACAATACTAGCAAGCGCACTTACTCCTGCATATTCTTCTAGTGCTGCAAAAAGTCCAATGACAAACCCCGCATCCGTTATGAAACGCAGGTTAGAGGGATCTTTTTTTAGAGCTGCATCTATAATATCTCTGTCAATTTGAAGATTTGGGTGAAGGTCTTTTAAAGTGATTGTACATCTTGATTCGGCAAAAAGTCCAAGTACAAACTTTTTACTTTCAATGAAGCGTATGTCTTTGGGTTTGTTCAAAATAGCAGCTTTTAGAATTTCCTGGTTATTTTTAAGCGAGGAGGCTAGGTACTGTAAAGTCGCAGGGCCTTGCTTTATGCAAAATAGTTTTCTCACAAAGGTTGGGTCAGAAAGACAAGATAGCTCTCTAGGATTTTGTGTAATAGCAGCTATTGCTATTTCTTCTTTTGTTTCTTTTGTTAGTCGAGAATTGATATAGGATAGCACGCAATCCTCTTGCGTTCTATTTCTAAAAAACGTGAGAAGGGTTTCTTTTCTACTAACAAAAGGAAGGTTAATTGCCGGATCTTTTTCAAGGGCTATTTTTTCTAGACGTGGGTCGTTTTGTAATTGCCAGCAAAGGTCTTGTAATTTTGGAGGAATGACATTTTCAGCCCATAGCTGCTCTACAATCTTTGCTTCGTAGATGTTTCCTATGTTTGCTGGATTTTGTAAGACGGCAGCTTTTAGGACCTCATAGTTGTTTTTTAAGGATTCGTGGAGATTACTAATGTAAGGGCCCCTAAAATACTCCGTGTAGGGACTCATTTGGAATACTTTAACGACAGTTTGAGGATCTGTGATATATCGTAGGTTATTTGGGTTGTAGTAAATAGCACGGCATATTAATTCATGGTTATTTTTTAAAGAGGGGTGGAGATCATTTGTGGTGAGTCTAGGGAAAATTGCGGTAGTAGAAAAAAGCCGGGTTACTATAGCTGGATCTAGGATAAAACGGATTTCCGAAGGGTCTTTTTCAATAATAGCTTTTAAGATGTCATCGTCCTTTTGTAGTCTTAAGCTTACCCTTGGTAGCGAAATAAGACCGGCTTTTATTAGCTTTAGTTGTAGGATCTTTACATCACTAAGAAAGTCCCCAATTCCTATAGTAATATTTCCCAAAATAGGTACTAAGAGTATTATGCAGCGGGTGAAGCTTTTGGCTTGTAGGAGTTCATAATGATGATCTAGGGTTCCTATAGGGGGAGTAGGATAGGTGCATTTTTGAAATATATAATATATATTTGTGAAGGTGCTGGCAACAGGTATGTAATCTAGTCTAAAATCAAATTCTGTTTGGTTTTTTAAAATTGATTGCAACACAATTACTCCATATATTATATAGTTTGAAAATAATTATAATAGAATTGATAATTTGATTCAATTTTTAAATTTATTTATTGATTTTTTCCCATTTTGCGAAGCTGCCTGACGGAAGGCTTAATCCTTCTTTTGAAGGGATAATCATTTCCCCTGTAGTAATTTTTCCGTTAAGTCCTTGCATCATTTGCTTGGTTAGGTGCTCCATAACAAGGGGCGACATCCCCTGGGTGTGGGTTGTAAAAAGAAGAAATAGGGGGTTTTCTGAGAGTAAGGACCTACATAAAGAAAGAATCTCAGAGAGATCTTTCTCTATTTTGAATACCTCTCCATTATTTCCCCTCCCAAAGCTTGGAGGATCTAAGATAATGCCATCGTAGAGAACGCCTCTTTTATGCTCCCTTTGTAAGAACTTTATCGCGTCATCAACAATCCAACGGATAGGTGCTTTTTCTAAGTTATTGAGTTTAGCATTTTCCCTGGCCCAGCTAACCATTCCTTTAGAGGCATCTAGATGACAAAGAGACGCGCCAGCTTTGGCAGCGGCTAGGGTAGCTCCCCCTGAGTAGGCAAATAAATTTAAGATGTTGGGTGCTTTTTTTTGCGCCTTAATAAGAGATACCATAGAGCTCCATAGAGTGCTATGCTCTGGGAATACTCCTAGGTGCCCGAAGTCTGTAGGAGCTATTTTGAATAAAATACCTTCTATTTCAACTACCCATTCTTTAGGAAGGCTTTTATGTGCTTTCCAAGCATTTCCCCCTTCACGACTAAAAGAAGCGTCTACTTTACGCCAGATGGCTTCTGGGAGGGTAGGCTTCCACATAGCTTGAGCTGCTGGCCTTGCAATGACATAGTCTCCAAATTGTTCTAGCTTAGTGCCAAAGCCTGTGTCAATTAACGAGTATCCTTGTCCCATAGAAAGTTCCTTTCTTAAAAAAGGGATAAGCGTAACAGATTGAATCTTTTTAAGAAACCTGCGTAGATGAACTTTCCTACGCAGGCAACCTTGTTTATCTAGGAATTATTTCAATTCCGTTGATTTTAGCAGTTCCTATAACGGGGGTAAACTCTATCAAGAGGAACTCATCTTGTACGTCTGCTATAAAAATGACTTCATAAGGGCTATTTGCTCCTACTTTAGTGAAAATATCTAGGTTGTTGATGATTTTTTTATTGTTAAGTAAAACATTAAATATTCTTTTTCCTGCGGTCTGGTATTCTGTTTCCGCAAAGCAGAGTTTAACAAAATATTGCCCGTTAGATGTAGGGTATTTGAAAGCCATATTCCCGACTCTATCTGTATTATATATAGGATTTATAAAGGGAAAGCTATTTTGAGAGGTTGTGCTTGTTCCTGTCCAAAATGTGGGCTCTTTTACTAGCAGGTTTGGAGCAGATTCAGGGTTAGAGCTATTTGCCTTAGATGGAGGAAAAGGAGCTTTTTTATTGCTATTTTGAATTTGTATATTTTGTGCTGCTGTAGCTGTCTGAGACCCATTTGTTGCGACAGCCTTAATTTGATGAGTCCCATTAGAAAGTGCAGCAGTGTTTATCTTTGCTGTAAAGGGCGCTTTGGTGTCTTTAGAGACTAAAACATTATCTAAATAAAAACTCACGGAGGTAACTTTGCCTTGTGTGGAGGTTTTTATGGTGTATTTTCCCTTTACTATAGCATTATTTATAGGTTGGGTAATAGTAATTCCGATTGTTGATGAGGGTGAAGGAGGTGGGGGAGGTGGAGGAGTCGGAGAAGGTGTCGGTGCAGGAGCTGGTGTTGGGGAGGGAGTTGCCCCTGTTTGTAAATCGTAGTCTATAAATACGCTGCCTACCGAGTTGTCATAGGTCTTAGGTAATCCGGATCCTTCTGCCTGCGTATTATGGATGAAGTCAAGAAGTTTATAGGAATTTAGCGTAGTGGGGTTACTTATTTTATTATCTCCAATGGATAGATAATAGCGTTGATTTGCTAATTGAGCTAGGTCAGAAAGATCAACAGCAAATGTCATTGTTTGGGCTGCGGAACTTGTTGTTCCGCTGAAATTTAGAGCCCCCCCTTGGTTTGTAAGAGCAGGAATTGCTACGCTAGATGTAGGGGAAGTTTGGTTTGTTGCAGAAATCCCTGTTTTAACGTTAATTTGATTTCTTTGGGTTTGTGTTAAAGACATTTCGGCGATGAGTGTGGGGGAATAATTCTTTGCTTTAGGTGTTATAGAAATAACAGAAGAGTTTAGATACGCTCCAAGTGCGATACGACCTAACGAGGGTCCCCCACTTACTGCAGAAATAGAGCGAAAAGCGTCATAAGAGATCCAAATGAATCCGTTATTGCCCCAGCTAGTGCCCCAAGAGTTAGCTATAAGAAAAGCTCCTCTTTCATTGTCATCAACAACTCCATTGTTGTTGATATCAACCCATAGAGTATCGTCGTACCCCACAATGGTCATAAAATGTCCCCCATTTTGTCCGCTCATATATGTAGCGGCAACTTCACCTACATGGGCATTATTGATGTTATCTGGATCGTTTTTTATGGTTGTGTAATGCCATGAGTTGATAAAGGTGGCAAACGTAAGTACGTGACCATTATTTAGGGCTTGTTTAATAGCAGTAAGATCTCCATCTAGGCCAGGTATGAGGACGTACGGATTCATTCTATTAGAGATGGCGTTAACCCAGTCTGTAGTATCAAGCTCCCAAGCTGTGTAATTCGAGTCGTAAGGAAAGGCGAGAATGCTTGGAGTTCCATTTATAGCAAGTAGTTGGAAAGCTTCAAAGACGGAAAGACCTTGGTCTTGTCCGTCATTAAGTAAATTGTAAGTCCACTTTGGAGAAAAGACGTGATCTAAGCTTGTTTTATTATTGTAGCCATTTATAAGGCCTATCTCGTGAGTCGCTTGATAATAAGTAGAACCAAATCCGACGCAAGCCCCAAGAGACCCTTGGTCTCCAATATTAGGAAAACATGGTAATGTGCTGTTATTTACAGCACTAGGAAGGGTTCCTATTGCTTTAAATGTTTCTTTGGCTACTTTTGAAGATACTTTACTTGCCTTGAATTCATGGGTAGTTGTTTCAACTCCTTCTAAGGGAGGGAGCCCGTGTTTTTGTAGGTGTTTTTGTATTCTTTCTATGCCAAGATCATTGGGGGCTATTTCTATGACTTTATCTACGCTGCTTTCTAGAAATGCTTGTTGCTCTTCAGAGATTTTTGCTAATCCATATTTTGTGTACTCAGAAGGTGTGGCTGGTAGATCTGTTAAGTAAACGGTAAAGAAGAAAAGAACAAGAGAGAAAAAACGATTTATCCAAGGGAGGGTATTCATACTTTAACCTCTTAGCTTTTGTATTGTTTGTGATAGTTTTTTTCCTAGGTCAAAAACTTCTTTTTGATCCCCGGGCTTTTTTAAAGAGCCTTCGCTATCGAAGGCTTCATTAGCAAATGATATGATTTTTTGTTTGGGAAGAACAAAGGTATGTATGTTTTCTAAAATAGAACGTAGATGAGCTAGCCCTCGAACTCCTCCTAAAAAAGAAGGTGATGCGCTTAGAATAAGAGCTACCTTATCTATAAAAGCGCTTAAATAGACTTCATCAGGAGACCCTTTTCTAGAAACCCAATCTATTGTGTTTTTTAAGGCTCCGGAGATGGAGCTATTATATTCTGGCGAAGCTATAATAAAACCGTCAGCTTCATCCATGAGCTTTTTGAGTTTAATGGCATTTGGAGGTAGACCTTCGGCTTCTTCTATGTCCCCGTTATAAACGGGAAGCGGGTAGTCAAGTAAGTCGATGTAAATTACAGTAGCTCCGCCTTCTTCAGCCCCTTTTCCGGCTATTTTTACTAGTTTTTTATTAAAGGATTCCTTTCGTAGGCTTCCTGCAAAGGCTAAAATAGTGGGCATAAGTAAATCCTTGTGTGGTATAGTTTTTTTTGAGTATTGTTTAACAAATAAGTTTTTAAAAAGCGAGTTTTTTTGCTTTTTTATAAGAAAGAAATAGAGGATGGGGGCAGCTGTTTTACTTCTTCAAGTAAGAGGCTTTGTTCTTTTTCTGTTTTATAGAGTCTCGGAATTCGATCGTTAAAAAAGCAGAGTACTTCATAAATATTTGTATTACAAAGTTCGGCGATATTTTGTGCTGAAATTTCTTCGTTTCCCTGTTTTCCTATTAAAACAACTTCATCGCCTACGTGAATTTCATTTTCTCCTACATCAACCATAAGTTGATCCATGCAAATGGTTCCTGCAATAGGAAATTTCATGCCTCTAATAAGAACGGATCCTATGTTGGAGAGAGCCCTTCTATATCCGTCTCCGTATCCAATGGGGATGGTAACGATTCTAGTTTGTTTTTTTGTAATATAAGTGTGGTTATAGCTGATACCGCACCCTTTTTCTACTACTTTAAAGTAAGAGACCTTTGATTTAAGGGAAAAGCAGGGGGCGATATTTTTAAAAATATCGGGAGCATTTTGAGGGGGATATCCTAAGGTAAGCAAAGAGGGTCTTACCATATCTAAATACGATTCTTTATAAAAACAAACTCCTCCGGAATTAGCTATATGACGAATTAGGCGAGTGTGAGAAAAAACGGGGTTTTTTAGTAAGTTACAAAAAAGATCGATTTGCTTTAGCGTAAAAGGATCATCCCTTGTATTTGCCGTGGCAAAGTGAGAGTAGATCCCAACAGTAGTAAAGCATCCTAAGCTCTCTACATGAGAAAAAAGAGAGAGGGCAGAAGCTGGCCTAACGCCTGTTCTTTGCATGCCGGTATCTATTTCTAAGTGCACCCGTGCTTTTTCTTGGGCATTTTTACATTTTGCCGCCACAAGGTCTGCTTTATAGTTAGAGCTAATAGTAAACTCTAGTTTGAAGTGGATAAGATCTGTGATTTGATCTTCGTGAATTGCACCTAAAACCAAAATCGGAATAGCAATTCCAGATTTGCGTAGCAAGATGCCTTCTTGTAAATGGGCGACTGCTAGGTAATCTACCCCGGCTTCTACTGCTGCTTTTGCCATAACGCATAGGCCGTGACCATAGGCATTTGCTTTAACAGGTAAGCAAAGTAAACTGGGACTGGTGTGCTGGCGAAGGATTTGGATATTTTTTTTGAATTGAATAAGATCTACTTCGATCCAAGAAGGGTGAGTGGTTTTAGGTGTTTTTAACATAGAGAATTTCCGTCGCGTGTTCTTTCAAAGCCTAAAAGTACTACGTTAAGGATAATTAGATCCACTATTTTTTGCTTTTTATGGTTGTAATCAAGTGTGGGTTTTATATAAGATTTTTGGTTTTTAACCGAAGGTTTTTTATGAGGAAATATTTTGTTTTTTTTGCTTTGTTTTTAGGGTGCGTAGTCGTTAATGCAGATTGTCAGCAAGTAGAAACTATTGCTGCTAAAGTTATCTTACAAAATACGGATGGCTATTTTGTTCTTTCTGATAAAAGCTGCTGGAAGGTGGTTGGATTTTCTAAAAGATGGAGAGGTCCTCTTGAGTGGTGGAATAATGTGCAGTTAGTTCCTCCAAATTACGAGTGCGTGCCAAATGACTGGTTTTTGGGTACGCAAATTGCTATATATTCTAAGTATGACCGTCTTGACGTTTCTGAATCGGATGCATCTAATCAAGAAATCTTAAAGCAGTGCACTCATTTGTTTGTGAATATGAGAACGGAACAAGTTTTATTTGCTATTGCTATGGAGCAGGGCGAAGGGTTTACTCAGCTAGCAAAAGACATGTATAAGGATGGGTATGACAAGGGTCTTTTTGCAGGTCGCCAAGAAGGAAATAAAAATAATAGTGAAAGCTACAACACGGGCTATTCTAAAGGTGTTAAAGAAGGCCATGCAAAAGGTCTTAGAGAAGGATACTCTAACGGATATAAAGCGGCTAAGAGAGGAGAGTAGCTAGAACTACTTACCACCTTGTGATAATAAAATTAAAAAGAGATCTTTTTCCCTTTTTTGTTTTTAAATTTCCCTAAAAGGATTGTTCCTAGATCAAATAAATACCAAATGCCAAAGCCTCCTAGTGTAAACAACATTAGGAGGCCTGTTTTTATTTTTTTAGTATAAAAACGGTGAGCTCCTAGCATGCCAAAGAAAAAGGAGAGAATAAGAACGATTGTAAACTCTTTTCTTTTTTTATTCATAAAAAATTCCTTTTACTTAGTGTGTTTTCTTCATTATAAGCTTATGTTTTTTTGTGAACAGTATTTTTTTATGATTTTTTTTTACTTGAAAAAACTTAAAAAAATGGTTTTTTTATATTTCCTGTTGTGATATAAACTTATAGAATTTGCCTAAGAGGACTTGTCGATGTCAGTAGACGAAAAAAAATTTGGTTTTTTCCGGGCTGTTTTATGGCCCATTCATCGGTCTGAGCTAAAAAAAGTTATTTCCATGCTCATTCTTCTGTTCCTACTCTGTATTTGCTATAACATTGTTAGAAACCTTAAAGACACTTTGGTGCTTACTGCTAAACACTCCGGCGCTGAGGTTATTTTATTTTTGAAAGTCTGGGGGGTTCTTCCTGGTGCGATAGTGGCCACTTGGATATATACAAGGCTTGCTAGACATCTTTCAAGGGAAGCTGTGTTTTACTGTGTTATCAGTGGTTTTATTGCTTACTTTTTGCTTTTTGCTTTTGTCATTCACCCAAATAGTGAGCACCTCCATTTTACCCGCTTAGGTGACTGGTTAACTGCGAACCTTCCCGTTGGTTTTAAAGGTGTTATTGCTATGGTCCGCAATTGGACATTTACCTCTTTTTATATTATTTCAGAACTTTGGGCTGTTATTGTTCTTGGTGTTCTTTTTTGGGGTTTTGCTAATGATGTTACAGAGGTATCTCAGGCTAAAAGGACGTATGGAATTTTAAATATAGGCTCTAATATAGCTCCTATCTTAGGAGGTGGAATCGGTATTCTTTGCGGTATGGTTTTTCCTTTTTCAGGCGCTTTTGGAGAAGATTCTTGGGGAAAGACTTTAGCAAGTAGCTCTATCATGTTAGCTTTTTTAGGTGGCAGTGCTATGGCTCTTTTTTATTGGATTAATCGTAAGGTGGAAATATCTTCCGTGGCAAACACCGAAGTTAGTGAAGGAGCAAAGCCTAAGGAAAAGTTGCGTATTTCCATTCGAGAGAGTATTCGTTATATATTTAAATCGCGTTACCTAACCTGCATCGCTATTATTGTCTTAGCGTATAATATTTCTATTAATATTACAGATATTTTATGGAAAGAGCAGCTTAAAAACTTTTTTCAAGACCGAAATGAAATGCTTGTTCATATGAACATGATTACGATTGGGACTGGTGTTTTTGCTACTTTAGGGGGGCTTCTCTTCTCTCTTATGGTTAGTCGCTTGGGGTGGACCTTTGCTGCTATTTTACCTCCGGCTATTATGACAATCATGGCTGCATTTTTCTTTATTTTCCTCTTTTCTGGAGATGCTTTAACTAGTTTTGCTCTTACTTTATTTGGGGCTACTCCGTTTGCTTTGACTGTATATTTTGGTTCTTTGCAAAATTGTTTAAGTAAAGCAGCTAAGTACTCTTTATTTGACGCTTCTAAGGAAATGGCTTTTTTACCCTTAAATTCTGATGCTAAGTTAAGAGGAAAGGCTGCCATAGATGGGCTTGGTTCCGGGATAGGTAAGTCCGGAGCTTCCTTGACATACCAGGGGTTAATCCTGTTACTTGGTAGTATAGCAGCGTCTACTCCTTATATTTCAGTGATTCTTTTTATAGCGCTAACTGCCTGGTTTTCTTCCGTATTAAGCTTAGGCGGGCTCTTTAAAAAGGCAAGTCAGACCGAAACTGTATAGACCAAGAGATACAGTCGGTTGTTGAACTCTAAAGTTTGGTTCTTTATTAGGCAAAAGTGAACTGTAAAAGTTCGCTTTTGTCTTTGTATCTAATACGCAATTTTTAAGATGAGCAGTCCATTTTTTATGCAGGTAATTTTCTTTCATAAAATTTCAAGTCTATAGTCTTTTTAGCTTAAATTAGAAGGCGACTAAAATATTGTTCTTGATTTTAAGAGGTTCCTCCATGTAGTTTTGGTGTGAAAAATTACTTAATAAGCTTGGAGGTAACCATGCATTTGATTTCCACTATAAAAATGGATCTATCTGCAGAAGAGTTAACTCGTATGATTGACATAAAAGACGCCTTTATCAAAGAAAGATGTGCCGTCTATGAAAGAGATATGAGAAATTTTCACATTACTAACTTTGCGCTTGGTTTTTTATCCGGACTCTCTGTGACGACTGCTTTGGTTGGAGGAACGGCTGCAACGTTTCCTTTGGCTGTAGTTGTTGTTAGTTCAGGTGGGTTATCTTATGGGCTTTTTCAAGCTTATAAAAGAACTGAAAGTTATTTTTTAAAGGAGGAATCTTTTTCCTTTACCCTTAAACAATTGATTGTTAGCGCTTTAAAGAGTGAATCTGTAGAAGGGGGAATTCAGGGGTTTCTGTCCAATACTCTAAAGACCAAAAATTTAAGTCATTTTGATAAAGAGTTTTTAGTATGTGTTCAGGAGGGAGTGCAGGAAATAGAGGACGGGGCGTTGGAATCTACTTCAGCAGATGTCCTATGGCACGCAGATATTATGGCGAAAAAAGAACTTTTTAAGGCTGTAACATGCGCGTTTGCTGGTTTTGTGTCAGGAATCGCCTTAAAAGCCCTACAGGTTCATTTTGTGTCTAAGCCTCCCATATATAACGCAGATGCATTTCGCTTGCGTTTTCTTTCTTAATTCCTGCTTTTCATGAGTATTTAACTTCTTTGCTCTATCTTTAAAAAATATGCGTTTATTTTGGTTATAAACTAGTTTTGTCTTTTATTTTAATTAAATCTAGTAAAATTGTATTTTTTAGTATATAATCGCCCTTAAGAAATTTAGCAGAGGTTTTATTATGATGGGATTAGCTGTTTTGAGGAGAGAGGGGGCTACTGGCTCTTCGAGAGTCGTAAGAAGTGCGGATATTGAAAAAAACATGAGAAATTTACATATTGCCAATTTTGTGGGAGGGCTTTTGCTTGGAACTGCGACAACATGTATTGTTGTTTCCGGTACAGCTAGCGCTCTTCCCTTTGCTGCTGCAGTAATTAGCTTGGGCTGTCTTTCTTATAGCTTATCAAAGACCTATACGGCAGGTGGAGAAAGCGGAAGCTTAGAAGGTAGGCTGGAATTTTATGATGTAGCATCCAGAGCAAGAGAAGAGCTTATTAAGGGTATAAAGTTTGCCAGTGTTGGTTTTGTATCAGGGATTGCTCTAAAACTTTTATTACCCCATTTTATGAATGCTTCCACGCGGTTGCTGGTTGTTTTAAAGCAGGGGATATGATACAGTGTAGCTTTGTAAATAGAGAATTTAAAGCTAATAATTAAACGCAAGGAGTTCGTTATGTCAGTACTAGCACCTTCAAGCTCGCCTCGTGCTCTGGGAGTAGGGAATGCTTCTGTCTTTATGATAGCTAGTTATGATCAAAGCCTAAAGGAATTGCACATAGCTAATTTCGCATGTGGGCTTTTACTTGGAGCTGCGACGGCGGGTATTTCAGTTACTGGCGCTGCCAGCGTCTTTCCTTTTGTAGTAGTAACAATTAGCGTAGTTGGGCTTTATCATAGTTTATCTAGGACGTATAAAGTAGCAGAAGAGCGTGTATTATATATTCGAAATAACCCGATGGGGGATCTCTCCGAAAATCAAATAGATGACAGTTGCTTAGAGTCTTCTAAGGAGATAGTGAAAAAAAATGAACTTATTAAGGGTATATCAGTCGCCTTTGCTGGTTTTGTGTCAGGTTTTGCTGTAACGCTTTTACTTGGGCATTTCATGGCTGCTAAGCCGGTGGTTGCTAAGCCGGCGGTTGTGACCCAGCCAGAATTTCACATCTTACCTTATCCTTATCCGATTGCAAATGGGCCAGCTATTACGAACTATCCGTCTTTTCAGGCCTGGGTAAGACCACCTATTAGCATAGCGCCTGGTCTTTAGTGAGTGTAGAAGGCCCTTCCAATCTCGAAGTATAATAAAGAAGGCGGCAAAGAAAATGAGAGCGGCTTAAGTTAAGCCGCTTGAAGAAGCAGGCCCCCGCCGAAGTGAGTTAGGTAGTTTTTAGCTAAACGCTGCACGAATTCTCTTAAAGGAAGCAAAGCCCCTTATCTTATTTTAAGATAGGCAGATCTAGTTTAAAGGCATCTTGGAATCCTGTTAAAGAAAGAGCTCCTCCCGAGTGTATCCAAAGAACCTTTCCATCGAGATTCTTTCTTTCAGTCGCAGCTTTCATGAAAAGCTTGCAAGTATATATAGGGTCTAAAAATAATCCTTCAAAGGCTGCTGTTTTTGCAATTGTCTTGAATATAGAAGCATTAGAACTGCCGAAGCTTTTTGCTGAAAGTGGGGTTAAAAGAGTGTAGTTTGTAGGTGGAGAGATGGTTTCTTGTAGCAGATTTTCTAGATGGGAGTGAAAGTACTCTAGTTTATTTGCGAAGTCCATTTCATTGCCCGCCATTAAAACCACGTGGATTCTTGTGTTTTTTTCTAAGTAATGGAGTCCTAAAATTAATGCTATAGCTGTCAGTCCTGTGCCTGCATCGACAAAGATATGAGAAAAAGCTTTTTCTTCTTTTTCGTGCTCTACTATGTCTATCGGAAGAGTCAATGCTCCGGGAAGACTTTCCTTTAAAGATCCTCCTAGGGGTATCCAAAGAAATTCTTCGTCTAGTTCCTTTTCAAAGCGTTCTCTTAGTGAGAGGGGAATTGGATCGTCTATTTTATCTAGCCAGATGATTTTTTCTTCGCTAGTTAAAAGGGAAAGGAAAAATAAGTTTCCTTTCAAGGTTTTTGTTTTAGGTTTTTCTAAAAATAGCTGATAGGAAATGTTATTTTGTTTTAAAAGTTGGATGATGGAGAGTGTGTGATTAGAGTAGGCAGAACCTGTTATTGCAATTTTTTTTTGGCTTTTTTTTAAGAAAGGGATGAGAGAGGCATATTTTCTGAGCTTTGAGCCGCTTATACTAAAGCCTAGCTCGTCATCTCTTTTCACATAGAGATCTTCTTTTTGCATTTTATGAATTCTAGAATGTAGAGGAATAGAGGGGTCTATTAAAGAAAAACAAAGGTTTTTAAGTTTGAAAAAAGAAGATTCGGTCATTTTTTGTCGTTAAAGCGTATGCCTAATTTTGTGAGAAGGTATCGTATAAGTAAAATGGGGTGCGTGAGAAGTAATTTTATAAGAATTGTATAGGTTACTCCTTCTGTTTTTTTTATAACTTTTTTTTGTTTTTCAGGTAAAGCGTCTTTGATCCATAGGCTAAAGGGGGGGGCTAATCTACTTGGAAGGTTATCTATAGAAAAAAAAGAAACCTCTTTAGCTTCTGCATTAGGGGTACAGTTTCCGCCTGTAATCTTACATTCAAAAAAATAGGTTTTTTGAGTAAGGTTGTTTACGGGGAGATATTCTGCTACTTGCCTTATAATAGTTACTGTAAAGCCTGTTTCCTCTTCTACCTCTCGAATAACACCTTCTTCTATCATTTCTCCTTTATCCAGCCCTCCACCTGGTAAAACCCAGACCGGAAGGTCTCTACGTTTTACAAGTAAAACTTTCTTGCGATCTTCGCTAAATACGACTCCATAAACAGCTTCTTTTGTCATTTTTTCCTTGCTAAAAACAGAAAGTTACTTCTCAATAGGGTGGTTCTATTCGAAGATGAGGATATCATAAGATGAAAAAGTGGTCTATTTTATTTGGCGTTTTAGCGCTTTTTGCAGGATGTCAAAAATATTATATATCTATTAGTCAAGATAAAATAGATGTAAATTATTTAGCTAGCTCCCACGTAGGAACTCCTGATCCAAGACAAAAAAACCCTCCGATAGGGGAAAGGTTAGTTATAGAGTGGAATGTGCCCGTAGAAGTTATTAAAGAAGAAGCTACGTTACATCTGCAGGTGATTTATAAAGACTATTCTCAGAGCTTTTTTACATATCCCATGCCTTATAGGTTGGACTATGTTGTATATACGTTACAGGGGGAAGAATATAAAGAAAAGCGAGGGATTTTGACCTATAAAGCAGAGGTTGTTAAAAAGGATGGCTCTATTTTTAGACAGTGGAAACATCAGCTCTGGGCTGAGCTAGTTATCATAGATGAGCCGACTTCTTCGGATGTTTTTTTTGATGAGGAAGAACAGTTTTATGAAGAAGAGCCAAGTAAAGAAGAGTCCAGCGCGTTTGAGGCTAGTAGTACAAGCTTTTCTGTTAGTTCCCAGTCTATACAGGGATCTGTAATAGATAAAGAGGGATTAGATGAAGAGCTAAAAGATTGACTTCCTTTTTCTAAATGACTTTCTAGCATCAAGCCCATAATTATGTCGGGGGTGTCTATTTTTTGTTTTATTACAGAGAGGAAAACGTCTTCTTGTTGTTTATGGTGTTTTTGGCTGTTTCCATGAGAGCAATCTATTAATATTCTACTATGAAGACTATTTTTTATAGATAGTTTAGATGCTAGTTGCACTTCTTCTTTGTCGTAGTTTGGGCTTATATGGGATCCTCTAAGTACAATATGGGAATAGGGGTTGCCTTGGGAAAGAACTGGAGTTACCTTGCCATCTTCATCCGTATAAAGAAAGGAGTGTGCTCTTTTAGCGCAAAGAGCGCCATAAACAGCGCTTTCGATACTGCCTTCTGTTGTATTTTTAAACCCCATAGGCATTGGTAAATGAGAGGCGAGCTGTCTGTGAATTTGAGAGGTGCAAGTTCTTGCTCCGATAAATCCCCAAGAGATGAGATCTGAAAAATAAGAGGAAGCAAGCGGGTCTAGAAACTCTGTGGCAAGTGGAACATTTAGAAGAGCTAATGAAAGTAAGAGTTCTCTACAAAAAATAATACCTTCAGCTACATCTTCAGTTCCTTGTAGATGGGGGTCGTGGAGTAGTCCCTTCCACCCGAGGTGGCTTCTTGGCTTTTCTATGTGAGCTCTCATGATAAGTAGGCAGTTACTGCTTATTTGTTTTTGCAGCTCTTGTACTCTCTTAGCATATTCGATAGCAGAGTCAACATTATGCAAAGAACAAGGGCCTAGTATAATGCTGAAGATGGGGGAGTTTTTTGTAATAACTTGGCGGATTACTTGTCTAGTTTCTTGAATGGACGCAGATGCAGTGGCGGGTAAAGGAAGTAGAGCTTTTAGCTTTTTCGGGGAAGGAAGTAACATAAATTGTAGGCCGCCGTGTATCTATAAACTGTTTAGCAAAGTACCATAGATGGTATAATTATGCAAACCTTTAAGGTTGTTGGCTTATTATATAGAGGACATTGACTGCGTTAAAGGTTGCATGAAGGCTTATAGAAGCTAGCAAAGAGCCCTGTCTTTCGTAAATAAATCCTAAGAAACAGCCAAAAGAAAATAAAGAAAGGATTATCGAGATATTACCGACACCTTGGGCGCTATTAAAATGAAATAGTCCAAACAGAAGAGCCGCCACAAAAATAGCTCCTTTTTTCCCTAGATAATTTTTTAGGTAGGTTTGGAGTAGTCCTCTAAAAAGAAACTCTTCTAAAATAGGAGCTACAACTAGAATGCTTATAAGCATGGAAACAAGTAATGCTGGCGATTGCATGGCTATTTTTAAGTAGAGTACGGCTACTTGGTCATAGGTTGTTATGTTAAAAAGAGCATACACAGCCATATCAGATAACTGGCCAATACAAGTAATAAGAGGGAATCCTAAAAACCAGGTAAAGGTGCCGATGATGGCATCATTCAATAGAGTTGATCTAGGATAGATAGAGCGGTTTTTTCTTATTTTACTGAGGAATGATTTGTCAAAACATAGGGAAAACAAATAGAGAAAAAAAAACAAAGAGAGGCAGAAAAAAACTGGATAGCCCCTAAAAAGGAAAAAGGAAGTTTTGTTAGAGGATAGTAGGTTTTTTGGGCGTAGTAACAGATAAGGGGAGTAAGAACAAAAAAAGTAATCACATAAATGGAAAAGGGAACTATTACCTGGATAAAAGAGATTGTAGGTTCGCTTTCTTGTAATTCTTGAGGTAGTCTATAGAATTTTTTGTATAGGGCGATAGCGTTAAAAGCTATCGCCAGAGCAGCAAAAAATACAGCGGATTGTATGTGTTCTACGTAATAGGGGTCCATTAATTGCCTGATTTAGCAAGAAGGATGTAGTCTTCAATCCTGTTTTTTAATTCTTTAATAAGTTGTGCGTGAGCTATCCCTACAGGAGAAAGGAGAAACTCTTCTGTATTCCAGGGAGACTGATGGAAGTTATATTGTGTAAACTGCCTTGGAATGAAATGGGAGTCTTGTATGATCTCTTGGAGTGTAATTTTAGGCGTCTCTCCCCTAAGGTCAACGATGCGAACGCGGACAGAAACAAGAAGGTTGGCTGAAAGGGCTTCTTTAGGGGTCTTTTTGTCGGATACGGTTTGGCTGGGGATTTCACTGTGTTCGATCATTTCTAAAAAAACAACGAATTCCTCATCTGTAAAAGTTTTTTTTATCCAATTGAGGTCCTGTGTAAAGGGATTCATTTGTCCTTTTACTCGTTTACTTTGCGCTCTTATTTTTCCTGGAAGTGTGAGATTTAATGTGTTTTTTTCGTGGAGTTTAGAACAGAGGGTATAGGTGATTTCATCAGATAAATTCCACCCTAAAGCGTGGTCGCTATTATCTATTAGAGGGACTATGGCAACGGAAGGCTTTAATAATTGTTTTTGAGATAACATAGCCGTGTCTTGGTTTTTTTGACATCCGACCGTAAGGAGTGCTGCGCAAATAAAGGGATATATGTATTGTTTCATAAAAAAGCCTATTTTGTTTTATAGCTAATATAGCGTATTCAAAAGTCTAATTCCGCCAAGATAGCAGAGTGAGGTTTTAAAAGATAGGTATTACTTAAAGAAATTCTGTCTTTACTGTTTTCTGGAAAATCAAGAGGTGAGGGAGCTGCTGTGTTGACAGTGAGTTTCCAATTGTTTTTGGGTGGACATGGGGGAACTGTGAAAGTAATAGGAACGTTCCCTGAATTAAAGGCAATAAGGCAGTTCTTGTGCTCTATATGATCTATAAGGGTATATATTATAAGATGGTTTTTAGCTCCCCAGTCTGGTTTAAAGGGTTCTTTTCCATGCCAAATAATATCTTTATCTGTGAGGAAGTTTTCTCTGCAAAAAAGTTGTTTTTTTTTCATTCTAAAGTGTAAGAGTTTTTGCCAAAAGCGTAGAAGTTTTTTGTTTTTTTCTGCTTGATTCCATAAAAACCAGTTAACTTCGTTGTCTTGGCAATAGGGGTTATTATTCCCTTTTCTTGTGTGACCATATTCGTCCCCCATAAGGATCATGGGAACCCCGAGAGAAACCATTAAAGCAACAAGAAAATTTTTCATTTGTCTTGTCCTTAAAGAGAGTACTTGCGGATCTTTTGCTTCTCCCTCGATTCCACAGTTCCAGCTATCGTTGTTATTCATGCCATCTTGGTTATTTTCTCCGTTGCCTTGATTGTGTTTATTGTTATAAGAAACAAGGTCATAGAGAGAAAAACCGTCATGGGCGGTGATGAAGTTGATGCTTTTAAAGGGGGTGTCTTTCCAATATAGGTTTTGTGAGCCGCAAAGAGCTTTAGCAAAGGCCCCTGATTGGTCTTCAAGTCCCTTAATGAATCTTCTTACTACATCCCGATATTCGCCATTCCATTCTGCCCAGCGTTCTTCTGCTGGAAAAGAGCCAACTTGGTATAAGCCTGATGCATCCCAAGCTTCTGCTATAAATTGTGTGTTTTGTAATAAGGGAGCCTCTTTAATGGCTTTCAAAATCGGGGGGCTTGCTAGGATAGCCCCCCCTTCTCCTCGACAGAAAATAGAAGCAAGGTCAAAACGAAAAGCGTCCACCTGAAGCTCGTTTGCAAAGTAGCATAAGGAATCTACGATGAGTTGAGAGGTAAGCGGGTTATTGCAGTTTACTGTGTTTCCCGTGCCCGTAAAATTGTCATATTTTCCTTCAGGGCTACATAGATAGTAAGCTGTCTTATCAAGAGCTTTGAAGCTCTGCGTTTCTCCGTCTTCTCCATCTTCAGCCGTATGGTTATAAACAACATCTAAAATGATTGCTATCCCATTTTTATGCAGCTCTTTTACAAGTGTTTTAAATTCTGTAATAGGAGTGGCCCAAGGTGTATCTAATTCACTGCTGGTAGAGTATTTTTGCATTAAGGAAAAGAAGTTTATAGGAGAATATCCCCAAAAGTTACAAAGAGATTCTCCAGTTAGGGGATTTTTTCTTGGATTTGCGTTTTCGTTAAATGTAAAGACAGGTAGTAGCTCTATGGCATTCACTCCAAGTGATAAAAGATAGGGGATTTTTTCTATAATATCCAGAAAGGTTCCCCCATGGGGTGTTTGGCTGGAGGGGTGAACAGTGAAACCTCGGACATGCATCTCATATATGATCCATTCATTAAAAGGGCGCAGGGGTTTTTGTATGTTTTCCCAATTGAAAGAAGGAGAAATAAAACAGCGACTTTTAAGAGGTAATGTATTGGGTTCTTTCCATGCTCCTACTAAAGAAATAGACTTGGAGTAGGGGTCTAGGATAGGTTGTTTTTCACCCTCAATTTTTATAGAGTATTCAAAAGGAGGGGTTAATTCTTTGATAAATACATGCCAGATGTCTTTAGTTTTGTTGTAAGAGGGATCGAGTGGTAAGATAAGAAATGGTTTTTCCGTATTTGGCTTAAAAAGAAGGAGCGAGACCTGTTCTTTTTTGGCGTGAAAGGCAAAGTTTATCCCTTTAGTTGAAGCCGTTGCTCCTAGGGGAGTTGGGCTGCCTTTATCAATTGGAGACTGAAAACTGGACATGAAGACTTCCTCTTTTTAAGAATTTTCAAAATACAGAGTAAAAAAATATTATACAATCTTTTGTTTTTACATATTGAATGTTAAGTGATTAGGTAAATAGAATGGGATGGTGTTAGTTTTTTTTATTAGTTCTTAATTGTTTTTTTGCGTATATTGAAGTTGAGAAGGTAGCCGAGAGGGGTAGAGCTAGGTATAAGAATCGGTTTATACTGCTTTCTTGTAATTTTTGTTGCTATTTTTTTTCCATATTGGAAATACTGTTTGCAACAAAGCCCTGTTTTGTTTGCAAGCCGCCATTGAAGAAATTGCAATACTTAAGAAAATTTAAGAGGAGAAGAACCCATGACGTTGGAAAATGCAAAGGCTAATCTTAAAGAATTTGCCAAAGAGTTAAACTTAGAGCTTGTGTTTGATGAGAATTATACGTGTATTTTAGGTATTGATAATACCTTTTCCTTACACCTGACTTATGAGCCAAATTCTGACAGGCTTTATCTATATTCACCGATATTAGATGGTTTACCTAAAGATGATAAAGTTCGCCTTCGTCTTTATGAGTCGTTGCTTGAAGGGTCCATGTTAGGTGGACAGATGGCTGGTGGCGGCGTAGGTGTTGCTGTAGCGGAAGAGCTTATTTTGATGCACTGTGTTTTAGAGATGGGTATTAGTGCTGATTCTTCTTCTCTTAGAAGATTTGCTCCTTTATTTGTCGAGTCTGTTGAAAAGTGGAGAGAGAAGGCTAAGAGCGTCATAGAAGGAAGAGAGCCTGTCTTTAAAGAATCAACTAGACCAGCAGTAGCTCAACCTCCCGGTGGATCCATGCCTGGTGGAAACGCACCACGTCCAGGTAGCTCTGGCCCTGGGGGAGATCGTTTCTTAAAGATATAATAATTTAGATAAAAAAGGCCTTAAGAATTCTCTTGAGGCTTTTTATAATATCGTTTGTATCATTTCATTTGCTTCCAACATACTGATTCTTTCTTCCGGATTTTTTTGTAACATTCTCCACACAAGATATTCGATTGTTCCTAATGGGGGAGATTCTTCAGGAAGCCCTACAATATCAGCACTTTTTTCTTTGTTTGCCGCATAGATAGGGTTTATAAACTTATCTAAGGGTCTTCCTATAATTTGACAAATAGTTAATCCCAAAGACCAAACGTCTGCTTTTTTTCTATTGATAGGTTGAAGCATTTCAGGCCCAGGAGGTGCTGTTGCTCCATACCTAGGTGTTAGCCTTCTATATTCAGGGGCCCGATAATCAGGTGTTCCGGGAAGATGGAAAGGATCTTCTTCTTCAAAGGTAAAAGAGCCTAAATCTATGACTTTTACTTGCTCTAGAAGCCACTCTTGATTTCTTGTAATAAAGAAATTGTCTATTTTAATATCACAGTGAGCAATATCTCTTTCGTGTAGATCACTTATAATTCGTAGTAATTCTTTGGCTATGAAGTGTCTTTCAGGGGTAGATAAAGGAATTTTTGGAAAGAATATAGTTTTGTATAAGTCCTGCCCTTCTAAAAGTTCATAAAGAATGCGAGCTTTATCTGTTCCTCTTTTGGGAGAATGGTATTCCACAACACCTAGCATTTGTACGTAGTCCCTATGACCCTTAAAAAGCTTTCCGAAGACCACTTCATTAAAAAAATTTTTTTTATTTACTTCGGTGTTTCCTTTATTTCTTCCTGTTAAAGTCATACTGGCAGAAACAACTGGCAGACCTGTTTCTAGCTCTACAGCTAGAGATACTGATTTAAAGCCCCCCTTTTCGATGTGTTGACCTAATAATTTTTTATTAAAAAGCATGTAAGTGCGATTAGCAGTGAAAATGAGTGTTCTTTTGGGATAGTGTCTTGGTTCTGTTGCTGCATTGAACCTAGAGGAACAGTAAATCTCATTTTCTATGAAACCCTCCTCTTCAGCAATTTTTTTATACTCGCGATTTTCTTTTGTAAGTCTTACTTTATTTTGGATAATGAATCGATGTTCTTGTTTGAATTCTTGGTCTGAAAGAAGAGCCTCATAGGGGTTTTGAATAAACAAAGACTCTACGTCTACCTTCTGTCCATAGATGCTTAGTGTTACTGCGTTTAAACTTTGGCAGTATTCAATGTCTACTTCTTTATAGGTAGTTTTGACGCCATCGGGTATGGTGCCCCACATTGACCAGTTTTGAAAAACTAGACAAAGGGATTCGTAAAGGGTGTCTTTTAAGGAATCTGGTAGGCCTAAGGCTGTTTGTAGATTATCTCTTGCCCTTACTAGTGAATCTATTTCGGCTTCTGTGAAGAGGGGGGTAATTAGGTGATCTAGTCCCAGCGGCGAAGCTTGAGAAGAAAGGTCGTTTATCTTGTTTATGACCTCCGTAGGGGATCCTAGTGAAGAGGGGGAATCTGTTTTACCTTCTTCTTCCCAAGGGGGTGTTTTGGAGCGACTGTTAATTTGTGTGGATTCTATCAAAAAGCACCTCATATTAAATATGTATTTATTATATTGCGTTTTTGAATTAATTTCAATAATAATATTTTGCTCTATTATTATATTTGGTGGTTGTGCCTTTGTGGGTTAAAAAACTCATCGACAGTTTCCATGGTGACTCTTTGCTTTGGATCTGGATGTAACATGCTATAAATTAAAGAATTTAATGTATTGTCGAGGGGAGGTCTAGAAATAGGGGTAAACTCCCCCTCTATAGAAGTTTGATGTTCGATCAAAGCTTCATAAATTTCCTTTTGCCAGAGATCTTTGGGCTCTAATAATAAACAAAACAGAAGTCCAAGAGCCCAAACATCGCCTTGTCTTCTATCAAATTCTCCTAATTGGTATTGGGGGGGTATTGTTTGATGAAGACTCGTTATATGCCGTCTATATTCTGGAGCTAAATACACTAAAGATCCTGACATTTTGTCGTTTTCTTCCTCTATATTTTGAAGCAACCCAAAGTCAATCATGACAATGTTAACAGCACCATATTCGTCTCTTGTGAGAAAAATATTATCTAATTTAAGGTCTTTCAAAGCGATAGATTCCCTATGTAAATCACATATGATAGTTACTAGTTGTTTGAGGATTGAAAGTCTCTCTTCTTGGGTCGGTTGTTTGTCCTTTGGTAATGTCAAGATATCCACAAGATCATTTCCTTCTAAGCATTCGTAGAGGATCCTCGCTTTGGGGGTATTTCTTTTACTGCTCTTGTACTTAACAACGTCATACATTTGTACAAAATGAGGTCTACCTTTAAATCTTTCACCAAACTTGACTTCTTTAGAAAAGGCCTTTATTTGAGACTCTTTTAATAAAGGCATGCTGGCAGAAGCAAACCTCTTTCCTGTTGTTAACTCTATCGCAAGGGAAAGTCTTTTAAATCCTCCAGATCCTAGGTGTTTCTTTAAAGCTCTTTTATTTAAATGCATGATTACTCTGTTATTTGCAGTAAACATGAGGGCTCTTTTTAGACGTAAGTTAGGATTAGTGGTGCTTATCCGGTCTTTTGTTGAATAATAAATATCTATTGGCGTTTTCTTGTTTTGAAGAGCCCGAGCTCGTTTTTCTTGTGCTTTTTGGACAAGCACCACCTGATTTTTAATGATAAAAAGGTGATCTTGATGAAATTCTTCATCTGAAAGTCCGCTATCGGGTGGATTACTCATAGACAAAGAAGCGAGGTCTATCGAATTACCATCTATAGTAACGGTTATTGAATTGAGCTCTTTGTTATAAGTAACTGTAATTCCTGATCGAAGGGTCGTTTCTTGATTTTGGTTTTCTAATTCCCACCTTTCTTTATTTTGTGTGGCATAGGCAAGGGCTTCATAGAGAGTCCCTCTTTCTGTCGATAGCTCTAGTGCTTCTATTAGGTTACTCAGGGGTGTTTCTAGTGGATCTATCTTTAAGCCAGGCTCTTTTTTGCGAGTTACTAGTTGCCATTCGCCTGCTAATTCGGAATTATCTTGGGCGGCTCGAAGATCCGTAGAGGTAGAGGAAAAACCTTCTCGGAGGGAAGCGGCTTCTTGAGCTAATTGAGCTTTTTGTAATTGTTTTCTTTGTTTAGCCGTTAAAGGAGGTATCTCACTTATAGGAGTATCTTTTTTTTCATTAATCCCTTTTTCTTCTCTAATAGCAGGAATTTCTTCTATAGGGGACGGGACGCTCACTTCGGCTTTTAATGAAGAGTGTGATTCTGCGTGTAAAGAAGCGGCTTCTAGAGCTAATTGAACTTGTTTAATCTGTTTTTTTTGTCGGACTGTCAGATTGAGGTTTTCATTACTTGGTAAGGAGGAGGTATAGATGGGTAGAGCTTCATATTTTTTTTGTTTTTTAGAGCTGGGAGTTTCCCAATCTTGAAAAGGCTTAAGGTGCTGAGATATATCTACTGAGCCCTGCGCTGTTTTTAGGTCTTTTTTCGGCTCTTTTTTTGGGGGGCCAAATGGGTCGGGGCTGATAGATTTTATAGTCATAATACATCTTCTGCTAGGTTTTTATTGCAAATAGTATTTTTTCTCAGATTGATTCTAGGGCTTTTACCACTTCATCCATAGAAGGTCTATCTGTGGGATTTATTTGTAGCATTTTCCATACAAGAGATTCAAGAGGAGTTGCATCAAGCGGGAGGGTAGCCGGTAGTCCTGTAATATCAGCTTTAAGGTCATTAGTTGCCTTTAAAATGGGGTGCAAGTACCTAATGCTTGCCCAGGGTTCTCCTATTACTTCGCATAGCATCATTCCAAGAGCCCAAACATCTCCTTTTGCTTTGTCGATTAATTTTATTTTTTCGTTTTTTTCTTCATTTGATAGGGGGGGGGTTCTTGAGCTTGTAAATTTGCTATCTAGCTCTCTATATTCGGGAGCTTTGTAATCTAGAGTCCCCCCTTGGGTGGTTTCTTCCTCAAAGTTTTGTAATAGGCCGAAATCAAAAGCTGTTACTTTTATGTTTCCTTCCTCATCTCTTCCAATGAAAAAATTCTCAGTTTTAAGATCTTTAAGTGCTACACCATTTTTATGAAAATGATGTGTGATTTCTGCTAGTTTTTTTATGATAAAGATTCTTTCTTCCTTAGTTAATTTTCTTTTGTCTTTTAAAATTGTGAATAGCTCTTCTCCTTGTAAACGCGGATATAAAATACGAACTTTTTGAATAGGTTCCCCACTTTTAGAGAGTTTTCTAGAATCGTATGCTATAAAAGAATTTAGCTGAAGGCAGTCGGGATGTGATTGAACAACAGGGTGGGTACCCCATAGAAGTTCTTGCCTTGCGGCGTATCGATGGCTTAGGCCTGTTAAGGGGATGCTAGCAGAGCCGAATTCTTCTCCAGTTTTTATATTTATAGCTAGAGATACTTTTTTAAATCCCCCTACGCCTATTTTGGGGATAGGTTTTTTGTTTAAATGCATGAGTACTTGGTTATCAGATGTGAACATAAGCGCTCTTTGTAAATAGCGAGGTGAGTCTTCCGTTCCTATATTCTCTTTTGTATTAATATAGATTACTTGTATTGGAAGAGCAAGTTTGCGTTGTTCTTTTCTTTCAGCCTCTCTTTGTCTAGCTTCGTTGACATACCTTACCTGGTTTTTAATAATAAAAAGATGATCTTCATGAAATTTTCTATCAGCAAGAGGGCTGTTTTTAGGAAGGATTAAAGAATCAAAATCGACTTCATATCCTTCAATGGTAAGAGTTACTGAGTTAAAATTTACATTGTAATCAATTCTTACGCCAGTTTCTAAGATAAGTGTAGCGTCTTGCCCTAGCTCTTTCCAGGTTTCTTTATGTAATTTAACGAACGTAATAGACTCTTCTACTACTTGACGTAAGCTATCTGGTAACCCTAAAGCTTCAATTACATTGTTTACGGCAGTTATTACATCGGCTGTCATGTCTGTAGATTCTGGTGTTTTAGCGCCAGCTATAATAGAAGCCGGACTCGAATCATCAATCCCTGAGGATTTTTTAGGGCTTGGACTCTGAGAACTTAGCGGGAATTCTGGGGAGGAGCTAGGTATGCGTGCAAGTGATTTTTGATATGGAGCCTTTAGAGGGGAGGGAGAAAAGGCACTGAAATTTACTGGAAGCTCTTTTGGAGTTCTTGGGAGTTTTAATCCTAAACCTCGTGGAGGAGGAGGAGGGGGGGGAGGGGAACTTAGCGGCGGTGGTAGTCCCTGATCTACTGGGATTTTTTTAGAAATAGAAGATCCGTGAAGAGGTGGGTGTTGTACTCTACCTCCTAGAGCAGCCGTCTTTTTGCCGACAGGTGGGACCCTTTCATGGAGATTTAACCCTTTTAGACTCTTCCCAATAGGTGGTGTTTTGAGGGAATCCGGATTAAATGGTTCTTTGCTTGTGGGGTCTAATGGACCTGGAGATGGTTGCATAATTGCTTCCTATAGTTATTTATACATATCTTTATTGTTTAAATATAAATATATTAGTGTCAATATTAATAATTTTGATTTTATTAACGTTGAATAGTTTGCTTTTTGTTTATTTGTTTAATATTAGGGTTTTGTGTGTGTAATTTTTTTTATAGATGGATAAATTTTTTTTAGGGGGAGTAAGCAGATCCCTTTATCGAGATCCGCTCTTCATTGGAACCGTGAATGACAAAGCTAGAGATTCCACAGGGGGGAGTGGAAAGAGGCCGGATAGCCAATGAGTGAGACTGGAAGGAGGGCATAGGCTGAGCATCCTAGCGGCTAAAAGGCATTTATGCAATAAGGTCCCATCAAAGCATCACCCATGGAAAATGTATTATAAAAAAGATAATAGATATAATAAAATGCAGTTAAATTTATTGAATATAAAATTAAAACATGGAATTATAAAAGAATGACAAAAGAATTCACTTGAGGAGTGGTGGCTCAATCCATCTCTTCTCGGTTGAAAAGTTAACAAAGGTGATATTTCTACTTAATGCTAAGAGGAGGTTATTATGAGTAGTGTAACAAGTAACGTTTCAAATCTAGAAAATGTTCTTGGCAAGCTAAACTCAAATGCCGGTTTTTTTTCTTGGCTTATTCGAGGGAGTCTTAATGAGAAAGATTTTATTATAATAAAAAGGGTTTTTGAAGAGCTTGAAAAAACTCCATCTCAAATTGAAAGAGGTGATATTCGTTTAAAGGTTGCAAACTGTATTGAGGAGAGAATAGCAAATGATTTGCAAAAGAGCTTTAGAGGGAAAATCTCATCTCTGTTTTTTCACTATAGTGGACGCGAAGGGCAAGTTGATGCTCTTTTGCAAACTTTGAACATTGGACAGGTGACCGGTCTTCTCAAAAAAATTGAAAAAGTTCAAGGCGCTGACACAAAAATAAAAATGCTTTCAAAGGTCAAAGAGCAAATCGATAATATAGGTGATTTGAAAAAGAAAATAGGCAAAGTAGTTGAGGAGCTTGTTTTAAATGAATTTGCAATCCAGTACAAAGATATTTGGGAAAAACATCCTCTATCTTTTCGTTATATAACGTATACAGGTAGTAATGAAAAAAAATTTACGATAAGCAATTTATTATATGCTAAAGATCCAATCAGAAACAAAAAATTGAAAAAGTTAAGTGAGCTGCTAGAAGTATATGATCCGAACGATGAAATTTGCCGCACAAGAAAAATAGAACTAATAGACGCAACCAAAAACGAGAAAAAGTGTCTAGAGGGACATGAACTCAGTTGGCTAAAAAAAACTGTTGTTCCGATACTATTGCAAATAGGAAGCCTTGAAAAAAAGTAGACGAAGGTAAGGGAAGTGGATTTATTTAAAAAATTCTGCTGTAGTTTTAGCTGTTTTTAGGTTAATTAATTACCGACAAGGAATATGCTTACGATCCCAAAACACAACATTTGACAGTATTTTTTTTACTAAATCAGGGCAAATTTCTGAGCTAGAAATTTAGTATAGAGGCTCTTCTATTTTTTGTTGTAAAGCTACTAAAGTAGTAAGTATGGCAGAGTCTTTATTTTTTGTTTTTTCTTCTATGATTTTTATGCTGGACATGACTGTAGAGTGATCTCTATCAAAATATTCGCCTATTATCGCAAAAGGCATTTTTAACTCTTTTCTACAAAGAAACATGGCTATTTGCCTAGGTAGGACACATTCTTTTGTCTGCGACTTTCCTACGATGTCTTTAGGGGGAATTCCATAGAAATTAGCTACGTGAGTTGCAATTTTAGAGGGAGTAAGAACTCCCTTTGCTTCTTCTTGTAGAAGGTCTTTAAGGAGTTTTTTAATAACTTCGGGGGTGATATGTGTTTTTGTAGTAACTCGAAGACAGAGGGCTTCTAAAGATCTATGGAGAGATTTTAAGCTTAAGTGAAAACTATCTAATAAAAAAATAAGACAAGGCTCCGAAAGAGATAGTCCCAACTCCTTACTGCGATGTTTTATCATAAGTAATAGGTCAGATTTTTCTAACTTGGCAATGGGTAGAGATAATCCCCACTCAAAACGACTAATGAGTCTTGGTTCTATATTTTCTAAAAGAGAAGGAGGGACATTAGCGCTTAAAACAATTTGTTTGCCTTCAGATTGAAGAGCATTAAAAGTGTGAAAAAATTCTTCTTGTGTGGCTAGTTTTTTTGCTAAGTGTTGAATATCGTCTATAACAAGAGCGTCTATATGGCGATGTGCTTTGCGAAATTCTTGCATATTACCACTACGGATAGCATTTATGACATTTTCTGTGAATGTTTCTGCTTTTACATATAAAACATGCTTGTTTTGTTTTTCCAGTTCTTTGGTGAAGGCCTGTAAAAGGTGTGTTTTTCCACAGCAGGGGCCTCCAGATAGGAAGATGGGGTTAAATAGAGGTTCCTTAGCTAGAGCTGCTTTTTTTATTAATTCTAGGAGGATAGTGTTTTCTTTATTAAAGATGAAATTATCTATTGTGTATAGAGGGCTTATTTGATCTTTGATAAGAGTGAAAGTAGGAGCGATGGGCTCTACATTTTTTGGCTCTTTTGTAGTTTTAAGAGCTGACTGGTCCTGGCAGCTGATGTGAACTTTGATGGAATGGAAGTTGTTGTTGAGGAATTTTTTTTTAGCAAGGGGTCTTATGTGCTCTTCAAACCACTCTACTTGAAAATTTGTCTCTGCTTCCAAGTATAGATTACACGCATCGAAGTGCACTATTTTTAGGGGGCGAAGCCATTTTTGAATAACTTCGCTCCCTAATTGTATTTTTAGATCATCTAAAAAGTGTTCCCATGCTTGCATTAGGTGTTATGTCTTTTTTAGTTTTAATTGTTTGTTTGTAACCCACTGCTGTAAAATTCCAAGAGCCATAGAAGATAGCCAGTAGATGTTTAATCCAGAAGGAAAATGGTAAAACATAACAGTAAAGACGACAACCATGATGTTGCCCATCATTTTTTGTTGCTTTTGAGAGTCTGTCATGAGTTTAGGATCTTTAGGTGCTTGAGAAGAAAACATCTGTTGCACATACATAATGCCGCCAAGTAAAATAGGCAAAAGGTGAAGGCTAGTTCCAAAAAAGAATATAGGGTAGTTCCAAGAGAAGACTACGTCCGGTGCTGTTAAGTTATTAATCCAGCCCGGAATAAAGCTTGCGCCTCTAAGTTCGAAGACAGATTTTAATAAGTCAAACATTCCGATAAGAAAGGGGATCTGGATTAGGATTGGAAGGCATCCGGATAAAGGGTTCACCTTTTTTTCCCTGTAAAGCTCAACAATCGCTAGCTGCGCTTTTTTAGGCTCTTTTTTATATTTTTCTTGTATTGCTGAAATTTGTGGTGCAATTTGTTGCATCTTTAACGTTGATTTAATGGACCAGCCGTTTAAAGGATAGAGCATAACACGAAGAGCTACTGTTAAAAGGATAATAGAAAATCCCCAAGAGTGTGTTATTTGATAAAAAAACTTCATTAAAAGAAAAAGGAATTTAGCAAATGGTTCAGAGATAAACGTAAACCATCCCTGAAAGCTCATAGCAGCAGCAAAATCTGGATTTTTTTCAGTTTGAGAAATAGTGGAATCGAGATTTTTTAATAAACTGTCTTGGTAAGGTCCTGCAAAGATGCGAAACTTTAAAGGACTTGAGGAAATAGGCTTTAACGGCATAAGGAACTCATACCCGGCATATTTATCCGCAGGATATAGGTCGTTTTGCGCGTCAATGAGGGAAATCTTAGAGGGAGCCAAGCTTCCTTTTATCATGTTCGCT
Source organism: uncultured bacterium (assembly GCA_964439595.1). Classification (GTDB taxonomy): domain Bacteria; phylum Chlamydiota; class Chlamydiia; order Chlamydiales; family Rhabdochlamydiaceae; genus CAIJXB01. The sequence goes on along the minus strand of CAYTOK010000012.1, from coordinate 27,764 downwards.
TTGAATCCTGACCCTATATCAGAAAGAGGTTCTACAATAAGTCCTAAGAACCCATTGGAGTTACTAACCCAGCTTGGGCTAATAGAGGAATACGTCATGAGTGACTTAGGTAAGGAAAGAGATTCTACGCGCTGTTTGGGGGTTTTTTGAATTAAATAGGTAAGGGCAGGGGAGAAGTTATCTGAAATTAACTCTACCTCTGGAACTCCTGTTGTAAGCCAAAGTCCTCTGCTGTCTCCTTCTATTTTGACTTCTAGCTCTAGGCAGTAGGGGGTGTTTTCAGAAGAAAGGGTAAATGTTTTTGTTATTTTGCGCAGTGAGTCACTATAAGAAAACTCGATAAGATCTTTTTGAAAGCGGGTAACTTGAAAAGGTTCATTAAAAAGAAAAGGAGTTCCATCATCAGATAGGATAGTAAAAGCAAAGTACCTAGGAGAAATTTGGGAAAGGATTCTGCCGTTAGGCCCTAAGATACTTCTGCGTAAGAGAGGATAGTATCCTCCTAAAGACCCTCTAGCTTGTACAGTGTCTTCGTTATTTTGTAGAACATGGAATGGTTTTTCCGGAAAGTAGTCATTATAGGGATAGTCTTTTTCCATTGTCCTATCGAACTCAATGGGAAGTATCAAACTTTGAGAGTTTTTTTGCGTTTTAAAAGGAAGGTTGATTTCGGAAATAGCCCCCCCTGTTGTAGAAAATACAATTTGTTGAAAGGTGTTTTCTAAAACATACAATTCTTCTTTAGAAGGAATAGAAGGAGGTTGTATGGGCCTTGAAGGTTCTTCTGTAGTTTCTATAGTAGCAGTTATAGGTTCTGGCGCTTTTGGTTTAGAGCTAGAGCCAAACCACTGATTGACAAAAAAAAGACTTGCACTTAGTGCAAGAATAAAAAGAAGGGATCGTTTATCCATATAAGAATGTCCTTAAAAAATGAAATTAAATATGTAATCCTATCACAAGGAAGGATAAAAACCTAAGATGAAAAAAAATTAAGAGTCTTCTTGGAGCGTTTCTTTTTTTTCTAGGTAATGTACGAGTTCCTTGAAAGCACTGGAACCTCTCGTAGAAGATAACCACTCGTCTTCCAAAAGCTCTTCTGTATAGGGCAAGGCGTCGAACGATTCTGCCTTTAAAAGAAAATGAATGGATCTATCGGTATCTTCTTTTAAAGAGAACAGACAAGCTAGTTGGTAGTATGCTTGTAAATTGCCAGATTTAGCAGCTTGTATTAATTTTATTTCGGCATCTTGATAGCAGACTTCTCTTTCAGAGGAGTTTTCTGTGAGCTCAGAAATATTGATTAAAGTTACGCCTAAATTTAAAAGGATTTCGTCGTTTTCTTCATCGTGTTTCAGGGCGAGTTTAAAAAAGTGTAGGGCACGGTAAAAACTATCGATTTCCTCTATCAGCTCTCCTAAATGGGAGTGAACTAGAGCTAAATGGTAGTGAATGCCAGGAAAATCAGGATCTATCATTAAGACATGGGAGAGGATTTCAATGGCTTTATGGTAGTGGCTTTTTTCTTCAAAAAATTCTGCGTAAAGGTCAAGTGCTTTAGCATATTCAAAGAGCCATTCCGGGTGTAAATAGAGCGCATTTTTTTGACTGTAAAGAGATTTTTCAAACTCTAAAATAGCGCATTCTAGGGTGTGCTCTTCCCCAGTGAGTTCTCCTGCCTTAGTTAAACTGCAAGCATACTCAAAATGGTAAGAGCTAGTAGAGGGAGATAGGGATATTGCTTTGCGGTAAAAGTGGAAAGATTTTTCTAAGGTTTCAATGTCAGATAGGGAATCTCCTATAAGAGTATAGGCTTTTCCAATAGAAAACCAAATCTCATTTTTAGATCTATCAATAGAAAGTCCTGTTTGGAATTTTTCAATAGCTTGGTAGTAGTAGTCAATATCTTCAAAATAAGCACCTAAACAGTTGAAGCTTTCGCCTAAAGAGTGCCATATTTCAGGGGATTCGGAATGCATTTCCAAGGCTTCGCTAATTTTATTTTGTCCAGCATAAATGAGTTCTATCTCTTCAGTCAAATTCCCCACAAAACAAAGAGCTTCTCCCCAGCAGGCGATAGATTCCGCTATCTGAGGGTCTAAAGCATGAGCTTTTTGTGTTTTTTCTAGGCAGGATCGTAGTTTTTTTATATCTCGCGTCGCTTTGCCGCTTTTTAGTAAAAAAAGAGCCCAAAAGAGCCAAAGAGCAGGATCTAGGGGTCTTAACTGGGAACAGGCTCCAAAGCATTCATTAGCTTGAGAAAAATGGTCTTCATCATGTGTGCGGTAATAAAGAAATTGCATTGCTTTGGCAAGATTTCTCCAGCCATCGTAATTTGAAGAGTCTTGTGTGATGGCATGTTTAAAACAATGAATTGCTTTAACGCATATTTTAGTGTCATTAATTAAAAGAGTTAGTCCAAGACACGCCAGCCCGAATTGATTCCAAAAATCGAGGTTTTTATGATTAGGGGATTTGGAGGCTTTTTCAAAAGCCTCTAAAGAAATTTGCCAGTCACAGGCTTCTCCTGAACGTTTAGCTAATGCCATTTTTACTTTACCATACTCAAAGTGAAGGTCGTAAAGAGAATCTGATTCGGTTAAGTGGCTTGTAAGATCTAGAGCTTTTATAAGTTTTTCTTCTGCTTCAAAAAAATAGTGAGTTTCTTGGTAGGACTGCCCAAGGTGAGATAGAGATAGCCCCCATAGTTGCCAAGCTTCAAAGTACTCGGGAAGAAGGGATGTTGCCATTTTAAATTTTTTATTAGCTAGTAGTAGGTTTTTTTCACAGCCTTCTTCTGATCCAAGGTCGAATAGAGAAAGTCCTTGTTCAAAATATAGTTTAGGATCGCCAGGTTTAAGCTCACAGGCTTCTTTAAAAAAGAAGAGCCCTTCTTCAAGTTTTTTTTGGGAAAGCGCTGTTTGTCCTAGCAGGAGAAGGTCGTAAGCTTTTTCTGTAGAAGAGCAAAACGGTTCTTCGGGCATGTGAATTATTTTATCCATGAATGCTTCCTAGCTCAAGGTGCGGGTAAGGATGAGATTATAAGAAAGGGGGGGGTTTTATGCAATGGGGCAATAAGAAAAGGAAAAAATAGGATGTTGATTTTTTTTTATATCTTTAATATAAGTGTGTTATAAAAAATCAAAAAAGAGGTTGCCGTGTTTCGCTATCAAAGAAAAGTTTTTTTAAGGGATACGGATGCAACTGGTGTGATTTATTTTGGATCCATGCTACAGTATTCTTTAGAGGCATTTGAGACCTTTTTACAAGATAGCGAGTATTCTTTGCCCTACTTACTTTCTTTGGGGTACCTTTTCCCTGTTGTTCATGCAGAAGCCGATTACAAGGCGCCTATACAAGTGGGCGATGACCTTTCTTTTTTTCTTAAAGTTTCTAAGATTTCTGATCGCTCTTTTACTATAGAAACAGAGATTACACGTAGTTTTGACGAAGTTGTTGTAGGAAGAACTAAAATGGTGCATGCATTTCTTTTTAAGGGGGATGCTAAGTCTTCAGTCATCCCCGAAAAGCTTGTTGGTTTACTCAGGTCGATTGCTAAGTAAGCTATCTACGACCCCCGCCCCCTCCAGCTCTACCTCCACCACCCCTATTACCACCTGCTCTGCCTCCCCCCGCTCTATTACCACTTGCTCTTCCGGCATTTGCTCTGTTGCCACCGGCCCTTTGCCCTCCTCCCCCTTGTATTCTTGACCTATCTAGGCTTCTTGTCCTTCCTCCGTTTTGTCCTCTATTTCCGATGTTCCCGTTGTTAGGACCCCGACCAGCCTCTCTGTTGCCAGCAGCTCCTCTTTCGGCTGGTCCTCTGCCTGCAGCTCCTCTCTCGGCCGGTCCTCTGCCTGCAGCTCCTCGATCCACTGGTCCGCGGTTATTTATATTGCCACGGTTTTCTGGATTTCTTCCATCTGCTCTTGGAAAATCTCCTCTATTTCGGTTTACCTCTCCGTTATAGCGATTCACATAATCACGGTTGAAGTTTCCTTCGTAGTTTCTTGTGATGTTATCCACCGCGTACACATTTTCACTCCCAATAAGGGGATAGAGGGCATATACCCCAAAAGGTATTGCAGCTATTGCCATAGCGGCGCTGAGATCTGCTACATTAGATTCTGAATTATCAAATTCTTCTGTTGTTTGATAAGTGTTCGCAATATTTGTGATATTCACAATTTGGTCATCATCTAAGTCTGTTAGTGTTTGGGCTGCATTTGTGAGAGCAATTTCTATGTCATCGTCTACAGTAGGGTCAATAGGAGTGTCAGAGTCTTCTTGTACTATGAAAGCTCTTATTAACAAACCTAGAACATCAGCAAAGGCAAAGGGATTTTCCTCAATAAACGGAAGCATTTCTCTTACAAAACTCACATCATCAGCTGTAAGCCCATAGGATGGGTTGTCTTCTAAGGCAAGGGATAAAGTGGTAAGTGTTTTGACATTGGCAGAGCTTAGACCTAGTCTCTTTTTTTCTGCAACCATTAAGGTGTTCAAGGGCTTACTTGTAATTTTATTTTGGTTTTTCAGCTTGAACCCAAAAAGGATAAGGGCGTTAGCTTGTTCTTGAGAGAGGGTGTTATAGATAGTTTTATCAGAGTTATTAGCATACTCGGTAAAAAGGGAAACAATATTCGAATTTGCTTCTCCTGTACTTTGAAGGCTTTCTATGTCGCTTAGTGGAACTCCAATGATACTAAGAGCATCGAGTAGGGATTTTGTAGGGATTAAAGAGGGTGTTTGCGCATTTGTTGTGTTTACTGTAAGGAGTTGGGGTGGACTTGTGTATGCTAAAAGAGAGCTTATGCTAGTAATTGCGCATGTTATATATATTGCTTTATTTAGTCTCATAAAATAATCCTTTTTAACTTAGTTGCTTTTATAATTAAATATTGACATTGTTAATTATTAATTGCAATTAATAAAGTGATCTGTGGCTAATTGTTTTAATTCTTTGCGTTGCATTTTAAAATTTTGAGGTGTGTTTACCGGAAAGGGAAGAAAGTCTATGGGTATGCAGAATTTAGGAAGTAAAGATGAAAGCTTTTCTTGAAGTTCTTTTTTGTTAAGTAGTGGCAAGTCTGTTTGAATAAAAGCTAAAGGTCTTTCCCCAAACTCTGGATCTTCTATAGGAACAACCGCAGCTAAAGAAACGCCGGTTAAGCTTGTAAGCGCTTTTTCTATTTCTTCAGGGTAGATGTTTTCTCCTCCAGAAATGAAGAGATTATCTTTTCTGCCTTTATATACAAGGTTACCCTGGCTGTTAAAAGACCCGAGGTCTCCAGTTGCGAACCAGCCTCCTTCTAAAAGGGGTAGGAAAGGTCCAGATTCTGTGTCATATCCAGAAAAAAGGGAGTTTCCCTTTACCAGAATTTCATTTTCCCTGGAAAGTTGTATTTCTTTTCCGGGAAGAGGTTTTCCAAGGTGCAAAGGAAGAAGTATATCAGAGGGGTGGGACATTGTAATTTGGGAAGCGGTTTCTGTCATACCGTAGGTTGTTCTTAGCGGTAGATGATTTGCTAGAGCTTTTTTTAGAAGATCTTCTCCTAGAGGAGCTCCTCCTAGCAGAAGGCACTGCAGCTTAGAATAAAAATTCTTTTTTTCCTCTTTTATAAACCGTAGGAGTTGGGTGGGGACCAGGGAAATATGAGTGATTTGCGGACTATCTTCTAAAGCTATAGAAGCTCCTATAGAAAAACATCTAAAAAGAATGCTAAGACCACTTACATGGAATAAAGGAACAGAAAGAAGGTAACAACTTTTTTTTTGCTCTAAGTCAAGTAAGATACTGGAGCTTTTGGCGCTTGCTAAGAACTGTTCCTTAGTAAGATAGGCTATTTTGGGAGTTCCTGAACTTCCTGATGTAAATAGAAGAATATGCTGTTTTGTTTTTTCTTCAAATCCGATTCTTGCTATGGAAAAAGAGTCGGGATCAAGCAAAAAGGATGCCCTGGCTTCTTTTGCTTTTGGAAGCACTGTTTCTTTTGGAATCCTAGTGCTTAAAATACAGGGGCTAGCCTCTAGTTGTAGCAGGGCTAGAATAACTAAAATACAAGGAAGGGAGTTTTGTCCTACAAAAGCGACTCTCATTCCCTCAGATATCCCTGCTTTTTTTAAGGACTTTGCGGTAGCATTAACTTGTCTATCAAATTCCTCATAGGTAAGGGTCTGCTCTTTAAGAAAAATAGCAGGAAGGAATTTACATTCTAAGGGTAAAGAAAAAAATGTGGTTAGCCATGTTGTCATGTGCAGCAACAGTTTTTTTTCTTTAAGAGGTTTTCTATGTCATCATGAGATGTCTTACAGATGAAAATTGTATAAGCTACAAGAGGCAAAAACCCTAAAGACCCTGTGAGGAAAGTTCCGAGAGAGTAGAAAGAGCCCTGAGCAAGCAAGGAAGTTACAGTAGCTTTTGCTATCCAAAGGCTGACTCCTCCTGCCATAGAGGGTAAGGTAAAGCGGAAAATGCAGAATCTTTCTACAGCAGCTCTATAAAGCAGGGACGAGGTTAAAAAAAGAGTCCCGGTAGCTACTGGGCTATATAGCATCATGCCATACATGGGATAGGTTCTAAAGAGGTGACAGGCAACAAGGGCCGCTTTATAGATGGTTGGATGCTCGTCTAAAAAAACACCCATTCGATCCATAGTTTTATTGAATGAGCTTTGCATCTGTATTAGATTGCTTGTGATAATTGATGTCATATCGACCTCCTTGAAAATTGCATCTGGCTTCGAGATACTAATACAAGGGATCTTTTAACGGCTATAGTTTTTTCTAAAGTTAACTACCCTGTATTGTAAAAGAGCTTAAAATAACAGGGAGACAAAAAAAAGAAGATTTGTTAATTTTGAAATCGAAATCGATATGTAAAAAATTAAAAAATCACGCTATGTCATCTTCTGATCTATGGTAACTGAACAAAAAAAATCATATTTAGTAGATTTTTGGACTCAGGTTTTATCATTAGATTCGGAGAGTCAACTTTTAAATGTTTTAAAAAACATTCCAGCTGAAAAGCTTTTTTCCTCTCTGCGCTCTAGACGTGGACGAGGAAGAAATGACTACCCCATTTCTGAGGCCTGGGAAACACTTTACAGGCGTCTTTTACTAGCGCCCAATAAACAGAAGAATCGTTTTTCTGAATCAGCTTTTTCTCGATTTTTATCGCAGATTAAGGTGAATCAAGAACTAATTATAGACATGACCCATCAACAAATTAAAACATTTTATCTTAAAACCCCTCTTCCCAAGGCTCCACTTATATTAGGATACTTTGATGATGACAAACGAGGACTTAGATATAGTTTTTTAGTGGAAAGTTGCTTTGGAATTCCAATCGCAGTTAATTTGGAAAAGAAATCTAGCGATTTATTTTCAGTAGCTTACTCTTTAATCGAAGAGTTTCGTCAGCTGTTCCCTTTTTCGGGAGAGCAGATTCTCATCGCCAATGAGAACTATGATGATGTTTCGTTCATTACAAAGTTGTGGGATGAGTATCACTTTAAACCCATCATCCCATTTAAAACGACTCCTGAAATTTCTTATACTGCTCCTTTCCCTGAAAAAAACATTCTAGTATCTTCCTTAGGGGAAGTCTTTTGTATTTCTTCATCGAATGAAAAAAAACAAATGGTTTACTGTGGATTTGAGAAAAAAAGAGGAACTTTAAAATTTAAGTGCATTTCCAGGTGTTATCAGGTAGATTGCAAGAATCAGTCTAGGTGTGCGGCGTTTTTAGGCGTAAGAATTCCTCTGGAATTGGACAGGAAGATTTTCACTCCAATTCCTCGCAGTAGTTATAAAATAAAATTACTTTATCAAAGAATCTCGTCAGTCCAACTTTTCTGTTCGTATTTAGGCTCTTTTAAAGAGAAAATCAGAACGTGTGACTTGGAAAAAAAAAGAGTTTTTTATCTTCTACTAAGATCCATACTATATGCTATAGCCTTGGAAATCCCGCAAAAAGAAAAAAAACCCTCTGCAAAAAAATAACGCTTAAAAAATTACCATTTATACCCAAAGCCAAATCCAACAACTAATGGGTTTACGTGTACATGCACAGATCCGGGAACGCCGCCTGTAAGATGAGCAGTTGTTTGCATCCAAATATATTTTAGATCGCAATTGAAAAGCCAATGTTTGCTCAGAAAAAAGTCAAATCCAATTTGTGCAGCGGGTCCCCACGCATGTTGTAATTTCATATGCGTGTTTGCCAAAGAACAGCCTTCGCCGTAGAATAATGTGTAATTCACTCCACCTCCTACGTAGGGCTGGATTCTATAAGAAGGTAAAAAACGCCATTGTAATGTTAACGTTGGAGGCAATAGCCATGTAGTTCCAATTTTAGTTCCGCTTAAAGCCTTCTTTCCTCTAATTGTATGACAGGAAGTTCCTAATATAAGCTCTGCCCCTAAATTTTTTGTAAACATGTAGCTAATATCGAATTCTCCTGTCCAGGCTGGCATTACGCCTACTCCGGAGTCAGGAATCGTGCTTAAAGAACCACTTGAGTCCATGGGGTCAATATACAAAGCGCGAACTCTTGTAATCCATTCTCCAGCTTTTGTATTGATTTCATTTGTATTTTTTTCTGTGCTTTGTTCTAGTGAGAAACCTTTATTCATGCCACTTAAAACAACTATAGAAACTAGAATAGCCAACGATTGTTTATATGTTTTCATCCTTTTGACAGCGTAGGATCTCTGTTCGACGCTGCTCCTCTTTTTAAGTTTTTAATTAGTCAAAATCACCTAAAATACTATATTTTTTAGACTGAATATTTTAGGTTAACCGATGTTTTTTTAGGTTATCCTAAACAGAAAACCATCTTTTTAACAACTTTCCCCTCGCTTTCTAAAGAGTGGGAGGAAGATTTATCTTTCTTTTATCTTTAAATTGTCGGCACTTAAGTCCATTTAACCCAACTTTTTCAAGCCCTGTTTTTTTCAGGGAGGGGGCTTTAGCTACAGGTAAACGTCATTTTCAAACCTTGCTTATTTACGTAGCATGGTCGTAACACTCGCCGCTCTTTTTTTAATTTATATAACCCTTTTGGAATTAGCGAAATAAGATTTTTTTTGCCCAATTTTATTTACCCCACTGGATTCTAAGTCTTAAGGAAATGATTTTATAAAGGAGCTCTAAGAAAAACTCTTAATTTTAGGATTTAACAGCGCAAGAGTTTTTTTTAGATCAAAAAAAATTCCTTCCCTAAAATAGCCAAATCATTACAGTTTATGCATTTGTTGGATTGAAATTTAAAAAGCAGAATAGGTGTCAGAAAGTAATCACAAGATAGGAGGTGTGGACTATCGAGGAAAGGTGCTTTCAGGCTATTTTTGAAATCCAAGCACCTTTTTAGAGGAAAAGTAAAATTTGATGATGCAAGCTGTTAATAATCTCTTACCACTTTTTCATCCACTACCCCGCTATACTAGCTATCCACCGGCTACTTATTGGAATATCTTAAACTCTATCGGGTATGAAGACGCTATTCAAAAGATAGAAAAGGAGCCTCTTTCTCTGTACTTTCATATTCCTTTTTGTGATAAACGTTGTTTATTCTGTGGGTGCCTTACCATTCCTTTAAAAAATGAAAAAATAAAGGAAAGCTATGTGTCATACTTAAAAAAAGAAATAGTCCTTTTTAGGAAGCTGCTTAGGTCCCCTTCTGAGGTCGTACAAATACATTTCGGGGGAGGTACTCCTACAAGCTTAAACTTTGAGCTTCTTAGTTCTCTTATAGAATTCACAAGGTCTCAATTTTATTTTGTAGATAAAATAGAAATGGCTATTGAAATTGACCCCAGAACAATTCACTGCCCCAATGACCTTCAACTGCTACGTAAAATGGGATTTAATAGAATCAGTTTAGGAGTTCAAGATTTTGATCCGCAGGTACAAAATTCTATTGGTCGCATTCAACCAAAAGAACTTATTGAAAAAGTATTTTTATGGGCTAGGGATTCTTTTTTTGATAGTATTAATATAGATCTGATCTATGGACTTCCCTTTCAAACAATAGCTTCTTTTGATCAAACTTTAGATACTCTTTTAACTATGAAACCCGATAGGATAGCTCTATTTTCGTTTGCTTATGTCCCTCAAATTCGGTCGCATCAAAACAATCTCCCGATCGATAGGCTTCCTTCTTTAGAAGAAAAAATACAAATATTCTATAACGCTAAAGAACGTTTGGAAAAAGAAGGATATTTATCTATAGGAATCGATCACTTTGTAAAAATTCAAGATTCGCTCGCTCAAGCTCACCTGAATCAAAAGCTTACAAGAAATTTTCAAGGATATGATCTTGGAATTTCAAGTTCCCTTATAGGATTTGGACTATCTGCGATTAGTTCTTTAAAAGAAGGTTATTTTCAAAATACTAAAGATTTGGATTTCTACAAAAAAAGCATCGAAAATGATCGACTCCCTATTACGCAAGGACTAATCCTTTCAGACGATGATAAAATTAGACAGTGGGTCATTCATAAGATTATGTGTGGTTATCTTTTAGATAAAAAATCTTTTTTCAAAAAATTCTCTTGTGATTTTGATGGTTATTTTCAAAAAGAAATAGACGAACTTAATAAAACTCTTCATTCTTCTCTTTTTATAAATAGTGATGAAAGTTTTGATTCAACAACTTTAGGGAAATTTTTTCTTCGCAATCTAGCTCATATATTTGACGCTTACCAAGTAAAGTCGGGAGTTATTGCTTCGGCATGACGCTTTCTTTTTACTTTATAGTTTCGAGCTTTACAAGTAGCTCTTTTTTATAAGAAGTAATTCCATAGAGAAGAATTTTAGCTAAATGTCCTTTTCATATTTTTTTTGTAGGTAAGTAATATACGCTTCGGCGCTAAGTGGCTTCCCTACGATTTTTTTAGTAAGTTCGTTTACAGGGTAGATTCTACCGTGTTTATGCACTGTTTCTTTGAGGAACTCTTCTAAAAAAGAAAGATTGCCCGATGTGATTTCCTCCTGCCAGTTAGGATAGGATTTTTGCATAAGGGCAAAGAGCTCTGCAGCTAATAAGTTGCCAAGAGCATACGTAGGAAAATAGCCAATACCCCCCATCGCCCAGTGAATATCTTGCAGACAGCCCTCTGCATTATTAGAAGGAGTTATAAAAAGAGTTTCTTGCATTTTAGCATTCCAAAGACGGGGAATGTCTTTTACCTCAATGCTTCCATCCATTAGCCCTTTTTCTAGCTCAAAGCGTAAAATTATGTGAAGGCAGTAGGTAACTTCATCGGCCTCTACCCTAATGAAGGAGGGGGTTACTTGGTTGATTTTTTTATAAAAATCTTCCAGTGATATCCCAGATAGATTTTCAGGGAAAAGATCCTGTAGTTTGGGATAAAAAAATGTCCAGAACGGGAGTCCTTTACCAACCATTGTTTCCCAAAAACGAGATTGACTCTCATCTACGCCGTAAGAGGCGTGTTCACAAAGGGGAGTTCCGTAGAGCTCTTTAGGTAGATTTTTATTGTATAGGCCGTGACCTCCTTCATGTAAAACAGAAAGTAAGCTGGAAAGAGGGTCTTTTTCAGAAATGCGAGTAGTCATCCTAGTATCTGTGAGGTGAATGCCTGTGCAAAAAGGATGAGAAGATAGATCTAAACGGCTTGTTTTTTCAGAAAATCCCATCGCTTTTATAAGGAGCTTGCCAGCTTCCATTTGAAGGTTTTTGGGAAAGCTTTTTGTGAAAGAGTTTATAGATCCTGTTTGTGCTTTCTTGAGGATTTCTATTAGTGATTTTTTTAACCCAGCAAAAAGAGGAGTTAGAAAATCTGTGGTCATTCCAGGTTCGTAGAGATCAAGAAGTGCATCGTAAGGATGATTTTTATAGCCGAGGAGTTTTGCCTGTTTTTGAGAAAGAGTTACTATTTTCTGTAAATGAGGAGCAAATAAAGAAAAGTCATTATTTTTTTTAGCCTCAGCCCAGACGGAAACACTTTTTGAAGATACTCTAGCAAATTGTTTTACAAAGGAAGTGGGTAATTTAGAAGAGATAAGAACGTCTCTTCGCCACTCTCTAAGAGCAGCCTTGTTTTCTAAGCTTTGGGCTTTATTTAGAACCTCTCCCGTGTCTATGTCTATGAATTTAGAGAGCTCTTTTCTAAAAGAGGGGGATGTTTTTTTCTTGTGAATGAGACCAGCCAAAAGTTCCATTTGTGAGGATCTAAACTCGACAGCTCCCTCAGGCATATAGGTTTCTTGATCCCACTCTAAAAGATGACTTATGGATGTTAAGAGCGTGCTTTCCGTGGATAGTTTTTTTAGTTTAGCTAAGGGATCTAGATTTTTGCTCATTGTAGGGCCTTAGTAGTTGTTTGTTTTATTTTGGAGAATAGCTTTTCTAGAGTTTTTATGCAAAAAGAGGCTAGTGGTGTACAAAATGCCCAAACCCAAGAAATAAGAACGATCGACCCGCTACCAAGTACAATATCAGTTAGCCAATGGGCTCCTACTATAAGTCTTGGAAGAAAAAGAAAAATACCATAGCAAATAGCAGTGATTTGGATAGATAGCTTATTTCTTGCTAAATAGTAAAATCCTACTATGGATAAAATAGCTGTGGTTGCATGGTCTCCTGGAAAGCTTTTTAAGGATTTAGCTTTTACTTTTAGCCACGTTATTTTTTCAGGTAAAAAGACGTAGGAGTCTAGTGTCAATGTAGGGCTTTTTCTTTCTATGTGGAGTAAGCCACGGAACAAGAGTTCGTTGCTAATGAGTATGACAAAAACTGAGTATAACAAAATGAATAGGCACTCAGCGCTTTTTTGGAGCCTTTTTTCTTTAGGTGTTGCAAGGATAATCCAGCTGAAAATAAGCAGAAAACAGATGTCCTCTACCCAATCAGCCCATCTGTGGTTGGCAAGAGCCCAAAAAGTTTGAAAAAAAACATTTTCCTTAATCCATGAATTGAAAAACCTAAAGGCAAAAGTGTCTAGGGGAACCCAGATAAAATGAGTGTTTTCTAGAAATAAACTAGCCAGAAGAATAGCGACAAGTAAGTGTGAAAAAATAAGAACTCGAGTATTCCAGGGGCTGGTTTTTGATAAAGACATGAATCATCCTGTTTTTTTTAGGTATTTTGGATAGATAGTAATAAACGATAGCAATAAGGGTGTGAAAATCGCTATATAAGGGGGTATTGTTTGATTTTCTCCTATAATAATCATGGCATGTATTAGGGTGAAAAGAACAACAAAACAAAAAATAGAGATGCCATATACTAGAAAAATAGGGGATCTTCTCGAATAGGAAATGCAGTGAGGTAAAACACCAAATAAGACAAAAAAAGGTAGTAGGGGGATCGCTAGTTTATAGAAAAAGTGTGTTTTAACTTCTCCTTGCAAATGAAAGGAGTTGGGGTCTTTTTTTAATAAAAATAGAGCGAGCGTACTGATTTTTTGATGTTTTATAGTTGATTGTTTTTTATTTAACTCCTTTATCTCCCATTTTAAGAGGGGGAGGCGGCATTTTTCATAGGATTCTACCTTTTGTAGACGTCCTTCATTATCCCTAGTTATATGGTCCACATATTCCCCTATGGGATTTTTTGGGTCGGCACTTAGGTATTTCATGCGCCAAATATCATGAAATGAGCGAACCCAATAGACGTCAAAAAAAACATTTTTTTCTTGCTCAAAACGTTGGTAGATCAGCTTGGAAGAATCGGCTAACACAAATGTATTAAATTGCTTTTTAGGAGTTTTTTTCAAATGATTGAGTTCATTTGGTTTTTGTATGTGGTCTAGGTAGGCCATTGTTTTGGGTAAAAACAATTCTTCGTTAGCATATGTAGTTAGTGTACAAAGCAGGGCTAAAAAGAAAAAAGGCTTTAATATCTTCTTTATGTTTACCCCGGAAGCTTGCAGGGCGAGCAGTTCTCTATGGGAATTGAAAGCGCTTAGGACTTTAATAGTAGAAATTAAGAGAGAGAGAGGAAGCAGGAGGGGGAGTCTTTTAATAAACTGGTAAGTGTAATAGATCAGTAACTTAGAGAAATCTATTTTTTCATTTTTTATGAATTCCTGGGAATGGGTAGAAAAATCAATAAGAGTGTATAATAGGAAAAAACAAAAAAGAAATAGCAGAAAGTTTTTAAGTAGATTTGTGAATAAGTAACGTTGCCAAATGGGAAATAGACTCATTCAATCCCCCGAGAAGAAGAAAATAAGGATTTAAGGCTTAGTAATGCAGCTACTGGTTGTGGTAAAAGATACAGAAATAGAGAAAGTACAGCAAATTTTTGTAGAGTTTTTGTGGCGACAAAGCAAATCATGACAAGAGCCGCAAGAGAAAAGGCAAAAAGAATGGGTGTTTTCTTTTTACTGCGTCCTATATTTGTTCCAAAGCAAAGGCCTATTAAAGTGAATGTAATCGGGCATAGCCCTAAAAAAATCCTACGGAGGATTTCTAAAAAGGATTTAGAGGGAAAAGGGGCTGTTTCTACCAAGGATTTTTGTAGAATTCCTTTGAAATTAAGAAGATCGTCTTTAGCAAACCACTCTGTTTTTAGCAGATGGTTTGTGAGCTCCTGTTTATTTATTTTCATGGCTTGTTGGTTTTCGATCATTAGGTGATCATACCCCTCGGGATCAGCTCCAAACGTGGAAAGAATCGAGATGTCTTTTCCTATAACACAATTACCTTCTGTGGAAATCTCTTTAGCGGTGAATAGGCCTATTCTTTCGCCGGAGGATTGTCTCATAATACAAAGGACTTCTGCCGCCTTTTTCCCTAGTTTTAACTTTTTTAAATCAAATTCCGCGGTCTTTAATCCAAGCATGGAATCTTTTTGCATTAGGATTAACGGATTTTCTTGGATAACCTCATACATGAGGTGCTTTGCCTTAGTCCTTGTAATAGGCGTTATTTCAGAAGCTATAGAAAAATTTATTACTCCAAGGAGTAAGGAGGAGAGTAAAATAGGAGCTGTAATGGATTTTATAGCAACCCCGCAGGCTCTTAAAGCTGTGAATTCTAGGTAAAAGCTCATTCGTTGAAATAAGATCATAGAAGCTATAAGGCTAGATATAGGGATAGCGATCGGTAGGATGTAAGGAATTTGATATAGAGAAAAAAGCCCAATATGTTTAAGGCTTGCTCCTGAAGAAGCAAATTGCGCAATTTCTTGGAAGCGAATAACGAGGAGAACTGCTACAAATGCTGAAGTGCAGAGTGTTAAAAACTGAAAATAACTTTTTAACAAGTATTTCCAAAGGATGGGCACGAGGGTTTCCTCTATTTAGGTTAAATCTGATAGTACAGAGACATTCTAGTGCAAGAACAATATTTTTAACAGAACTTTTGTTGCCAATTCTTGCTAAAAAAATTCTTAAAAGTGTTCTTAAAAGAGGTTTGTCTTGTAAGCTTAAGGTTCTATGATTTTTTTAGAGTATTTTACATGAGAGATCCTTTAGTTAAGGTGATTAGAGATTTTTTTACATTTGAATGCCCCCTTGATCCCAAGCAGCCTGTTCTTTTAGGCTTTTCTGGCGGTGTTGATTCCTCAGCTTTACTTTCTTTATGCAAAGAGTGTCAATTTTTACGGCTGAATATATTTGTAGTACATTTTGACCATGCTTGGAGAGAAGAGAGTTTTTCAGAGTCTCTTATCCTAAAAAACCGGGTGGAATTAATGGGTTTCCCTTTCTATTTTGCGAGATCTCAGGGGCCGGCTCTTTCTAATAAAGAAGAGGCGGCTAGAGAGGAAAGATATGCTTTTTTTAAAGAAATTTACGTCAAAACTGGTGCTCAAGCTCTTATTTTAGCACATCAAAGGGAAGATCAAGCTGAGACTATTTTAAAAAGAATTTTCGAGGGGGCTAGTATTTTTTCCTGCGGAGGTATGAGCGGCTGCTCTTTTTATCAGGGCATGCGAATTTTAAGGCCTCTTTTAGAAGTTTCAAGAGAAAGCTTATTAGCGTGGAATGCGAAAAATCAAGTGAGCTATTTGCTAGATTATACTAATAAAGATTTGCATTTTTTACGCCCCAGAATTAGAGAAAAGCTTTTTCCTGAAATGGAAAAATGGTTCGGTAAAAACATACAGAAGAATTTAGTTGAGATCGGTAAGGAGATTTCTTTAGTCAAATCTGCTATGCAAAGGCGCATAGGTCTATTGCTCGATAAAAAAATAGAAGGCTTCTTTGGTTTTTGTTTGTCTGTTATGGACTTTCAAATAGAGGATCCTTTGGAAAGACAGGAACTCGTGCGAGTATGTCTTAAAGAAAAAGGGGCTTTTTTAGGGAGGAAGGCTCTTGTGTTGATAGATTCTCTTCTACAAGAAGGAGCTATTGATAAGAGTATTGATGTGGATTTTGGCGAGATTGTTGTAGATAGGGGCCGTGTTTTTTGGTTTTCTGAGTTATTGCCTTCTTACCTTTTAGAGGGTGAGCTCCTTGTTGGTTCTTTATTCAATTGTCTAGAACCCTGGTTCTTTGAAGTGGAAAGAGTAGGGCTGGTTAATGAGGTAAATCCTTTGCTTTTTGCTTTTATGCAGGGGGAGCTAATTTATCAAATTCCTGAAGGCAGAGAATCTTTTCAAATCGTGCCGTACGATAACTTAAGCAAAGAAGATCGGAAGAAGATTTCTTGCTTTTTCTCTAAAAACAAAATTCCCGCTAAAATGAAAAGAGTTTTTCCTTTTTTAATGAATAAAGGAATGCTAGTTGATCTTAATTTTGTTTTCTATATTCATTTAAATAAATCGTGCGATGGGAAATTTTTAACTATTAGATGTAAAAAAATGTTAAATTAAAAGACAATATATTCCATTTCTGTTAATCTCTGGATAAAGTAGCATTTGTCACAAGAAGCCTTGTGAGTGCAAAAGTTGCCCAATTTAAAAACAAGCGGTTGTATACGATGAGTGGTGATAACAATTCTAAGTCTGACAAAAAGGGTTTTCCCGGCGGTTTTTTCATTTTTTTGCTGGCCATTATGTTGGTCATACTAACAGTTCAAGGCATGAATACAGAGCCGATGGCTAAAGTTTCTTTTAGCCACCAAGTAGAGCATTTAGTGAATTTAGATTTACTTGATCCGGCATCAAGTAACAAGGTGGCTTTGAATGACAATTTAGTTACATTTAGTGGTAAATTTAGAGATAAATCTACGGTAACTGGAGAAGATCGTTACCGGTACTTGGAACTCTTAAATAGTAATCATGAGCAAAAAGCGGAGCTTTCTAAAGTTGAAAGACAGATGGATGCCTTGCGCCAAAATGTGATTGAATCTACAGAGTATTTTTTACACCTCAGTGGTATGCAGATTCCTTATGGGGGATATCAGGTAGTCGGACCTTCATATGATATGGTTGGTAAACAAGGGGCAATTACCATTTTGGAGCTTTCGAGCAGTAAGGTGATTAGCTTAGAGGATTTGAAAAGACGGCTGCTAGAGTTGCAAAATACGGTCTCTTCTGAGCAGGTAACTCTATTTGGTCAAGATCTTCTTGCTCTTATTCAAGGATTTCGCTCTCCTGTTTTAGGAATTGGTAATGAGCCTATAAAGCAGAGGTTAGTGCTTTTAGAAAGAGAGGCTTCTGTTACTGCGCAATCTTCTTTGTCTATTCAAAATAAGCTTGCCGAGTTTCAGCTTGCTTTAGGATCCCTTTCTGAAATAGTAAGTGAGCTAAATAAGGACACACAAAATATAAGGCTTTTACAGCTTCGTAGCGTTCGAAACTATAAATCTGTTTTGGATCAATATGCAGTTTTAGCTGAAAAATTTGATAAAAACGTCGCAGAATTAGATAAGGCTAGACAGTCAGTTAGTTCTGTAATTTGGTTCTTTAATGATAAAGAGCTTTCCACAACAGCTTTAGAAAAGCAAGATTCGGAAGCATATTCTTTATGGTATGCGCAAGCTAAGCAAGAGTGGAGTCGTTTTTCTTCTGCAAATAAAGGGATGCTTTTTAAAGTCCCTGATCAGCCTCATAACAGAGTGCTTGATAGGACTTTTAAAAGTGAGCAACCAGCACCTAATTACGGAAGTTATCTTTTGACCCTTATGCCTGTTATCTTAGTTGTGTTACTTCTTTATTTTGTTTTTTCTCGTCAGATGAAAGGTGGCGGTATGGGGTCTGGGGCTATGACTTTTGGTAAGGCGCCTGTTAAGATGATCTCTAAAGAGAAAAATAAGACAACCTTTAAAGATGTAGCAGGTTGTGATGAAGCTAAAGAAGAGCTCCAAGAGATTGTGGAGTTTTTACGTGATCCTACTAAATTTACAGCTCTTGGGGCTAAAATCCCTAAAGGGGTTTTGTGTATTGGAGCGCCTGGAACTGGAAAAACTCTTATAGCTAGAGCTGTTGCTGGCGAAGCAGATAGACCATTCTTTTCTATTTCAGGATCTGATTTTGTCGAGATGTTTGTAGGGGTTGGCGCAAGTCGTATTAGAGATCTTTTCGATCAGGCTAAAAAACAAGCTCCTTGCATTATATTTATGGATGAAATTGATGCTGTTGGTCGCCATAGAGGTGCAGGTATGGGTGGCGGACATGACGAAAGAGAGCAGACACTAAATCAGCTGCTTGTAGAAATGGATGGCTTTGATGCAACAGAAGGAATCATCTTAATTGCAGCGACAAATAGACCAGATGTTCTTGATAAGGCTCTTTTGAGACCTGGCCGTTTTGATCGAAGGGTAGTTATTGATTTACCAGATATTAAAGGGCGTTTTGAGATTTTAAAGGTGCATGCACAAAAGATTAAGCTAGATCCTGAAGTTAACTTGATGAATATTGCTCGCAATACCCCGGGCTCTTCGGGAGCTGACCTAGCTAATATTTTAAATGAATCGGCTCTTTTAGCTGCTCGTAAAGGACGCAGCGCCGTAACAGATCAAGATGTAGCAGAAGCTTGTGACAAGGTTCGGTATGGTAAAGAAAGAAGGAGTATGGAGTTAGATCTTCAAGAGAAGAAAACAACAGCTGTTCATGAGTCTGGACACGCAATTGTGGCTCTTTTCGTGGAACGCTCTGATCCTGTAGATAAAGTGACTATTATTCCAAGGGGACTTTCTTTGGGAGCTACACATTTTATGCCTAAGAAAAATAGGGTGAATTACTGGAGAAAAGAAATTTTAGATCAGTTGGCTGTTCTTATGGGAGGACGTGTTGCTGAAGAAGTTTTTCTAGGAGATATATCCAGTGGAGCTCAGATGGATATTACCCAAGCAACGCGTCTTGTACGGAGTATGGTGTGTGAGTGGGGGATGACAGATAGGCTTGGTGTTGTAGCTTATGATGAAAGAGCAGAAGGGGGACAGTATCTCGGTACGCAAAATTATCATGAGAAAGCTTATTCGGAAGAAACGGCAAAAACTATTGATGACGAGGTCCGTAAGATTTTAGGGTCTGCCTATGAATTAGCTAAGTCGCTTATTTTGCAGCACAGGGATCAGGTTCAGTTAATGACGGATATGCTCATGGACTTTGAAACCTTAGATAGAGATGATGTTTTGGCTATTAGAGACGGAACTTGGGATTTAGAAAAGAAAAAAGAAAAAGAAAAGCTTTTTGAAAATCTTAATCGCAAATTGCCTCCGCCTCCCCCAGCTCCTTCTGGCAAGGAAGGTGAGGGTTCTAAGCTCTTTAAAGAGCCAACTCCTCAGCAAGCGTAATCATGAGTAAAAAGCCCTCTTTTTGAGGGCTTTTTTATTGGCATGAATTAAAGCAATTCTATATTTTTTCTTGCAAAAAATGAAGTGTTATTTTAAGTTGTCCTTGTTTTTTCTCTATTTGTTTTTTTTAAAGAAAATCGCAGTCTTATAACGTAAAATAAGGATTGTATGGGATTCATAGTGGATGTATATTACGGCCATAGTGTGCCTTGGGTTATTAGTCCAGAAGTGGAGGCATTTAGATCTACGCAGCATATTTATTCATTTAGTAAAAAAGAGCCCCTCCCAACTTTTATCGAAATGTTTAATTGCATTTCAAATTGCTTTCCTTCTTTTGCAGAAAAGACCTATTTAGATAAAGAAACAGACACTTTATATGTTCAGCCTAATCGAGATAAATTAGCCTCTTTTTGCAGTAAGCTTTTTAGTAATGAGGCTTTTCAGAACATAGGGATAGCAAAAGAGCAAAGAGTAGATGGCGAAATTTGTGATATCGTATATTTTGAAAACAAAAAACTTGAGCCGATTATTGATTTAAATGAGCAAGATGCTAGTGTGTTTTTGCTATCAAAGGGGGTTTTTTCGGAACAAGCGTCTGAGAAACACCTTGATGAGGGGATGGAAAGCTTACTTGCTAGCCAATGTGCTCAAGGCAAGTATGGTAGATATAGATTGTTAAGGGCAAACAGCGTAAGCTCCCTGGAGCTTTTTGTGAATAGTGGAAAATCTTCTACTACTATTGCATTCTATTACAAAAGAAATCCTTAAAGCGTATAAGTTTTTCAAGGTGAATGCTTTGTTTTCTTAAGAAAGCTTGAATTCTAAGTTTTTATTTTGTTATGTCTTAGTGTCTTTCTATAAATCGTTAGATGTATTTATTTAAAAAAAACACTTTTTATTTTAAAATATATTCTTTGCATGCTATTTTATGGTTAGATATTCAACTAATATAGGACATGCATTATGAGCTCAGTGAGAAAACCTTCAGGTAGTGAAAATGTACAACCTCCAAATATTCCGGGTGATGGGTCTACAAAATCAACAAAAAACCCCGTATTTGAAGCGGCTCAAAAAGGCTTTTTATTGGTTGGAAAGGCTTTTGAAAGGATGGGAACAGTACCACCACTTACTGCAAAAGAGGTAGGGGCAGAATTTTATGTGAAATTAGAATCGGCAAAGACTTCTTCTGCTGGGCTTGAAACTTTAATGAGTGAGTATATTCAAAAGGTTCAAGAGTCTCCTCAAACTGCTTCTTTAGGGTGGGTTAAAACATGGATAGATTCTTATAAGGAAGCTTGTAGAAACGAGGGCAAGCCGAATGAGTGTGAAGGATCTAAGGATCTTCCAAGAGTTCTTTATAAGGCTTTATTGAATAATTTTTCATTAGTTGACTTTGAGAGGGCTTTTCCTGATTCTTTAGATGTTGCGACGTCTTATTTTAATGATAAATTGGAATTGATGAGCGGTACAGAAGCTCTTAAGACTTTGATGGAAGAATATACTAAAAAAGCTGAGAAAGATCCCAAAAGTGTTTCTCCAGAATGGGTTATAAAATGGAAGAATTCTTATGGAGAAGCTTGTGCAAAAGAAGGCAAGCCGAATGAGTGTGAAGGATCTAAGGATCTTCCAAGAGTTCTTTATAAGG